>JARFTX010000050.1 GCA_029289265.1 Gammaproteobacteria bacterium
GCGCCTGTTCGCCCGACCGAGCTTCGCCGACACGACCCCGCCGGCAGGCTGAGCGTATGGCGCGTGCCGCGCCCGGGAGCGCCGCCCGGCCGCAGACGGCGGCCATGCCCCCGCAACGGGAGGCCCCTTCGCCCGATGGACCGCCGCTGGAGATCCGCGGCCTGACCAAGCGCTACGGCGCGGCGGTCGTCGTCGCGGGCGTCGACATCACACTGCGCCGCGGCGAGTGCTTCACCCTGCTCGGCCCCAACGGCGCGGGCAAGACCACGACGCTGCGCTGCGCGCTCGGGCTCTCCGCCCCGAGCTCCGGCACGATCCGGCTGGCCGGCCTGCCGGTGCCGGCGCGCGCCCGCGAGGCCCGCATGCGGGTCGGCATCGTGCCGCAGATCGACAACCTCGACCCGGATTTCACCTGCGCCGAGAACCTCCTGGTCTATGGCCGCTACTTCGGGCTGCGCGACGCCGAGATCGCCGCGCGCATCCCCGAATTGCTTGCCTTCGCCGGGCTGGAGGGCCGGCGCGACGACCGGATCCAGACGCTTTCGGGGGGCATGAAACGCCGCCTCACCCTCGCCCGCGCGCTGGTGAACCGGCCCGACTTGCTGGTGCTCGACGAGCCCACCACCGGCCTCGACCCGCAAGCCCGCCACCTGATCTGGGAGCGCCTCAAGCAGTTGATCCGGGCCGGCACGACGGTGCTGCTGACGACGCACTTCATGGACGAGGCCGAGCGCCTGGCGGACCGCGTCGCCATCCTCGATGCCGGCCGCATCCTCACCGAGGGCAGCCCGCGCGAGTTGATCGCGCGCCACATCGAGCCGCAGGTGGTCGAAGTCTTCGGCGACTGGGGCGATGGCGACGCCGGCCACGGCACGCCGGCATGGGCCGCCGCGCACGCCTCACGTTACGCCCGCCGCCACGAGGTGAGCGGCGAGACCGCGTTCTGCTACGTCGAGGACGCCGCGCCCCTGCTCGCCCACCTCGCGCAGCAGCCCGGACTGCGCTACCTGCACCGCCCCGCCGATCTCGAGGACGTGTTCCTCAAGCTCACCGGGCGCGAGCTGCGCGACTGACGGCCATGCGATCCGTGCTCTGGCTCCTGCCCCGCCCGTCGCTACGCTTCGTGCCGGTATGGCGGCGCAACTTCCTGGTCTGGCGCAAGCTCGCCGTGCCCTCGGTGCTCGGCAACCTCGCCGATCCGATGATCTACCTGTTCGGGCTGGGCTTCGGCCTCGGCATGCTGGTGCCGGAGGTCGGCGGCGTGTCCTACATCGCCTTTCTCGCCGCGGGAATGGTGTGCTTTTCGACGATGAACAGCGCCTCCTTCGAGGCGCTCTACTCGAGCTTCTCGCGCATGCAGGTGCAGCGCACCTGGGACGCCATCCTCAACGCCCCGGTCGAGCTCGACGATATCGTGTTCGGCGAACTCGCCTGGGCGGCCTCCAAGGCGACGCTGGCCGGCAGTGCCATCCTGCTGGTGGTCATCGCCTTCGGCTTCGCCGAGGCGCGCTATGCGCTGTGGGTGTTGCCGCTGATCGCGCTCACCGGCCTCACCTTCGCCGCGCTGGGGCTGGTGATCACCGCGCTCGCGCCGAGCTTCGACTTCTTCATGTACTACTTCACGCTGTTCGTGACGCCGATGACGCTGATCTCGGGCGTGTTCTTCCCGATGGAGCAACTGCCCGCGGCGCTGCGCCTGCTCGCCGAGGCGCTGCCCCTCGCCCACGCGGTGCAGCTCGCACGTCCGCTCCTGTTCGGCGAACTGCCCGAAGCGGCGCTGCGGCACCTCGCGGTACTCGCCGGATACCTCGTCGTGGCGGCCTGGCTCGCGCTGGCAATGACCCGCCGGCGCCTGCTAAAGTAAGCGATCATGGTCGAGCCTTCCGCCCCTTCCGACGTCCTCGTCGTCCTGACCAACCTGCCGGACGCGGACGCCGCGCATGCGCTGGCCGCGCACCTCGTCGAGGCGCGCCTCGCCGCCTGCGTGAACGTCCTCGCGCCGTGTCGCTCGGTGTATCGCTGGCAGGGCGCGATCGAGGACGCCGCCGAGGTGCCGGTCGCGATCAAGACCACGTACGGACGCTACGCCGCGCTGGAAGCCGCGATCCGCGAGCGCCACCCCTACGAACTTCCGGAGGTCGTCGCGGTCCCTGTAGTGCGGGGCCTGCCGGCCTATGTCGCGTGGGTGGCCGAAGAATGCGCGCCGCCCGCCCCGTAGGCCCGGGCGGGCACCCGCATGGACCATTCCGATCCCACCGTGCCACAGACGCTTCTGCCCGATTTCACCGCCGACTGTCCCTGACCCCCTCCTCCATGCGCCGCCTCCTCGCCCTGCTCGCCCCATTCGTCTTCCTCCTTGCACTCTTCGCCCCGACGGCGGCGCTCGCCGATCCGATCGAGCAGGAGAAGGCCTTCGTCTTCTCGGCGCGCGCACTCGATGCCGAGACCGTCGAGGTGCGCTACCAGGTCCGCCGCGCCTACTACCTCTACGGCGAGAAGTTCGGCTTCACGGCCGAGCCGGCGGGCGTCACCCTCGGCACGCCGCTCCTCCCGCCCGGCAAGCCCTACAAGGACGAGTTCTTCGGCGAGACTATCGTGCATCGCGGCGAGGTCGCGATCCTGATCCCGGTCGCGGCTGCCGAGGGCGTCTCCGAGTTCGTGCTCACCGCGCGCAGCCAGGGCTGCTGGGACGGCGGCATCTGCTATCCGCCGATCGCGCAGACCGCGACGATCCAGCTCGCCGGCCTGCCGGCCGCAACCGGGCTGATCGACCGCGCGATCGCCGGCGGCAGCCCGGGCGGCGGCAGTGCGATACCGACTGGCGGCGACGAGAGCGGCCGGATCTCGGCGCTGCTCGCCGACGCCGGGCTGTTTCTCATCCTCGCGAGCTTCTTCGGCTTCGGCCTGCTGCTCGCCTTCACCCCCTGCACCTTCCCGATGATCCCGATCCTGTCGGGCATCATCGTCGGCCACGGCGAGCACATCTCGAAGATGCGCGCCTTCGTGCTGTCCTCGGTCTACGTGCTCGGCATGGCGGTCACCTATGCGCTCGCCGGGGTCGCGGCGGGGCTCTCCGGCACCATGCTGGCGGCGGCGATGCAAAACGTCTGGGTGCTCGGCGGCTTCGCCTTCCTGTTCGTACTGCTGTCGCTGTCGATGTTCGGCTTCTACGAGCTGCAGATGCCCTCGGCGCTTCAAAGCCGCCTGTCGGAGACCGCCAACCACCAGAGGAAGGGCAGCCTGGGCGGCATCGCGATGATGGGGGTGCTCTCCGCGATCATCGTCGGGCCGTGCGTTGCCGCGCCGCTTGCCGGCGCGCTGCTCTACATCGCGCAGACCGGCGACGCTGCGCTCGGCGGCGCCGCGCTCTTCATGATGGCACTGGGCATGGGCGCGCCGCTGATCGCGGTGGGGGTCGCCACCCGCTCGATCCTGCCGCGCGTCGGCCCGTGGATGGAAGGGGTCAAGCGCGCCTTCGGCGTGATGCTGCTGGGCGTCGCGGTGTGGCTGGTGACGCCGGTGATTCCGGCCGCCGCGGTGATGCTGGCCTGGGCCGTGCTGCTGGTCTTCTCCGGCATCTTCCTGCATGCGCTCGACCCGCTGCCACCGCACGCGAAGGGCTGGCAGCGCTTCTGGAAGGGCGCCGGCGTGGTGATGCTGCTCGCCGGCAGCGCGATGCTGATCGGTGCGCTCGCCGGCTCGCGCGACCCGCTGCAGCCGCTCGCGGTGCTGCGCTCGGAAGGGGCGGCGCCGGCCGTCACGCAGCCGCGCTTCGAGCGCGTCGCCTCGGTCTCCGAACTCGACGTCCGGCTCGCCGCGGCCGACCGCCCGGTGATGCTCGACTTCTACGCCGACTGGTGCGTGTCGTGCAAGGAGATGGAGCGCTTCACCTTCGCCAACCCGCAGGTGGCCGCGCGCATGTCGCAGATGCTGCTGCTCAAGGCCGACGTCACCGCGAACAACGACGACGACAAGGCACTGCTCGCCCGTTTCAACCTGTTCGGCCCGCCCGGCATCATCTTCTTCGACCCCCAGGGCCGCGAGGTCGAGGGTCTGCGCGTCGTCGGCTTCATGCGCGCCGGCCCGTTCGGCGAGATCCTCGACACGGCACTGCGCTAGTCGGAATCGGCGATCGGCGCGCTTTTGCCCTACAATTGCGCCTTTCCTCCTCGAACAGCCCTCCCCCGATGTTTTCCGGAATCGTGGCCGCCTGCGGCCGTATCGAAGCCATCGCGCCGCTCGAAGCCGGCGTGCGACTGACCGTCGACACCGCCGGGCTCGACCTGTCGGACGTGCAGATCGGCGACAGCATCGCCAACAGCGGCGTCTGCCTCACCGTGGTCGCGCTCGACGGCGCGCGCGCCTCGTTCGACGTCTCGCGCGAGACGCTCGACTGCACCACCGGGCTGGACCGCGTGGGCGCCGAAGTCAATCTCGAGAAGGCGCTGCGGCTCGCCGACCGGCTCGGCGGCCACCTCGTCACCGGTCACGTCGACGGGGTTGGCGAAGTGCTGCGCTTCGCCCCGGTCGGAGAGAGCCACGAGCTGGTGGTGCGCGCCCCGGCCGCACTCGCCGGCTACATCGCGCGCAAGGGCTCGGTGACGGTGAACGGCGTGAGCCTCACGGTCAATCGCGTCGTCGGAACCGATTTTTCGATCAACCTGATCCCGCACACCGTCGCAGCGACCAATCTCAAGCACCTGGAGACGGGCAGCCGCGTCAATCTCGAGATCGACCTGATCGCCCGCTACGTCGAGCGCATGCTCGCCTGGCGCGAGGAGGCCCCGCAATGACCGCGCTCGCCCCGATCACCGAAATCGTCGAGGACATCCGCGCCGGCCGCATGGTGGTGCTGGTCGACGAGGAGGACCGCGAGAACGAGGGCGACCTCGTGCTCGCCGCGGAGCACGTCACGCCCGAGGCGATCAACTTCATGGCCAAGCACGGTCGCGGACTGATCTGCCTGACGCTGACCGAGGCGCGCTGCCGCCAGCTCGGCCTCGAACTGATGGTGCGCAACAACCGCTCGCCGCACGGCACCGCGTTCACGACCTCGATCGAGGCCGCCGAGGGCGTCACCACCGGCATCTCGGCGCAGGACCGGGCCCGCACCGTGCGCGCCGCCGTCGGCCGCCACGCCCGGCCCGAGGACATCGTCCAGCCCGGCCACATCTTCCCGCTGATGGCGCAGAACGGCGGCGTGCTGATCCGCGCCGGCCACACCGAGGCGGGCTGCGACCTGGCGATGCTCGCCGATCTCGAACCGGCCGCGGTGATCTGCGAGATCCTCAAGGACGACGGCACGATGGCGCGCCTGCCCGATCTCGTGCCCTTCGCCCGCGAGCACGGCCTCAAGATCGGCGCGATCCGCGACCTCATCGAGTACCGCTCGGCCAACGAGCGCCTGGTCGAGCGCGTCAGCGAGAAGATCGTCGACATGCCGACGGGGCGCTTCCGCCTCGCCGCCTTCGAGGACAAGACCTCGGGCGACATCCACTTCGCGCTCACTCATGGCCAGATCCGCCCCGACCGCGAGACCCTGGTGCGGGTGCACGAGCCGATCTCGGTCGTCGACTTCCTCGACGCCGAGAGCGGCCGCCACAGCTTCCCGATCAACGACGCGCTGGCGCGCATCGCGGCGGCCGAGCAGGGCGTGGTGGTGCTGCTGTACCGGCCGCAGACCGGCAAGGAACTGTTGACGGCGCTCGAGGGCGGCAGCCCCCGGCCGAGCCGGTGGGATCCGCGCCTGTTCGGCATCGGCGCGCAGATCCTGCGCGATCTCGACGTCGGCAAGATGCGCCTGATGGCAAGCCCGCAGAAGATCCCCAGCATGACCGGCTTCGGCCTGGAGATCGTCGGCTTCGTCGACCAGGACTGACCCCCCGCCCCGGAGCGACCGCGCGGCTCAACCCTTTCGGAACCCCATCATGGCCCGTTACGACAACATCACCGAGATCGAAAACGACCTCGACGCGCACAGCCTGCGCATCGGCATCGTCATGAGCCGCTTCAACCGCGACGTCTGCGAGGGCCTGCTGTCGGCCTGCACCGCCGAGTTGTTGCGCCTGGGCGCTTCGCCCGACCTGCTGCGCATCGCCACCGTCCCCGGCGCGCTCGAGATTCCGCTGACGCTGCAGACCATGGCGCGCAGCGGCCGCTTCGACGCGCTGGTCGCACTCGGTGCCGTGATCCGCGGCGAGACCTACCACTTCGAGCTGGTCTCGAACGAGATGGGCCGCGGGATCACGCAGGTCGCGCTCGACACCGGCATCCCGATCGCCAACGGCGTGCTCACCACCGAGAACGACGACCAGGCGCTCGCGCGCATGCAGGAGAAGGGGCTCGAGTGCGCGCGTGCCGCGGTCGAGATGGCCAATCTCCTGAAGGCGCTGCAATGAGCGGCAAGGTCGCCCGCCACCGCGCCCGCGAGTTCGCGCTGCAGGGCGTGTACCAGTGGCTGCTGTCGCGCAACGATACGAGCGCGATCGAGGCTCACGTCGAGCAGGCCGCCGGCTTCGAAAAGGCCGACCGAGAACTCTTCTCCGAGCTGTTGCGCGGCACGCTGCGCGAGGCCGAGACCCTGCGCGCCGACTTCGCCCCCTTTCTCAGCCGCAGCGTCGAGGAACTCTCGCCGGTCGAGCACGCGATCCTGCTGCTTGCCGCACACGAGCTCAAGCATCGCATCGACACCCCCTACCGCGTCGTCATCAACGAGGCGATCGAACTGGCGAAGGCCTACGGCGGCACCGACGGCCACCGCTTCGTCAATGGCGTGCTCGATCGGCTTGCGGCGCGGCTGCGTGCCGTCGAGGTCGACGCAGCACGCGAGGCGAAAGGAGGCTGAATCCAGGAGCGGCGGTAGTCGGACGACGCATCAGCACCTCTGCACGACGCTCCGGCGCCTGAGCGCATGCGCCCGCGGCACCGCGCCCGGAACTTCGCCCATCGACTGCTGCAGCCGAAATGACGATGGCCCTGCCGACGCGAGTCGGCAGGGCCATCGTGCCTGAAGCGGAAAAGCCGGCTTACTTGCCGTTGACGGCGCCCTTCAGGGACGCGCCGGCAGAGAACTTGGGCACGCGCGCGGCGGCGATCTTGATGGACGCGCCGGTCTGCGGGTTGCGGCCGGTGCGGGCAGCGCGCTGGGACACCTCGAAGGAGCCGAAGCCCGTGAAGGACACTTTCTCGCCGGCGGACATGCGCTCGGTGATGATGTCCAGAACGGCGGACAGGGCGCGATCGGCCTGCGCGCGGGAGACGTCCATACGGTCGGCCAAGGCTTCGACGAATTCACCTTTGTTCATGCTTTTCCTCGATTGGTGTGTTTGAACGGATTGCGATGCTCGCGCAGATTCTAGCACTGTCGCGGGATTTGAAGCATTGCGCCCCCAAAAGGATACAAAAAAACGTGGCCGCAAGTATGACGCACGTCAACATTGCGCGATCCTGCCGGTCACACTGGATGAAGGAGTGCCGCAATGATCGAAACGGGTAACCTGTTCGAGCGCATGGCCATGCCCCGCCAGGGAGAGGCCTTCTCGGAGCTCTTTCGCAGCGGGCACGCGCACGTCGAGCGCATCGTCTCGCACAAGCACGCGAGTCCGGCGGGGTTCTGGTACGACCAGGACAGCGACGAATGGGTCGTGGTAGTGCGCGGCTCGGCCGTCCTCGGCTTCGCCGACGGGCAGCGCCTCGCGCTGCGCGAAGGCGACTGGGTGACGATCCCGGCCGGTTGCCGCCACCGGGTCGATTCGACTGCGGACGAGACGGTGTGGCTGGCCGTCCATGTGCAACCGGAGTCCCGGCGCGCCCCGGCGCCCGAGCCCACCACCCCACCACCGGAGAGCACGCCATGAAATCACGCATCAGCTTCCTAACCCTGGGCGTCGACGACCTCGAGCGGGCGCTGCGCTTTTATCGCGACGGACTCGGACTAGCCACCCAGGGCATCGTCGGCACCGAGTTCGAGTACGGCGCGGTCGCCTTCTTCGAGCTCGAGACGGGCTTGCAGCTCGCCCTGTGGCCGCGCGCAAGCCTCGCGCGCGACGCGGGCGTTGCCCTCGGCCCG
Source organism: Gammaproteobacteria bacterium (assembly GCA_029289265.1). GTDB lineage: Bacteria > Pseudomonadota > Gammaproteobacteria > Burkholderiales > Rhodocyclaceae > JARFTX01. The sequence goes on from JARFTX010000050.1 coordinate 8,069, forward strand.
CCCAGCGCGACGGAATTTGCGCTGGCACACAACGTCGACTCCAGGGACGAGGTCGACGCCGTGCTGGAGCAGGCGCGGCAGGCGGGCGCGAAGATCACGAGGCCGGCGGGCGAGACCTTCTGGGGAGGCTATGCCGGCTACTTTCAGGATCCCGACGGCCATCTCTGGGAGGTGGCCTGGAATCCGCACCGGCCGTCGGCAGCGTAGCGCCCGTTGATGGGGAAAGCCGACCCCGATTCTGGGGAGACCCACCTGGGGCATTTGCCCCAAACTCCCCCAATCGTCAGGCAACCCGGCAGCCGCGGGCCGCGCCGCGCCTGAAGCGCCCCCCTGGCACGCTGTATGCATCGCTTTCGGCAAGGAGATCGAAATCTCCGCAATGCCCGAGGAGGCGATCATGAAACGTTTTCTGAGTCGTTCCGTGCTGCGACAGGAGAACCTGCACTTCCAGGGCAGCGGTGGGCGCAGCGAGGAGAATCGGTCCGCCGGTTTCCGCCCGGCTTTCCTCGACGCCGAGACGGCGATGATCCACGAGTCGCGTTTCGGCGACGGACGCCTGGCCCCCATCCATGTGCTCGACGGCCTGCCCGAGGCGCTCATTCTCGCCCGCTCCGCCAGCGGCCGGGTGACCGCGGTGAAGGGCACGGTCGTGGCCGGCTTCGTGCGCGGCGGCCGCTTCTACAGCCGTGAGGAGGCGGCATGCGCCGCCTGAGCCGGGCCGAGCGCGCCCATGCGTTCGAGCGACATGCCCCAGCGCGTGATGACGTCGCGCAGCAGCGTCTGCTCGGGATGGCTGATCTCGCCGTCGGCCTTGGACAGCACCAGCATCGCCCGGCAGACGACTTCGCGCAGGTGGGCATCGGTGACGCGGTCGAGCAGCGCTTCGAAACGCTCGATATCGATCAAGCGCAGCGGATCGCCATTCTCGCTGCGCTCGAGCAGACCACGGCAATGCGCGAGCACCGCCTCGACCAGCGCATCCTCTGCGATGCCGAGCAGCGCTGCGATGCCGTGCCGCTCGAGAGCGTCGAGCTCGGCGGTCGCGAGCCGGCCGTCGGCGATCAGGGTGAGGGCGAGAAGTTCAGTCGCGATGGCGCGCTGTTGCGTCAGGTCGAGCGAGGTCATGTCGGCTTCATGGTCGGGTCGTCAGCCCGAATCGACTGCGTCCGGGCCTGTTGGGTTCCCGGATTCTAAGCCGAATGGTTACAGGTTGTATGCAATGCGCAAGCATCGGGTCTCCCGGTGAAGAATCGAGCATCCGGGCCGTTTGCCAGCCGCGGCGAATTGGCGCAAGATCGAATCGATCCATCCGGATCCGACTCCCCGCATTCCGTCCCCCGCCCGCCATGTCACCGATCCTTCGCCTCGCTCTCGCCGCTCTTCTCGCCCTGCCGCTCCTGGCCACCGCCCAATCGCGCATTCCGTCGCTCGACCAGGACGACCGGCGCGGCGAGATCGGGCGCGCCGCTCATCAGAAGGCGGTCGAGCGCTTCGACGGCGCTGACGGCGATGGCGATGGGAAGCTCTCGCGCGAGGAGGTCGAGGCCGCCGGGCTGGAGTACGTCGCCTCGCGCTTCGACGACCTCGACAAGAACGACGACGGCTTCCTGAGCTGGGAAGAGTTCGTCGGCCATGACCGCTGGAAGAAGGAGTAGCCGAGTGCGGCTTGCGCTGGCGCTGGCCATGCTGCTGGCGGGTTGGGCCGGATCGGCGACAGCGGAGCTCGGGACAGTGTTGGATCGGGTCGCGCGCGCCTACGGCGAAGCTTCGCCGCCCGCGACCATCCGTCAGAGCGGGCGCACCCTGTCGCAGATGCGTGGAGAGGGCCCCTTGCTGCGCGCGTGGGGCGGAGCGGAGCGCTTCCGCATCGAGATCCACTACCCGGGTGGCGAGGAGATCCGCATCGTCGATGGCCTCGAGGCCTGGCAGGGCGCACAACCGATGAGCGGCCCCTTTCGCGGCGCGTTGCTGCTGCAGGCGGCGCGGGTGGCGCTGCCGTGGAACCTGCTCGCGGCGCGCCAGGCATTGCGTGACGGCGGCGAGCAGCGCCTCGAAGACGGACGCACGCTTCACCGGGTCGATTGGCCGCTCGATGACGGGCTGCATCTGGTCGTCGAGATCGACCCCGAATCGGGACTGATCGCGCGTTCGCAAGGGATCCTCGCTGCACCGGATGGCTCGCAGATGCCCTTCGGCACGGTCTACGAGGACTATCGCCGGATCGGAGGCCGCACCTACGCAGCGGTCGAGCACCATTTCGCCATGAACCGTTACATCGGCACATCGACCATCGAGGCAGTCGAATTCGACGTTCCGCTCCCCGCCCAGCTGTTTCGGCCGCCCGCCGCGGGAAGCCGCTGAGCAATCGACGACGCCGTGAGCCGTTTACCGGAGATCCGGCAAGCGCCACCGGCCTGAGGTGCCACACCTCGACACAATGCCGCACCGCGGCCCGTTGTGGCAAAGTAGGGGGCTCCGCCGCTCCCCTTCATCGATGAGACCCGCCCGCGCAACGATCGACCTCGACGCCCTGCGTCACAACTACGCCCTGGCGCGGACACGCCACGGCGCGCGCGCGCTCGCGGTGATCAAGGCCAACGCATACGGCCATGGCGCCGTGCGCTGCGCGCGGGCGCTCGAAGCGGACGCCGACGGCTTTGCGGTGGCCTTTCTCGACGAGGCACTGCACCTGCGCGCGGCGGGGATCCGCAAGCCGGTGCTGCTGCTCGAAGGCGTGTTCTCGGCCGACGAGCTCGCCGCTGTGGCCGAGCACGAGCTGTGGACGGTGGTGCACCACGAAGGGCAGCTGCAGATGCTCGAGTCGGCCCCGCTGCACCAGCCGGTCGCCGTCTGGCTCAAGATGAACAGCGGCATGAACCGCGCCGGATTCCAGGCCGACGAGCTGCGCCCGGCGTGGGAGCGTTTGTCGCGCAACGCCAACGTCGCCTCGATCACCCTGATGACCCATCTCGCCCGCGCCGACGAGCCTCAGGTCATCACCACCCACGAGCAGATCGCCGCATTCGACCGGGCCACCGAAGGGCTTCCGGGCCCGCGCAGCATCGGCAACTCGGCCGGTCTTCTGGGCTGGCCCGGGGCGCGGCGCGACTGGGGACGCGCCGGAATCCTGTTGTACGGTGCCGACCCGATGCCCGAGGAGCCCAACGGCCTGAGGCCAGTGATGACGCTGGAGAGCGCCGTGATCTCGGTGCGCGAGCTGCCGGCCGGCGCTCCGCTCGGCTACGGCGCACGCTTCCGGACCGAGCGGCCGACACGCGTGGGGCTCGTGGCGATGGGCTACGCCGACGGCTATCCGCGCTGCGCCCCTGACGGCACGCCGGTCACGGTCGACGGCCACCCCGCGCGAATCATCGGACGCGTGTCGATGGACCTGATGACGGTCGATCTCAGTGGGCTTGCCGGCGCCGGCCCCGGCAGCCGCGTCGAGCTGTGGGGTCGGCAGGTTTCCGTAAACCGGGTCGCGGCCGGCGCCGGCACCATCGCCTACGAGCTGCTGTGCAACGTCAAGCGCGTGGATTTCGACTACGTGGGTGGATGAACTTGGCCACTCGCGCGCGCCGGCCGCTCGCGGCCCTGGCGTGCGCGGCGCTCGCCGCCTGTGCCGGGCCTCAGCTTCGCCCCCCGCCCCCGGCTGACACCGATGCGGCACAGTGCGTCGAGCTCTTCGCAACCGTGGACGCGACCATCGACCGCGCAGGAGTCCGGGATGCGATGGCGACGCGGATCGCGGGCTTCCCGCACCTGCGCGTCGACCGCCTGCTCGCGAGCTTCCGCGAGGTCGGCGGCGAGGCTGCGACGCGCCTTTGGATCGAACGCCTGGGCCAGCTCGACGCCGCCGCCCGCACCTTCGAGCTCGCCAATCTCCCGCCATACTGGCGCGCCGAGCTCGAGCACGCCCTCGCTGATCCCACCCTACGCATCGCAGAGCGGCTCAGGCGTTGCCGCGAAGTCCTGATCGAGGCCGACCTCGCCGATCAGCTGCGCCTCGCCTCCCTGCGCCGAGCGGCCGAGGTGCCCGACGACTACAGCCTTGCGCGCCGCACGCTTGGACTCTACCCGCTGACGCGGCTCCCGTTCGCAGCGGGGGTGCGCGCGTTCGAGCGCCGGACCCTCGACACGTTCGCGCAGCCACTCGATGCGCTGCCCACGCACGGTCGCCGCCTGCGCTTCGCGCCCCCGGCGGCACCGTCGATCGAGCCGGTCGCGATGCGACAACACTTGGCTGACGCGGCTGCCAACGCGCTCGCGCTGCCGCTGCCCGGGGCCGAGACGCTGCACCGGCTGGCGCTCGCCCTCGCCCCCGTGTTCGACGTCGACGTCATCGACGGCAACGATCTGATCGGCCATCCGTATTGGCCTACGGACGGCCCGGTGGCCATCGACATCGCCCGCACCGCCGTGTTCTACCGCGCCGCGCACGCACGCTTCGGCGACGACGTGCTGCTGCAGCTCGTCTACACGGCCTGGTTCCCGGCACGGCCCCGTACCGGACCATTCGATCTACTCGGCGGCCATCTCGACGCGCTCGTCTGGCGGGTCACGCTCGGACCGGACGGGGAGCCACTGCTGTTCGATTCCATGCACGGCTGCGGCTGCTACCACTTCTTCTTTCCCACTGTGCGCGTGCGCCCCCTTCCCCACGACGGCGATCCACTCGAGGAGTGGCTCTTCACTCCGCAACCGCCGCTACCGCGCCTGGGTGCCGACCAACGCGCCGTCCTGCGCGTTGCCACCCGCAGCCACTACCTCGAGCGGGTGCAGATCGAGCCCGTATCCTTCGGCGCCGACATCCGCTATCGGCTCGAGCCCGACGACGGGTTGCGTAGCCTGCCGCACCCGCAGCAGGGCCGGCGCAGCACCTTCGACTCGCGCGGCTTCGTCGCAGGCAGCGAGCGCGCCGAACGTCTGGTGTTCTGGCCCATGGGGGTGGTGAATCCCGGCGCGATGCGCCAGTGGGGGCGCCACGCGACGGCGTTCGTCGGGCGCCGCCACTTCGACGATCCGCAACTCATCGACGTACGTTTCGAGTACCACGAGTAGAGGCCGGGCGGCGCGTCCGCAACGAGATTCTTGTCCTGGCTCAAGGCGCGCGACGCCGTGACTTTCTAGCATCCGGGACATGCGCTGCAAGATCGTGCGGCGCTCAGCCCAGCGGAGACTCCCCCTGATGAACACGACGCCCCTTCAAGACGACAGCACTTTTGCCTTCGACGCGCGCGGAATCGCCAAGCGCTTTCGCCATGCCGCGATTTTCGGCGCACTCGAATCCCTCAACGACGGCGAGACGATGCGCTTCGTGAACGACCACGACCCGTTGCCGCTGATCGGCCAGATCCAGCAACGCTACGGCTCGCAGATTGGCATCCGCTATGTCGTCCGCGAACCCGGCCAGATCGTCATCGATTTCAGCATCGAACTCACCCCGCGCGAAGCCGCGCCGGCCAGCACGGCCTCGCAGGTCGCGAGCGGAAGCTGCGGCGGCGGGGGCGGGGGCTGCGGCTGCTCGGGCGGGCGCTGACCCGGCAATCGGCGTTCAGGCCGCCAACGGGAAGACACTCGAGCAGCCTGCGCCAATGCCTTGGCAGGCGCCGGCTCCAGCCCGCATTTCTTGCACTGTCGCTACTTCGGCCGCCGATACGCCGACCTCGCTACGCGCCCGTGTGAGGAATGCAGACGAGCCAGGGGTGGCCGCTACTCGCTCCAGCGGAGGACGAGCCGCGCGCCGCCGCCCGGCGTCAGATCGACCCATTGCTCGCGAGTCTCGCCGCGGTAGGTTGCCACGACGCGGTAGCGGCCGGCCACCGGCACTTCAACGAGCCCGAGCGGACCGCAGCGGGCTTGCGCCTGCAGGTCGGCCAAGGGATCGTCTACGCGCGTATCGACCCCGGCGAGCCAGGAGCCCTCGGAGGTCGCGAACACGACCGTCAAGGCGTGGGACTTCTCGGCGGCGAGCATCGCCTGGGACTCTTCGGCACCAATGCCACCGCAGGTCAGTGTGATCGCCGGCCTCTGAGCCGAAGAAGGCGCTGCGGCCACCGCCAGGCATACCGTCACTGCCACCAAGTGCGGGATTCGCTTCCGGAAGGTCTGCATTGCTCGCTCTCCCATCCGCTCGCGCTTGCGGCTCTGATCCGGCGCTCCAGCGCGCGACCACCGATGCGCGGATATCCTGCCAGTGCGGCAATCCTGGCGCCGACGCGCGGCGCAAGCGGCGCTGGCTGTCGAAACCCCTGAATCGGGACCGCGCAGGATCGCCCTGGGAGGGCGACCCGGTTGCGGCCTGTTATTGCCTGACGCGGTCGATGATGACTTGAACGTCGGAAGCATCCACCTCGGAAGGCGCGGAACTGCCCTCCAGATCGCCCGGGCGGGCTGTCGCATCGCCCTGGCGGGAGACGCGTGCCGCGACGACGAGTTGGCTCGGGAGCGGGCCGTCGGTCATGCGCTGGGCACCATCGAAGCTGAAGGCTGTCGGCAGGTCCCCCACGGTGAAGCGCAGGGCTGCCACCGGCATGCCGCCCTGTGCAGGCCGCACAAACACGAACACCGTCTCGTCGGGCTTGACCCCGGAGGCCAGATCCGGCGCCAGGCTGACCATCCCGCTGATCTTGAGCGCCTCCGCCGAGTCATCGCTCGCCGTAGCCGCCCCCGCAGCAGCGGCAGGCGCCGCGCCGACCTCGAACGCAGGCATGCCAGCCTTCTCGCGCGCCTCGTTGATGCTGGCGAGCACCGACTGGTAGCCGCTGCTCTCGGGCGGAACCAGGGGGAGGATCCGCTCCCAGTAGGCCGATGCACCGGCGTAATCCTCGTTGCGGAAGGACGACGTACCGGCCAGGGCGATCGCCTTGAGATTGCTCGGATCGAGTTCGAGGGCCTTCTGGATCAGCCGATCCGGCTCGCCATCGAAGCGCCCACCTTGTGCGGCGGCGAGCAGGTCGGCCCAGTCGGCGAACAACGCCGGATCCTCCGGAGCCTTGTCGCCGATTCGCTTCCACGTTTCCGCAGCGGTCGCCAGGTCGCCCATCATGCCGTACGAGCGCACCAGCATCAGCCAACTCGAAGCGTCGGCCGGCTCGCGCTCGAGCCGCGCTGCAAGCTGTGCCACCATGCCGGCCATCTGCTCGGGCGTGATCGAATGACCGCCGTCCGCCACCGCTGCGGCCTGCGGGTCGAGTCCTGCGGGTTCGCCGAGCGCCATGTAGCCGATGCCTGCCGCGACTGGAACCGCGATCACCAGGCCTATCGCCCAGGCGGGTGCGCGGGCCGGGTCCGACCTCCCCTCGCCGCCGACCCCTTCCTCGAGCGCACGTTTCTCGATCTCCTCGCGCGTGCGCTGATACTCCTCTTGCGTAATCCGTCCCGCCGCGCGGTCGGCCTCGAGTTCGGCAAACTGCTCTCGCAAGACAGTGAGTGCAATCTCGGCCTGGCGCTTGCGCAGCGCCTCATCCTTGGCCTGGTGGCCCATGCCGAGCATAGGGGGAATGACAAGCAGCAAGGCGCCGGCCACCAGCAAGGCGGCCAGAATCAGAAAAACGGTCACGAACGGGGCTCCTCGGGGGATGACTGGTCGCCCTTGAGCAGGGCGAGCGCCTGAGAGTGCTCGGCAGCGCTGAGATGCTCGACGGGTTCGTCTTGACGACGCCGCAGCCGCAGGAACAGCCACGCCAGCCCACCGACCAGCAGCAAGGCAGGGCCGAACCACAGGAACACGGTGGTCGCGCTCAGGCGAGGCCGATAAAGGACGAATTCACCATAGCGGGCGACCATGTATTCGCGCACCTCGGATTCGGTGCGCCCGGCGGCAAGCTGCTCTCGCACCTGATTGCGCAGGTCGATCGCCAGCGGCGCATTGGAATCGGCGATCGTCTGGTTCTGGCAGACCAGGCAGCGCAGGGTGTGGGAAAGCGATTGCACGCGGGACTCGAGTTCGAGATCGGGCGCGACTGGAGTGGCTTCCCCTGCCGCGAAGGCGGCCGGCGAGACGAAGGCGAGCATCACGGCGAAGAGCGCCGCCTGGGCAACCCCGCGCAGCCGGCGGGTGAGAAAGCGATCAACCGGCACGCGTCAACTCCGCAATCTTGGGCAGCAGGACGTTGCGCACAGCGTCGCGATTGAGCGGTCCGATGTGCTTGTACCGAATGATGCCGTCCTGATCGATAAGGAAGGTCTCGGGCGTGCCATAGACCCCGTAATCGATGCCGACGCGGCCATCCATGTCGACGACGTTCACGACGTAGGGATTGCCATAGTCACGCAGCCACCCCTTGGCCGCGTCGAGCGTGTCCTTGTAGTTCAGGCCGACTACCGGGACCAGGCCCGAGCGCTGCAGCTCGACCAGCACCGGATGCTCCTGGCGGCAAGAGACACACCACGACGCCCAGACGTTGAGCAGCCAGACCTTGCCGCGCATGTCCTCGAGACCGAAATAGGTATCCGGCGCATCGAGTTTGGCGAGTTGGAACTGGGGCGCAGGCTTACCGACCAAGGGCGATGGCACCTCGCGCGGATTGAGCCCCAGGCCATAGGCAAGAAAGCCAATCAGCACGAAGAAGAGAAAGAGGGGGACGAGAAATTTCGCTTTCATCGATGGACTCAGGTTGTCTGTTGCAAGGCACCGGCCGCGACCCGCCGCTCGGCGAGCTTGCGGTAGCGCCGATCAGCCGCGGCGAAAATGCCGCCCAGCCCCATCAGGATGCAGCCGACCCAGATCCAGCTGATGAAGGGCTTGTAGTAAAGGCTCACCAGCCAGCTGCCGTCTTCGAGGCGGTCGCCGAGCGAGACATAGACATCGCGCAGCGGACGCACATGGATGGAGACCTCGGTCATGGGCATCTGCTGGGCGTGATAGAGGCGCTTCTCCGGCGTCAGCGTGGTCATGTGCCGCTCGCCACGGGCGACATCGATGGTCGCGCGCGCCGCGTCGAAGTTCGGGCCCTGCACACCCTCCACGCTTCGGAAGGTGAAGGTGTAGCCTGCAAGCTGCGCCGTCTGGCCGGGACGCATCTTCATGTCGACATGCTGGTCGATGCTCTCGACCATGGTCACACCGATGATGAAGATACCGATGCCGAGGTGGGCAAGCCACATACCCCACCAGGATGCCGGGATCCCACGCATGCGCGCGCCTGCGCTCGCGCCCTGCCGGTCGGCCATGCGGCCCATAAGCAGTTTGATGCTCGCGATCAGCACCCAGGCGGCGAGCGACAGGCCGAGCACCGTGCGCCAGGTCACGTGACCGATCAACACCGCCGCACCCAGCCCCAGCGCGATGCTCACAATCAGCGACACCGACAGGCGGCGCATGATGCGGTTGATGTCGTCATTCTTCCAGCGTACGAACGGCCCGACCATCATCAGGATGACCACGGGCGTCATCAATGGCACGAAGGTGGCCTCGAAGTACGGAGGCCCGACCGATATCTTGCCGAGGTTGAGGGCATCGAGGAACAGCGGATAGAGCGTGCCCAGCATCACGGCGCCGGTGGCGACGGCGAGCAGCACATTGTTGGCGAGCAACGAGGATTCGCGCGAGGCCAGCGAGAAAGTCCCTCCGCCGGAAAGCTTGGGCGCACGCCAGGCGAACAGCACCAGCGACACGCCGATCACCAGCACCAGCAGCGCGAGAATGTACAGGCCGCGCGTCGGATCGGTCGCGAACGCATGGACCGACGTGATGACGCCCGAACGCACAAGGAAGGTGCCGAGCAGCGACATCGAGAAGGTGCTGATCGCGAGCAGGATGGTCCAGCTCCGGAACGCGCCGCGCTTCTCCGTGACGGCGAGCGAGTGCATCAGCGCCGTGCCGAGCAGCCAAGGCATGAAGGACGCGTTCTCGACCGGATCCCAGAACCACCAGCCGCCCCAGCCGAGCTCGTAATAGGCCCAGCCTGAACCGACTGCGATGCCGGCGGTGAGGAAAACCCACGCAATCGTGGTCCACGGCCGCGACCAGCGCGCCCAGGCCGCGTCCATGCGCCCGGTAAGCAGCGCAGCGATCGCGAATGCGAAGGCCACGGCGAACCCGACGTAGCCCATGTAGAGCAGCGGCGGATGAATGATCATCCCCGGGTCCTGGAGCAGCGGATTGAGGTCTCGCCCCTCCGCGACCGCCGGAATCAGCCGATGGAAGGGGTTGGACGTGACCAGCGTGAACGACAGGAAGCCGGCGCTGATCCAGCCCAGCACCCCCAGCACGCGCGCCATGAAGGGCTCGGGCAGGTTGCGGCTGAAGATGGTGACGGCGACGGTCCACAGAGACAGCGACATCGCCCACAGCACCAGCGAACCCTCGTGGTTGCCCCAGACGCCGGTGATCTTGTAGATCAGCGGCGTAGCGGTATGCGAGTTGCTCGCGGCCAGCGCAACCGAGAAGTCGCTGGTGATGAACGTCCAGGTGAGGCAGACATAGGCGAAGACGATGAAGAGCAACTGCCCCTGGGCAGCCGGCCGGCCGACCGCCATCAGCGCCAGGCGGTTGCGGTTTGCGCCGACCAAGGGCACCGTCGCCTGCACCAGCGACAGCACCAGGGCGAGGATCAGCGCAAGATGACCGAGTTCTGCAATCATTTCTGCACCGTGTCCGCAGCAGCCTGCGCCTGAGCCTGGGCCTGGGCCTTGTCGATGGCGTACTGAGCCTCGACCGGCATGTAGTTCTCGTCATGCTTGGCGAGCACCTCGGAGGCCTGGAACAGACCATCGGGGCCCAGCTTGCCCTGCACCACGGCGCCCTTGCCCTCCTGGAAGAGATCGGGCAGCGAACCACGGTAGGTCACCGGGATTGCCTGGGCGGTATCGGTGATCGCAAAGCGCACCGTCACACCGTCGGCTTCGCGGACGATGGACCCCTCCTCGACCAACCCGCCGATGCGGAACGCGCGTTCGGCCGGGGCACGACCCTCGGCGACATCGGTTGGCGTGTGGAAGAACACGAGGTTCTGCTGGAAGGCGGTGAGCACCAGCGCAATGGCACCAACGAAGAGCGCGGCGGCGCCTCCGAGCAGCGCCAGGCGTTTTGTACGGGGTTTCATTCAAAGATCTCCTCAGACGTGCGCCGCCCGCCGTTGGCAAGCGGGGCGGCGCGGCGAAGCCTCGCCAGACGGCGCACAACATCACTACGACGGCGCAGCACGAGAACAAGTTCCACGGCAATCAGCAAGGCCGTCACTGCATAACTGCCCCAGACGAACAGGGCGGCACCGTCCATGCTCCAGAACGCGCTCCACGATTCCCACTTCATCATGACCGCCCCTCCTGGGCATCGATCTCAGCGCCGACCCAATCGGTGTGGCGTTCCCGCTCGAGGATGAGCGAGCGCACCCGCCAGAACACCACGGCAAAGGTGTAGGCCCACGAAGCGATGGCCATGACCAGCATCCCTGCAAGCATGGTCGAGGCCATCGACGACCCCGTCGGGGTCACCGAAGCCCCCTGATGCAGGGTGTTCCACCACTGCACCGAGAAATAGATGATCGGCACGTTCACCGCGCCGACCAGCGCGATGATGGCCCCGGCCCGGTCGGCACGGCGCTGGTCCTCGATCGCCTGTGTGAGCGCCATGAAGCCGAGATAGAGGAAGAGCAGCAGCAACTGCGACGTGAGCCGCGCATCCCACACCCAGTAAGTACCCCAGGTCGGCTTGCCCCACAGCGCGCCGGTCCATAGGGCGAGAAAGCAGAACATCGCCCCGGTCGGCGCCAGCGCCTGCGTCATGATGAACGACATTCGGGTATTGAGCACGAGACCGACGGCCGCCCAGAAGGCCATTGCCAGATAGATCAGCATCGACATCCAGGCCGCCGGGACATGGATGAAGATGACGCGATAAACCTCGCCCTGCTGGAAGTCGGTGGGTGCGACGAAGAAACCGATGTAAAGGCCGATTACCGTCAGGACCGCGGCGATCCCGGCACACCACGGCGCCAGCGTCCCCGCGAGGGGGTAGAACATCTGCGGCGCCGCGAAGCGAAGGATGCTCTTGGGGGTTCTTTTCTGGGAAAGTGAGGAAGTGTTCATCATTCGACTGCAATCCTAAGAGCCGCCGCACAGGCGAACGGCGTCAGCGCCAGCGCACCGAGCAGCCCCCCACCCAGCAACAGGAGTTGAGCCGCCGCTCCGGTGCCGCTCAGATGAGCGTCGACCGCTCCAGCACCGAAGATCAGCACCGGCACGAACAAGGGCAGGACGAGCAGCGCCAGCAACACGCCGCCTCCGCGCAGCCCCAGTGTCAGTGCGGCGCCGACCGCGCCCAGCAGGGCAAGTATCGGCGACCCGAGCGCCAAAGATAACGTAAGCACGCCCAGCGCTTCTTGCTCCACGTCAAAGAGCAACGCCAATCCCGGCGCGGCGACGACCAGCGGCAGACCGGTCACGATCCAGTGGGCGCTGACCTTGGCCACGACCCACAGCGCGGTAGGCTCGGGAGACAGCAGCAGCTGCTCGAGAGTTCCATCGGCGTGATCCTGGGCGAACAGCCGATGGAGCGACAGCAGTGTGGACAGTAGCGCGGCGACCCAGAGCACCCCGGGCGCGATCGCGCGAAGCTGATTGGTCTCGGGTCCGATGCCGAACGGAAAAAGGCAGACGACCACGATGAAGAAGGCGAGCGTGACCAGCACATCGGCGCGGCCACGCCATGCCAGCATGAGGTCGCGCCGCAGCACGGCGACAAAGGGCCCGAGCAAGCCGTTCAACAGGCCACCCTGGCGAGATCGAGTTCGGCCGGTTGCCGGGCGAACGGGGCGGTCTGGTGAGTGGTCAGGATCACGGCGCCACCGCCGTCGCAATGTGCCGTGAGCGTATCGGCAAGGTCGGCGACCGCGGCGACGTCGAGCGCGGTGAAAGGCTCGTCGAGCACCCAGAAAGGGCGCGCAGATCCGAGAAACAGGCGCGCCAGCCCCACCCGGCGGCGCTGCCCCTGCGACAGCACCCGCGCCGGCAGATCGATCTGGTGGGCCAGGCCGATGCGCTCGAGCGCCTCGATGCAGGCGAGCCGGTCGACATCATCGCCAGCTGCCGTGCAGGCAAATCGCAGGTTCTCGAGCGGCGTCAGCAAGTCATTGAGGGCTGGCAGGTGGCCGGCGTACAGCAGGGCGCGGTGGAACTCCTCGCGCTCGCGATGAATGGGCTTTCCATGCCAATGGACTTCTCCGTACTCCGGCGTGCTCAGCCCGCAGAGGATGCGCAGCAGGCTGGTCTTGCCAAAGCCGTTGGGACCCGCCACACGCAGCATTTCGCCCGCTTCGAGGCGCATCGTCAGGCCGCGAAACAGGAGACGGTCGCCCTTGAGGCAGGCAAGGTCGTGGGCTTCAAGCATGGAGCGGCATTAAACCACATGCACCATGCGGTTGGGGAGTCCTCCCGGCCCCCGTTGGGGTGGGCTGCCACACGCCCCGTACCGCTGCACTCCGGACCCCCCGCGACGGGTCGAGGCAAAGCCTCGACCCGTCGCGACCGACCTCGTCAGGGACGAAACACCTCGGGCGAGACGCCGTTGCGCTCGGCGCCGATATCCTGTTCGATCGGCGGCAGCGAGTGGGCGATGCCCTTGTGGCAGTCGATGCAGGTCTTGCCCTCGGCCAGCCCCTTCTGGTGAGCCTGGTTGGAGCGACGCCCCTGCACGGCATAGTCGAAGTACTCGAAGCTGTGGCAGTTGCGGCACTCGCGCGAGTCGTTGGCGCGCATCCGCCGCCATTCGTTCTCGGCGAGCCGCAGTCGATGCGCCTCGAACTTCTCGGGGGTGTCGACCGTGCCCATCACCTTGCCGTAGAGCTCCCGCGTCGCCTGGACCTTGCGCACCAGCTTCGGCCCCCACTCCTTGGGCACGTGGCAGTCCGAGCAGATCGCGCGCACGCCGGTGCGATTCTGATAATGGATGGTGTTGCGATACTCCTCGTAAACGTTGTCGCGCATCTCGTGGCAGGAGATGCAGAACTTCTCCGTGTTGGTCATTTCCATGGCAGTGTTGAAGCCGCCCCAGAATACGATGCCCGCGGCGAAGGCGACGGCCAGTCCGCCTATGCCGATGCCCCGCAGCCTGGCCCACAGGCCCTTTCTCTTGTCGTCACTCATGTCGTTCCCCGTCTGTCAGGCGGTGTCCTAGCGGATGCCGGTGGCCGGCTGGAAGCGGTTCTCGACCAGCGGCCGCGCGTCGGTCTGCGGCACGTGGCACTGCAGGCAGAAGTAGCGGCGCGGCGAGATGTTGGAGAGCTCGTTGGCGTCGCGATCCTTGAAGTGCGTGAGACTCACCTTGGTCGCGCCAGCCGCTCGGTAGCGCGTCCAGGAATGGCAGTCCATGCACTTGTTGAAGTTGAGGCTGACCTCGTAGCCGTCGACCTTGTGCGGAACCATCGGAGGCTGCTGCAGATAGTCGCGCGGAATCGGGGGGCCATCCGGCAAGACGCGGTAGTTGCCGGGCGCCAGCTCCGGGTCGGCGACGTCGGCGCCGCGCACGCTCTTCACGGACTGGGCCGTCGCCTGCGAAGCGCCGATGACGCCCAGCCCGAGCGCGGCGACCAGTGCAAATACCAGATTACGGGTCTGCTTGTTCATGACTCGCTCCTATCAAATCGGGTCGTGATCCGAAAAACGTTCTTGCTGCACACGTCGACACAGCGGCCGCAGGTGGTGCAGTCGGGGTTGAGAATCAGGGGGTGCTCCTGACCGGCGGCCTTGAGCGCCGGACGGATCACCTGGGGTTCTGGACAAACCACAAAGCAGTCCATGCAATCGTTGCAGGCCGCCCGCCGCCCGGCCGACACGCGCAGCAGCGCCGCGCGGTTGAGCAGGCCGTAGAACGCGCCCATCGGGCAGAGGTGTCCGCACCAGCCGCGGGTGGCGATCAGCAGGTCGTAGAGGAAGACCCCGCCGACGATGCCCCAGGCCAGCCCGAAGCCGAAGATCAGGCCGCGATGCAGCATCGACACGGGATTCACCCACTCCCAGGCGAGCGTGCCGGTGACGGCCGCGGCGCCGAGCACGAAGGCAAGCAGCCAGTAGCGCCCGCGCGCATCCGGGGCTCGCCCGCCACGCAGTCCGAGACGCCGCCGCAGCCAGGCCGCAGCATCGGTGACGAGATTCACCGGGCACACCCACGAGCAATAAAGCCGCCCGCCGAGCAGCAGGTAGAAGGCGAGGACGATCCCGCCGCCGATGAGGGCCTCGCGGTAGGGCACGACCCCGGCCGCGAAGGACTGCGCGAGCAGGAACGGATCGGTGAGCGGCAGAACGCCCAGCGTCAGGCTCGACGACAGGTTGCCCTTGACGATCCACCACCCGAACCACGGACCGACGAGAAACAGCGCAAGAATGCCGAGCTGCGACGCGCGACGCGCGAGCAGCCACTTGTTGGCGCCGAGCCAGCCCTTGGTCTGGACGGCCTCGTCACCGGGACGTGCGCGCGCGTCTCGCGCCGCCTCGCCTCGGCCGCCGCCGGCCATCGGCTGCTCCGGATCCGCGATCGGCGTGTTCATGGCCTCCACCCCGAATCGAGTCCACCCGGCACCGCCGGGGATGCCGGCACGGGCGCATCCGGCCGCACCCGGGTGTCCCCGTAGGCGCGCCCTTCCAGCCCGCGTACCGGCAATTCGACCTGCTCGCCGATGAGCGAGCCGCCCGCGGCCTCCTTCTCTTCCCAGCCGCGGCGGTAGTGCTCGGCACGCGATCCTTGCGCAAGCTTCACCGGCAACACCTTGATCGCCGCCTCGCCCGGCAGGACACAGGCCCGCTCGCACTTGCCGCAACCCGTGCAGTGGTCCGAATGCACCGTCGGCAGCAACATCGCGTGCCGGTCGGAGCGGGGGTTGTGGACGAGCTCCAGGGAGATCGCGCGATCGATGACCGGGCACACGCGGTAGCAGACGTCGCAGCGCAGACCCAGGAAGTTGAGGCAGGTCTCCTGGTCGATCAGCACCGCCAGCCCCATGCGCGCGTCCTCGATGTCGTCGAGGCCGCGGTCGAGCGCACCGGTGGGGCAGGCCGCGACGCAGGGAATGTCCTCGCACATCTCGCACGGCACCTCGTGGGCGGTGAAGTAAGGCGTGCCGGTGGCGACGGCATCTCCCAACTCGGCGAGCTTGAGCGTGTCGTAGGGACAATCGCGCACGCACAGGCCGCAGCGCACGCAGGCGGCGAGGAACTCGGCTTCGGCGAGCGCACCGGGCGGCCGCAGCGCGGTCGCCGGCAGGGCCGAGGCCTGCTTCACGTACAGGCCGACGCCCAGCGAGGCCAGGCAGGCGCCGCCCGCGACCCCCGCCATTTCCCGCAGGAAAAGGCGGCGGGGCGGGTTGGTCGCCACTCCGGCACGCATCGTCTGGTTGTCGCTCATGTCCGCACGTTCGTCTGTTAGCAGGTTCCTTCCCCTTCAAGGGGGCGGAGGCGGGGTTTCGCAACGCACTGCGTTGCGCCGCCGGAGCGGGCAGGCTGTGCAAAGCCTGCCCTCCGGACAGGATGGGGATGGGTCCTTGAGGGCATTCAGGAGTCCACCCATCCCCCTCCCAATCTCCCCCGCACTTACGCCTTGACCACCTTCACCGGGCACTTCTTGAAGTCGGTCTCTTTCGAGATCGGGCAGGTGGCGTCCAGGATCAGCTTGTTCACCAGCCGCCCCTCGTCGAAGAACGGCACGAAGATCAGGCCCTTGGGTGGCTTGTTGCGCCCGCGCGTCTCGAGCTGCGCGGTGATCTCGCCGCGCTTGCCGACGATCTTCACCGCCATGCCGCGCTGCAGGCCGCGCTTGGCGGCGTCCTCAGGGTGCATGAAGCACTGCGCCTCGGGCACCGAGCGGTGCAGCTCCGGCACGCGCCGGGTCATCGAACCGGTATGCCAGTGCTCGAGTACGCGTCCCGTGCACAACCACAGGTCGTGCTCGGCGTCCGGCATCTCGGGCGGGTCTTGGTAGGGCAGCGCAAACACGATGGCCTTGCCGTCGTCGTGGCCGTAGAAGCTCCAGCCCTCGCCGGGCTTGACGTAGGAGTCGTAGCCCTCGCGATAGCGCCACAGCGTCTCCTTGCCGTCGACCACCGGCCAGCGCAGCCCGCGCGCCTTGTGATAGACGTCGAAGTCGGCGAGATCGTGGGCCTTGCCGCGGCCGAAGCGGGCGTACTCCTCGAAGAGCCCCTTCTGCACGTAGTAGCCGAGTTCCTGCGACTCGTCGTTCATGTAGCCTTCCCAGGCGTGCGCGTTCACCTCGGCGACGTTATCGAGCGGGAAGCGGTCGACCTGGCCGTTCTTGTAGAGGATGTCGAACAGCGTCTTGCCGCGATACTCGGGTTTCTTCGCGAGCAGTTCCTCGGGCCACACCTCCTCGACCTTGAATCGCTTGGCGAACTCCAGGTACTGCCACAGGTCGCTCTTCGCCTCGCCCGGCGCCTTGACTTGCTGACGCCAGAACTGGCCGCGGCGCTCGGCGTTGCCGTAGGCGCCTTCCTTCTCGGTCC
>JARFTX010000102.1 GCA_029289265.1 Gammaproteobacteria bacterium
TCGACGCCGCAATCGACGAAGTCCTTCACGTTTCGGGTCGCCAGGGTCGCCCCCCGCGAGCGTGCCACGGCGGCGATCATCGCGTCGAACTGGCTGATGGGCCTGCCGGCGAGCTTGCGCGTGGCGGCGATCTCGGCGTACGCGTCGGCTGCGTCATTGTCGAAGGGCAGGATCTGCCCCGCGAAGTCCACGGTGAAGATCGCCTGGACGGCCTCCCACAGGCCTTGCCGGCGCTGTCCGTTCGGCAGGAGCCGGATCCCGTAAAGGATCTCGCCACGCGTCACCGTCGTCGTGAACAGGGCTGCGCGTGGCTGGTTGGACAGCCACGCGAGGACGTTGGCCGCCGGTGCCGGGCGCAGCGTCTCCGACAGCACGTTGGTGTCGAGGACGATCATTCGTCGAGGCCCGGCACGTCCCGGATCGCCTCGCGCGGCGGAACCGCCAGCTCGACTCCACCCAGCGGTTCGATGCGTCCGCGGATCGCCTCCACCAGGCTCTCTGCCCGCGCCGGCTGAGCCGAGAGGGCAGTGCGCAGGATGTCTCGCGCTTCATCTTCCATCGAGCGGCCATGCAGGGCGGCCTGGACTCGCAAGCGCGCCTTGAGCTGGTCGTCGATGTTCCTGATCGTCATGCTCGCCATGGAGCCCTCCTTCCATCAATGATTTCAACTTAATCAATGATTGCAGATGCGGCAAGCGTGGCGCGCAACAGCATGGCGCGCAACGCGACACACCGATGTGGCAGCTTTACCTCAGTCACGCAACACCGTCCGCAGCCAGGCCTCGATGTCGCGCACTTCCTCCAGGACGAGCGAATGCTCGGCCTCGTAGGCATGCCAGCTCACCGGATAGCCGGTGGCGCGCAGCCGCGCGCACGAGCGCTCGGCGAAGTCGAACGGGATGACGCCGTCGCCGCGGCCGTGCGCCATGAAGATCGGCACGTCGCGATTGGCGGGATGGGCTTCGTCGGCGAGCGTGTCGGCGAGCGGCAGATAGGTGGAGAGCGCCAGCACCCCCGCCAGGCGCCGCGGGTGGCGCAGCCCGGCGTGCAGCGCGATCGCACCGCCCTGCGAGAAACCGGCCAGCACGATGTTGCCGTCGGCGATGCCGCGGGCGTTCTCGCGCGCGACGAGCGCCGCCGCGTGCGCCGCCGATTCGCGCACCCCCGCCGGATCTTCGCGCCGCTGCGAGAAGTCGAGGGTGACGATGTCGTACCAGGCGCGCATCACATAGCCGGCGTTGATCGTCACCGGCCGCATCGGCGCGTGCGGAAAGATGAAGCGCGTGGGCGGCAGCGCGGCGAGGTCGAAGGCGTCGACGACCGGCTCGAAATCGTGGCCGTCGGCGCCCAGCCCGTGCATCCAGATCACCGCGTGGGTGGGGTTCGCGGCGGTTTCGATCTCGACGGCGGGGAGCACTTGCGTGTGGGCTTCGTGCGATTGTGAGTTCATCGGTTCGGTCCTGGGAAACGGGAAAGACCTCAGGATTCCAAAAAAAGCTCGCGCGCGCAGGACCAGCGCGAGGCTCGACCGTGGATCGACGTTGTCGGCGCCGGGTGACATGCCAATCCGAACTGAACAGCCGCCAGCGGTTAAACGAATCGCCCTGCGTTGGGGGCACCCTGGCGGCGCACCCGCACTCCCTTCACCGACGCTTTGTCCAGTAGCCGGGACGTCTTCGTTGGTGGGCGACGGCGAGTACCTGGATGTCTTCGCCGATGACACGATAAAAGACGAAATAGGGGAATCGTCGCAGGGAAAGGCGACGAGCCGCCCCGCGCCAAGCGGCACCGAGTTCCGGACGCTCGGCGAGCAGATGGATCGAGCGCTCGAACTCGGCGACGAACGTGAGCCCAAGCTCCTTGTTGCCATGCTGCGCATAGAACGAGGCGGCCTCGTGAAGTTCTGCGGCCGCCTCGGGAAGAATCAGAACCTTCACCTCAAGGCTGCCCGAGTTCGAGCTACCGCTTCGGCGGCCGGCACGAGGTCGACTGAGTCCTTGTCCAACGACTCGATGCGTCGCTCGATCTCAACCGCCCAAGCCTCATCGATTTCGGAATCTTCGTCGAGGCTTGCGATCAGGTGTTCTGCCAGTCGTGCTCGCTCGGCCACCCCGAGCTTCAGGGCTTCAGCTTCCAACTCCTCGAAATGAGTCGCCACCATTCCACCTCCTTCAGCAGCTCCGCCCATTCTAACGCGTCCCGGCTATTGGGCGAATTCGTACTCGATGCCGTCAATCCGCCCCCGCCAGTACGGCCGCGCGCCCTCGGGCAATACCCACGCCACTTCCCCTTCGAGCGGCACGCGCATGCCGTCGCGCTGCGCGTAGTTCCAGAACCGCCCGAGCCACGGCGTCGGGACGATCCGCTCGCCCACCCTGCGGCCCCGCGCCTCGGCCTGCACGGTTTCGATCAGGCCCGCCGCATCGAAACGGAAGAGCAGCGTCACCCGCACCGCCCCGTCGACCAGGGTGGCGCGCGCCGAGTCGGCGTCGATTGCCTCCCAGCGCACGCCCTGGCTCGGGAGGAGCACGGTCGGATACCACGCCGCCTCGGCGAGAAAGCGCATCAGCTCGCCCTCGGCGAGCTCCGGCGTGGGCGGCTCGTTCGCCACGGTGATCGCGCCGAGCAGGGCGGCGTGAAGGACTCCCTCGCCGGCGACGTAGGCGTCGTGCACCCGGACGGCGAGGCCGGGGCCGAGCGAGACTCGCCCGTCCCAATCGAAACCCGGGCGTCGCGTGACGACCTGCTGATCGGAGCTGAAGGGCCGCCAGCGGTCCTTGCCCACGCCCACGTTGAAATGGCCGCGATGCCGCAGCCGCACCCCGGTCACCATCGGCTGGCCGTCCACGAGCACCGCACGGAAGAAACGCTGCACCGGCACCGGCAAGTCCGCAATATCGGCGAAATCGACCACTCGGCGCGTCATCGGCTGGCGGGCCGCCTCCAGCCGGGCGCGCAGCGACCGCGTGCCCGCCCGCCAGCGCAGGGCACCGTAGGTCACGAATCCCGCAACGGCGAGCGTCGGCGCCGCCAAGGCGATGGCCAGCGCATTCAGCGTCATTCGGCGGTGGGACTCGATTGCCGGAGCGGGTCGTGCTCGACCACCGCCGCGACGTCACGACGGGGTGAAGCCGCGATCTCCTCGACCGGATACCCCAGGCGCAGCAGGATCTGCGGGCATCCGCCGCCGACGAGCTCGGCCAGCCTGGGCCGAAGCGTCGCGACCTGTATCGGCTGGTTGAGGTACGAAGCCTGCAGCCCGTGCAGGCATGCGGTGAGCAGCACGCCCTGAAGCGCCTGCCCGGCCGCGAGCCAGTCGCCGGGTCCATCGCCCTCGGTGCCGAGTACGGCAAGCACCGGAGAATGCTCGGCCAGCTCGCGGTCCTTCGCCCCCACGCCGCCGCCCATGTCGAAGCTGCGGACGACGAGCTGCGCCACCGGAAGCGCCAGCGCCGGAACGCTCAGGCCGTCGCCGCGGCGCCGGGGGTGCATCCACGCGGCAAGCTCGCGCCGCCAGACCGGGTCGGCCCATTGCAGTGCATCGCCCTCGGCGACCAGGGCGCCGGCCTGGTGCCTCGCCTCGTCGGTGAGGAGCGGGCGCAACCAGGCGCCTTCCGCGCTCGCCGCTTCGACCAGCCGATCGAGGATCACAGAATCCACGGCCCGGGCATCGAAGCGCTTCCGATACGTGCGACGCCGCTCGATCGACGGCGCAAGCCGAGCCTCGACGGGCGGCGCGCCGGACTCCGGGGCGAGCGCCGCGCGGGCAAGCCAGTCGGGCTGACCGGGGTCCGGAAAGCCCCGAACCTGCAGGCCAAGCCCGTCGCCCGCCGCCGCCACCCGCAGATTCATCAGCGCGCAGCCGCAGCTGATCGTCAGCTCCCGGTCCTGCGGGTCGTTCGCCGGCAGGGCGCGGGTCCGGTCGGCGTACACGTCGACGGCCGATTCCGAGATCCTGAAGATCCACGGCTGGGTGTTGTGGCTGGAGGGCGCGAGCACCGCCCGACGCACCAGCGCCAGAAGCCGTGCCGCGGAGTCGAGTTCATCTATCATGGGCATCTCCTGATCAAAGGGTGGCTATCGCCGAGGATCGACGGCGTTCGTCGGCCCAATTGCTGGAGCACGAATCATGTCCCGCCACACCGCTGAGGTGCTTTGGACGAGAGGCGACCAGGCCTTCGTCGACAATCGCTACAGCCGGCGACACGTCCTGCGCTTCGACGGCGGAGCCGAGGTCGCGGCTTCCTCGTCGCCCCACGTGGTGCCCGTGCCGATGTCCGACCCGGCCGCGGTGGACCCGGAGGAGGCGTTCGTCGCCTCCCTGGCGAGCTGCCATCTGCTGTGGTTCCTGTTCGTCGCCGCCAAGCAAGGGTTTCGCGTCGATCGCTACCTCGACGCGGCCGAGGGCGTCATGGACCGGAACGCCGACGGGAAGCTCGCCATGACCCTCGTCACGCTCAGACCCGAGGTGCGCTTTTCCGGCGAGCGAGTGCCGACGCGCGCGCAGATCGTCGCAATGCATCATCAGGCGCACGAGCTGTGCTTCATTGCCAACTCG
>JARFTX010000103.1 GCA_029289265.1 Gammaproteobacteria bacterium
ACGCGGTGCGGATCGAGGGCAATGCCGAACTCGCCGACGCCGTCGGCTTTGTGTTTCGCAACCTGCGATGGGATGCCGAGGAAGATCTCGCCCGGCTGGTCGGCGACATCGCGGCACATCGCATCGTGCTCGGAACCGAAGCCCTCGTCGCCGCCCAGCGCCGCGCGGCTCGAGGCATGGCGGCGAACCTCGCCGAGTACTTCTCCGAGGAGGAGCCGCTGCTCGTGCCCACCCCCGCCCTGCTTACGCTGACCGACGAGTTGCGCGAACTGCGCGATGGGCTGGCGCGCCTCGACAAGCGCACCTCGCGCCTGGAGCGCCGCGAGCGAATCGGCGAGGCTGGCGTCAAAGATCGCCGCTAGGAGCCTGTCGGACTTGAGGCCGATCTACTTCGCCAGTGGGAACGCGGTCCATATCCGACCGTTTTTTCGTTGCATAGAACCACTATGCGCCTCAAAAACGGCCGAATCTGTCCTCGCTTTCCCACTCGGCTCGTGACGATCGCTCAAGTCCGACAGGCTCCTGGGAGCCAGCACGCGCCTCGACTACGCTGAAGTGCCGATCCATTCCGACGCATTCCCGGCGGATTGCCCCGCCGTGGTTGCATGACCCCAACCGACAGCGATAAAAAAGCAGCCCGGAGGCTGCATTCTTGTGTCAGCAAACGTCTGGCCCTAGTGGCCGCGCTTGCGCAGTTTGTTGATCGCCGCGAGTTGCGCTATTGCCTCGGCAAGTTCGGCCTGAGCTTGGGCGTAGTCAAGCTTGCTGCTGTGGTTCTGAAGGGCTTCTTCCGCGAGCTTCTTCGCCTCGAGCGCCTTGGCCTCGTCCAGGTCGCCGCCGCGGATCGCAGTGTCGGCGAGCACCGTCACGAGACCGGGCTGAACCTCGAGAATGCCCCCGGCAACGAACACCAGCTCCTCCTCTTCCTGCAGGGGTAGCTTGAGCCGCACGGCGCCGGCCTTGATCCGGGTCATCAGCGGCATGTGGCCGGGCATGATGCCCAGCTCGCCGGCTTCACCGGGCAGAACGACGAACTCGGCCAACCCGGAAAAGATCTGCTCTTCCGCGCTGACGACGTCGACATGTACCGTCATTGCCATATGCTTTCCTCTCGTGCTCGGCACGGGCCGCCGAAACGGCCCATGCGGATGGCCGGGCGTTTAGAGCTTCTTCGCCTTCTCGATGGCCTCGTCGATGTTGCCGACCATGTAGAAGGCCTGCTCGGGCATGTGGTCGCACTCGCCGCTCACGATCATCTTGAAGCCGGCGATCGTGTCCTTGAGCGAGACATACTTGCCGGGCGAGCCGGTGAACACTTCCGCGACGTGGAAGGGCTGCGACAGGAAGCGTTGGATCTTCCGGGCGCGGGCCACCGCCAGCTTGTCGTCGGGCGACAGCTCGTCCATGCCGAGGATCGCGATGATGTCGCGCAGTTCCTTGTAGCGCTGGAGCGTCTGCTGCACGGCACGGGCCGTATTGTAGTGGTCTTCACCAACGACCAGCGGATCGAGCTGCCGGCTGGTGGAGTCGAGCGGATCGACCGCCGGGTAGATCCCGAGCGCAGCGATGTCACGCGACAGCACGACGGTCGAGTCCAGATGCTGGAAGGTCGTCGCCGGCGATGGATCGGTCAAGTCATCCGCGGGCACATACACAGCCTGGATCGAGGTGATCGAGCCGATCTTGGTCGAGGTGATCCGCTCCTGGAGCCGCCCCATCTCGTCCGCAAGCGTCGGCTGATAGCCCACCGCGGAAGGCATACGGCCCAGCAGCGCCGAGACTTCGGTACCGGCGAGCGTGTAGCGGTAGATGTTGTCGACGAAGAACAGGATGTCGCGGCCCTCGTCGCGGAAGCGCTCGGCCATTGTCAGGCCGGTCAGCGCGACGCGCAGGCGGTTGCCCGGCGGCTCGTTCATCTGGCCGAACACCATCGCGACCTTGTCGAGCACGTTGGAGTCCTTCATCTCGTGGTAGAAGTCGTTCCCTTCACGGGTACGCTCGCCCACGCCGGCGAACACCGACAGGCCCGAGTGTTGCTTGGCGATGTTGTTGATGAGCTCCATCATGTTCACGGTCTTGCCGACGCCGGCGCCGCCGAACAGGCCGACCTTGCCGCCCTTGGCGAACGGGCAGATCAGGTCGATGACCTTGATGCCGGTCTCGAGCAGCTCGACCGAGGGCGAGAGCTCATCGAAGGCCGGGGCCTTGGCGTGGATCGCGCGCTTCTCGTCGCTTTCGATCGGGCCGGCTTCGTCGATCGGGCGGCCCAGCACGTCCATGATGCGTCCGAGCGTGCCGTGGCCGACCGGCACCGAGATCGGCGCACCGGTGTCGATGACCTTCATGCCGCGGCGCAGGCCGTCGCTGGAGCCCATCGCGATGGTGCGCACCACGCCGTCGCCGACCTGCTGCTGGACCTCGAAGGTCAGCCCAGGCTCGGCGAACGAGCTGCTTTCGTCATCGAGCTTGAGTGCGTAAAACACTTTCGGCATCGCGTCACGCGGGAACTGGATATCCACCACCGCACCGATGCACTGAACGATCGTTCCTTGACTCATCGTCGTTTCCTTCAATCAATAATCCGTTACACCGCGGCGGCGCCGCCCACGATCTCCGACAGCTCCTTGGTAATCGCGGCCTGGCGGGTCTTGTTGTAGACCAGCTGCAACTCGCCGATCACGTTCTTGGCATTGTCGGAGGCGGCCTTCATCGCCACCATGCGCGCACTCTGTTCGGACGCCATGTTCTCGGCGACCGCCTGATAGACCAGCGCCTCGACGTAGCGAACCAGCATCTCGTCGATGACGACCTGCGGATCCGGCTCGTAGAGGTAGTCCCACGACGACTCGGGCGTGCCGAGGTGCTCGCCGGTGAGCGGCAGCAACTGTTCGAGCGCCGGCTCCTGGCGCATCGTGTTCACGAAGCGCGTGTAGGCGATGTACACCGCATCGAGTTCGCCGTTCTGGAACGCGTCGAGGATGACCTTGACCGGCCCGATCATCTTCTCCAGATGCGGCGTATCACCGAGCTGCGTGACGTGCGAAACCACCTTGGCACCCAGGCGCTGCAGGAAACCGAGACCCTTGTTGCCGATGCAGCAAGCACGGATGTCGGTTGCACCGCCCGTATCCCACTCCCGGATCGCGCCAAGCGCGATCCGCTGGATGTTGGTGTTCAGGCCGCCGCACAAACCCTTGTCGGTCGTCACGAGAATAAGGCCGATGCGCTTGCGCTCGGTCTTCTCCGCGAGGAAGGGGTGCTTGTAGTCCGTCACGTTGGCGTGCGACAGATTGGCGGCGAGACGGCGGATCTTGTCCGCATAGGGTCGGGCCGCGCGCATCCGCTCCTGCGCCTTGCGCATCTTGGACGCGGCGACCATCTCCATGGCCTTGGTGATCTTGCGCGTGTTCTGCACGCTCTTGATCTTGGTTCGGATTTCCTTACCGCTTGCCATTTTCCGTCTCCGTCAGCGCGCTCAGGACCAGCTCTTCTTGAACGCTTCGATGGCGGCGGTCAGCTCTTTCTCGCCGTCGGCGTCGAGCTCGCGCTTGGTGAGGATGCGCTCGACCAGGCCGGCGTGGCTGCTCTTGACGTGCTGCTGCAGAGCATGTTCGAAGGCGAGCAGGCGCTCGACCGGAACGTCGTCGCAGTAGCCCTTGTTCACCGCGAACAGGGTGACCGTCAAGTCGGCAATCGACAGCGGCGCATACTGCGGCTGCTTCATCAGTTCCGTGACGCGGCGGCCGCGCTCGAGCTGGGCGCGCGTAGCAGCGTCCAGGTCGGAGGCGAACTGGGCAAAGGCGGCGAGTTCGCGGTACTGCGCCAAGTCGGTCCGGATGCCGCCGGAGAGCTTCTTCACCGCCTTGGTCTGGGCCGCGCCACCGACGCGCGACACCGAGATGCCGGCGTTGATCGCGGGACGGATACCGGCATTGAACAGGTCGGTCTCGAGGAAGATCTGGCCGTCGGTGATCGAGATCACGTTGGTCGGCACGAAGGCCGAGACGTCGCCGGCCTGGGTCTCGATCACCGGAAGGGCGGTGAGCGAACCGGTCTTGCCCTTGACTTCGCCGTTGGTGAACTTCTCGACGTAGTCGGGGTTCACACGCGCGGCACGCTCGAGCAGGCGGGAGTGCAGGTAGAAGACGTCGCCGGGGTAGGCTTCGCGGCCGGGCGGGCGGCGCAGCAGCAGCGAGATCTGGCGGTAGGCCCAGGCCTGCTTGGTCAGATCGTCATAGACGATGAGCGCGTCCTGGCCGCGATCGCGGAAGTACTCGCCCATGGTGCAGCCGGCGTAGGCCGCCAGGTACTGCATCGCAGCGGAGTCGGAAGCCGAGGCGGCGACGACGATGGTGTACTCCATCGCGCCGTGCTCCTCGAGCTTGCGCACGACGTTGTTGATCGTCGACGCCTTCTGACCAATCGCCACATAGACGCAGAACATGTTCTGGCCTTTCTGGTTGATGATCGCGTCGACGGCGACGGCGGTCTTGCCGGTCTGGCGGTCGCCGATGATCAGCTCGCGCTGGCCACGGCCG
>JARFTX010000006.1 GCA_029289265.1 Gammaproteobacteria bacterium
GCTGGGGCGAGTTTCTTAAAAACCCCGTTTTTCGGCCTGAACTGTCGAACTCCGGAGGCCGGCGCGGGTGATGCCGAAGCGCTCCATGACGTAGCGCAGCCGGCGCATGGCCTGCTGCAGCGTCAGGCGCGGATCGCTGACGCTTTCATCGAGGCCGACGGTGACCCGGCGCGCATAGTCGATCGCTGCCAGACATTGTGCGGTATTGATGGGAAACAGCCGATCACGTCCGCCCTTGGTGCCTCGATGGGTGTTCAAGTAGAAGGCCACGCCGCCATCCGGCTTCCCTGCCTGCGCGGCCGTGATCACGTCGGTATGGGGACGGAACATTACACTCTCCTCGAAGCGCAGCTGGAAGGCCTGCATCAGTTTCAAGGAGGCAGCGGCATGGACGTCGTAGGCCTCGACTTCCTGGATGACGACCGCCGCGTCGATACCTTTGGCCCGCCAGGACTTGTCCACGCTGGTCGCCAGGCTGCGTCGGTACAGCTTCGGATCATCGAAGTAGCACTGGATCGGCTTCAGCAGCTTCGGCTTGCCGATCCAGCCGGCGAAGGTTTTCAGGAAGCTGAAGTAGGTCTGGATGGTTGCCGGGCTCATCCGGCCGGCGCGCGCTTCCTCCTGCCAGTAGCGGGTAACGACTTCCACATGCCGCCCGCTGAACGAGCGCGGGTCCAGCTTGAAGTGCTTGGGGTGGCTGCGCAGGAAATCGAACAGCCAGAAGCAGAAGCGCGTGCGCTCCGCCATCGTCTTGTTGCTCACCCCCTTGGGCTTGCTGCTGTGCTGCCAGTTGTGCTGCTGCAGGATCAACTGCAGTACGTAGGCACTGCGCCTGGGGTTCAAGGGAATATTCTCCAATGCTGGCTGGTCGTAGGTGCGCGACAGCCCACGGCGCTTGCCGTGTACGGGGGTGGAGCGGTCGTTGCGTCCGTTGTTTTGCTTGTCCAAGGCATCTTTCCTTTTTCCGTTCGTCGATTCGGTGAAACCTGGGTGTTCATGCAGCGGCGGGTTCCGGGCGCCGATGCCAGGCCGAGGTTTGCCGCCTCGCCTGAGCGATGGCAGCACGGAGGTGCGTAAAAGTGATCGCCAGCCAGCACGCGTCTTTCGCAATGTGGCGTTCGCCGTAGCGAACCAGGTTCTCGAGGAACCCGAGGCAACCCCGGAGGCGTGACCTCCGGAACGGTGCCCGAGCGGCACCGCGAACTCGTTCCCCATCGCCGGCTTGACTGGCAACGCCCGTTGCGCGACGGACGCGCAACGCCGTTCACGCGGGCCATGGCGCCGTACCGAAGTACGGCCGCCCACGGCTGACCAGGGTCAGTGCGTGAGTGCGAAGGGAAGGAACTCGACACGCCGACTCCGTGGAGCCAGCATCATTCGCGGCCTGGAAGAGGCGCGAGAGAAGGGAAGGGCCAAGGCGGTCGCAGCGAAGTGCGAGCGCCGGCAGCAAAGTGCTCAAGGCACCGGTGGTCGGGCCACCGTCCATGGCATCGCCGCTCGGCGCGGGCGACGCCCAAGGCGCATCATCGCTTCCTCGCCTCGGGGGCGAAGGAAGGAACGGGCCCCATGGTCAAGCCATGGGCCGCGCCGCTATCGATCAACTACAGGGACGCAGAGCGTCCGGAACTCCAGGCGCCGGTGGAAACGCCCACGCCACGGTGAATCACCACTCCAGGGCTCGCATTTGTCGTGCGCGATGCACGCCGGGCCGCTAGCTAGGACCGGGCTAATGCAATTTCAGTGTGGCGCCGGAAACGCGCCCTTGCAATCCCGAAAAACTGCCGATTAGTGTGCCGCGAGCCGAAAGCCCCCGGGTGCCGTGGCGTTGACGTGGCATCGTTCTACCTCTGGTTCCGAGCCGGCGAGCGGCGCGACGACGGCGCTCCACGGCGATGTCATTCCAAAGCGAATGAGAAGCGCAGATGGCGCCCGGGCGGGCCTGCACTTGTTTGCACTGACAGCCCGTTGCCACGCCAGTCGCTGCCTGGTGTTACTGGATAACGAGCGTGCGACAGTGACCCTAGCAATAGGGTTGAAGCCGACGATGGGTGCGCGACGCTGACAGCTCTTCAATGGGAGAACTGTCATGCCCACGCTCCAAGTCGTCCACGGGCGCATCGTCGATCTGCGCCGCTACACCAACGTCCATCTCTACTACGGCCACCGTCCGTTCGGGCCGACCGACCGCTACGAGCTGTGGATCAAGCCGCACGGCAGTGCCGAGCGCAAGTTCACCATCAACACCCGGACCATGCCGGCGCGGCGCGGGCATGAGGTCAGCCTGATCGCCACCGCGCACCTAGTGCCTCAGGTACTGGGCCTGGCCAACTGGACCGCGATCGATGGTGTCAACTACGCACGCACACGCACCGATGCGCTGCCGCTGCTCCGGGTTGGGGACTTCGTAGTGCTGTCGGCGGCATTCCTTGCGACGGCCATTCTCTACGGGGCCAGCGGTATGGTGCTGTTCGTGCCGGCGGCGGTGGCGCACCTGCTGGCGGCAGGCCTCGGGCGGGCCCTGGTACGGACGCGGCGGGCTGCCCAGGTGGATCAGGCCATCGACGCCGAGGCGCAGCG
This sequence comes from Gammaproteobacteria bacterium, assembly GCA_029289265.1. Taxonomy (GTDB): domain Bacteria; phylum Pseudomonadota; class Gammaproteobacteria; order Burkholderiales; family Rhodocyclaceae; genus JARFTX01. Next base: position 2,578 of record JARFTX010000006.1, read on the forward strand.
TATGAGCCGACCCCCGCAGACGCTGCAATGACGATCCGTTTTGGCGACCAAGTCAGGCTGGTCTCGCGGGACCGCTTCCGGCTGATGCTGCTTATCGAGCGCGACCCCGGCGACATCGTGTGTCCTTCGCCCAGTTGCAGGCCTTGATGCAGCAACACCGGGCCAAAGTGCGGGGTGTGTCGCGCGAAGCCGAATTCCTGCGCTGGCTGATGGACAGGGAATGGAAACGGCTGGCGCCGGGCAGCGGCTATCGCGAACCGCTTTGAACCGTCCGTAACCGCCTCGCCGGGTTCGCTTCCGGAAAAGTGGCAAGAGCCCCACCCGGTAGCCGAAAATGGGTGTAAATGGGTTGAAAAATGAGCATCATCGCTCGCGGCATCCCCTGTCCTGCAAGTGCTGGAAACCGAGAATTTATGCAAAATCGCTTTTTCACCAAAATGGGCGTAAATGGATGTAGTATTGGGCGCCATGATTCAGTCCAACACCGTCCAGATCACCCCCGAAGTCCTGAGTCTCATCGCTGGCATCGATGAGTTCAAGGGCGCTTGGCGTGCGCTCGGCACTCTGGCGCCAGATCGGCTCTCGGCGCTGCGGCGCGTGGCTACCATCGAGAGCATCGGCTCGTCCACCCGCATCGAGGGCAGCAAGCTGTCGGACCGCGAGGTCGAGCGCCTGCTCTCCAACCTGCAGATCAAGTCGTTTACGACGCGCGACGAACAGGAGGTTGCTGGCTACGCGGAAGTCATGGAGCTGGTGTTCTCCTCCTGGCAGGACATCACCCTGACCGAGAATCACATCAAGCAACTGCACCGCGATCTGCTGGCCTACAGCGAGAAAGATGCCTGGCACCGAGGCAACTACAAGACCTCGTCCAACAGCGTGGTCGCATTCGACGAAGGCGGCAAGGAACTCGGCGTGGTGTTCGAGACGGCGACACCCTTCGACACGCCGCGTCTGATGACCGAACTGGTGACCTGGTTCAACGAGGAGCGAACCAACGGCAGGCTTCATCCGCTGTTGCTCATCGGCCTCTGGGTCGTGGTGTTCCTGGAGATACACCCTTTCCAGGACGGCAACGGCCGCCTGAGCCGCGTGCTGACCACCTTGCTGCTGCTGCAAACCGGCTATGCCTACGTGCCTTACAGCTCACTCGAAAGCGTGATCGAGCAGAGCAAGGAAGCCTACTACCTCGCATTGCGGCAGACCCAGGGCACCATCCGGACCGAAACACCGGACTGGCAGCCTTGGCTGATCTTCTTTTTGCGCGCATTAGCAGAGCAAGTACGTCGACTCAACCGCAAGGTCGAGCGCGAGAAATTGGTGCTCGCCGCCCTACCCGAACTGTCGCTGCAAATCGTCGAGTTCGCGCGGGAGCATGGCCGTATCACAATGGGTGAAGCGATTCGCCTGACCGGCGGCAGCCGCAACACACTCAAGCAGCATTTTCGTGTACTGGTGGAACAGGGACACCTTAGCCGGAATGGAAGCGGGCGTGGGGCTTGGTATGAAATGCGATAGCGGGGCTCAAGCAAGCCATGATGCGCCTTGAAGCAATACTTCCCAACGCCGTGCTGCGGGGCATCCTGCCCGATACAGCCGTTACGGTCATCAACGTGCAATGGCATGGATCTGATGCCATTGAATTGACCTACAAGACCGCCACTGGAAAGGTCTCGAACGAACTTCTGTACAGGCACGATGAATCGCGTCTCGAAATCGTTGAACTGGGTCGCCCCTGGAGCTTCGATGGTGACGGCGCCTTGTTCCGGCTGGTTTCGGAAGCCCAACGCATTCGTTTGGCCCACCTGTTCGATCCGGTGCTGGCGGTGCATACCTCGCTGGTCGAACCGCTGCCACATCAGATCACCGCCGTCTACGAATCCATGCTGCCGCGACAGCCACTTCGCTTCCTGTTGGCAGACGATCCCGGGGCCGGCAAGACCATCATGGCCGGCCTGCTGATGAAGGAGCTCATCGCGCGCGGCGACCTGCAAAGGGTCCTGATCGTCTGTCCTGGAAGCTTGGCCGAGCAGTGGCAGGACGAGTTGTACAAACGTTTTCACCTGCCGTTCGAGATTCTGACCAACGATAAGCTCGAAGCCTCGCGTACCGGCAACTGGTTCCTGGAGAACCCGTTTGTCATCGCACGGCTGGACAAGCTCTCACGCAACGAAGACGTTCAGGAAAAGCTTAAAGCCACCGATGCCAGTTGGGACCTCATTGTTTGCGACGAGGCCCACAAGATGTCTGCCACCTTCTTCGGCAGCGAAATCAAGTACACCAAACGCTACAAGCTGGGCCAACTGCTCTCGACCCTGACGCGCCACTTCCTGCTGATGACGGCCACGCCGCACAACGGCAAGGAGGAAGACTTCCAGCTCTTCATGGCCTTGCTGGACGGCGACCGTTTTGAAGGTCGCTTCCGCGATGGCGTGCATGCAGCCGATGTCTCCGACCTGATGCGGCGCATGATCAAGGAGAATTTGCTCAAATTCGACGGCACACCGTTGTTTCCCGAGCGCATCGCCTACAGCGTGCCCTACCGGCTCTCGCCAGACGAAGCTGCCTTGTATAAGGCAGTCACCGACTACGTCCGCGAGGAATTCAACCGTGCCGAAGCGTTGCAGAACGACAAGCGCGCGGGCACCGTCGGCTTTGCCTTGACTATCCTCCAGCGCCGCCTGGCATCGTCGCCGGAAGCGATCTATCAATCTCTACGCCGCCGTCGTGAGCGGCTGGAAAGCCGCTTGCGCGAACTGGAATTGTTGGCACGCGGTGGATCTGCATCTCTTTCCGCCGGGCCGGTCTTCAGCGCCGATGACCTGGAAGATCTAGAGGATGCGCCCGAGAACGAAGTCGAGGCCGCGGAAGCCGAAGTGCTCGACCAAGCTACAGCAGCCCGTTCGGTCGAAGAACTGAAAGCCGAAATCGGCACCTTGCGCCAGCTCGAAGGCTTGGCGCAGGCCGTGCGTCGCAGTGGCGATGATGCCAAATGGAGGGAACTGCGCAGCCTGCTGGGCGAAATCTTCACGACAGCCGGACTGGGCAACCGCGTGGCCGAACCGGAGGCCCCCTATGGGTCGGGTGCTATTGCCAAGCCCGTTTCGTCACCACACCAGAAACTGGTCATCTTCACCGAGCAGCGCGACACCCTGAACTACCTTGAACGCCAGATCGGCACCTTGTTGGGCCGACCGGACGCCGTCGTGCAGATCCACGGAGGCGTCGGCCGCGAAGAACGCCTGAAAGCCCAGGAGTCCTTCCGCAACGACCCCGATGTCAAGGTGCTGTTGGCCACCGACGCGGCTGGCGAGGGCATCAACCTGCAGCGCGCCCACCTGATGGTCAACTACGACCTGCCGTGGAATCCAAATCGGCTCGAACAGCGATTCGGTCGTATCCACCGGATCGGCCAGACGGAGGTCTGCCACCTTTGGAACCTGGTCGCACAGGAAACGCGCGAGGGTGACGTCTACTTGCGCCTGCTGGAAAAGCTCGAACAAGCACGTAATGCTCTGGGCGGCCAGGTTTTCGATGTACTCGGCAAGCTTCAATTCGAAGGCCGCCCTTTGCGTGAACTGCTGATCGAGGCCATTCGCTACGGCGAGCGCGAAGACGTTCGCCTGCGCCTGACCAAAGCTGTCGAACACGCCTTCGATCAGCGCCAATTGCAGGATCTGCTGGAAGAGCGCGCCTTGGCCCACGACGCTATGGACGCAAGCCGCGTTGCTCGCATCCGCGAGGATATGGAACGCGCTGATGCCCGTCGTCTGCAACCGCACTACATCGAATCCTTCTTTCTCGAAGCCTTCCAGCACTTGGGCGGCAGCGTCCGGCAGCGCGAAGCACGGCGTTACGAGGTCACCCATGTCCCGGGCCCGGTGCGGTATCGAGACCGCCTGATCGGCGTTCGAGAAGCGATCACCCCACGCTACGAGCGCATCGCCTTCGAGAAATCACTGATCCACGTTCCTGGCCAAGCACCCGCGGCATTTGTCTGCCCAGGTCATCCGCTGCTTGATGCCACGCTCGACCTTACCCTGGAACGCAATCGCGATCTGCTGCGGCGTGGCACCGTGCTGATTGACGACCGTGACGAAGGCACCGCCCCGCACGTGATGTTCTATCTGGAGCACGCCATCCAGGACGCCGGTCTTCAGCGTAACGGCGAACGTCGCATCAATTCCAAGCGGATGCTGTATGTGGCCGTCGATGCCAACGGCCAGACCCGACACCTGCACTACGCGCCCTATCTCGACTACCGTCCACTGCGCGATGGCGAGCCTGGCGTGGACGCAATCCTGTCACGTCCCGAATGCACCTGGATAGGGCCCGAAATCGAGAAACGTGCGCAGTCCCACGCCATCGCGTCGGTGGTTCCAGAACATCTGCAGGAAGTGCGTGCCCATGCCGTCGCATTGATCGATAAGACCGAAGCGGCAGTCAAGGAAAGGCTCACCAAGGAAATCGTTTACTGGGATCACCGCGCCGAGGATCTCAAAGCACAGGAACGGGCGGGCAAGACCAACGCCCGTCTCAACTCCGCCGAAGCGCGCAAGCGCGCCGACAATCTTCAGGCCCGATTGCACAAGCGCTTGGAGGAGCTAAAGCTGGAGCGCCAGATTTCGCCGCTGCCGCCAGTCGTTCTTGGCGGTGTGCTGGTGGTGCCGGCAGGCTTGTTGCGGGCACTCGGTGGGCAGACGCCGGCCTTTGCTTCCAGCTTCACGGACCGCCAGGCCGCTGCAGCCCGCGCCCGTACCATCGTCATGGAAGTTGAACGCCAGCTCGGCTTCGACCCCACCGACCGTGAACACGAAAAGCTGGGTTATGACATCGAGAGCCGTATTCCCGGCACCGGGCGCCTTCGCTTCATTGAGGTCAAAGGGCGTGTCAGCGGCGCCGACACGCTTACGGTGACCCGCAACGAAATTCTGTACAGCCTGAACAAACCCGAGGACTTCATTCTGGCCATCGTCGAATTCCTGGATAACGGTGGGCACCGCGTCCACTACGTCCGCCAGCCATTCCGGCGTGAACCGGATTTCAATGCGGTCAGTGTCAACTACGATTTCGCCGATTTGCTTTCCAAGGCAGGGAGCCCCTCATGAAACAGGCACAGCCTAGCGCCAGACTGCACTTTGGGACGGGACACATATGAAGCTGAACAAGATTGAAATCACCAATTTCCGCTGCTTCGAATCGCTCGCGCTGAACTTCCACTCTGAGGTCAACGTCATCGTCGGCGCCAACGGTGCCGGCAAGACCAGCATTCTCGATGCGGTGGCTATTGCGCTCTACGAAATCGTCGCCGCCAATGGTGGCGGGGGCAAGCGCCAGCGCGTGCAGCAGAAGGCGGCCCTCCAGGCCACGGACATTCTGGTGGAAGACGGCAGGGCCGATGCACTTATTCATCGTAAGGAGTTCGTGCAGTTTCGCGCCAGTGCCTCCAGCTTTTATCCCGTAGAGGGCTTCCCCGCCACCACCCCAGGGGGCGAGCCTGCATTCCTGGAGTGGACCGAACACATCCGCTACCGCCCACCGGCGGGTTTCAGCTACGACACCAGCTCATCCGAGAGGCTGTCGTCTGTCCATCGCTACTTTGGTGCCGTGTGGCAGGAAATCCGCAGCAGCACACCGGAGGCTTTGATCCCGTTGCCTGTGGTGGCCTATTACCGCGCATCACGTCGCATTGGGGGCATGCCCGACATGGGCGATGTGTTTTCCCTGGAGCTTTCCCGTGAGGAGGCATTTGCTCAAGCGATGGATGCCGGGGCGGACTTCCGCACCATGTGCCAATGGTTTTATCTGCGCGAGAACGCCGAACTCCGTGAGCGGGTATCCAGGGAACGGGCTGGACCGGACTTCGCGTTTCCCGACTTGCGTGCCGTTCGGCAGGCGCTTGCCCAAGCGGTCGAAGGCGTGGAAAAGATCTTCTTTGACGGAAACCCGCCGCGACTGAAGGTCCGCGTCCGAGATCGTGCCGGCGCTGCGCGCGATCTCGAATTGGCCCAGCTCAGCGATGGCTATCGCAACCTTCTGGCCCTAGTACTGGACTATGCACGCCGCCTGGCGCAAGCGCATCCAACTTGGCCCAACCCGCTGGAGGCGCCAGGCATTCTGATCGTCGATGAATTGGAACTGCATCTCCATCCTCGCTGGCAACAGACGGTCATTCCCAGCCTTCGCGCTGCATTCCCCAACACCCAGTTGATTCTGGCTACGCATAGCCCCGCGGTGCTCACGACAGTCCGGCGCGAACACATCCATTTGCTGGGCTCGGACCATCGCTTCGAGACCATTCCGGACGATGTCGGCACCTACGGCGCGGAAAGCTCCCGGGTCCTCGCCGAAGTGTTCGGTGCGCATGTGCGGCCGCCGTCGATCGATACGGTGGAAAAACTGCGCAGCTACCTGGCGCTGATCGAGTCGCGCGAACACGACACCACACGGGCCAAAACGCTGCGCGCAGAGCTGGAGGCCGATCTGGGTAGGAGCGATCCGGACTTGCGGCGCGCCGATATCCGCATCGCCCAATTGAAGGTGCTCGCCAAGCAATGAGAACAATCACCCGCAACGCGCCGCCCGCGTGCCTGGCCGGTCAGCCGGCGAATCAAGACTGGTACGCGTTCATGCAGAACCCATGTCATGGCGAAGTGGACCGCAGCCTGCGCCAAGAACAGCACGGGTTGTGTTGCTACTGCGAGCTTGAAGTGGCCGACAACGACGGCCACGTCGAACATTTGGAACCGCGCAGCCGTAACCCGGCGCGCACTTACGACTACGGCAATCTGGCGATGTCCTGCAATGGCGGGGCAGTAGAGCACTGCGGGCACTACAAGGACAATTCGGGCAAGAACCGCCACCATGCTTGGGATTCCGCGCGCTTCTCCGCCCCCCATGATGCCGCGACCGTTGGAATGGTCCAGTACCTACTGGATGGCGGCGTTGCGCCAGCAGGGCCGGATCCGGCCCGAGCCACCTACCTGATTGGCTACCTGGGCCTCGATTGCCCAAGCCTGACTGAACGTCGGCATAAACACGCGCGCGATTTGATCGACACGCTGGGAGAACAACCGGATCCCGACATCGTGGCTTGGCTTCGCAACGACTACCTGAAACCTGATGCCAATGGACGCCTCAAGCAATTTCACTCGCTCTCGAAGGCGATCCTCGAACCATGATTGTTATTAAGAAGAAACTCATCGAAGTTGCCCTCCCGCTCGAAGCCATCAACAAGGCCAGCGCACGCGAAAAATCCATCCGCCACGGCCACCCGAGCACGCTGCACCTGTGGTGGGCACGGCGGCCTCTGGCCGCAGCGCGGGCGGTAATTTTCGCGCAGATGGTGGATGACCCCTCGGAGCACCCCGAATTGTTTCCCACCGAGGAAACGCAGGAGGCCGAGCGCCAACGCCTGTTTGCGCTGATCGAGCAACTGGTGCAATGGGAAAACACCACCAAGGAAGCCGTGCTCGACGCCGCCCGCCGCGAAATCCTTGCGAGCTGGCGGCGCACATGCGCCGAGAACGCCGGCCACCCGCGCGCGGCCGAACTTTTCGATCCGGACAAGCTGCCGGGCTTCCACGACCCCTTTGCCGGTGGCGGCGCGCTGCCGCTGGAAGCGCAGCGCCTGGGGCTGGAAAGCCACGCATCGGATCTCAACCCGGTGGCGGTACTGATCAACAAAGCCATGATCGAAATTCCGCCGAAGTTCGCCGGCCGGCCGCCGGTAAACCCCGCCTCGCGAGCCGATGCTGCGAGTGGCGGCTCCTGGCGCGGCGCCACCGGCCTGGCAGAAGACGTGCGCTACTACGGCCAGTGGATGCGCGATGAGGCCGCAAAGCGAATCGGCCACCTCTACCCCAAGATCGCCGTCACCGAGGCCATGGCCGCCGAGCGCCCGGACCTCAAGCCCTACGTCGGCCGCGAACTCACCGTCATCGCCTGGCTGTGGGCACGCACCGTCAAGAGTCCCAACCCGGCCTTCGCCCAGGTGGACGTGCCGCTGGCCTCCACCTTCATGCTCTCCACCAAGGCAGGCAAGGAGACATATCTGGAGCCGGTGATCGAGGACGACGGCTACCGCTTTGCGGTCAGGGTCGGCAAGCCGCGGGATATGGAGAGTGCCAAGAACGGCACCAAGCTGTCACGGGGAGCAAATTTCCGCTGCCTGATGTCGGGGGCGCCGATCACTAGCGAATTCATCTACGCCGAGGCCAATGCCGGCCGCATGAGCGCGCGGATGATGGCCATCGTTGCCGAAGGCGACCGCGGGCGGGTTTATCTGCCGCCGACGCCGGAGATGGAAGCTATTGCCCGGCAGGCCGAGCCGGAATGGAAGCCGGACGTTGCCATGCCGGAGAACCCGCGCTGGTTTTCGCCACCGCTGTACGGCCTGAAGACCTACGGTGACCTCTTCACCCCCCGCCAACTGGTCGCGCTGACCACCTTCTCCGATCTGGTGCAGGAAGCACGCGAACGCATCGACCGCGACGCCCAGGCCGCCGGCCTGCCCGACGATGAGCGCGGTTTGGCCGATGGCGGCGATGGGGCGGTGGCGTATGCGGATGCGGTGGCGGTGTATCTAGGAATGGCTATCAGCAAGCTTTCCGATGCGCAGTCATCACTTTGCCGATGGAAGACGACCATGGACCAGTCCATTGCCACCTTTGGACGGCAAGCACTACCAATGGTTTGGGATTACTCCGAAGCAAACGTGTTTGGCGACATGGCTGGCGATCCCCTCGTATCGCTAAGGAACATGATGCGTGTCCTGGACCAGTTGCCCGCGTTGCCACCCGGGAATGTCGTTCAAGCAGATGCACAGTCACAGGCGCTAAGCAAGGATTCGGTCGTCTCCACCGACCCCCCGTACTACGACAACATCGGCTATGCCGATCTGTCCGATTTCTTCTATGTCTGGCTGCGTCGTTCGCTACGCTTGGTGTTTCCGGGATTGTTTTCTACCTTAGCAGTGCCCAAGGCCGAGGAACTCGTCGCCACGCCCTACCGTCATGGCAGCAAGGAAAAGGCCGAATTCTTCTTCCTCGACGGCATGACGCAAGCCATGCACAGGTTGGCGGAGCAGGCGCATCCGGCGTTTCCGGTCACGATCTACTACGCGTTCAAACAATCCGAGAACGAAGGGGCAGATGGTTCTGCCAGCACCGGCTGGGAGACTTTTTTGGCCGCGGTAATCCGCGCAGGGTTCGCGATCAGCGGCACGTGGCCGATGCGCACCGAACTGGGCAACCGCATGATCGGCGCCGGTACCAACGCCCTGGCTTCCAGCATCATCCTCGTCTGCCGCCCTCAACCTACCGATGCACCTACCGCCACGCGCCGTGAATTCATCGCCGCGCTCAAGGCCGAACTACCGTTGGCGCTCGCGCACCTGCAACACGGCAATATCGCTCCCGTGGACCTGGCCCAGGCCGCCATCGGCCCCGGCATGGCGGTCTATACCCGCTACGCCCGCGTGCTCGATGCCGAGGGCAAGGCGCTGACCGTGCGCGAGGCCCTGGCCCTCATCAACCAGATCCTCGATGAAAGCCTGGCCGATCAGGAAGGCGACTTCGACGCCGACAGCCGCTGGGCCTTGGCCTGGTTCGACCAGTTCGGCTTCAACGATGGCGAATTCGGGGTTGCCAACGTACTCGCCCAAGCCAAGAACACCGGCATGAATGGCCTGGTTGAGGCCGGTATCGTCCAATCCAAGGCCGGCAAGGTGCGCCTGTTGCGCCCCGAAGAACTGCCCGCCGATTGGGATCCGGCGACCGACTCGCGCCTGACGGCCTGGGAAACCGTCCACCATCTCGTCGGCGTCCTCAATCAAGGCGGCGAGCCGGCCGCCGCGACCCTCGTCGCCAAGCTCGGCACAAAAGCCGAAGTCGCCCGCGAACTCGCTTATCGCCTCTATTCCTTGAGCGAGCGCCGCAAGCGCGCCTCCGACGCCCTGGCCTACAACGCACTGGTGCAGAGCTGGCCGGAGATTCAGCGGCTGGCTGGCGAACGGCGGGATGCGGTCGCTACACAGCAGACGGGAAATCTGTTCTGACATGGACGCGCTTGCACAAGCTTGGTTTGGGAAGTGTTTCGAGGTGGAGTTCCTGAACGCTCGGGGTGATGCGTTCCAGCAACTACTGGGGCAGGCGATGAACATGGCTTACCCCGGTGACTTCGTTCAGACGCGCCCTTGGGGCAAGTTGGGCGATGAGAAATGCGATGGGTATCTGCGCTCGCAGCGCCGTTTCTTCCAGTGTTACGCACCCACTGAACTTCGCCAGTCGGAAACACTGGCGAAGTTACACGAAGACTTCGCAGGTGCCATGCCATACGCCGAGGAGTTCTTCGATGTGTGGGTATTCGCCCACAATGCGCCGAAAGGAGCAGTCCCGACTTGGCTCATCAAGGAGATTGAGCGACTTCAAAAAGAACAACCGAATTTGGTGATTGAGTTGTTTGGCTACGAAGAACTGCGCAAGCTGGTCATGAACCTCCCGACCGGAGATCTCATCGCGCTGTTCGGACCACCGATCACACAGCAGTCGATGATGTCTCTCGGCTTTTCCGACCTCCAGCCTTTGCTGCAGTACCTGGGCCGGGAAGAGCCGGCCAGAGACGAGGCGCCGCGTCCGGTGCCGGCGAACAAGCTGAGCTACAACGCTCTGGGCACGGATGTGGAAATCCTGCTCAAGGCCGGCATGACCAAGTCCACTCTGGTGCGGCAGTACCTGGCCCGTGCCTTGAACAAGGAGCTGGGCATGCGGATAGCGGCTGCCTTCAATACCGAATACCGGCGCTTGGCGGATCAGCACATCGACCCGGTTGAGATCTTCGACCGCCTGCGCCAGTTCGCAGTCGGGCCGTGCGGCGCGGATGTAAAGGCGGATGTGGCTAGTCTGGCCGTACTGGCCTACCTGTTCGAGGAATGCGACATCTTCGAGAACCCTGAAGAGAGTGCAGCATGATCCTGCCGACCAAGAAACTTCCCCCCGAAAATTCCCTGGTTTACCTGGGCGGCGAGGTACTGCGCCTGCTCGACGAGCCCAAGACCATTTCCCGCGTATGGCAGGAGTTTCAGGAAAGCCGTATCCGCAAACTTGGCCTGGACATGTGTGACGTGCCCTTCGACTGGTTCGTGCTGGCGCTGGACCTTCTCAAATTGCTCGATGCCGTCGATTTACGGCAGGGCCGCCTGGAGCGCGCATCGTGATCCATCGCCTGTACAGCACTCTTGCCACGTTCAAGACCCTGGAATTCAAGCCCGGCTTCAATCTGCTGGTGTCGGAACGCCATCGGGCATCCACCGATCTGCAAACCCGCAACCGGGCAGGCAAGTCCAGCTTCATCCAGGTCGTCCATTACCTGCTGGGCAGCAATGCCGGAACCGACTCGATCTTCCGGAAGCCTGCTCTGGAGAGCGAAACCTTTGGCATGGAATTCGACCTTGGGCCAAGCAGAGTCGTGGCCGAGCGGCGTGGCCAAACCCAGGGCAGAACGACCGTTCTGGCAGGGGCCCATCCTTCGTGGCCCATCCAGCCCGGCAATGCGAAGGGCGCCCCCAGCAGCTTGTCGACCAACGACTGGCGTGCCGTGCTCGGATATGTGTGGTTCGACCTGCCTGCTGATGGCGGTGCCGGATACCAGCCAACCTTCCGCAGCCTGTTCAGCTACTTCGCGCGGCGTGAAGGCAACGGTGGGTTGCGGCGCCCCGAGATGCAATCGTCCCTGCAACAAGTCTGGGATCAGCAACTCGCAGTAGGTTATTTGCTCGGCCTCGACTGGCGGCTGGCCGCGGAATGGCAGAAGGTCAGGGACCGGGAGAAGACCCTCAAGGAACTGCGAAAGGCTGCGTCCGAAGGCGCCTTCGGCGAAGTCATCCCTGCCAGTGCACAACTGCGGACGCAGCTTGTGCTTGCAGAGCGCAACTCCAAGAGACTCCAGGAATCGATTGCCCGCTTTGAAGTACTTCCCGAATACCGAGAGCTTGAGAAGGAAGCTTCCCTGCTGACACAGCGCCTCGGGCTACTGTCGAACGAAAACACGCTTGATCGGGAGTTGCTCGACAGTATCGAGCGCGCCATGAGCGAGGAGCGTGTGCCCAATGCTTCCGACCTTGACCGGCTGTATGCAGAAGCAGGGGTCGTCTTCCCTGATGCCGTTAAGCGCCGCTTTGACGAGCTGCGCCGCTTCCACGAGTCTGTGGTCTCCAATCGGCGCCAATACCTGGAATCGGAAAGAGCAACGGCAGAAGCCCGCATCACTCAGCGCACATCCGAAATGAGCCGCCTCGATCAACAGCGTGGCGAGATCATGCGCACGCTTCAATCGAAAGGCGCATTGGATCAGTTCCAGCGCCTGCAGCAGGAATCTGCTCGGCTGGAATCAGCGACGGAAATGCTGAGACAACGTTTCCAGGCGGCGGAGCAACTGGAAGGCGTCAAGTCCGAGCTGGAACTGGAGCGTGGCCGCCTGCTGCAACGCTTGCGACGGGATTTGATCGAGCAGCACGAACGTGCCGACGAAGCGATCGCCGTGTTCGAGGACATTTCTTCCTCGCTCTACGAAGAGGCTGGCAGCTTGACCCTGATACCGGGTGACAACGGTTTGAAGGTGGAGGTACAGATTCAGGGTGACCGTAGCCGCGGCATCCAGAACATGCAGATCTTTTGCTTCGACATGATGCTGATGCGCTTGTGTGCAAAACGCGGCATGGGTCCCGGCTTCCTGATCCACGACAGCCATCTGTTCGATGGCGTCGATGAGCGTCAAGTTGGAAAAGCTCTCTTCATCGGCGCTTCGATGGCCAGGGACTGTGGATGGCAGTACATCGTCACGATGAATGAAGACGACCTTCCCCGGACGTTGCCGGAAGGTTTTGATCTGAAAAAACACATGCTTCCCGTGAGACTCACCGATGAACGGGAAGACGGCGGGCTTTTTGGAATCAGGTTTTAGAATGGCGATCACTAACCGCGACCGCGTCGGAAAGGCGCTAGAACTCTTGAAAGCAGGTCGCCAGCGGCAGGCCGGCGACCAGTCTTCAGTCACCGTCTCCACCGGCACGGAGGTTTTGTTCAGATGATCACCAAACTGGCCGCGAAGAATTTCAAGTCCTGGGCAGATACCGGGGATGTGCGCCTAGCGCCCATCACGGGCTTGTTCGGCACCAATAGCTCCGGCAAGACCAGTCTCCTGCAACTGCTGCTGATGCTCAAGCAGACAGCGGACTCCCCGGATCGCAGCCAGGTGCTGAACCTGGGCGATGAACGCAGTCTGGTCGAACTTGGAACGTTTCAGGAACTGGTCTGCTTTCACGATCTGACGAAAGCCTTTGAGATCAGTCTGGACTGGTCCTTGCCCACCCCGTTGGTCGTGGAGGATCCGGCAGAGAAAGGGGGCGAACTGTTCCGGGATGACGCCATCGGCTTCTCCTCGGCGATCGGATGGAAGAACGGCGTGGGCAAGGAGCTGGGGCGCGCGACGGTGAGCGAGATGGAGTACCGCTTCGCCGGCTCGGCGTTCGGAATGAAACCGGCGGCCGGCAAGAGCAATGAATTCGACCTGTATCAATCGGGTCGGAGCTTCGAGTTCGTCCGGGTACGAGGACGTCCCTGGAAACTGCCTCCGCCGGCCAAGTGCTACGGGTTTCCAGACCAGGTCCGCGCCTATTACCAGAACGCCAGTTTCCTGTCCGACCTGGAGTTGCAGTTCGAACAGCTGTTTTCGCGGGTCTTCTATCTCGGACCGCTGCGCGACTACCCGAAGCGCCAGTACCAATGGGCAGGCGCACAGCCTGCAGACATGGGCCGCCGGGGAGAACGGGTAGTGGAGGCGTTGCTGGCTTCCCGCGAATCCGGTGTCACGTATTCGCTCGGGCGCGGGATCAAGCGGCAGACACTGGAGCAGCGCGTCGCCTGGTGGCTCAAGGAGCTTGAGCTGATCTCCAGTTTCGAGGTCCGGCCGATTACCGAGGGCGGCAAGTTATTCCAGGTCTGGGTGCGCAGGCATCCCAGGGCCGCGGAGGTGCTGATCACCGACGTCGGTTTTGGCGTTTCCCAGATTCTCCCGGTCATTACGCTGTGCTATTACGCGCCGGAAGACTCCACGATCATCCTCGAGCAGCCGGAAATACATCTGCATCCGCGCGTCCAGGCGGGACTCGCCGATGTTTTCGTCGAGGTGGTCAGGCAGCGCCGGGTCCAGATCATTCTGGAAAGCCACAGCGAGCACCTGTTGCGCCGCTTGCAGTTGCGCGTTGCAGAAGAGAAGCTCGCAAGCGACGAGGCGTCGTTGTATTTCTGCTCCACCGAAAAGGGCGAATCGCGGCTGATGCCGCTGGAACTCGATATATTCGGCAACATCGTGAATTGGCCGAAGGATTTCTTCGGCGACGAGATGGGCGAGATCGCTGCCATGCAGAAAGCGATTCTTGAACGCAAGCGTCGGGCCACGGCATGAGCGTGGTCGTCGATACCAATGTGGCGATTGTCGCCAACGGACGTCATGAGGCGGCATCCGATCAATGTGTCGACGCATGCATCGATGCCTTGCTCGCTGCGCAAGGCGACGTGGTGTTGGTCGATGACGGCTACCGAATATTCGACGAGTACCAGCGTCATCTCTCCCATGCGGGGCAGCCCGGCGTGGGCGACGCCTTCTTCAAGTGGCTATGGAGCAATCAGGCCAATCCGGTGTGCTGTCGCCAGGTCGGCATTACGCCCGCAGACCTCGACGGGCGCGTTTTCCTGGAATTTCCCGACGATCCGGAGTTGGAGGGATTTGACCGCAACGACCGCAAGTTCGTCGTGGTTGCCCTGGCGAGTGGCGACGACCCAGCGATTCTCAATGCCTCGGACTCCGACTGGTGGGAATTCCGTGATGCCCTGCGTCGACATGGTATCCGGACTGAGTTTCTGTGCCCGGAGCTGATGAGAGACTGAGCATGCCCGCATACGTCGAACAAGTCAGAACCATCGAATCATTGAACAGGAAAGACCACTGTGGCGATCACTAACCGCGACCGCGTCGGCAAGGCGCTAGAACTCTTGAAAGCAGGTCTTGCGCCCTACGTGGAGCGGGAAATTCGCGTCGGGTTGGAAAAGGGCCGGGCCACGGCGATTGCCCGTCAGTTTGCCGAGGATGCACTAACCCGCAACAAGGCGATCACCGACTGGGACGTTTCTCCCCTGCTCAAGCTGATGTGGGACGCATGGAACGACGTGTTTCGCGAGACGCTGGGGCCTGCCGAGCGCGGGCTGGTGGGCGAGATCCGCGGCTACCGAAACCGCTGGGCGCACCAGGAGCCATTTTCGGGCGACGACGCCGACCGCGCCCTGGACTCCATCGCCCGCCTCCTGACGGCGGTATCGGCGACCGAGGCTGACGAGGTGGGCCGCATGAAGATGGAACTGCGCCGGCTGATCTTCGACGAGCAGATGCGCAGCGAGAAGCGCAGGGGCGCCGGCACGGCGATCCAGGGCGCAGCCACCGGTACGCTCAAGCCGTGGCGCGAGGTGGCGACGCCGCACAAGGATGTGGCGAGCGGCCGCTACCAGCAGGCCGAGTTCGCCGCTGACCTGTGGCAGGTGCATCTGGGCGAAGGCTCGGATGAGTATAGAGACCCGGCCGAGTTCTTCCGCCGCACCTACCTGACCGAGAGCCTGAGGAAACTGCTGCAGGGCGCTGTATTGCGCCTGGCAGGCCAAGGCGGCGACCCGGTGGTGCAGTTGCAGACCAACTTCGGCGGCGGCAAGACCCACTCGATGTTGGCGCTGTACCACCTGTTCTCCGGTGCGCAGCCCGGCGACTTGCTTGGCGTGGAATCGCTGCTGAGCGAGGTGGGCGTGGACAAGCTGCTGCAAGCGCGGCGCGTGGTGCTGGTGGGCAACAAGATTTCGCCGGGCAATCCTTCGGTCAAGCCGGACGGTACCGTGGTTAGGACATTTTGGGGCGAACTGGCTTGGCAGCTCGGAGGGGCGAAGGCTTATGCGCGCGTAGCGGCCGACGACGAGCGGGCGACCAGCCCAGGCGATGTGCTGCGCGAATTGATGAACGCATATGGCCCCTGCCTGATCCTGGTGGACGAATGGGTAGCTTACGCACGCCAGTTGCATGATGCCGCCGACCTCCCAGGCGGCAGCTTCGAGACCCATTTCAGCTTCGCTCAGGCGCTGACCGAATCGGCCAAACTGGCAAAACAATGTTTGTTAGTCATCAGCCTGCCGGCCTCGGATACGGCCACGTCACCGAATGCGAAAGGCGATGACGAGGAAGTAGGCGGTGAGCGCGGGCGGGCGGCGCTGGCGCGGCTGCGCAATGTGATCGGCCGCGTGGAGTCGTCTTGGGCACCGGCCAGCACCGAGGAGGGTTTCGAGATCGTGCGCCGGCGGCTATTCGAGCCGATGACGCAGCGCGAGCAGTTCGTCGCGCGCGACACGGTGGCGCGAGAGTTCTACGACTTCTACCGCACCCAGAGCGCTGAGTTCCCGCCGGAGGCTAGGGATGCCGACTACGAGAAGCGCCTGAAAGTGGCCTACCCTATCCACCCCGAGGTGTTTGACCGTCTATACACCGACTGGTCGTCGCTGGTGAAATTCCAGCGCACGCGCGGCGTGCTGCGGTTGATGGCGGCGGTCATTCATAGCCTGTGGGAAAAAGGCGACCGCAATCCGCTGATCCTGCCGGCCAACATCCCGATCGACGACCCGCGCGTGCGCGACGAGCTGACCCGCTATCTGCCAGACAACTGGCGGCCGGTCATCGAAAAGGACGTGGATGGTCCTAATGCCCTGCCATTGCGTATCGACGGCGAGGTGGCCAACCTGGGCAAGTTTGCCGCCAGCCGGCGTGTAGCCCGTACGATTTACCTTGGTTCGGCACCGATGACCGGTGCGGCAAACAGAGGCCTGGAAGATCGCCGGATCAAACTGGGCTGCGCGATGCCGGGCGAGTCACCAGCGGTATTCGGTGACGCACTGCGCCGGCTGGCCACGGCGGCTACCTATCTGTATCAGGATGGCCCGCGGTACTGGTATTCAACCCAGCCGACCGTCACCAAGTTGGCTGAAGACCGGGCCGAGCAATTGCGACGCGATCCAGACAAAGTGCTGCACGAGTTGGAGGAACGGCTGCGCGCCAGCCTGCAGCAGCGTGGCGACTTCAGTCGGATTCATCCATTGCCGCAAACCAGCGCAGACGTGCCCGATGATCTGGATGCGCGCCTCGTCGTACTTCGGCCGGATCAGGCCTATGGCAAGGAAGCGGATGGTGCCGCGATCTTGGCGGCCAAGACTATCTTCGAATCGCGTGGCAATGCCCCCCGGCTGTACCGCAACACGCTGGTATTCCTGGCGGCGGACGCAACGCGTTTGCAGGACTTGGAAGAGGCGGTACGCCGATATCTGGCTTGGCGGTCGGTTCTGGCCGAGAAGGATCAGTTGGATCTGTCCCCGCACCAGGTCACTCAAGCGGAAACCCAGCGCAAGGCAGCGGATAGCGCCGTGCTGGTAAGGTTGCCTGAAACATACCAGTGGCTGATCGTGCCTACCCAGCAAACTCCATCAGCTCCGGTCGAGTTTCAACCCCATCGGCTGACCGGACAGGACGCCCTGGCCGTCAGGGTCAGTCGAAAGCTGAGGAACGACGAGCTGTTAATCGCCTCTCTGGCCGGGTCGATGCTCCGAGTGGAAATGGACAAGGTGCCGTTGTGGCGTGGCGACCATGTGTCGATCCGACAGCTCGTGGAGGATTTTGCTCAGTACCCCTATCTGCAACGGGTGACAGGACCATCCGTCGTCTTGCAGTCAGCCTCCGATGGCTTGGCGCTACTGACTTGGGAGAAGGATTCATTTGCTTACGCAGACGGCCACGACGAAGTGGGCGATCGTTATCGAGCACTTCGGACCGCGCAAAGAATCCCTCTGGATGATCCACATACGGATGGCCTGCTCGTGAAGCCCGAGGTTGCCCTACGGCAGTTGCGACAGGAACAAGCGCAGCATGCAAATCCGGCAGAGGGAGTCGTCGGGAGTGCCTCAACCAGCGATTCCTCGGGTTCGTCAATTCGGCCGAATGATGAAGGTTCGCCGGCATCCCCCGTGATTCTGCGACGCTTTCACGGGTCCGTTCAGCTCGATCCGACTCGTGTCGGCCGCGATGCCGGCCGCATCGCCGAAGAGGTTATTGCACACCTCGCAATCCTGCCCGGTGCAAACGTAAAGATCACGCTCGAAATCGAAGGCGAATTTCCTAGCGGTGTGCCCGATGCGATTGTCCGCACTGTCTTGGAGAACAGCAAGACGTTGCGATTCAACCCCCATCCAGCATTCGACAAGGAGTGATGCACCGAGGGCCGTCACTGATAGCCCCCGGCGGAGAAAAAAATGGCGCGTAGAAGAAAAACCAGCCCGGCCGAGGACCTGATGGACCTCGTGGCCATGCTGCCATGGTGGGCCGGCGTGGTGCTCGCCGCTATTTCCTACCTCGCACTGCATCGCATCGCCAGCCAGGAGGTGATTGCCGCAGTGAAGCCGGGCGAGATGGGTACCATGGTCGCGCAGACGCTCTGGAAGACCTTGGCAACATTCGGGCAATACCTCTTGCCGCTGATTTGCGTGGCGGGTGCAGGCATCTCGGCGTGGCGCCGGCAAGCACGCCGCAAACTCGTCGCGGATGTCGGCCAGAGCGAGGCAGCCGACGCACTCGACGGCATGAACTGGCGTGAGTTCGAGATATTGGTGGGCGAGGCTTTCCGGCTGCAGGGCTACGGCGTACTTGAAACGGGCGGCGGTGGCGCCGATGGCGGTGTCGATCTGGTGCTTTCCAAGGGCACCGAGAAGTATCTTGTTCAATGCAAGCAGTGGAAGGCTTTCAAGGTCGGCGTGGACGTGGTGCGAGAACTCTATGGCGTCATGGCCGCCAAGGGCGCGGCCGGCGGCTTCGTAGTGACCTCCGGGCGGTTCACCGAAGATGCAGTTGGCTTCGCGAGCGGGCGCAATCTGAAACTCATTGACGGGCCGTTGCTGCATGGGCTGATTCGTCAGGCTCGGAATTCGAGAGGGCAGGCACCTGTACAGCAGAGCGGACCATTGTTAGTGTCGGCGGCTGCGGATACGCCATCAGTGCCAGGCTGCCCGACCTGTAGCAAGCCCATGGTGAAACGCACGGCGAAGCGCGGAGCCAACGCAGGCGAGGAGTTTTGGGGCTGTTCGGCTTATCCAGCGTGCCGTGGCACGAGGCGGCTTGGATGACATGCTCTGGTTGATGTCGTGATGCATTAGCAACATGAGCGAATACCAGTACTACGAATTCGCCGCCATCGACCGGCCGCTCACCCGAGCCGAGATGGCCGAACTCCGCGCTGTCTCCACGCGCGCCGTGATTACGCCCTCGGGCTTCGTCAATCACTACGAATGGGGTGATTTGAAAGCCGATCCGGCCGACTGGATGAGGCGTTACTTCGACGCCTTCATCTACACGGCCAATTGGTGCAGTTGCCGGCTGACTTTGCGCGTGCCGCTGGCCAATTTTCGCAAGGACGAATTGAAGCCCTTCGCTACCAAATATGCACTAACCATAGAGGCCAGCGATGAGTACTGGATTCTCGACTGGGCGCTTGATGAAAGCCAAGACTACGACCGTTTCGCCGAGGACGACGGTAGCGGATGGATGCGACGCCTGGTGCCGATGCGCGATGAATTGCTGCGTGGCGACTTGCGACCGCTCTACCTGGGGTGGCTGGCCGGGGCCAGCGGCGGCGAGCTGCGTGAGGACGCGCAGGAACCCGAAGTGCCGCCCGGATTGTCGGAGTTGTCTCCGCCGCAGCAGGCACTGGTCGAATTCCTGGAAATCGATCCCGACATGCTGGCTGCCGCCATGGCCGGCAGCGCACCCGTTTCGCCGGCGGACATCGCCGAGGCGAGTCGCATTGATGCCTGGCTGGAGGAATGGCAGCGCGAAGAGATGGTGGCCGTGCTCAAGCTGATCGCGCAGGGCCGAGGGCAGGAAGCGGAACGCCGCGTCAGGTCCCGCCATGCGGCCTGGCTGAAAGCGCAACGCCCTGCCCACGCCCCCGCCACGCCCAGACGCAGCGTTGCCGAGCTGCGGGAGCTCGCAAAATCCGCCGCCGCAGTGCGACTGGAGCGCGAAGCGAAGAAGCGCGCGAAGCAGGAAGCCGAACGCCGCCATCAGCGCGAAGCCGATCTGCACCAACTGATGGCCGAGGTGGACAAACACTGGGACGCCATCGATGCACAGGCGAAGCGCGGTTCCGCATCGGGCTACACACAGGCGGTGCGGGCGCTCGTCGATCTGGCCGAAGGCTACACGCTCACGTCCAGCCGCAAGGAGTTCGAGCGCGCATTGCGGCGCTTCGTCGTGCGCCATGCGACACGAGGTGCCTTGCTGCGGCGGTTGACCGAAGCAGGCCTGTGGTCGGGATGACGACAGGCAGGGACGCCGAACTCGTCCGGCTGCGTGCCGAGAACGCCCGGCTGATCGGTTTGCTGGAAGCCCACGGCATCGCCTGGCGCCTGCCCGAACCCGGCAGCGTGCCGACTGCGGCGGCATCGCTGACCACCGACGAAAAGGTCGCTCTCTTCCGCCGGCTGTTTCGGGGCCGTATGGATGTCTATCCAGTCCGCTGGGAAAATAAGGCCGGCAAGAGCGGGTATTCGCCGGCCTGCGCCAACGAGTGGCGCGCCGGCTATTGCGAGAAGCCCCGCATCAAGTGCGCAGACTGTGGCAACCGGCTGCTGATGCCCCTGACGGACCAGACGATTTACGACCACCTCGCCGGCCGCCACACCGTCGGCGTGTATCCGCTGCTTGCGGATGACAGCTGCCATTTCCTCGCTGTGGATTTCGACGACGCTGATTGGCGCAGCGATGCGCAGGCCTTCACCCAATCCTGTCGCGAACTGGGCGTCCCCGTCGCACTGGAAATCTCACGCTCGGGCAACGGCGCACATGCGTGGATTTTTTTCTCGTCGAACGTCGCTGCACGGGATGCGCGGCGGCTCGGCACCGCCATCATCAGCCACACCTGTGCCCGCACCCGGCAACTGAAGCTCACGTCCTACGACCGGCTGTTCCCGAACCAGGACACCATGCCCAAGGGCGGCTTCGGCAACCTGATCGCCCTGCCGCTGCAGAAGATCCCGCGCGAGAACGGCGGCAGCGTGTTCGCGGACGACGCGTTGCGGCCGTATGCCGACCAATGGGCTTTCCTGGCGTCGGTGCAGCCCATGGCGCCACACGATATCGAGCCGACGATTCTACGGGCCACCGGCGGGTCGCACCCGCTGGATGTCACCTTCATCACCGAAGAGGATCAGCAGGAGCCGTGGAAATGCGCGATGCCAGCCAGGCACCGGCTGCCGGGCCCGATGCCGGCAGCCCTGACGGTAATTCAGGCCAATCTCCTCTACTTCGACAAGGCACAGCTTCCCCAAGCGCTGGCGAACCGCCTGATCCGGCTGGCGGCCTTCCAGAACCCCGAGTTCTACAAGGCGCAGGCGATGCGCCTGCCGGTCTGGGACGAGCCGCGGGTGATCGGCTGCGCAGAGAACTTCCCGAACCACATCGCCCTGCCGCGCGGCTGCCTCGACGCCGCACAGGAATTGCTGTGCGAAAACGGTATTCGCTGCGAGTTGCGTGACGAGCGCTTCGGAGGTGAGTCACTGGACATGAGCTTCGCCGGGACACTTCGGCCGGATCAGGAGATGGCCGTGTCCGCGATTCTCCGTCACGATACTGGCATCCTGTGCGCACCGACTGCCTTCGGCAAGACCGTCACGGCGGCGGCGGTGATCGCCCGGCGAGGCGTGAACACACTGGTGCTGGTGCATCGCACCGAGTTGCTCAAGCAGTGGCAGGAGCGGCTGCAGGCCTTCCTGGGAGCCGGGAAAGGCGTGATTGGAACCATCGGCGGCGGCAAAGCCAAGCCCACGGGCAAAATCGACATCGCAGTGATGCAGTCACTCTCAAGGCGGGGCGAGACCAGCGAACTCGTCGAGAACTACGGGCAGGTAATTGTCGACGAATGCCACCACCTCTCGGCGTTCTCGTTCGAGGCGATCCTGAAGCGTGCCCGGGCCAAGTACGTGCTCGGGCTCACCGCCACGCCGATCCGTCGCGACGGGCGGCAGCCGATCATCTTCATGCAGTGCGGCCCAATCCGACACACTGCGGCGAAGCCGGCCGGCGCGCCGCAAACGCTGGAGGTGATTCCCCGCTTTCTGGCAGCTCGCATCGACCTCGCCGCCGACGCCGCCATCCAGGACGTGTTCAAGCACGTCGCCAGCGACACCACCCGCACGGCGACCATTGCCGACGAGATCACGGATGTCTTCACGCAAGGGCACAAGGTGCTGGTACTGACCGAGCGTACTGAGCACCTCGATGCCATCGGTGCCGCGCTGGGGGACCGCATCCAGCCGCTGTTCACTTTGCATGGCCGCATGTCGAAGAAGCAGCGTGCCGTCTTGATCCGCGAACTGGATGCCCTGCCCGCCGACGCGCCCCGGGTGCTCTTGTCCACCGGCAAGCTGGTCGGCGAGGGATTCGATCATCCGCCGCTCGACACGCTGGTACTGGCCATGCCAATTTCGTGGAAGGGCACGCTGCAGCAGTATGCCGGCCGTCTGCATCGCGAACACGCCGACAAGACCCGTGTACGCATCATCGATTTCGTTGATGCCGGCCACCCGGCCCTGTTGCGGATGTGGGAGCGGCGACGGCGCGGCTACCAGGCGATGGGCTACCGAATTCTCTCAGCCCCGGTCAGCTACGATCTGGGCTTCGAGTCGGTCGCTTCGAACGAGGCGAGTTCAGCCATCCCAGAAGCGGGTATGAAAGCGGGTACGAAATGAAGCCTGAAAAACCAGTCTCCAGCACTGGCGCGGCTCGCCGCCCGCTCTTTTTGTTCAACGTCTATCCCCGATGGGCCAGCCGGCGCAGCACTACGTAGGCCGCTTCGCCCCCTCGCCCACCGGGCCGCTGCATTTCGGTTCGCTGGTGGCGGCAGTGGCGAGCTATCTCGATGCGCGTGCGAGCGGCGGGCTCTGGTTGCTGCGCATCGAGGACGTCGATGCGCCGCGCACCGTGCCCGGCGCGGCCGAGGGCATCCTCGCGACACTTGCGCGCTTCGGCTTCGAGTGGGACGGCGTGCCGGTGTGGCAGTGCGGGCGCGACGAGGCCTATGCGGCTGCCCTCGAACGTCTCGCCGCGGCCGGCCACGTGTTTCCGTGCGCCTGCACGCGCCGCGAGATCGCCGACTCGGCGCTCGCCCGCGACGGCGCCCATATCTACCCGGGCACCTGCCGCGACGGACTGCCCCCCGGGCGCGATGCGCGCGCCTGGCGGGTGCGGGTCGCAGGCAGCGTCGTGTCCTTCGACGATGCGGTGCAGGGCCCGCAGCACGAGGATCTCGCCGTCGAGGTCGGCGATTTCGTCGTAAGGCGCGCTGACGGACTGTTCGCCTACCAGCTCGCAGTCGTGGTCGATGACGCCGAGGCGGGCGTCTCGCACGTGGTGCGGGGTGCGGACCTGCTCGACTCGACGGGGCGCCAGATCCACCTGCAGCGCCTGCTCGGCGCCCCCGTGCCACGCTATGCCCACGTGCCGGTGGTCATCAACGCGGCCGGCGAGAAGCTCTCCAAGCAGACGCTCGCCGCGGCGGTCGACACCGTACCGCCCGAGGCGGCGCTGCTGGCGGCGCTCGCGTTTCTCGGTCAGAATCCTCCCGATGAGCTGGCCGGTGCGCCACTCGCCGAATTGTGGCGCTGGGCAATCGCGAACTGGTCGCTCGCTCGGGTGCCGGCGACGCGCCAGGCTCTGCTGCCGCAGGGCATGTAGCGGGCTGGCGAGGCGCTTGCGGCAACGGCGACGGGGAATGAGCAAAGCCCCCCGCACGACCGGCCGGCACACCGGGGCCGGCGGCGCGACCAACCAGACCGCAACCAGCAATAAGGGAGAGCAGCAGCATGATCGACGACATCACCGGGCTGCGGCGCATTCTTCAGGAGACACGCACGATCGCGGTCGTGGGCCTGTCGGCGAACTGGCATCGGCCGAGCAACTTCGCGGCCAAGTACATGCTCGATCACGGCTACCGGGTGATCCCGGTGAATCCCGTCTACCCGGAAGTGCTCGGCCAGAAATGCTACCCGTCGCTGCGCGACATTCCCGAGCGGGTCGACATGGTCGACGTCTTTCGCCGCCCCGACGAAGTCCTGCCCATCGTCGACGATGCGATCGCGATCGGTGCCCGCAGCCTGTGGCTGCAGTTGGGCGTGATCAACGACGAGGCGGTGCGTCGCGCCGAGGCGGCGGGGCTCGAGGTGGTGATGGATCGATGCGTCAAGATCGAGTACGCGCGCCTCTTCGGCGGCCTGCACTGGGCCGGCGTCAATACCGGCGTGATCTCCGCCAGGCGGCCACCGATCCATACGCCGGGCGTCATCTTGCCCGGATAAGCGGCACCCCGGCCGCAGGCAATCAGTGCTTGCCGCGGTAGCCGGCCAGCCCGATCGCGAGGCGCACGAACTGGTAGGCGAACCAGGTCGCCAATCGCCGCAACGCCGGAAGGCGCCGCCAACCGTCGCGGTGCAGTTCCGTCGCACCGTGAGCGATCGCCCGGTGCAGGCTGGCGTTCAGTTCGCGGGCGAATCCTTGGTCGGCGACGACGATGTTCGCCTCGCGCGCAAGCAACAGGCTGAAGGGGTCGATGTTGCTCGAACCCACCGTCGCCCAGGCGTTGTCGACCACCGCAACCTTGGCGTGCAACTCGCTGCGGTGGTACTCGAAGAGCCGAATGCCGCGGGCGAGAAAATAGGGATAGAGCGCGCGCGTCGCATGCATCAGCACGGGATGGTCGGTGAGCCCCTGCAGGAGCAGGGTCACGCGCACACCGCGCGCCGCCGCATCGGTGAGGGCCTGACGGAAGCGCCGGCCGGGAAAGAAGTAGGCGCTCGCAATCACGATCTCCTCCCGCGCACCTTCGATCGCTTCCAGGTAGGCGTCCTCGATATCGCGTCGATGCCCCAGGTTGTCGCGCGTGAGAAAAGCGGCGCGCAGCGGTCCGGCGGGCTCGTCGCGCACGACGGTCGGCCAGGGTCGGCGCTGGCGCCGCCGCTTCAGGCTCGCCCACGAGACCAGCCACCACAGACGATGGACGGCTTCGATGATCGGGCGCAGCAAAGGCCCCTGCACGCGCACCGCGTAATCATGGCGCGGCGCGTCGTAGCGGCCGGCAACAATGTCGTTGATGACGTTGATGCCGCCGACGAAGGCGATCGCGCCGTCGATAGCGACGATCTTGCGATGCAGCCGACGAAGCCGGTGACGGCGTAGCGAGAAGAACCCGAGTTCGCGCCGGTAGATCTGCACCGCGACCCCGGCCGCTTCGAGCACCGGCATCAGCGAGGCGACGAACGGGCGCCCGCCGAAGCCATCGACCAGCACTCGCACCACCACGCCACGCCGCGCCGCGCGGCACAAGGCCGCCGCGATGCGTCGGCCGGTCTCGTCGTCGTCGAAGATGTAGGTTTCGAGGTAGATCTCCCGGCAAGCGTCCTCGATCGCCCCTTCGAGCGCGGGAAAGTACTCGACGCCCGACTCCAGCAGCGTGATGTCGTGGCCGTCGACGAACTCCGTCACGCCTCGGGCTCCAGCTCGGCGGTGAGGGCGGCATGGTCCGAGATGCGCGACCAGGGCAGCCCCGAGTGGACCTCGGCGCCGGCGACGCGAAAGCCGCGCACATAGATGCGGTCGAGACTCAAGACCGGCACCCGACTGGGGTAGCTGCGGGCGAGCCGTCCGTGGCCGACGTGGAACACTTCGGCCATGGCGAGGCGGCGGGCGAGCAATTGCTCGGCATGGTTGCGCCAGTCGTTGAAGTCGCCGGCGATGATCATCGGCGCGCCGTCGGGGGCGAACTGCTCCATGCGCTCGGAGAGCTGCGCCATCTGGCGCCGGCGGCTGCCGGCGGTGAGGCCGAGATGGACGCACACGCAGTGCACCGGCTTGGTGATGCCCGGCACCTCGACCTCGCAGTGCAGGAGGCCGCGCCGCTCGAAGCGGTGGTCGGAGACGTCCTGGTTGTCGCTCGACAGGATCGGAAAGCGGCTGAGGATGGCGTTGCCGTGGTGGCCGTGATCGTAGACCGCGTTGCGGCCGTAGGCGGTCTGGGCCCACACGTCCTCGGCGAGAAACTCGTGCTGGGGATCGAGCGGCCAGTCGGCGTGGCGACGCTCGTGGCGCACGTGCAGGCCCTGCACCTCCTGCAGGAAGACGACGTCGACGTCGAGGCTGCGCAGCCGCTCGCGCAGCTCGTGGATCACCATGCGGCGATTGAACTGCGAGAAGCCCTTGTGGATGTTGTAGGTGCAGACTTTGAGCTTCATCCCGATGTGCGACGCGCCGGGAGGGCGCCAGCGCCGCCGCTATAATTTGCAGGTCAGTGGATATATACCAAATCTCGATGGAAAGAATGCAGGTGATTTACCGCGTGGCCTCGGCCGCGCGCGACATCGACGCGCGGGCGCGGTCGATCGCGGTCGAGCAGAGCGTCGAGATGCCACCGCACGCGGTGCGCAACGCGCGCGTCGGCGCCGAGGTGCTCGGGCGCGTCGAGGCAGTCGCCGCCGACGGCCCGTATCACTTCCGGGTGACGATCGGGCTCGCGCTCGAGACCACCGGCTACGAGGCTGGCCAGTTGATGAACATGCTGTTCGGCAACAGCTCGCTGCACGCCGACCTCGAGCTGGTCGACGTCGAGCTGCCGGCCGAGTCGGCCGCCCGCTTCGGCGGCCCGCGCTTCGGCATCGCCGGCCTGCGCCGCGCCACCGGGGCGGGGCGGCGCCCGCTCACCTGCACGGCGCTCAAGCCCCAGGGCAGCACCATCGCCGAGCTGGCGCGCTTGGCGGCGACCTTCGCCGAGGCCGGCATCGACCTGATCAAGGACGACCACGGGCTCGCCGACCAGGCGAGCGCGCCCTTTGCCGAGCGCGTCGCCGCGATCCAGCAGGCGGTCGACGCGGCGAACCGCGCGAGCGGACACAACACGCTCTATGCGCCCAGCCTCACCGGCGGGCCGCGCCGTCAGCTCGAGCAGCTGCGGGCGGCGCGCGAGGCCGGCGTCGGCGCGCTTCTCGTCGCACCGATGGTATCGGGCCTGGGTGCGCTGCAGGAGCTCGCCGAGGCGGGGCTGCCGGTCCTCGCCCATCCGGCACTCGCCGGCAGCAGCCGCATCGCACCGCCGCTCTTGCTCGGCAAGCTGTTCCGGCTTGCCGGCGCCGACGCCGTGATCTTTCCGAACCACGGCGGGCGCTTCAGCTTCGACGCGCCGCTGTGCCGCGCCATCGCCGAGCGCGCGCGCGCGCCCTGGGCGGGCCTCGCGCCGGCTCTGCCGGTGCCCGCGGGCGGCATCCAGACCGCGCGCATCGAGGAACTCGTAGACTTCTACGGCCCCGACACCATGCTGCTGATCGGCGGCGCACTGCTCGAAGCCGCCGACATCGGTGCGGCGGCGCGCGACTTCGTCGGCCGCGTGACCCGCCTGGAGCACGCACGATGAACGCGCCGTCCCGCGTACGCAAGGCCTCGGCGGACTTCCGCTGGGATGAAGTCGAGCTGCTCGCCTACAAGCCCGAGGGCAGCGCGCCGTTTCGCGACATCACGCGCCAGGTTCTGTTCACCGGCGAAGGGCTCGCCTGCGAGCTGCGTTACTTCGAGATCGGCGCCGGGGGCCACTCGACGCTCGAGCGCCACGAACACGCCCACGCCGTGATGGTGCTGCGCGGCCGTGGCGCCTGCCTGGTCGGCGACGCGGTGCGCGCGCTCGCCGAGCGCGACCTGGTCACGATACCGGCCTTCGCCTGGCACCAGTTCCGCGCGAGCGAAGGCGGGCCGCTCGGTTTCCTGTGCATGGTGAACGCCGAGCGCGACCGCCCGCAACTGCCCACCGAGGCGGATCTGGCGGCGCTGCGCCGGGATCCGAAGCTCGCCGCTTTCATCCGCGTGTAACGCGCCCCCGGCCGGCTACAGGCAGCCGTTGCACACCGCGGCGCACGGCGCCGCCACAGCCGCCCGCGCGGACCTTCGGCCGGCGCCCGGCGCGGCGCGGCCATCGGCGCGCGGACTCTCGCTCTCAGGACACCGCCAGCATGCGCTCGAGCGCGATGCGCGCGAACTCCGCCTCGTGCTCCGGCACCGAGATGCGGTTGACGACGTTGCCCTCGGCGAGATTCTCCAGAGTCCAGGCGAGGTGCTGGGGGTCGATGCGCTGCATCGTCGAGCACATGCACACCGTCGGCGCCATGAACTGCACGAGCTTGCCTTCGGCCTTCACCTCCTCGGCGAGGCGGCTCACCAGGTTGAGCTCGGTGCCGACCAGCCAGCGCGTGTTGGGCGCTCCGGCCTTGATGGTCTGGATGATGTACTCGGTCGAGCCGACGTAGTCCGAGTTGCGGCAGACGTCGAGGTTGCTCTCGGGGTGCGAGATCACGAGCCCGTCCGGATGCTGCATGCGCCAGCGGCGGATGTGACTCTCCTGGAACATCTGGTGCACCGAGCAGTGGCCTTTCCAGAGCAGCACCTTGGCGTCGCGGATCTCCTCGGGCGTGAGTCCGCCGTACTCGAGGTCGGGGTCCCACACCCGCATTTGTTCGAGCGGGATGCCCTTCTTGAAGCCGGTCCAGCGCCCGAGGTGCTGGTCGGGGAAGAACAGGACCTTCTCGCGCTGGGCGAAGGCCCAGTCCATGATGGTGGGCGCGTTGGTCGAGGTGCACACGATGCCGCCGTGCTCGCCGCAGAAGGCTTTCAGATCCGCCGCCGAGTTGATGTAGGTGACCGGCGTGATCAGCTCGTCGGGCGCACGCCCGAGGACCTCGGCAAGCTCGCGCCAGCAGCGCGTGACCTTGGCGAGGTTGGCCATGTCGGCCATCGAGCAGCCCGCCGCCAGATCCGGCAGGATCGCGATCTGCTGCGGCTTCGACAGCATGTCGGCGACTTCCGCCATGAAATGCACGCCGCAGAAAACGATGTACTCGGCGTCGGTCTGCGAGGCGAGCCGGGCGAGCTTGAGCGAATCGCCGGTGAGATCGGCATGCTGGTACACGTCGGCGCGCTGGTAGTGGTGACACAACAGCACGGCGTGCTCGCCCAGGCGCGCGCGCGCGGCGCGGATGCGCTCCTGGGCTTCGTTGTCCTGGAGTACGTTGAATCGGTCGAAACCGATGGTGGCGACTTGCATGTCTTCGCTACTCGATCAAAGGGTATCCATAAGACCAACACGATTGCGACACGTTTCGGTCCCCTTAGGGCCGCCCGGACCGGGACGGCCGAGAATTGGCATGAAGCGGACGCCCGACGGGTCGGGCGCTGCCCGCGCGTCAGCCCTGCTGCCAGGGCAGTCCGGCGTGACGCCAGCCGCCGACGCGGTTGCGCTGTCCATTGGCGTCGCGGTCGCCCTCGAATCCCTCGAGCACGTTATAGCCCGCCAGATAACCGGCACCGCTTGCCGCGCGGGCGGCCATGTCCGAGCGAACGCCCGAGCGGCACAAGAACATCACCAGCGCCTCGGGATCGACCTCGCGCTTGAGCTGCGCCAGGAAGCCGGGGTTGGGCTTGTTGCCGGGATAGGTGAGCCATTCGATCTCGACCGCGCCGGGAATGCGCCCGACCCAGTCCCACTCGGCGCGGGTGCGCACGTCGACCAGCCGCGCGCCCGGCGCGAGCTGCCACACCTCCCAGGCCTCGGCGGGCGTGAGCGCCCCGGCGTAGGGCAACTCCATGCGCTGGGCGCGTTCCTGCGCGAGCCTGAGCAGATCGGTCAATTTCCCCATGTCCGGCATCCGGTAGAATCGTCGATCGATAAGTATACATCCTGATCCCGCAATGGATTCCTCTCCCGCCACGCTACGCCCGCCACTCGAGCAGCCCGAGCGCGCGCGTGGCATTCGACGCACCACACTGGTGGCGATCTGCACCAACTCGGTGCTCGCGCTCGGGCAAGTGGTCGTCGGCATCTTCGCCAACGCCTTCAGTCTCGTCGCTGACGCCGCCCACACGCTGTCGGACCTCGTCACCGACTTCTTCGTGCTGCTCGCCGGCGAGCAAAGCGCACACCCAGCCGACCGCGACCACCCCTACGGCCACGGCCGCATCGAGACGGTCGCGACGCTGGTGCTCGGCGCCGTGCTGGCTGCGGTCGGCATCGGCTTTCTGTGGGCCTCGGGGGTGCGGCTGCAGGACATGGAGAATGCACCCCCGCTGCATCCGGTGGCGATGGCCATGGCCGTGGTCACGCTGATCGCCAAGGAAGGCCTGTTCCGCTACACGCTGGCCGCCGGCCGGCGCCTGAATGCGCCCGTGCTCGAGGCCAACGCCTGGCATGCCCGCTCGGACGCAGCCTCGTCGCTGGTGGTCGCCGTGGGCATCGGCGGCAGCCTCGCCGGCTACCCGTTTCTCGAGCCGCTCGCGGCCGCGGTGGTCGGCTTCATGATCCTCACGATGGGCCTGCGGATCGCCTGGAAATCGATGCGCGAGCTGATCGACACCGGGCTAGCGCCGGCCGAACTGGCGCGCCTCAGCAAGACAATCCGCGAGACCCCGGGGGTGATCGGCATGCACGACCTGCGTACCCGGCGCATGGCGGACCGGGTGCTGTGCGACACCCATGTGCAGGTAGACCCGCGCATCACCGTCTCGGAAGGCCACCGCATCTCGGACGCGGTTTTCTTCCGTGTGCGCGACCGGCACCCCGAAGTGCGCGACGTGCTGGTGCACATCGATGCCGAGGACGACGGCACCATCGCGAACGCGCCTCCGGCGCGGCTGCCCGAGCGCAGCGAGGTGCTTCAGACCGTCCGAACCCTGCTCGGCGACGGCGTCGAGGCGCCGCTGCGGGTACAGCTGCACTACCTGGGCCAGCGGGTCGAGGCGGAGGTCGTGCTGCCGCCCGCGGCGTGGGGACAGCTCGATCCCGCCTCGCTGCAGCGGCGCGTCGATGCCCTGCTGGCCGAACGGCCGGAGTATCGTTCGATCAGCTTCTTCGTCGCCTTCGCACCAAAATGAAGCTTGCCTCACCGCAGATGCACAATTTTGGTGCGTCGTGTCCGGCTGCCCACCGGGGCGACACCCGGAGCAATCCGCGTCCGGCGGACGTACCGCGCGGTGCCCGCTGACCTCCTGCGCGCCCGACGCGCGACGACGCGCCGTCCCTGCAGCCTATGGCACAATTCCGATCCGCCGCGCCCTGCTTGGCACGATTGCTGCTAAACCCGTCGCAACGGAAGATTCACCGTTGAACGCCATCGCCCCATCTCACCAGGAGTGAATATGAACGCCCAAGAAGTCATGAAGATGATCAAGGAGAACGAAGTCCGCTTCGTCGACCTTCGCTTCACCGATACCCGCGGCAAGGAGCAGCACGTCGGACTGCCGGTCTCGGCCTTCGAGGAAGAGCACTTCGAGCACGGCCACCCCTTCGACGGCTCCTCGATCGCCGGCTGGAAAGGCATCCAGGCCTCCGACATGATCCTGCTGCCGGAGGCGAGTTCCGCCTACATCGACCCCTTCTACGACGAGACGACGCTGGTGCTGACTTGCGACGTCATCGAGCCGTCCGACGGCAAGGGCTACGACCGCGACCCGCGCTCGATCGCCAAGCGCGCCGAGGCTTACCTGAAGAGCACCGGCATCGGCGACACCGCCTTCTTCGGCCCCGAACCCGAGTTCTTCATCTTCGACGCCGTCGAGTGGTCGGTCGACATGTCGGGCGTGTACAGCAAGATCATCTCGGAAGAGGCCGCCTGGTCCACCGCCGACAAGTTCGAAGGCGGCAACACCGGCCACCGTCCGCGCGTCAAGGGCGGCTACTTCCCGGTGCCGCCGGTCGACAGCCTCAACGACATCCGCGCCGCGATGGTGATCGCGCTCGAATCCTGCGGCATCCCGGTCGAGGTCCATCACCATGAGGTCGCGAACGCGGGCCAGTGCGAGATCGGCACCAAGTTCAACACGCTCACCAAGCGCGCCGACTGGACCCAGGTGCTCAAGTACATCGTGCACAACGTCGCGCACCAGTACGGCAAGACCGCGACCTTCATGCCCAAGCCCATCGTCGGGGACAACGGCTCGGGCATGCACGTGCACCAGTCGATCTGGAAGGACGGCCAGAACCTTTTCGCCGGCAATGGCTACGCCGGGCTGTCGGAGCTCGCGCTGTACTACATCGGCGGCATCATCAAGCACGCGCGTGCGTTGAACGCGATCACCAACCCGGGCACCAACTCGTACAAGCGCCTGGTGCCCCACTACGAAGCGCCGACCAAGCTCGCCTACTCGGCGCGCAACCGCTCGGCCTCGATCCGCATCCCCTACGTGGCGAACCCGAAGGGCCGCCGCATCGAGTCGCGCTTCCCGGATCCGCTGGCCAACCCCTATCTGTGCTTCGCCGCACTGATGATGGCGGGCCTCGATGGCATCCAGAACAAGATCCACCCGGGCGACCCGGCCGACAAGAACCTGTACGACCTGCCTCCGGAAGAAGACGCGAAGATCCCGACGGTGTGCACGAGCCTCGACCAGGCGCTGGAATCGCTCGACGCCGACCGCGAGTTCCTGACGCGCGGAGGCGTGTTCTCGAACGACTTCCTCGACGCCTACATCGAGCTGAAGATGGAAGAGGTCAATCGCCTGCGCGTCACCACGCACCCGGTCGAGTTCGACCTTTACTACAGCCTGTAATCGTTCCAGCGGCTGATGCGTTAAGAAGGGACGGGCATTGCCCGTCCCTTTTTTATCGGGTCTAATGCAAGAGACATCCCGGCGCTGGCCGCCGCTTGCGCGTTGTTACAGGAGCAGTCCCGAAGTCATGAGGTTCGCGCTCATCGCCGCCATGGTCGCTGCACTCTCCGTACCGGCCCCGGCTTGGTCGGATGTCTTCAAGTGCGTCGACGCCGAAGGCCGCATCACCTATACGAACACCCCCGGCACACCTGGGCGCTGCGAGCGCATGAGCCAGGACCAGCCCGTCTCCTCGGTGCCGGCACCGCGGCCCAGAACGCCGGGTGCCGAGCCAGCATCGCCCGCCAGCCCGGCCAGTTTTCCGCGTGTCAGCCCCGATGCGCAGCGTGCCCGGGACGACACGCGTCGTCAGATTCTCGAGAAGGAACTCGCTGACGAAGAGGCTTCGCTCGCCCAGGCCCGCGAGACGCTGGCCGCCGAGGAGACCCGCGATGCGCCGGAAGACCGCAATATTCGCCGCACCGGCCCGGACGGTCGAAGCTACTCGTCGATCAACGTCGAGAAGATGGAAGCGCGCCTGCAGCCCTTCCGCGACAAGGTCGAACTACACCAGCGCAACGTCGAAGCCCTGCAGCGCGAGCTCCGAAGTCTCAGATAGACTCATGCCGTTGGCGCGGATATTGCTTTTTGCCTGCAAACCCATCCGCGCACGAGCATGAACAAGACCCCGCACACATCGACCGCCGGCGGCCCCTTCGCAGGACTGGATCTACTGTCCTCAGCCGTGGTGCTGCTCGACGGCCGCATGGTGATCCGCTACGTGAACGCCGGGGCCGAGAATCTTTTTGCCATGAGCCAGCGCAAGCTGGTCGGGGCGCCGCTCTCGCGGCTGCTGGGCAAATCACACGGGCTGGAGGCGGCGCTGCAGAGCGCGCTGACGACCAACTGGAGCTACACCGGCCAGAACCTGAAAGTGGTCCGGCACGATGCCGACCCCTTGCACCTCGACTGCACGGTGAGCCCGGTCGAATCGTCCGAGGCCCGCTTGCTGCTCGAGTTCCGGCCGATCGACGCGCAGCTTCGCGTCGCCCGCGAGGAACAGCTGCTGCAGCAGCAGCAGGCGAGCCGCGAGCTGATCCGCAATCTGGCGCACGAGATCAAGAACCCGCTGGGCGGAATCCGCGGCTCAGCGCAGCTGCTCGAACGCGAGCTGTCCGATCCGCTGCTGCGCGAGTACACGGAAGTCATCATTGCCGAAGCCGACCGCCTGCAGGACCTGATGAACCGCATGCTGAGCGCCCACTGCGTGATGCGGCCCGGGCCGCTCAACATCCACGACGTGCTCGAGCGGGTACGCCGCCTCGTCGTCGCCGAGTACCCCGAGCTCACAATCAGCCGTGACTACGACACCAGCCTGCCCGAGCTCACCGCCGACCGCGAGCAGCTCATTCAGGCCATCCTCAACATCACGCGCAACGCCGCCCAGGCCCTGCAGGGCAGCGGCCAGGTGATCTTCCGCACCCGCGTCGCCCGTCAGGTCACGCTCGCGAAGCGACGCTTCAGACTGGCATTGGAATTGCAAGTCATCGACAACGGCCCCGGCATTCCGGATGAGATTCGCGATCGGATCTTCTATCCGCTGGTCTCGGGGCGGGAAGGTGGAAGCGGACTGGGCCTGTCTCTCGCCCAGAGCTTCGTGGAGCAGCATCACGGCATGATCGAGGTGGACAGCCGCCCCGGCCATACCTGCTTCACGATTCTGCTGCCGATTTCGGATCGCGCCTGATCGCTCGAGATCGTTGCGCACCATTTTAGTGCATGCCCGTATGAACACAGTCTGGATCGTAGACGACGACCGCTCCATCCGCTGGGTGCTTGAAAAGGCGCTGAGCCGCGAGAACATCGCCCACGAAAGCTTCGCCTCGGCCAACGACGCACTGGCGGCGTTGGAGACCGCGGCGCAACCGCCCAAGGTGCTGTTGTCGGACATCCGCATGCCGGGCGAGTCGGGCCTGGCGCTGCTCAGCCGCGTCAAGGCGATCTACCCCGACCTGCCGGTCATCATCATGACCGCCTACTCGGACCTCGACAGCGCCGTCTCGGCCTTCCAGGGCGGCGCCTTCGAGTACCTGCCCAAGCCCTTCGACGTCGATCAGGCCGTGGCGCTGGTGCGCCGCGCCATCGAGCAGAGCGCGCACCAGGCCGGTGCGCCGGCCGAGGCGACCGTCGCACCCGAGATCCTCGGCCAGGCGCCGTCGATGCAGGAGGTATTCCGCGCGATCGGGCGCCTGTCGCACTCGCACGCAACGGTGCTGATCAACGGCGAGTCGGGCAGCGGCAAGGAACTGGTCGCGCGCGCGCTGCACCGCCACAGCCCGCGCCGGGACGCCCCGTTCATCGCGATCAACACCGCGGCGATCCCGCGCGACCTGCTCGAGTCCGAGCTCTTCGGCCACGAGCGTGGCGCCTTCACCGGCGCGGCGGCCCTGCGCCGAGGCCGCTTCGAGCAGGCCGAGGGCGGCACGCTCTTCCTCGACGAGATCGGCGACATGCCCGCCGAGCTGCAGACGCGGCTGCTGCGCGTGCTCTCCGACGGGCACTTCTACCGCGTCGGCGGCCAGCAGCCGATCCGCGCCAACGTCCGCGTGATCGCCGCGACCCACCAGGACCTCGACGAGCGCGTGCGCAAGGGCCTGTTTCGCGAGGACCTGTTCCACCGCCTCAACGTGATCCGGCTGCGCCTGCCGCCACTGCGCGAGCGGCGCGAGGACATCCCCATCCTGGTCCGCCACTTCCTGCAGAAGAGCGCCAAGGAGCTCGACGTCGAGGCGAAGCGCATCTCCGACGCGGCGATCAAGTACCTGCAGCAGCAACCGTTTCCCGGCAACGTGCGTCAGCTCGAGAACGTCTGCCACTGGCTCACCGTGATGGCGCCGGGCCAGACCGTGGAGGTCGCCGATCTCCCGCCGGAGCTGCGCGAGCAGGCACCCGCCGACGCCCCGGCATCGGCCTGGACGGGCGGGCTCGCGGCCGAAGCCGAGCGCCTGTTCGCGAGCACCCCGGGCGGCGTGTTCGAGACGCTCAGCAACGAGTTCGAGCGCACCGTGATCCGCCGCGCGCTGGCGACCACCGGCGGGCGGCGCATCGAGGCCGCCCAGTTGCTCGGCATCGGTCGCAACACCATCACGCGCAAGATCCAGGAGCTGGGGATCGACGACGGTCGCCATCCGACGCTCGAGAGCGACGGCGAGTAAGCGCCTCCGCCGGGCCGGCGTGCGCCCCGGGGTGGGCGCACTTGGGCGATAATGCCGTTTTTATCGACCCCGGATCGAGCCGCATGACCCCGGCAAGCCCTCCCTCCTTCCTCGACCGGGCGGCGATCGCCCGCCACCTGGGCGCCCTGGCCGCCGATTTCGAGTTCGCCATTGTTGGCGAGTGCACCTCGACCAACAGCGCCCTGCTCGATGCGCCCCCACCCGACGACGGGCGCATCCACGTGCTGGTCGCCGAGCACCAGAGCGCGGGCCGAGGCCGGCGCGGGCGGCAGTGGCAGTCGTGGCCCGGCGCGAGCCTCACCTTCTCGGCGCTGTGGCGATTCCCCGCCGGCGCGCCGGTGCCGGCCGGGCTGTCGCTGGTGGCGGGGCTGGCGGTCGCCCGCACGCTCGAAGACCTGGGCGTCGCCGGCGTCCAGCTCAAATGGCCCAACGACGTGCTGGTGCACGGCACCAAGCTCGCCGGCATCCTGGTCGAGCTGCTGCCCGGCCGAGGACGCACGCCCGCCGCGGTGATCGGCATCGGGCTCAACCTCGCCCTGCCGCCGGACGCCGAGATTCCGGATCAGCCGGCCGCCACCGACCTCGCCCGTCTGCTCGGCGTGCCACCCGACCGCGACCGGCTGCTCGCGCGCCTGCTCGCCGACCTGCACGCGCTGCTCGGCACCTACGCCCAGGCCGGCTTCCCGGCACTGCGCGGCGCCTGGGAGCAGCGCAATGCCCATGCCGGCCTGCCCGTCACGGTAAGCGGCGAAGGCGTGGCGATTTCCGGCGAGTGCGCCGGCGTCGACACCGACGGCGCGCTGCTGGTGCGCAGCGACACGGGGCTGCAGCGCATCCTGTCGGGCGAAGTCTCGCTGCGGGTCGCTGGATGATTCTGCTGCTGGACGCGGGCAATACGCGCATCAAGTGGGGAATCGTCGGGCATGACGGCCGCTGGCAGGCCGAAGGCGCTCTGCCGACCGCCGAGTTCGCCCGGCTCGCCGAGGTCGTGCGCGATCAACCGGGCCTAGTCCGCGTGTTCGGCGCCAACGTCGCCGGCACCGCAGTCGGCGCCGGCATCGCCCAGTCGCTGGGCGGCACGCT
Organism: Gammaproteobacteria bacterium; assembly: GCA_029289265.1. GTDB lineage: Bacteria > Pseudomonadota > Gammaproteobacteria > Burkholderiales > Rhodocyclaceae > JARFTX01. The sequence goes on from JARFTX010000006.1 coordinate 39,690, forward strand.
CCCTCCCCCTGAGTGGCTGCGGGCAACGCCCGAGTGCTGCGGCGTGCGCAATCTCTACGAAGACCCGACCCAACTCGGTGCCGACCGCTGGGCGGCCCTGATCGGCGCGCATGCGCTGCTGGGCGGCGCCTGCCTGGTGGTCACCGCCGGCACGGCGACGACGATCGACGTGCTGGCCGCCGACGGCTGCTTTCGCGGCGGGCTGATCCTGCCCGGCGAGGCGCTGATGCGGCGCGCGCTCGCGCGTGACACCGCCGGACTGCCGTTCGCCGAGGGTCGCGTCGAGCCTCTGCCGCGCCGCACGGCCGATGCGATCGCGAGCGGCTGCGCGCTCGCCCAGGCCGGCGCCGTCGAGCGGATGTTCCGCCACGTCGCCGCCGAGCCCGGCGCGCGCTGCGTGCTCAACGGCGGTGCGGCCGCGGGCATCGAGCCGCTGCTCGACATCCCGCTCGTGCGCATCGACAACCTCGTCCTCAAGGGGCTCGCCGTCGCGGCCGGGTACGCCCCGCCCGGCGACAGGGCATAATCGCGCCGAACGAGCCTCGACCGATTTCGAAAACACGGCGCGCGCCGGCAAGGCCGCGCCCAGGGAGACCACGACATGACCGAACCGACCCGCATCCTGCTCGACGAGAACGAGATCCCGACCCACTGGTACAACGTGGTCGCCGACATGGCGAATCCGCCGGCGCCGCCGCTCGGACCCGACGGCAAGCCGGTCGGCCCCGAGCAGATGCTGGCGATCTTCCCGCCGCAGATCCTCGAGCAGGAGATGAGCGCCGAGCGCTGGATCCCGATCCCCGACGAAGTACGCGACATCTACCGCATCTGGCGCCCCAGTCCGCTGATGCGCGCGGTGCGGCTCGAGAAGGCGCTCGGCACGCCGGCCAAGATCTTCTTCAAGTACGAGGGCGTCTCGCCGGCCGGCTCGCACAAGCCCAACTCGGCCGTGCCGCAGGCCTTCTACAACCGTGAGGCGGGTGTCAAACGGCTCACCACCGAGACCGGCGCCGGCCAGTGGGGCTCGTCGATCTCGTTCGCCGGCCAGATGTTCGGGCTCGAGGTGCGTGTGTACATGGTGAAGGTGAGCTACCACCAGAAGCCGTACCGCCGCATGATGATGCAGACCTGGGGCGCCGAGGTGTTCGCCAGCCCCTCCGAGCACACCCAGACCGGCCGCACGCTGCTCGCCGCCGACCCCGACAACCCCGGCTCGCTCGGCATCGCGATCTCGGAGGCCGTGGAAGAGGCCGCGGGGCGCCCCGACACCAATTACACGCTCGGCTCGGTGCTCAACCACGTGCTGCTGCACCAGACCGTGATCGGGCTCGAGGCGAAGAAGCAGTTCGACAAGATCGGCCTCTACCCCGACGTGATCCTCGGCCCCTGCGGCGGCGGCTCGAGCTTCGGCGGCATGGCCTTCCCCTTCCTGGCCGACCAGGCGGCCGGCGACAAGCGCGCCGAGCGGCTGCGCTGCGTCGCGGTCGAACCGACCTCGTGCCCGACGCTGACCAAGGGCCAGTACGCCTACGACTTCGGCGACGCCTCCGGCTTCACGCCGCTGATGAAGATGTACACGCTCGGCCACGACTTCATGCCGCCCGGCATCCATGCCGGCGGGCTGCGCTATCACGGCGACTCGCCGCTGGTCTCGCAGCTCTACCACGAGGGCCGGCTCGAGGCAGTCGCCGTCGCGCAACTGCCGACCTTCGAGGCGGGCGTGCTGTTCGCGCGCAGCGAAGGCATCATCCCCGCACCCGAGTCCTGCCACGCGATCCGCGCCGCAATCGACGAGGCGCTCGCCTGCAAGGCGACCGGCGAGCCGCGCGTGATCCTGTTCAACCTGACCGGTCACGGCCACTTCGACATGAGCGCCTACGAGCGCTTCTTCTCCGGTCAGCTTGAGAACTACGACTACCCGGCCGAAGCGGCGGCCGCCTCGCTCGCGCACCTGCCCAAGGTCGGCTGAACGACGAGCGGCGCAGATGACGCAGCCCCCACGCGACCAACGCTGAAGCCATGCCGGTGCTGCGCCTGCTCTTCGTCGTGCTGCTCGTGCTCAACCTGCTCGCGCTCGCCGCCGGTCAGGGCTGGTTCGGTCCATCGCAGCCGCGCGGCGAGCCCGAGCGACTGACCAACCAGATCGAGCCCGACGCGATCATCCTGGTGAGCGGCGTGCCCGCTCCCGCCCCCGTGGAGCGCCGGCCGGCGCGGGCCGAGTCGCCGACGCGTCGCGAAACGGCGCGCCCTTCCGGCGAGACGGCGCCCCGCCCGTCGGAAACAGCCCAGCCGATGCAAGCCGAGCGCGCATCCGAGCCGCAGGGCGCGCCCACGCCGGAAAGTCTCATCCCTGAACGGCTGGCCGAGACGGGCGTTGAAGCGCGCCCTGGGGCCGCGGCATCGACCTGCATCGCCTATGCCGAGCTCGACGAACCCCGCGCCCACGCGATCGAGCAAGTGGCCCGCATGATCGCCCCCGCCGTCAGCGCGCGGCGCGTCGAGAGCGACACGCCTACGAGCTGGTGGGTGCGCATGCCGCCGGCCGCATCGCGCTCAGCCGCCGAGGAGCGGGTGCGCGACCTGCGCAATCTGGGCGTTCGCGACCTCTTCATCGTGCGCGAGGAAGGCCCGCACCAGTTCGCGATCTCGCTCGGGCTGTTCCGCACCGAAAGCCGCGCCCAGCAGCATCTGGAGGACTTGCGCGCCCGGCGCGTGAACGGCGCAGAGATCCTGCCCCGTCTGCCCGGCACGGTCCGGCTCGAGATCCGTTTTCCCGGCACCGAGCGCGAGCGCCTGCTCGCCACGCTCGACTCGGAGTTCGCCGCCCTGTCTTACGAGGAGTGCGCCCCTTGAGCACCTATATCGTCGGTCTGACCGGGGGAATCGGCAGCGGCAAGAGCGCGGTCGCCGACCGCTTCGGGCTGCTCGGCGCCGAGGTCGTCGACACCGACGCGATCGCGCACGCGCTGACCGCACCGAACGGCGCCGCCATCGCCGCGCTGCGGGCCGAATTCGGCCCCGCCGCAATCACCCCCGACAATGCGCTCGACCGCCGCTACATGCGCGATCTGGCCTTCGCCGACAGCAGCGCGCGGCGGCGCCTGGAGGCGATCCTGCATCCGGCCATCCGCGCCGAAAGCGAGCGCCGCTGCCACGCTGCGACTGCGCCCTACGTCATACTCGCCGTACCCCTGCTGGTCGAGTCGGGCACCTACCGCGAACGCTGCAACCGGATCTGCGTCGTCGACTGCCCGGTCGAGGTCCAGATCGAACGCGTCCAGGCACGCAGCGGGCTCGATCCCGATCAGGTGCGGGCGATCATCTCCAGCCAGGCGACCCGAGAAGCGCGTCTGGCCGCCGCCGACGACATCATCGACAACGGCGGCGCGATCGCGGCACTCGACCCGCAGGTGGAGCGCCTGCATCGCCTCTACCTCCAGTACGCCGCCAAGCCCCCGCGCAGCGCGCCCTTTTAGTGCAATGGCCCTGTGCTATCATCCGCCTGACCCGGCGCGGGGCGCCTCGGAAGGCGCGAAACCGCGCCGTGACGGGCCTGAACGGGCCGTAGCCGGTCACGATCGATGCCTGCGGACCTATCGACAGGTCCAACCGGGCTGCAGGACCGACCTCACATCATGGGCGCACAGCGGTGATCAGCTACGAATATCCTCTCAACGAGCGCATCCGCACGCTATTGCGCCTCGAGGATTTGTATCGCAAGCTCGCCCACTTCGCCCGCGGTGAAGCCTCGCAGGACCACCACGTCGCGCTGATTACCCTGTTCGAGATCCTCGACGTCGCAGGACGCGCCGACCTCAAGGTCGATCTGATGCAGGAGCTCGAGCGCCAGCGCCAGACGCTGATGGCCTTCCGCAATAACCCGGAGATCTCCGAGCAGGCGCTCTCCGGGGCGCTCTACGAGATCGAGCAGGCGTCCTCGTCGCTGCTCGCGATGGCCGGCAAGATCGGCCAGTACCTGCGCGAGAACGAGTGGCTGATGGCGATCCGCAGCCGCGCGGCGATCCCCGGCGGGGTGTGCGAGTTCGACCTGCCCTCCTACCACTTCTGGCTTAATCGCGACGCCTCGCAGCGGCGCCACGACCTCGAGGGCTGGATCCACCCGATGATCCCGATCCGCGACGGCCTGGCGATCGTGCTGCGGCTGCTGCGGGCGAGCGGCCACCCCGAGGAGCTGATCGCGCGGCGCGGCGTCTACCAGCTCACCATGAGCGGCCGCAGCGCCCAGATGGTGCAGATCCGGCTCGCCCCGAGCGAGACCGTGATCCCCGAGATCAGCGCCAACAAGTACGCGCTCAACGTGCGCTTCATGCTGCCGGACACGATCGGGCGCCCGCGCGCGGCCGAGCGCGACATCGCGTTCGAGCTGACCTTCTGCAGCCTTTGAGGCGCCCGATGGCCGAGGTACGCGTCGTCAAGTGCCCGCAGTGCGGCAATCCGGTCGAATGGCGCCCGGAGAACCCCTTCCGGCCGTTCTGCTCCGAGCGCTGCAAGCAGATCGACCTCGGGGCCTGGGCCTCCGAGGACTATCGCGTACCCGATGCGCCGGGACAGGCCGAGGGCGGCCCGCCCGAGTCCGGCCACCGCGACTAGCCCGAGCTACGCCCACGCGCCGCGGATCGCGGCGATTCCGTGCGCGCCCGCGGCGCGCGCCGCGGGCATGTCCGCGGGGTCCAAGCCACCCAGTCCCAGCACCGGTAGCGGCAGGTCTCGCACGAGCGCAGCGAACCCCTCCCAGCCCAGTCCGGCGCGCCCGGGGTGCGTCGGTGTCGGCCTGACTGCGCCGAGCAGCGCGTAGTCGAGTCCCAGCGCGGCGGCGCGCTCGAGTTCGGCGCGCGTGTGGCAGGACGCCCCGACCCATTCGAAGGCCGGCCGCTCGCCAGTTTCGGCGAGCGCCGCACCGGTCAGATGCACGCCGTCGGCGCCGATCGCGTGGGCGAGCGCGCCATCGCCATTGACCACCGCCAGCGCGCCTTCGTAGCGACGCACCCGTGTCACGACCTCGTGCGCGAAGGTCTGCCGATCGGCCGGCGCGAGCGCCCCCTCGCGGATCTGCACGAGGCGCAGCCCGCGCGCTAGGGCGTGCTCGAGTTGGTCGAGCTGGGCCGCGACGCCGACCTCGTGGGCACGGGTGATGCCCATCTCGCGCGGCAGACGCAACGACTTGAGGATCGGCCCGTTGGCCGGCAGCATCGGGCCCACACGCGGCGCCAGCGCCGACTCCCAGGCAAGGGCGGCATGGACGTGGTCGTTGAGTTCCCCCGCCCAGTCCGCGACCTCGAAAAAGTGCAGGCGCACGCTCGCGTGCTCGTAGACGTGCTCGCGCACGATCCACGGGTGGAGCACGCGCGCGTCGATCCCCAACTCTTCGTGCAGTTCGCGGCGCAACGCCTCGGCCGGCGACTCGCCCGGCTCGACCTTGCCACCGGGAAACTCCCAGTAGCCGGGATAAAAGGTGCCGGGCGCCCGCTGGCCGAGCAGGAAACGCCCTTCGGCGCCGACAATGACGCCGGCGGCGACCTCGACCCAGCGCGTCGCCGCGCCCTCAGTCGGCACCACGGCGCCCCGCATGGTCGCGCGCGAACTGCCAGGCGACGCGCCCCGAGCGCGAGCCGCGCGTAAGCGCCCACTGCAGCGCCTGCTGGCGCGTCGCCTCGCTCATCCGGCCGCGCAGTCCGAAGGCACGCAGCCAGTGCGCGACGATCTCGAGGTACTCGTCCTGGCTGAACGGATAGAACGAGATCCACAGCCCGAAGCGCTCCGAGAGCGAGATCTTCTCCTCGATCGCCTCGCCCGGGTGAATCTCGCCGTCGACGTGGCGGGTCTGCAGGTTCTCGTCGTGATACTCCGGCATCAGGTGGCGCCGGTTCGAGGTCGCGTAGATCAGCACGTTGTCGGGCAGGGCCGCGACCGAGCCGTCGAGCACGCTCTTCAAGGCCTTGTAGCCGGGCTCGGAGGCCTCGAACGACAAGTCATCGCAGAACAGGATGAAGCGCTCGGACCGCCCCTGCACCAGCTCGATGATGTCGGGCAGGTCCATCAGGTCGTCCTTGTCGACCTCGATCAGGCGCAGGCCGCGGCGCGCGTGGGCGTTGAGCAGCCCCTTGACCAGCGACGACTTGCCGGTGCCGCGCGCGCCGGTGAGCAGCACGTTGTTGGCGGGCCGGCCGGCGAGGAACTGGCGCGTGTTCTGCTCGACCAGCGCCTTTTGAGCGTCGATGTCGTGCAGGTCGTCGAGGCGGATCGCGTGGGGCCGGGCGACCGGCTGCAGGTGCGCGCGCGCGCCGCTGCGGCGCCAGCGAAAGGCGACCGCCGCGGCCCAGTCGGGCGGCTCGGCCGCGCCCGGCAGCAGGTGCTCGACGCGCTCGACGAGACGCTCGGCGCGCGCGAGAAAATCGCCCCAGTCAGTCATCGGTCCTGTCCCTTCGCTCATCGCCGTCGCGGCGCTTGGGCCACGTCGCCCACACGATCGTCAGGAGCAGCGCGAGCGCCACCCCGGCTTCCAGAAGAATCACCCACATGCGTCCCTCCGCCTCGCTGCCGCCAGGCCGGTATACTCGGCGGCTGCCGTCCCCGGAGTCTACCCGAAGCCGCCCATGATGCCTCGTCCCGCCCCCCCCGCACGACGCGCCCGTCCGGGCCTGCTGCTCGCCCTCGCGGCCGCCGCCGTCGCGCTGCTCGCCGCCTGCGTCGCACGCACCCCGCCCCCGCCCGAAGTCGCCGCCTGCCCACCCGCGCCCGTCTGTCCGATCTGCCCCGCCTGCCCGGCGGCGGTCGAGCCGGAACCCGCGCCGCCGCCGGCCGAGCCGCTGCAGCGCGCTGCCTGGCACGAGATCGACGGCTGGGCCGACGACGACCACGCCGCGGCGTGGCCGGCGCTGCGCCGCTCCTGCTCGGTGATCGCTCGGCAACCGCGCTGGCAGGACTTCTGCGCGGCTGCCGACGCGCTCGGACCACGGCCCTCGTCGGCCACGGTGCGCAGCTTCCTGGAAGCGAACGCCGAGCCCTGGGTCGCCGTCAATCCGGACGGCAGCCGCGAGGGCCTGATCACCGGCTACTACGAGCCGCTGATCCGCGGCAGCCGCGCCCGCTCGGAGCGCTACCCCTGGCCCATCCACGGCGTTCCCGAGGACATGCTGACGATCGACCTGGGCGAGCTCTACCCCGACCTCAAGCACATGCGCCTGCGCGGGCGCGTGGTCGGCAACAAGGTCGTCCCCTACTGGTCGCGCGCCGAAATCGACGGCCTGCAGGACACGCTGCCGGCCCCGGTGCTGCTGTGGGCGGCCGACCCGATCGATCTGTTCTTCCTGCAGGTGCAGGGCTCGGGCCAGGTCGAACTGCCCGACGGCTCGCGCGCCCGCATCGGCTACGCCGACCAGAACGGCCATCCCTACCAGTCGATCGGCCGCTGGCTGGTCGCGCAGGGCGAACTGCCGCTCGCGTCCGCGTCGATGCAGGGCATCAAGGCCTGGGCGAGCGCCCATCCGCATCGGCTCACGGAACTGCTCAACACCAACCCGAGCTACGTCTTCTTCCGCGAACTGCCGCCGTCATCCGACGGCCCGATCGGGGCGCTCGCCGTGCCGCTCACCACCGAGCGCAGCCTCGCCATCGACCCCCGCCATGTCCCGCTCGGCGCGCCGGTGTTCCTGTCGACGACTTATCCGCTGTCGGAGCGGCCGCTGCGCCGGCTGATGCTCGCCCAGGACACGGGCGGCGCGATCAAGGGCGTCGTGCGCGGCGATTTCTACTGGGGCTTCGGTGCGGAGGCAGGCGCTCAGGCCGGACGCATGCGCCAGCAGGGCCGGATGTGGGTGCTGCTGCCGAAGGGCGGCGAACCGGGCAATGGCCTATAAACAAGCATCACCCCACCACGCCAGGATGCGATGCGCGCAATCGAACGACCTCGGCAACCCGATCGCCGCTGCATCGCTCGCACGCTGCGCGCCGCGGCGGCGGCGCTGTGGCTGTTTGCGGCGCTCGCGCTGGCCGAGCAGTCCGGGCGCTTCGAGTACGGACTGCTGTGGGAGATCACCCGCCCGGACGTGCCGCCGAGTCATGTGTTCGGCACCGTGCATCTGCCCGACGTGCGCCTGCTGCCGCTGCCGGAGCCAGTGCTCGCAGCCTTTGCCCATGCCCGAACCTTCGGCATGGAGCACTACCCGAGCGAGCAGGCGGCGATGCATTTCTTCGATTCCGCCCAGCTCTCCGGCGGGCAGCGGCTCGACGAACTGATCGGGCCGGCGCACTTCCAGCGATTGAATGCGCTCATGGCCGGTCGACGCCTCGACCTCGACGCCCTGGCCCGGCTGAAGCCTTGGGCGGCATTGCTGGTGGTCACCGAGATCGGCGAGGCGGACGGCATACCGAGCGTGGACCGCGAGCTCTACCTGCAGGCACGGCTGCGTCGCATGCGAATCGAGCAGCTCGAATCGGTCGACGAACAGGTCACCGCGCTCGACGGCATCCCCGAGCCGAGCCAGGTCGCCCTGCTGCATTTCGCGCTCGACTTCCACGACCAGTTGCACAAGGTCGCGGAGCGCACCCTGCGCGCCTATCTCGAGCGCGACCTGGCCGCCCTGAGTCGCGCCGCCGCGCCGCTCGAGGCCCAGCGACCGTCGATAGCGCCGCATCAGCGCGAACTGGAAAAGAAGATCATCCATGACCGTAGCGTCGTCATGGCCCATCGCATGCAGTCCCAGCTACGCTACGGCGCCGCCTTCATTGCCGTCGGCGCGCTGCACCTCTACGGCGAGCACGGCATTCTCGCCCTGCTGGAGGCGGACGGCTGGCAGGTGCGGCGCGTGTATTGACCGGCGCCGGGGCGTGGCGACTCCGACCCGCTCCGGACCGAATCACGTCGCGCTTACGCTCGCGGCCAGAGGATCATCTGGGTGCAGCGGAACAGGGCGATGGTGCGGCCGGTCGCCTCGTCGGTCACGACCGCATCCCACACCTGGGTCGTGCGCCCCAGGTGCTGGGCGGTGGCGACGCAGGCGATCGAGCCCTCGCGCACGGTGCCGAGGTGGTTGCTCTTCAGCTCGATCGTCGTGAAGGACTCGGCCCCCTGCGGCAGGTGCGCAATGGTCGCGTAGCCGCATGTCGTGTCGGCCAGCGCGACGATGCTCGCGGCGTGGAGAAACTCGTTCGGCGCGATGTGCAGCTTCCTCACCGGCATGCGGCTGCTGAGCCGGCGCTCGGCGAGCTCGAGGATCTCGATGCCGAGATAGCCCGGCAGATATTCGCCGCCACGCTGGTTCAGGATGTCCACGTCGATGTCGGGGCGCAACGCGCTCATTGACTCGTCTCCTCGTTCGTCATGTCGTCGGGTTCGGGGGCGCGGCTCAGGCCGGCGCCGCCGCGCGGGCGACCGGCGCCTCGCGGATCGGAAGGTTCACCAGCGCGGCAGCAGCGGCAAGCGCGATGTCGGCGTACCACATCCACATGTAGTCTCCAGTCGCGACGATGCTGATCCCGCCGAGATACGCGCCGAGGAAGCCGCCGATCTGGTGCGACAGCAGCGTCAGGCCGAACAGTGTGGCGAGATAGCGCACGCCGAAGAGCTTGCCCACGATGGCCGCCGTCGGGGGCACCGTCGCAAGCCAGGTGAAGCCGAGCCCTGCAGCGAACAGGTAGAAGGTCCACTCCGTCTTCGGCAGCATCAGGTAGAGCGCCACCAGTAGCGCACGCGAGCCGTACATCGCCGCCAGCACGTTCTTGCTGCGATATCGGGAGACCCAGGCGCCGGCGTAGAGGCTGCCGGCGATGTTGGCGAGGCCGATGATCGCGAGCGACCAGCTTGCCACCGAGGGTGGCAGGCCGCACAGATCGACCTCGCCCGGCAGGTGGGTGACGAGGAAGGCGATGTGGAAGCCACATGTGAAGAAGCCGGCGTGCAGCAGCAGGTAGCTGCGATCCTTGAGCGCGTTGCGGATGGCCCGCAGCGCGCCGGTATCCTCCTCGTGATGATGGACCGGGGCGTGGCCGGGACTCGCGACCTTCCGAATCAGTGGCAAGGCCAGCAGCGCCATCACTGCCATCGACCACATCGCCCCCATCCAGCCGAAGGCCTGGATCAGCTTCTGCAGCAGCGGCGCGAACACGAACTGCCCGAACGAGCCGCCGGCGTTGATCACGCCCGAGGCTGCGCCGCGCGCCTCGGGCGGCAGGCGCTGGGCGGCGGCGCCGATCAGGACCGAGAAGCTGCCGATACCGGAGCCGATCGCGGTCAACATCCCGATCGAGAAGATCAGGCCGAAGGTGGAATCCATGAAAGGCGTGATCGCACTGCCCGCGGCCAGAATCAGGATGCCGGCGACCAGCACCGGCTGCGGCCCGTAGCGGTCGGCCGCGGCGCCTGCGATCGGCTGGATCGCCCCCCAGACGAACTGGGCGACCGCGAGCGCCAGGCTGATCGACGCGATGCCCAGGCCGGTCGCGGTGTTGAGCGGGCTCACGAACAGGCCGAGCGACTGGCGCATCCCCATCGTGATCGCGAGGATGCCGGCGGCGGCAAGCGTGACGAACAGCACTTCGGGCCGGCGGAGCGTGTGGAACATGGGGTGGTCCTGTCGGAGCACTGGAGAGCGCCGGCAGCACGGCAACGTGGGCGCAGCCGACGCGAAGGCGCCAGCATAAGCCTTCCCGGCAAATCCGGCAAAACCGCCGATGCCGGTCGGAGCGAACGGGGTGCGTATATGGGGAGAGCGGCCAGGCGTGCCACTCAGGAGGCCCGAAACCTCGAGACGATTGGCGGCGGTGTCCGATCCCAGACGGACACTGCCGCCCGCCCGATCGCGCCAGCCCCTGTCAGCCGAGCACTTCCAGCACCTGGTCGGGCTGAAAGCCGTCGCGCAGCATACGGGTCGCCACGACGCCGCGCTCGATGGCCGAAAGCCCCCGCGCAACGACGCGGCCCGCGACAATCCGGCCGCCGGCGACGCACTGCTCGATCACGCCCGCGGTACGAACCAGATTCTCAAGGCGGCCCCGGGGGCAACTGCCCCGACCCTCGCCGGCTATGACCGAGAAGCTCATGATCGACTCCGTTTCGTCTGTGCAGCGCCCCCGGGGCGCTGCGTTGCTCTACTCCTTAAGTTATAAAACGGCCAAAACGACCCAGACTTGAGTGCCCCCCGAAATCACGCGAGGTCGAACCGGTCGGCGTTCATGACCTTGTTCCACGCCGACACGAAGTCGCAGACGAACTTGCCCTGCGCGTCGGCGCATGCGTAGACCTCGGCCAGGGCGCGCAACTGCGAGTTCGAGCCGAAGATCAGGTCGACGCGGGTGCCCGTCCACTTCAGCTCGCCGGTCTTCCGATCGCGCCCCTCGAAGAGCTGGGCGTCGTCCGCGGCCGGTTTCCACGTCGTGCCCATATCCAGCAGATTGACGAAGAAGTCGTTGGTGAGGACTTCCGGCCGTCTGGTGAAGACCCCGTGCGAGGCACCCCCGACGTTGGCGTTCAACACCCGCAGGCCGCCGACCAGCACCGTCATTTCGGGCGCGGTCAGCGTCAGCAACTGCGCCCGATCGACGAGCAGTTCTTCGGCCGACACCGTGTATTGCGCCTTGAGGTAGTTGCGGAAGCCGTCGGCGATCGGCTCGAGCACGGCGAAGGACTCGACGTCGGTCTGTTCCTGCGAGGCGTCGGTGCGCCCCGGGGTGAAGGGCACCTCGACTGTGATGCCGGCGTTCTTCGCGGCCTGCTCGACTGCCGCGGCTCCGCCCAGGACGATGAGATCGGCGATCGACACCCGCTTGTTGCCCGCTTGCGCGCCATTGAACTCGGCCCGGATCTTCTCCAGGGCAGCGAGCACTTTCGCCAACTGTTCCGGCTGGTTCACCGCCCAGTCCTTCTGCGGCGCAAGCCGGATGCGCGCGCCGTTGGCCCCGCCGCGCTTGTCCGAGCCGCGGAAGGTCGAGGCCGAGGCCCAGGCGGTCGACACCAGCTCGGCGATCGACAGGCCCGATGCCAGGATTCGGGCCTTGAGGGCGGCGACATCCTGCGCGTCGATCAGCGCATGGTCGACCGCCGGCACCGGGTCCTGCCAGGTCAGCTCCTCTTTCGGCACCTCGGGGCCGAGATAGCGGGCGATCGGGCCCATATCGCGGTGGGTGAGCTTGAACCAGGCTCGCGCGAAGGCGTCGGCGAAGGCCTGCGGATCCTTGTGGAAGCGGCGCGAGATCGGCCCGTAGATCGGGTCCATGCGCATCGCCATGTCGGCCGTGGTCATGATGATGGGCAGGCGCTTCGACGGGTCCTCGGGGTCCGGCGCCATGTCCTTCTCGGCCAGATTCTTCGGCGTCCACTGCCACGCCCCCGCCGGGCTCTTGACCAGCTCCCACTCGTAGCCGAAGAGCACGTCGAAGTAACCGTTGTCCCACTTCGTCGGGTTCGGCGTCCACGCACCCTCGATGCCGCTGGTGATGGTGTCGCGGCCCTTGCCGCTGCGGAAGCTCGACTTCCAGCCGAGGCCCTGCTCCTCGATGGGCGCGCCCTCGGGCTCGGGGCCGACCTGCGCGGCGTCGCCGGCGCCGTGGGTCTTGCCGAAGGTGTGTCCGCCGGCAGTGAGCGCGACCGTCTCCTCGTCGTTCATCGCCATGCGCGCGAAGGTCTCGCGGATGTCGCGGCCCGAGGCGATCGGGTCGGGGTTGCCGTTGGGGCCCTCCGGGTTCACGTAGATCAGGCCCATCTGCACCGCGGCGAGCGGCCGCTCGAGCTCGCGGTCGCCGCTGTAGCGCTGGTCGCCCAGCCACTCCGCCTCGGAGCCCCAGTAGATGTCCTCCTCCGGCGCCCACACGTCGCGGCGCCCGCCACCGAAGCCGAAGGTCTTGAAGCCCATCGACTCGAGCGCGACGTTGCCGGCCAGGATCATCAGGTCGGCCCAGGAGATCCGCTTGCCGTACTTCTGCTTGATCGGCCACAGCAGCCGGCGCGCCTTGTCGAGGTTGGCGTTGTCGGGCCAGCTGTTGAGTGGCGCGAAGCGCTGCGTGCCGGTGGAGGCGCCGCCGCGGCCGTCCGCGGTGCGATAGGTGCCGGCGCTGTGCCACGCCATGCGGATGAAGAGCCCGCCGTAGTGGCCGTAGTCAGCCGGCCACCAGTCCTGCGAGTCGGTCATCAGCGCATGGAGGTCCCTCTTCAGCGCCGCATAGTCGAGCTTCTTGAATTCCGCGGCGTAGTCGAAGTCCTCGCCCATCGGGTCGGACTGCGGCGTGTGCTGATGCAGGATGCCCAGATTGAGCTGGTTGGGCCACCAGTCGCGGTTCGACGGCCCCCCGGCCGCATTGGTGAGCCCCCCGTGCATGACCGGGCACTTGCCCGCGTTTTCGACTTTCTTTTCCATATCTCTCTCCAGTCGTTGTTGCGTGGATGGACGCGGGTCCCGGAAAACAGGCCAGCGCCCACAATGGAACCCCGATTCAACCCCCGGTGCGCCAGTCGCGAGGGACGGTACGCGCAGCCCGGATCTTGTTGTACACAATGCTCAGGCTTCGATCCAAGTGTAGATTGAAAATTGCAATCTGTATGGCGTTATCCCATTTGTTTTTCCTCTCGTGCAAATAGTTCCGCTCGATCGAGAGACTGGCGGCGGGCACTGGATCGGCTCGGTGCGCGACGTGGCCGAGGAGCTCGTCGGAATGCCCTCCCTGACCGATACGTCCCGGACTGCGGCGACGGCCGGTTCGAGCCCGATCTGCACGGGGTGTTCCCGAGTGCCGGGTTACGGTCAGGATGCCAACCCTGTAGACTTTCCCGCTACGCCTGCCTTCCCCTCCGCCATGACCAGCCGACTCGCCGAACGCTCCGAACGTGACTACCCCTGGTATGTGCGCCTGGTCTTTGCCTATCAGAAGCGCAAGTACGGGCAGGTGCTGTCCCCGATGTGGGCGTGGGGGCGGCAGCCGGCGATCATGTTCGCCTTCCTCCTCCTGATCGGGCGCTTCAAACGGCTGGCCTCGCCCGGCCCCCTGCTGAGGACCTTGATGAGCGTGCGGATCTCGCAGATCAACCACTGCGACTTCTGCGTGGACTTCAATGCCCACAACTTCCTCGCGGCGCGGGGCGCGCACGAGAAAATCGACTTCATCGACCGCTGGCGCGAGCATCCCGAGGCTTTCAGCGAGGAAGAGCGGGCGGCGCTCGCCTACGCCGAGGCGGTAACGCTCGGCGACGATGACGATACAGCCCGCGCGATGACCGAGCTCAAGCGCTTCTTCGACGATGACGCCATCGTTGCCCTCACCGCGTGGATCGGCGTGCAGAACCTGTCGAGCAAGTTCAACGATGCGCTGAGCATCCCGACGCAGGGATTCTGCCGCATCCCGCCGCGCGCCTCCGCTGACTGAGTCCCCCATGCGCTTCATTCGCGAATTTCCGTTCCCGCTCCTGATCGCCGTGGCGATCTTCATGCTCGGCGCGCCCTTCGTGCCCGAACCGCATCTGGTCGAAAAGGCGCGCATGGCGATGAACGGCACCCTCACCCGCCCCATCGACCTCTTCGACGTCGTCTGGCACCTGTTGCCGACTGCGCTCCTGGTCTGGAAGACGGTACTCTGGCGCCGGGAGCAGATTGAGAACCGGACGCCATGATGAGACGGCTTGAAGGCAAGACCGCGCTGGTCACCGGCGCAGCGCGCGGCATCGGAGCGGCGATCGCCAGCGCTTTCGTCGAAAATGGGGCCTTCGTATATCTGACCGACATCGACGATGTCGCTGGACGATCCACGGCCGCGGTGCTGGGTGGGCAGGCCCGTTACCTGCATCTCGATGTGCGGGAGGAGTCCGACTGGCAGTCCGCCATGGCGCAAGTGCTCGACGAACGCCAGGGCTTGCACGTGCTGGTCAACAACGCCGGGATCACCGGCTTCGAGCAGGGCAACTACGTGCACGACCCCGAGCACGTCGCGCTCGAGGCATGGCGCGCCGTTCAGCGGACCAACGTGGAAGGCGTCCTGCTCGGCTGCAAGCATGCAATCCAGACCCTGCGCAAAACCCGGAGCACCGGCTCGATCATCAACATTTCCTCGCGCTCCGGCCTGGTCGGCATTCCGGGCGCGGCGGCCTATGCCGCATCCAAAGCGGCGGTGCGCAACCATACCAAGACGGTGGCGCTCTACTGCGCCGAGCAGGGTCTGCCGATTCGCTGCAACTCGATCCACCCGGCCGCCATCCTGACCCCGATGTGGGATCCCATCCTGGGCGACGGGCCGGAGCGGGAAGAGCGCATGCGCGAATTCGTCCAGGATTGCCCGCTGCGCCGTTTCGGCAAGCCCGAGGAAGTCGCCGCACTGGCCGTGATGCTCGCCTCCGATGAAGCCGCTTACATGAATGGCGCGGAACTGAATATCGATGGCGGCATCCTGGCCGGCGCTGCGGCGGCGCCGGCATCGTCCGGGCAGTAGCCATGCCGGAACAGGCGATCGCGTAGGCGCCCCAAGATCCCCGAGGGGCACGACCCGGCGATGCATCGCCGCCACATGAGCTGCAACTGACAGGGCAAAAAGGCTGGCGCGAACGGGAGTCGCCCATGACGAGACCGAGACAGGCGCGCACCTTGCCAAATTTTGCCAAGACAACTAATCTGCGGCCATGAGCACGATGAACATTTCCTTGCCGGAAAGCCTGAAATCCTTCGTGGACGAGCAGGTGAGCGCACGGGGCTACGGCACCAGTAGCGAGTACGTGCGCGAATTGATCCGCAAGGATCAGGATCGTCAGCGGCTGCGTGGGCTGCTGCTGGCCGGCGCAGCCACTGCGCCGGCATCGCCGGCGAATGCCGAGTACTTCGATGGCTTGCGGGACCGGGTAAGCAGGGCTGCCAAGCCGGCTTCTCGCGGGTGAAGGTCAAACCTGTCGTTCCGCGTGACCAGGCCAGCCAGGATGTCGACGACGCGATAGCGTATTACCTTGAAGAGGCTTCCGCCTCCATTGCGCTCGAGTTCATCGACGCACTGGAACAGGCCTATACCCACATCGCCCGCCATCCCGGCACGGGTTCGGCTCGCTATGTGCATGAGTTGGACCTTCCTGGCCTGCGCTCCTGGTCACTCTCGGCCTACCCCTATCTCGTCTTCTACGTCGAACGGCCGGACCACATCGACGTCTGGCGCGTACTGCACGGCCAGCGCGACATTCCCGCCTGGATGCAAGATCTGGACGCCTTCACCTGACGCAACCGCCCGGCACTCTTCAGTCGTCAAGGATTCCTTGACAGTTCAAACCGTGGGCAACACGCACGGCCTCGGCGACGGCATGCAGCAGGCTTTGAACTACGCCGAGACGCTCGACCTGCCCTTCGTCTTTGCGAGCAACGGCGACGCTTTCCTCTTTCACGACCGTACCGGACTGGCCGATCAGGTCGAAACCGAGCTCACCCTGGGCAACTTCCCCGATGCACGCAGCGCATCGGCCAACTCGTCTGGATGTTCTTCCTCAGGATCTACGACGACAAGGAGACCGAGTACGAGCTCCTCGACGACCACTACCGCTCGCCCATCCCGGAGCCGCTGCGCTGGGGCAACTGGGCGGCCAACGCCGAGGGCATGACCGGTGACGACCTGCTCGACTTCGTGAACAACGAGCTCTTCCCCAGGCTCAAGAACCTCGAACCCAAGGGCGCCGACAAGCGCGGCTACGTGATCCGCGGCGTCTTCGAGGATGTAATTCAGCACTCCCACTGTCATGCAGCGGAACTGTCTCCCCAAGAGCAAAGCTCGACCTCTTGATCGCGCTCCGCGCTGTTGGATACATTGACAACAGACCTGAGGTGTTGTCACAATGTCCAACATGAAAGCCACCCAGCTCGTCTCGACGCGTATCCCATACTCGGAGTCGGCTTTTGCAGAACTCGTGCTGTGGCGCCTGCCTCAACCCGTAGCGGGATCAGCCCATGGCTTCAAGTATCGGCTCGCCTACATAGTTCGTGGCGAATGCGTTCTCCGTTACGACAACGAGGTTGGGAAAGGCGATCATCGACATGTTGGCCCAACTGAAAGCCCCTACACCTTCACGACACCGGAGAAATTGATTGCCGACTTCCAACGTGACATTGAGAGGTGGAACGATGAAAACCTTGACTCTTGACGTCCGGTCGCCTTCTGACGCGATGGCCGACTTCACTCAAGCCTGGATGACAGGCAAACCGCAACGGTCCGCCCGTATCAGCTTTGCCACGCCTGAACTGCTCTGGAAGGTGCTTACCGAAAAGCGGTGGGAACTGCTGAAGGCTTTGTGTGGGGCGGGCCCCGTGTCGATTCGTGAGGCTGCCCGTCGCGTCGGCCGCGACGTGAAGGCTGTCCACGGCGATGTGACGGCGCTGCTGAACGCTGGGGTGCTTTACCGTACCGATGACGGCCAGATCGTCTTTCCGTTTGAGGCCGTGAAAGTCGAGTTCCTTTTGCAGGCGGCATGAACCAGAGGCCGAGCCCGGCCGTCGATCGAACCTGCGCGAAGAGCCGCGCCGACCGCTCACTTCTATGCTGGGTGTCTCAGTAGTGGAAACGCAATGGGTCCAGACGAACCGTCCGCGGCTGGCCATTTCACCTTCTGCACCATTCAATGCGGCTGCGATCGCCCCGAGATTGGGCTGCGAGATGACGCCTCCGCACACCTATGGCGCGCGCTCCATGCGAACGCGTCCGGCGAGTTCTCGCAGCGCCGGTCCGGCCGAGCGAGGGCTCAGTGCCCGCAGGAGTCTTCGGCTCCACGGCAGCGCCTGCGCGGCGCGGCCGTCGCCCGGTACCGGCTGCAGCACGAACTCGGCACCGTCGCGCGACGACAGCACGGCCGTGGTCGCCAGCGCCAGCTCGAACGCCCGCCCCGCCGTGAGAACGACGTCGCGCGTATCGCCGTACTGCGTGATCCACAGCGTGCCGCGGCGGCACCGAACCTCGATATCGACCGCATCCTCGACAATCAGTGATTCGCCCGCTGCCAGGGCAAGCTCCTTCAGTCTCGCGTGGGTGTCCATGGCGTCCTCCGTTGCGCTGCGATGAATGCGTAAAACGCATCTACACGACCCGTGCACAACGGAGTATCGTGAGCAATTCAATCATTCACAAACGGTCGTTTTGCATGTGTTGCATGCATTTTTTGCATGGATAGAACGCTACTGGATCTCCCCCCGCTCGATCCCCTGCGCGGTTTCGTCGCGGCCGCGCGGCATCTGAGCTTCACGCGCGCCGCGAACGAACTGTGTCTCACCCAGTCGGCCATCAGCCGGCAGGTGCAGGCGCTGGAGGCCGCACTGGGCGTCACCCTGTTCGTGCGTCGCGTGCGCAGCCTCGCCCTGACGCCCGAAGGCGCGCGGCTCGCTGCGGCCGCGCAGGCCTGGCTGAGCGACTACGCCACCCTGTCGGCGTCGCTGCGCGAACCGGGATCGCGTCCCGTCACCGTGACGGCATCGATCGGCATCGCCGCGTTGTGGCTGGTGCCGCGGCTCTCGCGTTTTCACGATCGATATCCCGGGATCGACGTGAGGCTGGACGCGACCAACCGCATCGTCGACCTGGCTCGGGACGGCATCGATCTCGCGATCCGCTACTGCGCCGACCGCGATGCCCCGGCCGGGGCGCGCCGGCTGTTCGGCGAGACGGTGGTGCCGGTCGCCAGCCCGGCACTGGCCTCCGCACCGCTGGACCGGGCGACGCTGCCCACGTCGGTGCTGCTCGACTACGACGATCCGCACTACCCGTGGCTGCGCTGGGACGACTGGCTCGCGGCCATGGGGCTCGCCGATGTGCGCCCGCGCGCGGTGCTCACCTTCAGCCACTACGATCAGCTCGTTCACGCGGCGGTCGCCGGCCAGGGCATCGCAATCGGCCGCACCGAACTGGTTTCGGACCTCATTGCCGATGGCCGACTCGCGATCGTCGGTGCGTCATGCCGAGCAGTCGACGGGCGCAGCTACTGGCTCGTGGAGACCCCTGGCGTGCAACGCCCCGCCGTCGCGCAGTTCGCACGCTGGGTGGAAGATGAGGCCGTCGTGCACGGGAACTCCGCCGACCCTGCCCCCTTACGATCGCCTGCGCGTACCCGCCGCCCCCGCTGATCCGGGCACCGGCCGGCCTCGATGCGGCCGACCGGGGTCGCCGGGCACCGCCCGGGGTCTCGCGTCCGGGGATCGCCTTCTGTCCCGCACGTACTATGCTTATCGGTAGGCGGCGCCCCCGCGCGGCAGCGCGGGCCGATGGGCCGCCACTCCGAAGCAGACCACGACCGAGGAGGCGCCATGCCCTTCATGCTCAAGATCCAGTGGGACATCAAGCCCGGCCGCGAGGCCGATTTCAGGGCCAACCAGACGGCGCTGTGCAAGGTGATGCTCGATCACCCCGGCGTGATCTGCTACCACGCCGACTACCCGTCGGCGCGGGTCAGCGAATGGACCGAGATCTACGCCACCGACGAATCCTTCGAGGCGCACCTCGCCAACGACAAGGGCAAGGCGCCGCTCGCCGCGGTCATCGACGCCTGCGACAAGATCACCTGCCGCTGCTGGGGGAATCCCAACGCCCGCTCGAAGGAAATCCTCGCCGGTTTCGGCACGACCTACCACGACACCGCCGAGAACGCCTTCGTGCTCAACCCGCGGGCCGACAAGGATTCGCGCGTCTAGCCGCGGCGCGCACGGCGGCGCGGAAGGCGACAACCTGTCCGCGGTGTTCCTTGCCAATAGAGTCGAAAACACCCGGCATGTCGCTGGGCGTTCTTGCTCGTGATGGTGAGAACTGGATCGTCGGTCCGAGGCAACACGTGATTCGCGAGCAAGCAGCGCGTGACGGTTCCGACAAGGTCAGCAGTTCAGCCGGTGCTGCCGGTCAGGCGACGAGTCGTGACCGACTCAGATCGGCCAGGAGGAGCCGTTAGCCGTTCGCACAAACCCGCTAATCAGCCGTCAGATATACAGCTGAAAGCGGCTGCCCGAATCGCGTAGCTCGTAAAACCGCGAGGGCGGCGACCCTACGCCCATCTCCTGCTCGTCGTGTCCACGAACAGCCGGGCAAATGCGTACTGCAACACCTGACCCTAGAGCCCCGTAGGCCAGGAAAAATGGGTGCGGCGTTACGTCTGAGGTGCTCGGCGCTTGCGTCGGGGCTTCGCTGGATTCACCTCGGCGGCATCCACGGTGGCAGGGCTAATCGTTTCGGGTTTGATCAGGCCGACCTTGGAGATGCCGACCATTGCGCCCGGCAAGGCAGTGTCCTTGGTCGGTCCGACACGGCCGGCGGCAAACTGAAGCTCGACGAGAAGGTCGTAACTGCCTTCGTGCAGACCGTAGTGCTTGATCAGCGCGACGGTCAGCTCCCGCATGTCGAGCAACTCGCCAATGGGCACGGGCGCAGGGGCGACCTTGGGCACTGCGGCGTCAGTGGGTGACATGCGCCCCCCCCCAGGCCGTGCCGCCGGAAACGGCGGCGGCCAATGTCTCAGTTATGCCTTGAGACGTACCGTGAAGCGTGATAGTTACCGTGTGATTCACCTCGCACGGCGCATCGAGATAGTGTGACAGAGCGTGGCCGACCAGATCGTTCAATGAGCGTTGCTCCTGCACGGCGCGCAGCGCAGCGGCCCTGTGCAAATCGGGCGATATGCGCAGCTGAAACTGCCCTCTAAAGGGCTTCTGCGGCTCCTTGCCGATTGCCTCACAGGTCTCGATGTAGTCGTCGACGGCCGCCTCGAATGCCCCCTGAAGGCCTTCTGGGCTGCCGGCTATGTAGGTAACCAGGTCGCCAATGAAAAGAATCTTCCCCCGGCACACGAGTCGATCCATATCAACTTCTGCTGTGCCTTCGTACCCTTTGTATTTCAGCACGTCCATGGCTCTTCCTAAATTATTCCGTTATCCCGCAGATGCTGCACGACATCCCGAACGCAACCTTTATCGACGTTGGGTTCGGGGTGCGGTTCATGGCAGATGATCAATGCTTTGGTCTGCGCATGCACAAACTTGCGTCCCGAGCCTTTCCCAGAGAGGGTTTCATAGCCAAGAGACTTCAAGAGCGTGACCATGTCGGACCACTTGAAGTCGGACGGTGTTGGTGAGGCGCATAGCTTGGCTAACAGTTTCTGCTGTTTTGACATTGAACTTTAGCTCATGTTACGGAGAGAGTGTAACTGAAATTCAGTTTCTTGGCGTTGGTCACGAGTATTCGAACGGGAGGTGCATCACCCAGGGCGTCGCGCTCGCCGTTGCCCATTGTCATCGGGTCCTAGAGCGGGATGTCGTCCTGCATGGGGAAGCATAGTAGCGCGCAAGCGCATGGTGCAACGCAACGAATGCATGGTGTCAGGTCTTGCAATCCACCAATGATGGCCGCCTTGGCCAATCAGTTGAAGGTTGTCGCGCGCATGCAAGCGGCAGGTCAGCCCCAGATACCTGCCCTTTAGATTTTCGAGGGGCAACCGGCAGGTGTGGGTCGATAGCGGTAGTCCAGCCGCCGAGCATTGAGCGGCACCTCTGGCCGATCACACGACGCCCGCTTTGAAGCGCTCAGTTCGACCTCATCCCCGACCAACTAACGAAAACGCCCGGACGAGCCGGGCGTTTACATGAGGCAGTCCAGTGCTCGACTTTATTGCCCGGTTTTCGACTTTAACTGTCAGGATCACCAAGGCCGGAACGATGTGTGGCGCTCACTCCACCGTCACGGACTTGGCCAGGTTCCTCGGCTTATCCACATCCGTCCCCTTCACCAGCGCCGCGTGGTACGAGAGCAGTTGCAGCGGAATGACGTGCAGCACCGGCGACAGCATGCCGTAGTGCTCGGGCATGTGCAGGATGTGCACGCCTTCGGATTCGGGGATCTCGCTGCCGGCGTCGGCGAAGACGTAGAGCTCGCCGCCGCGGGCGCGGACTTCCTGGAGGTTGGACTTGAGCTTCTCGAGCAGGTCGTCGTTGGGGGCGATCGCGATCACCGGCATGTCCTTGTCGACGAGCGCGAGCGGCCCGTGCTTGAGCTCGCCGGCGGCGTAGGCCTCGGCGTGGATGTAGGAGATCTCCTTGAGCTTGAGCGCGCCTTCCATCGCGATCGGCCAGTGGCGACCACGGCCGAGGAAGAGTGCGTGCTGCTTGCCGGCGAAGCGCTGGGCCCACAGCTCGATTTCGGGCTCGAGTTCGAGCACTTTCTGCACCGCGACCGGCAGGTGGCGCAGCGCGCCCAGGTAGCGGTTCTCCTCGTCTTCGTCGAGGCGGCCGGCCTGCTTGGCGAGCGCGAGCGTGAGGAGCGCGA
This sequence comes from Gammaproteobacteria bacterium, assembly GCA_029289265.1. Classification (GTDB taxonomy): domain Bacteria; phylum Pseudomonadota; class Gammaproteobacteria; order Burkholderiales; family Rhodocyclaceae; genus JARFTX01. The sequence goes on from JARFTX010000006.1 coordinate 61,941, forward strand.
AGGCGGCGAGCTGGGTGGTGAAGGCCTTGGTCGAGGCGACGCCGATCTCGGGGCCGGCGCGGGTGATGAAGCGCAGCGCCGCCTCGCGCACGATGGCGGATTCCGGCACGTTGCAGATCGCGAGCGTGCGCACCATGCCGAGCGCCTTGGCGTGCTTGAGCGCGGCGAGCGTGTCGGCGGTCTCGCCCGACTGGGAGACGACCACGACCAGCGTGTCGGGGTCGGCGACCGAGACGCGGTAGCGGTATTCGCTGGCGATCTCGACCGTGCAGGGGATCTTCGCCACCGATTCGAGCCAGTAGCGGGCGACGAGGCCGGCGTGATAGCTGGTGCCGCAGGCGATGACAAGCACCTGGCGCACGCCGGAAAGAACCTGGGGAGCCTGGCTGCCGAAGAGCTGCAGCGCGACCGAGCCGCCGCCGGCGATGATCTCCAGCGTGTTGGCGAGCGCCTGCGGCTGCTCGAAGATCTCCTTCTGCATGTAGTGACGGTACTGGCCCAGCTCGACCGCGTCGGCCGACAGGCTGGACAGGTGCACCTCGCGCTCCACGGGCGTGCCGTCGGGGCGCACGATGCGGTAGCCATCGAGGCGCAGCTCGGCGAGGTCGCCGTCTTCGAGATAGACGACCCGGCGCGTGACCTGCAGCAGCGCCGCGGTGTCTGAGGCGGCGTACATGCCGTCTTCGCCGACGCCGAGCAGCAGCGGCGAGCCGCGCCGCGCGACGATCGCGCGCGACGGGTCGGCCTCGATGAGCACGCCGATCGCGTAGGCGCCGACGAGTTCCTCGGTGGCGAGGCGCACCGCCTCGAAGAGATCCGGGGTCGCGTCGAGCTTGCTGTGGATCAGGTGGGCGATCGCCTCGGTGTCGGTCTCGGACTCGAAGACGTAGCCGCGTGTCTCGAGCCGGGCGCGGATCTGCTCGAAGTTCTCGATGATGCCGTTATGGACGACGGCAAGCCCCCCCGACACGTGAGGATGGGCGTTGCGCTCGGAGGGCACGCCGTGGGTCGCCCAGCGCGTGTGGGCGATGCCGACGCGGGCATCGAGTGCCTTCGCCTCGGCGAGCGCCGCGAGCTCGGCGACGCGCCCGGTCGAGCGCAGCCTGCTGAGGCCGCCGTTGAGCACGGCAAGCCCGGCCGAGTCGTAGCCCCGATACTCGAGCTTGCGCAGCCCTTCGAGCAGGACCGGTACGACGTTGCGCTTGGAAATCGCGGTGACGATGCCGCACATGGCCAGTTCTCCCTGTCGCTATTTCTTGGCGGGTTTGACCGGACGCTTCCAGCCCGCAAGGCTCGCCTGGCGGGCACGCGACACGGTGAGCTGCTCGGGCGGCGCGTCCTTGGTGAGCGTGGTGCCGGCACCGAGCGTGGCGCCGCGCCCCACCCGCACCGGCGCGACGAGTTGGGTGTCCGAGCCGATGAAGACGTCGTCCTCGATCACCGTGCGGTGCTTGTTGGCGCCGTCGTAGTTGCAGGTGATCGTTCCGGCGCCGATGTTCACCCGCTGGCCGACGTCGGCATCGCCGACGTAGGCGAGGTGGTTGGCCTTGGAGTGGGCGTCGATCGTGCTGTTCTTGACCTCGACGAAGTTGCCGAGATGGACCTCGTCGGCGAGCCGCGTGCCGGGGCGGGTGCGCGCGTACGGGCCGATCACGCAGGCTTCGCCGGTGCTCGTGCCCTCGACGTGCGAGAACGGGGCGAGCCGCGTGCCGGCGCCGAGCGTGGCGTCGCGCACGACACAGTGGGCGCCGACGCGCACGCCGTCGCCGAGCACGACGCGGCCCTCGAAGACGCAGCCGACGTCGATCTCGACGTCTCGTCCGCATTCGAGCGTGCCGCGCACGTCGAGGCGGGCCGGATCGATCACGGTGACACCGCCGTCCATCAGCGCCTCGGCGATGTTGCGCTGGCCGATGCGCTCGAGCTCGGCGAGCTGGCGCTTGCTGTTGACGCCGAGCGTCTCCCAGACAGCGGCGGGCTGCACGGTCGAGACCGGCACGCCGTCGGCGACCGCGAGCGCGATGATGTCGGTCAGGTAGTACTCGCCCTGGGCGTTGCGGTTCGTGACGCGGCCGAGCCAGTCGCGCAGGCGCTCGATCGGCGCGATCAGGATGCCGGTGTTCACCTCGCGCACGGCGAGCTCCTCGGCGGTGGCGTCCTTCTGCTCGACGATGCGCACGACGCGGCCATTTGCGTCGCGAATGATGCGTCCGTAGCCGGTGGGGTCATCGAGTGCGACGGTGAGGAGCGCGAGCCCTCCTCCCTCACCCGCGGCGCACAGGCGCTCGAGCGTCGCCACGCTCGTGAGCGGCACGTCACCGTACAGAACGAGTGCGGCGTCGCCGTCTTCGAGCTGCGGCATCGCCTGCTGCACGGCATGTCCCGTGCCGAGTTGGGGTTCCTGGCGCGCCCAGACGAGGCCGGGGCCGTCGAGACGCTCGCGCACGAGCTCGCCGCCATGGCCGTAGACGACGCAGATGCGCCGCGGCGCGAGCGCCTGCGCAGTCTCCAGCACATGCGCGAGCAGGGGCCGGCCGGCGAGCGGCTGCAGCACCTTGGGCAAGTCCGAACGCATGCGCGTGCCCTTGCCGGCCGCGAGAATCACCACATCCATATCAACCCCGGAAGCCCGAATCCGGCGGCGATTCTATCATGCGACCCGACACCTCCCCGTGACCGGTTTGGTATCCGATCGCAACGCTTGCCGCGCTCGCCGGCAGGGTCCGATTGTGCACCGCAACTTTGTTGACTTTTCGCACATTCGTGCAACCTGGGGCAGGTAAAATAGTCATTTATTGCATTGCACACATCGAGAGAACCGTCATGGACAAGGCCATAGTCCAACATATCCAGAACCTCACCTTCGACGAGATCCAGGTGGGCGACCAGGCTCAACTGGTGCGCACGCTCCGTCCGGACGACATCCACCTCTTCGCCGCGATGTCGGGCGACGTCAATCCGACCCACGTCGACCCCGAGTTCGCGCGCTCGAGCCAGTTCCGCGAGATCGTCGGCCACAGCATGTGGGGCAGCACGCTGATCTCCTCGATCCTCGGCACCGAGTTTCCCGGCCCCGGCACGGTCTATGTGTCGCAGTCGCTCAACTTCTGGCGCCCGATTACCATCGGCGACACGCTGACCATCACCGTCACCTGCCGCGAGAAGTACGACCACAACCACCACCTGGTGCTCGACTGCGTCGCGCTGAATCAGGACGGCCTCAAGGTGATCGACGGCATCGCCGAAGTGCAGGCGCCGACCGAGAAGATCAAGCGCCCGCGCTTCAACCTGCCCGATGTGACGATCTCCGACCGCGAGCTGCGCTACCGCCACCTGCTGTCGATCACCCAGGGCCTCTCCCCGATCCCGATCGCGGTTGCCCATCCGTGCGATGTCGAGTCGCTGCGCGGCCCGATCCAGGCGGCCCAGGCCGGCCTCGTCGACCCCATCCTGGTCGGCCCCGAAGCCAAGATCCGCGCGGTGGCCGAAGAGCACGACATCGACATCCGCGGCTTTCGCATCGTCGATGTGCCGCACAGCCACGCCGCGGCCGAGGCGGCGGTCGCCCTGTGTCGCGACGGGGGCGTGGAAGCGCTGATGAAGGGCTCCCTCCACACCGACGAGCTGATGCGCGAGGTCGTCTCCAAGAGCGGGGGCCTGCGCACGAACCGGCGCGTGAGCCACGTCTTCATGGCCGACGTGCCGACTTATCCGCATCCGCTGCTGATCACCGACGCGGCCATCAACATCGCGCCGACGCTGGAAGAAAAGGTCGACATCATTCAGAACGCGATCGACCTGGGCATCGTGCTCGGTCTCGCCGAGCCCAAGGTGGCGATCCTCTCCGCGGTCGAGACGGTGACCTCCAAGCTGCGCTCGACGATCGACGCCGCGTCGCTGTGCAAGATGGCCGATCGCGGCCAGATCCGCGGCGGGCTCCTCGATGGACCGCTCGCCTTCGACAACGCGGTCTCGCTGGTCGCGGCCAAGACGAAGGGCATTCGCTCGGCGGTCGCCGGCAACGCCGACATCCTGGTCGTACCCGACCTCGAGTCCGGCAACATGGTGGCGAAGCAGCTCGAGTACCTGGCCAACGCGCTGATGGCCGGCGTCGTGCTCGGCGCGCGCGTGCCCATCGTGCTGACCAGCCGCGCCGACACCGCCGAGACGCGCACCGCCTCGTGCGCGATCGCCCAGCTGATGGCGCACAGAAAGCGCGAAGCGGCGCACAAATGAAGGCCGTCCTCGTCATCAACGCCGGCTCGAGCAGCCTCAAGTTCGCGCTCTTCGAGTGCGACCCGGAGCTTGCCGAGCACCCGGTCGTCTCCGGACAGATCGACGGTATCGGCGCGAAGCCCGAGCTCTCGGCGAAGACCGCCAACGGTGCGCGCTTTCGTGGCGCGGTGCCGATCGGCGGCAGCCAGGGCGAGCAGCATCGCGCCGCGCTGGACCACCTCTTCGCCTGGCTCGACACCCAGGAGGCGGGCCTGGAGATCATCGCCGCGGGCCACCGCATCGTGCATGGCGGCGAACGCTACAGCGCGCCGGTGCGGCTCGACGAGGCGGTGCTCCGCGAGTTGGACGCCTTTGTTCCGCTCGCGCCGCTACATCAGCCGCACAACCTGCGGGGCGTGCGCGCCGTGGCCACGCTGATGCCGACGATTCCCCAGGTCGGCTGCTTCGACACGGCTTTCCATCGCAGCCAGAAGCCACTCGCGCAAGCCTTCGCGCTGCCGCGCGCGATCAGCGCCGAGGGCGTCAAGCGCTACGGCTTTCACGGTCTCTCCTACGACTTCGTTGCGCGGCAGCTACCGGAGGTGATCGGCGAGCGTGCCCACGGCGCCGTGGTGATCGCCCACCTGGGCAACGGCGCCTCGATGTGCGCGCTGCGTGGGGGCCGCAGCGTCGCCTCGACCATGGGCTTCACCGCGGTCGAAGGCCTGATGATGGGCACGCGCACCGGCAGCCTCGACCCCGGAGTGCTGCTCTACCTGATGGAGCAGAAGGGCATGGACGCGAAGGCGCTCACCAACCTGCTCTACAAGGAATCGGGCCTGCTCGGCGTCTCCGGCATCAGCCAGGACATGCGCACCCTGCTCGCCTCGGATGCACCCGCTGCGCGCGAAGCGGTGGATCTCTTCTGCTACCGCATCGCACGCGAGCTGGGCTCCCTGGCTGCCGCAGCCGAGGGTCTCGACGCGCTGGTATTCACCGGCGGCATCGGCGAACACGCCGCACCGGTGCGCGAGCAGGTCGCCCGACTCTCGGGCTGGCTCGGCATCGAGATCGACCCGGCCGCCAACGCCGCGCACGCCACGCGCATCGACGCCCCCGGCAGCCGGGTCGCGGTCGCGGTGGTGCCGACCAACGAGGAAGGCATGATCGCCCGCTACACCGTGGAGTTGCTCAACGGCGCACACTGAGCGGCGACCGCCGTCAGCGAAAAGGGCGACCCGCGGGTCGCCCTTTTCGTTTGCATCGCGCTCGGACGGTCCGCGCGTCTATCGCGGCAACACGCTCTCGCCCATGAGGAATTCATCGACGGCACGAGCGCATTGGCGACCTTCGCGGATCGCCCAGACCACGAGCGACTGCCCGCGCCGCACGTCGCCGGCGGCGAAGACCTTGGGGACGTTGGTCGTGTAGCAGCCGTCGCCGTCGGTCGCGGCGCGGGCGTTGCCGCGTGCGTCCTTCTCGACGCCGAAGGATTCGAGCAGGCTACCCACCGGGTTGGTGAAGCCCATGGCGAACAGCACGAGGTCAGCCTTGACCTCGAACTCCGAGCCGGCGACCTCGCTCATTCGGCCGTCCTTCCACTCGAGGCGAACGGCCTTGAGCGCCTTGACCTGGCCGTTCTCGCCAAGGAATGCCTTGGTTGCGACGGAAAAGTCGCGCTCGCAACCTTCCTCGTGCGACGACGAGGTGCGCAGCTTGATCGGCCAGTTCGGCCAGGTGAGCGCCTTGTTTTCCTTCTCGGGCGGCATCGGCAGCAGTTCGAACTGGGTCACCGAGGCGGCACCGTGGCGATTCGAGGTGCCGACGCAGTCCGAGCCCGTGTCACCGCCGCCGATGACGACGACGTGCTTGCCCTTGGCCGAGATCGGATTCTTCGACCCGCCGGCGATTTCCTTGTTCTGCGGCACGAGGAAATCCAGCGCGAAATGCACGCCGTCGAGCTCGCGCCCCGGCACCGGCAGATCGCGCGGCACCTCGGCGCCGGCGGCAAGCACCACCGCATCGAACTCCTTCAGCAGGCGCTCGGCCGCGACGACCTCGGTGGCATCACTGATCACGCCGGCCGGCAGGTCGCCCGAGCCCACCACGACGCCGGTGCGGAAGCTCACGCCCTCGGCGCGCATCTGGTCCATGCGGCGGTCGATCAGGTGCTTCTCCATCTTGAAGTCGGGGATGCCGTAGCGCAGCAGCCCGCCGACCCGATCGCTCTTCTCGAACACCGTGACGTCGTGGCCGGCGCGCGCAAGCTGCTGCGCCGCCGCGAGCCCGGCCGGGCCGGAACCGACGACCGCGACCTTCTTGCCCGTCTTGACCGCCGGGGGCTTCGGCTGCACCCAGCCTTCCTCCCAGGCCTTGTCGATGATGGCGTGCTCGATCGACTTGATGCCGACCGGATCGTCGTTGATGTTGAGCGTGCAAGCCGCCTCGCACGGCGCCGGGCAGATCCGGCCGGTGAACTCGGGGAAGTTGTTGGTGGAGTGCAGGACCTCGATCGCCTCGCGCCACTGGTTGCGATAGACCAGGTCGTTCCAGTCCGGAATGATGTTGTTCACCGGGCAGCCCGTGTTGCAGAACGGGATGCCGCAGTCCATGCAGCGCGCGCCCTGGAGCGAGGCTTGCCCGTCGGTGAGACGCAGGATGAATTCCTTGTACTTGCGCAGGCGCTCCGCAACGGGCTCGGCCGCCTCGGACAGACGCTGGTATTCGAGAAATCCGGTGGGCTTGCCCATGTTTATGCGGCCTCCAGTTGCTGCTGGCGCTTCTCGGCCATCTCGGCGAGGGCGCGGCGGTATTCGTGCGGCATCACCTTGACGAACTTGGTGCGGAAGGTGCTCCAGTGGTCGAGGATCTCACGGGCGCGCGCGCTGCCCGTGTAATGGGCGTGGCGCTGGATCAGCCCCTTGAGGATGAGCTCGTCGCCCATCTCGAGGTGGTCGATGTCGACGCGCCCATGGGCCTCGAGGTCGTCGCCGGATTCGGAGCCCTTGCGTGCCTCGATCTCCTCGGGCACCGGCTCGAGCGCGACCTGCGCCATGTTGCAGCGGGTCTCGAAGGTGCCATCCTCGTCGAGCACGTAGGCGATGCCGCCCGACATGCCCGCCGCGAAGTTGCGCCCGGTCTGGCCCAGCACGACGACCGTGCCGCCGGTCATGTACTCGCAGCCGTGGTCGCCGACGCCCTCGACCACCGCGGTCGCGCCGGAGTTGCGCACGGCGAAGCGTTCGCCGCCGACCCCCGAAAGATAGGCCTCGCCCTCGATCGCGCCGTACAGCACGGTATTGCCGACGATGATGTTCTGCGTCGCGTCGCCGCGGAAGTCGGCCGCCGGGCGGACGACGATGCGCCCGCCGGAGAGGCCTTTGCCGACGTAGTCGTTGCCTTCGCCGACCAACTCGAGCGTGACGCCGCGGGCGAGGAAGGCGCCGAAGCTCTGCCCGGCGGTGCCCGCCAAGCGGATGTGGAGGGTGTCCTCGGGCAGGCCGCCGTGACCGTACTTGTGCGCGACGCGGCCCGACAGCATGGCGCCGACGGTGCGGTTGATGTTGCGCACCGGCAGCTCGATCTGCACCTTCTCGCCCTTTTCCAGTGCAGGCGCCGCCAATTCGATCAGCTGGTTGTCGAGCGCCTTGTCGAGCCCGTGATCCTGCACTTCCGTCTGGCGGCGCGGCACGCTCGCCGGCACGTCGGGACGGTAGAAGATGCGCGAGTAGTCGAGGCCCTTCGCCTTCCAGTGCGAGATGCCCTTCTTCATGTCGAGCAGATCCGCGCGGCCGATCAGGTCGTCGAAGCGGCGGATGCCCAGTTGCGCCATCAGCTCGCGCACTTCCTCGGCAACGAAGAAGAAGTAGTTCACGACGTGCTCGGGCTGGCCGGTGAATTTCTCGCGCAGCACCGGATCCTGAGTCGCAACGCCGACCGGGCAGGTGTTGAGATGGCACTTGCGCATCATGATGCAGCCTTCGACGACGAGCGGTGCCGTCGCGAAGCCGAACTCGTCGGCGCCGAGCAGCGCGCCGATCACGACGTCGCGGCCGGTCTTCATCTGCCCGTCGACCTGCACGCGGATGCGGCTGCGCAGACGGTTGAGGACCAGCGTCTGCTGCGTCTCGGCCAGACCCAGCTCCCACGGCGTGCCGGCGTGCTTGATCGACGACCACGGGCTGGCGCCCGTGCCGCCGTCGTGACCGGCGATGACGACGTGGTCGGCCTTGGCCTTGGCGACGCCGGCCGCGACCGTGCCGACGCCGATCTCGGAGACGAGCTTGACCGACACCGAGGCGGCCGGATTGGCGTTCTTCAGGTCATGGATGAGCTGCGCCAGATCCTCGATCGAGTAGATGTCGTGGTGCGGCGGCGGCGAGATCAGGCCAACGCCCGGCACCGAGTGGCGCAGGAAGCCGATGTACTCGGAGACCTTGTGGCCGGGCAACTGGCCGCCTTCACCGGGCTTGGCGCCCTGCGCCATCTTGATCTGCAACTGGTCGGCATTGACCAGATACTCGGCCGTGACGCCGAAGCGGCCCGAGGCGACCTGCTTGATCGCCGAGCGCAGGCTGTCGCCGGCCGCAAGTTCCAGATCGCGGGCGACCGCACGCTCGCCGATCACCTGCGACAGGCGCATTGCCTTGGCGATGGGCTTGAAGCGCATGGGATCCTCGCCACCTTCGCCGGTGTTCGACTTGCCGCCGATGCGGTTCATCGCGATCGCAAGCGTGGTGTGCGCCTCGGTCGAGATCGAGCCGAGCGACATCGCGCCGGTAGCGAAACGCCTGACGATCTCCTTGGCCGACTCGACCTCGTCGAGCGCGACCGGGGGGCCGGCCGGCTTCAACTCGAACAGCCCGCGCAGGGTCATGTGGCGACGCGTCTGATCGTTGATCAGGCGCGCATATTCCTTGTAGGAGTCGTAGCGGCCGGAGCGTGTCGAATGCTGCAGCTTGGCGATCGCGTCCGGCGTCCACATGTGGTCGTCGCCGCGCACGCGGTAGGCGTACTCGCCGCCGGCATCGAGCATGTCGGCGAGCACCGGGTCGGGGCTGAACGCCTTCTTGTGCAGGCGCACCGCCTCCTCCATGACCTGGAACACGCCGATGCCTTCGACCTGGCTGGTGGTGCCGGTGAAGTATTTGTCGAGCAGCGCCTGCTGCAGACCGACCGCCTCGAAGATCTGCGCGCCGGTGTAGGACATGTAGGTCGAGATGCCCATCTTGGACATGACCTTCATGAGCCCCTTGCCGATCGCCTTGACGAAGTGCTTGACGTACTTCTGCCCGGCTTCGGTACTGCCGGCGAGCGACTGCAGCGTCTCGAGCGCGAGGTAGGGATGCACGGCCTCGGCACCGTAGCCGGCGAGCACCGCGAAGTGATGCACCTCGCGCGCCGATCCGGTCTCCACCACCAGGCCGGCACGCGTGCGCAGCCCCTGGGTGACCAGATGCTGATGCACCGCGGAGAGCGCGAGCAGCGCAGGGATGGCGACCCGATCGGGGCCGATGCCACGATCCGAGACAATTAGAATGTTGTAGCCGAGGTGCACCTTGTCTTCGGCCTCGGCGCACAGCGAGGCGAGGCGCGCCTCCACCCCTTCGCTGCCCCAGTCGGCCGGGTAGCAGATGTCGAGCTCGGCCGAGCGGAACTTGTCGTGGGTGTGGTCGGCGATCTGACGGATCTTCGCCATGTCGGCGAAGTCGAGCACCGGCTGAGAGACTTCGAGACGGAACGGCGGGTTGATCTCGTTGATCTCGAGCAGGTTCGGCCGCGGCCCGATGAAGGACACCAGCGACATCACCAGTTGCTCACGGATCGGGTCGATCGGCGGGTTGGTGACCTGCGCGAAGAGCTGGCGGAAGTAGTTGAAGAGCGGCTTTTCCTTGCCCGACAGCACCGCCAGCGGCGAGTCGTTGCCCATCGAGCCGGTCGCCTCCTCGCCCGCCTTGCCCATCGGCTCGAGGATGAACTTGATGTCCTCCTGCGTGTAGCCGAATGCCTGCTGGCGGTCGAGCAAGGACACGTCGCTCGCGGGCGCAGTCGTGTCGGCCGGCGCTTCGAGGCCGTCGAGCTCGATGTTGATGCGCGACAGCCAGTCGGTGTAGGGCCGCGCCGCGGCGAGCGAATCCTTGAGTTCCTTGTCGTCGATGATGCGCCCCTGCTCCATGTCGATCAGGAACATCTTGCCGGGCTGCAGGCGCCACTTCTTGACGATGCGGCTGTCGGGAATCGGCAGCACGCCGGACTCCGAGGCCATCACGACGAGATCGTCGTCGGTGACGAGGTAGCGTGCAGGACGCAGGCCATTTCGGTCGAGCGTCGCGCCGATCTGGCGGCCGTCGGTGAAGGCGACCGCGGCCGGGCCGTCCCACGGCTCCATCATCGCGGCATGGTACTCGTAGAAGGCGCGGCGGCGCGGATCCATGTGGGTGTGTGATTCCCACGCCTCGGGAATCATCATCATCACCGCATGCGCCATCGAGTAGCCGCTCATCACCAGCAGCTCGAGCGCGTTGTCGAAGGCGGCCGAATCCGACTGATCCGGGTAGATCAGCGGCCAGATCTTCTCCAGATCGGCACCGAGCAGCGGCGACGAGACGCCCTTCTCGCGCGCCCGCATCCAGTTGTAGTTGCCGCGCAGGGTGTTGATCTCGCCGTTGTGGGCGATGTAGCGGAACGGGTGGGCGAGGTTCCACTTCGGAAAGGTGTTGGTCGAGAAGCGCTGGTGCACGAGCGCGAGCGCCGACACCGTGCGCAGATCGACGAGATCCAGGTAGTACTCGCCGACCTGGGTCGCGAGCAGCAAGCCCTTGTAATTGACGGTGCGGGTCGACATGGAGACCATGTAGAACTCCTTGCCGTACTTGAGCTTGAGCGACTGGATCGCGTTGGCGGCGCGGCGGCGCACGACGTAAAGCTTGCGCTCGAGCGCCTCGGGCACCATGACGTCGGGGCCGCGGCCGATGAAGACCTGGCGGATCACCGGCTCGGTCGCCTTCACCGCCGGCGACATCGGCATGTCGCGATTGACGGGAACGTCGCGCCAGCCGAGCACGACCTGGCCTTCGGCGCGAATGGCGCGCTCGATCTCCTCTTCGCAGGCGAGGCGCGAGGCACGCTCCTTGGGCATGAAGACCATGCCGACGCCGTACTCGCCGGGCAAGGGCAGGGTCACGCCCTGCTCGGACATCTGCTCGCGATAGAGTTGGTCGGGAATCTGGATCAGGATGCCCGCGCCGTCACCCTGCAGCGGGTCGGCACCGACCGCGCCACGATGGTCGAGGTTCTTGAGAATCTCGAGCCCCTGACCGACGATCGAGTGACTCTTCACGCCTTTGATGTGGGCGACGAAACCCACGCCACAGGCGTCGTGCTCGTTGATCGGGTCGTACAAGCCCTGCTTCTGGGGGACGTCCATCTCACTCTTCCTCGACACTAATCGTTCGCCGGACACGCCCGTGACAGAGCGGGCGTCTCGCACCGCCAGCAAGAAACATGCTCAATGAACCTGCGTGCATGAGACAGGGTCCGAAGCGCACGCGTTCCGGAATCCAGCCGACGCGCAGGCGCGCGCGGCCTCAACCTACGGTCCAGGCGGACCGTCGAATATACTCGCGCGAAACCCCTGATTCAATAGTTTTTTGCAGCGCCGCACAGCCGCGCGGCACCTGCACCATTGTTGTGCAAAAGCACCAGATTGGTGCGAACGGCAAGGGGTTTCAGTGAATCTCACCGACTGCAAAAAGACGCCGATGTTCCCTTATGGCATATCTATCGGTCATTCCCGCGACATAGTCGGCGACTGCGCGCGGAGCGTCTTCGAGCGCGCGCTTCTGATACTGGGGCGGCAGAAGACGGGGATCGGCAATGAAGGCCTCGAAAAGCTCGGTGAGAATCCGACGCGCCTTGTCGGTCATGCGCAGGACCTGATAATGACGGTAGAGATTGTCGCGCAGGAATAGCTTGAGTTCCCGCAACTTGGGCGCGAGCGCCTCCGACCACGCTGCCAGACGGGGCGCGGCGCGCACATCGTCGAGCGTGACGACCCTAGAATGCACTAGATTGGTGCGCGTCTGCGCGATCAGGTCGAGCGCCATCGCGTTGATCATCCGTCGAATCGTCTCGTGGATCAGCCGGCGACCGGCAAGACCGGGCCAGTCCAACTCCACGGCACGCCGCATTCCGGCAAAGATCTCGAGCTCCTGAAGTTGCTCGAGCGTGATCAAGCCGGAGCGCAGGCCGTCGTCCACGTCGTGATTGTTGTAGGCGATCTCGTCGGCAAGGTTGGCGAGTTGAGCCTCGAGCGAAGGCTGAGTGCCTTCGAGAAAGCGCCGCCCCAGATCGCCGAGCTCGGCCGCCTTGGCCTTGGCGCAGTGCTTGAGGATGCCCTCGCGCGTCTCCCAGGTGAGGTTGAGCCCATCGAACGCCGCGTAATGCTCCTCGAGCACATCGACCGTGCGCAGGGACTGCAGGTTGTGCTCGAATCCCCCATGGGCAGCCATGCATTTCGCCAGCGCGTCCTGTCCGGCGTGGCCGAAAGGTGTGTGGCCGAGATCGTGCGCCAGCGCAATCGCCTCGGCGAGGTCCTCATTGAGGCCCAACTCGCGGGCGATGCTGCGGCAGATCTGCGCGACCTCGATGCTGTGGGTCAGCCGCGTGCGAAAGAGATCACCCTCGTGATTGACGAAGACCTGGGTCTTGTACTCGAGGCGACGAAAGGCTGTGGAGTGGACGATGCGGTCGCGATCGCGCTGGAACTCGCCGCGTGCGGTCGGAGCCGGTTCGGCATGCGCACGCCCGCGCGAAACCGCCTCGGTGACAGCGTACGTGGCGAGCGCAGTCATGCGCAGCGCGCGTCGATGGCCGCGGCGATGGCGTCCCGGCCGGCATCTGCATGGATCACCGCCTCGCCGATGGCCCGCAGCAGGATGAGGCGCAGTTGCCCGCCCTCGACCTTCTTGTCGCCCGCCATCAGATCCAGGTAGGTCTGCAGCGGCAGGCGCGGCCCCTGAACTGGCAACCCGGCGCGACGATGAAGCGACTCGATGCGTGCGACTACCACATCGTCAATCCAGCCCAGCCGGCGCGAGAGCTCGGCCGCCATCATCGTTCCTGCGGCCACGGCTTCTCCGTGCAGCCATTGGCCATAGCCCAGGCCCGCCTCGATCGCATGACCGAAGGTATGGCCGAGATTGAGCAAAGCGCGTTCGCCCTGTTCGGTCTCGTCGCGCGCGACGACCTCGGCCTTGTTCGCGCACGAGCGTTCGATCGCGAAGGCGAGTGCGCCGGCATCGCGCGCGAGCAGGGCTTCGAGGTTGGTTTCGAGCCAGACGAAGAATTCGGCGTCGCGGATGAGCCCGTACTTGATGACTTCGGCGACGCCGGCCCGGAGCTCGCGGTCGGGCAGCGAGTCGAGCGTAGCCGTGTCGGCGATCACCGCGCGCGGCTGGAAAAAAGCGCCGATCATGTTCTTGCCGAGCGGATGATTGATCGCGGTCTTGCCGCCGACCGAGGAATCGACCTGGGCGAGCAGCGTGGTCGGGATCTGCACGAAGGGCATGCCGCGCTGGTAAGTGGCGGCGGCGAACCCCGCCATATCGCCGATCACCCCGCCCCCTAGCGCGACCAGCGTAGTCGAGCGCTCGCAGCGCCCTTCGAGGAGCGCATCGAACACCCGATTGAGCGTGACCCAGTCCTTGTGCGCCTCGCCGTCGGGCAGCACCACGGCGCTCGTCGCGACACCCTGCTTCTCCAGCGCCGTGCGGACCCGCTCGAGATAGAGCGGCCCGACCACGTCGTTGGTGACGATCGCCACCCGCGGACGGGCGATGTGGCGGCGGATCAGTGCCCCGTCGTCCAGAAGGCCGCGACCGATGTAGATCGGGTAGCTGCGCTCACCGAGGGCGACATTCAGGGTCTGCATGGGTTTTCCGGTATTCCTCGATTGCTTTCTCGACGTTGCGCACCATCCCACCTGGATTTCCGCGCCCACCTTCGACGACGACGTCGGCGACCTCGCGGTAGAGCGGATCGCGCTCGCGGTGCAACGCCTCGATGCGTTCGCGCGGATTGGCGACCTGCAACAGAGGGCGACTACGGTCGTGGCGGGTGCGCTCCCACAGGAGCCGTGGCTGGACGTCCAGATAGACGACGATACCACGTGCGGCGAGTACTGCGCGGTTGGCCGGATCGAGGACGACCCCACCCCCGGTCGCGAGCACCAGTCCCGACTCCTGCGTCAATTCGTCGAGCAACTGCGCCTCGCGCCGCCGAAATCCGGCCTCGCCCTCGATGTCGAAGATGGTGGCCACCCGCACCCCCAACCGCGCCTCGAGCTCCTGGTCGCAGTCGACGAACCGCAACCCGTGCCGCCGGGCATACTCACGCCCGACGGTGGTCTTGCCGGAGCCCATCATGCCCACCAGCACGACAACTGATGGGCTCATGTCCGAAGGTCGCGCGACAGGCTCGATCAAGTGGTGCGCTCTTCGAGCCCGGCGTCTACCGCAACGACAATGAATCGGTCACGATTCTCGGGGTGATGAACACCAGCAATTCAGATCGATTGGCCACTCTCGTGGTGTTCTTGAAGAGGTTGCCAAGCACCGGCACATCGCCCAGCACCGGCACCTGATTGACGCGCGTGGATTCTTCCTCCTCGTAGATCCCACCGATCACGACGGTACCGCCGTTATCCACGAGCACCTCGGTCTGGATGTTCTTGGTGTCGATTGGCGGGACACCCAAGACGGCTCGGGAAAAGTCCGCCCGATCCTTGTTCACCAGCACCTGTAGTTGCACCCGTCCATCCGGGGTAATCTGAGGCCGCACCTTGAGCGCCAAGACGGCTTTCTTGAACGAAACACTGGTTGCGCCAGAGCTTGTCGCTTCCTGGTATGGAATCTCCGTACCCTGCTCGATCGAGGCCTCGACCTGATTCGCGGTCAGCACGCGGGGACTCGAGATGACGCGACCCCGACCGTCCGACTCGAGGGCAGCGAGTTCCAGGTTCAGGAAGCGTGTGGCCGAGCGATTGAACAGGCTCAAGTTCAGCGTCGAGAATGTCGTAACCGGCGCTGCGCCGCCACTCTGGAACCCGTCACCGATGAGGGCGCCGCCAGCGAATTGTCCGAGCCCGACACGTGCACCGCCGCCCACACTTGGGCCGCGCTGATTACTGAGGCCCAACCGCACGCCCAGATTA
Organism: Gammaproteobacteria bacterium; assembly: GCA_029289265.1. Classification (GTDB taxonomy): domain Bacteria; phylum Pseudomonadota; class Gammaproteobacteria; order Burkholderiales; family Rhodocyclaceae; genus JARFTX01. The sequence goes on from JARFTX010000006.1 coordinate 77,368, forward strand.
CGTGCGAAGTCCTTGTTGGCCTCGACGACACGTGCCTCGATCATGACCTGTCGAGGCACGATGTCGATCTCTGAGATGAGTCTCCGCACATCTTCAAGCCGCGTGGCGACATCGGTCACGAATAGCTTGTTACTGCGCTCATCGACGACGACGCTGCCCCGCTGCGAGAGCACGGTCTGATCGCGGCTCCGGAGAAAATCGAAGATCTCCTTGGCCTTGTGGTAATTGATCTGGAAGCTCTCGGTCTGCAGCGGCTCTAGATCGCCGATCTGTGCGCGCGCCTCAAGTTGCTGGCGTTCCCGCGCGGCGAGTTCGTCGCTGGGGGCGATCCAGATGACGTTGCCGGTCTTGCGCATGTCCAGGCCCTTGGCCTGGAGGATGATGTCGAGCGCCTGGTCCCACGGCACGTCCTTAAGGCGCAGCGTGAGGTTTCCAGAGACGGAATCGCTGGTGACGATGTTGAAGTCGGTGAAGTCGGCGATGACCTGTAACACCGAGCGCACGTCGATGTTCTGGAAGTTGAGCGAGAGCCGCTCGCCCTGGAACTGCCCGCGCTGCACGAGACGGCTCGGATCCTCGACGACGCGGCGCACCTCGAGCACGAACTGGGTGTCGCTCTGGTAGGCGTTGTGCTCCCACAGTCCGTGCGGCGCCACCAGGAGGCGCACGTTGTCGCCTTGCTGCTGGGCCGTCATGGCGGTTACCGGCGTGCCGAAATCGGTGACGTCGGAACGGCGGCGCAGGTGCTCGGGCAGGCTGCTGCCGAGGAACTCGACGATCAGGTTGCCGCCCTGCTGACGAATGTCGATGCCGGTATCGGACCGCGAAAGTTGCACGACGATCCGGCCTTCTCCGTCCTTGCCGCGGCGGAACTGGATGTCCTGCACGCTGCTGGCGGCGGCCTGGACCTCGGGACGCGGCGCCGCGAAGGTCGCGATGGCTTCGGCCACTTGGGTCGTCGCGGCGACATCGCGCACCACAGGCGAAAGCGCGATGACGATGTCCCGTCCATCCATCCGCGTGTCGTAGGGCGTCAGGCGGTTGAGGTTGAGCACGAGGCGAGTGCGGTCGCCGACCTGGACGATGTTGGCGCTGCGCAACTCGCCTTGGCCGACGTTCTCCTGACTGCGGCCGAGTGCATTGGCCGTCCCCGGAAAATCGAAGGCGATGCGGGCTGGGTTGGCGACGCTGAAGCTCGCCGGCGGATTCGCGAGTGGTTCGCTGAGGGTGATCCGCACCAGCACGGCGCCGCCCTGCTCGACAACGCTGAAGCCCTCAATGCGGTTCAGCGCCTGCTGTTCGGCGGATGCGGCCTCCTGGGCCAGAGCGGCAGAGGCAGGCGCGCCAAGCAGGACGAATGCCCCCAGCAGCGCCATCATTGTTGTGCGTTTCATCGAATTGCCTCCTACTGCTCTTGCAAGAGCAACTTGGCGGTGCGTTCCACCCAGTCGCCGTTGATGTCTTCTACGAGTTCCATGAGCGTGACTTCGGTTTCCGCAATCTGCGTCACCACTCCGTAGTTCTGGCCGAGATAGTTTCCGACCTTCACCTGGTGCAGGCTGCGATCGACCCGGATCAGCGCGTGGGCCGTATCGCCCTGTATCAACGCACCGACCATGGTCAGCGACTCGAGCGGATAGAGCTCAAGCGGCTCCTTGGGCCGGGCGAGATCGGGTCCGCCGGCGGTAGCGGCGGCGCGGGTTTCGGGCTCGATGCGGGAATTGGCGAACGGGCTGACCAGGCTCCCGGCATCGTACTCGATGATCGGAAACGGTTTCATCTCGGGCAGTGGTTTGACGCCTCCCCTCATGCCGCGGGTCTGTTCCGCCATCCAGGCCTGGATGTCCTCTTCGGGGCCGGCGCAGGCAACAAGCACGAGGCTGCACATCAAGATCATTAGGCGTGTCATGGGCATCTCACCTGCGTCCCTGAGCCGGCCGGGCCTGCTGCTGGCGCTGCTGGGCCATCTCTTCCTCGTCGAGGTACCGATAGGTCACCGCCTTGGCCTCGAGCTTGAGCTGGCCATTCGGTTGCGCGTCCATGACCATGTTGTTGAGCGTCACGATTCGAGGCATCCGCGCGACGTCGCTGGCGAAGGCCCCGAGGTCGTGGTAGGCGCCGACGATGCGCACATCGATCGGCATCTCGGCATAGAAATCCTTGACGACGTCGTTGCCGGGCTTGAACAGCTCGAACTGCAGGCCGCGACCGAGGCCTGCCTGGTTGATGTCAGATAGCAGGGAATCCATCTCGGCACGGTTGGGCAATTGCCTGAGCAGCGCCCCGAACTGTCGCTCGGTCTCGTCGAGCTGACGCCGGTACTCCTCCAGATTCACCGCCTGACGCTTCTTGGAGACCCAGTCCTGCCTGAGCTGCACTTCCTCGTTCTGGCGTCGCTCGAGCAATTCCTGCTGCTCGCGCCAATCGAACCACCACGCGGCAGCGACCGTGCCGACCAGCAGGGCGATGAAGACCGCCACACGTGGCGCGAGCGGCCACGCGGCAGGGTCATTGGCATCGAGGCCGCGAAAATCCTGGGCAAGCCGCTCGAAGTCGATCTTCGGCGCGGCGGCCGCCTTGGCGCCCTTCATTGCTTCGCCTCCTCGCCGCCTTCCCCGCTGGGACGGACCAGATTGATGTTGAGCGTGAACTCCGCCACGCGGCGGTTGTTCAATGTCGCCGCCTTGACCTCGACCAACCCTGGCTGGGCGAGATAGGGGGAGTCGTCGAGGTTGCGCATCAGGTGAGAGACCCGCGAATTCGACTGGGCATAGCCGTTCAGCGTCACACGCGAGCCGGCCTGCCGGATCGAGCGAAGGAAGACGCCCTCGGGCATCTGTCGGGCGAGTTCGTTGAGCAGATTGACCGGCTCGGCGCGATTACCCTGCAGCGACTCGATCACTTGCTTGCGCGAGAGCAGCGAATCGATCTGCTGACGCAGCGTGCGGATCTCCGCGATCTCGACGTCGAGCTTCGCGATCTCGGCCCTGAAGAAGTCGTTCTTGCGCTGCTGGGCGTCGACCTGTGCGGCGATGAACATATGCACCGCCACACCGATGAGCAATCCGATCACGATCATCGCAACCGAGCCGACATAGAACTGCTGACGTCGATCCCGGCGTTTTTGCTCCCGATGCGGGAGCAGGTTGATTCTGATCATGGGTCGAATCTCCGGAGCGCCAGCCCGCACGCGACCATCAGCGAGGGCGCATCGGCAAGCAGGTTCTTGGGCCGCACTTTCGAGGAGAGGGACATCTTGGCAAAGGGATTGGCGATCAGGGTCTCGACCTGGGTGCGGCCGCGGACGACTTCACCCAACCCCGGCATCACCGCGCAGCCGCCCGCCAGCACGATGTAGTCCACCGCGTTGAACTGCGTCGATGTGAAGAAGAACTGCAGGGCGCGGGAAATTTCGAGCGCCAGCGTGTCGAGGAACGGCCGTCTCAGGTCGCGCTCGTAGTCCTCCGGGAGGCTGCCCGTCTTCTTCGCCGTCTCTGCCTCCTCCGGACTCATGCCGTACTGTCGCGCGACGTCCTGGGTAAGCTGATTGCCACCGATCGCCTGTTCGCGCAGGTAGATCTGCTGGCCGTTGCGGAGAATGGTCACGCTCGTAGCGACCGAGCCGATATCCACCAGGGCGACCACTTTGTCCTTGGCCGCACCGGGCAACTGCGCGCTGACCAGTTCGAACGCAGCCTCGATCGCGAACGATTCGACATCCATCACAACCGCCTTGAGTCCGGCAGCCTCGGCCACCGCCACCCGGTCCTCGACCTTCTCCTTGCGCGAGGCGGCGATCAGCACTTCGACCTCTTCCGTGCTGGCCGCCGACGGCCCGACGACCTGGAAGTCGAGGTTGACCTCGTCGAGCGCGAACGGGATGTACTGGTTGGCCTCGGACTCGACCTGCAACTCCATCTCCTGCTCGCGCAGGCCGTCCGGGAGAATGATCTTCTTGGTGATCACGGCCGACGCCGGGAGCGCCACGGCGACGTTCTTGATGCCCGCACCCATTCGCCGCATCGCGCGGCGGATCGCGTCGGCGACGCCTTCGAGGTTGGCGATGTTGCCATCGACGACCGCATCGCGCGGCAACGCCTCGACTGCGTAGCGCTCGAGCCTGTAGCCTTCCTTCTCGCCCCCTGTCAGCTCTAGCAGCTTGACCGTGGAAGAAGAAATATCCAGCCCTGCAAGCTGGCGCGCCTTGGAACCAAACAACTGAATGTTAGTCACAAAGAAAACCTTTAAATTTCTTCATGTTAGGCGCAAATGCTGAACGCTTACATTAAATGCTAGCAACAAACCGCATCCAGTGTAAACCAAAATCCCTTACACATTTGGGTGAAGGCCCCATTCGGCCCCGGTATAATTAGCGGCCGCTCATTTCTGGACTTTAGATGCGCTGGATTCTTTACCCGCTCGCCGCGCTCGTGGTGGCGGCCATTCTTGCCGTGGCCACGCTCGGCACTGCGGTTGCGCTGGCGTGGCCGAAGCTGCCCTCGCTCGAAGCCCTCACCGACTACCGGCCGAAAATTCCGCTCCGAGTATACACGACGGATGGGTATCTGCTGGGCGAGTTCGGCGAGGAACGGCGCGCGGTCGTGCGCATCGATGATGTGCCGCTCACGCTCCGGCAGGCGATTCTCGCAGCCGAGGACGAACGCTTCTACGAGCACCCGGGCATCGACCTGATCGGCATCGGCCGCGCAGCGCTCGCCAATGTCGCCTCGGGCGAGCGCGGACAGGGCGCATCGACGATCACCATGCAGGTTGCCCGCAATTTCTTCCTGTCGCGCGAGAAGACCTACAACCGCAAGCTCTACGAGATCCTCCTGTCGCTCAAGATCGAACGGAACCTGACCAAGGACCAGATTCTCGAGCTCTACGTCAACCAGATCTTCCTCGGCCAGCGCGCCTATGGCTTTTCCGCGGCCGCGCGCACCTATTTCGGCAAGCGCCTTGACGAATTGACGCTGGCCGAGGCGGCGATGCTGGCGGGCCTGCCGAAGGCCCCCTCGGCTTTCAACCCGGTCGCCAATCCGCGCCGTGCGGCCATCCGTCAGCAATACGTGCTGCGGCGCATGCACGAGGCGGGCTTCATCGACCGCGACGCTTTCGAACAGGCGCGCGAGGCCAAGGTCAAGGTCGTCACGACCCGCGCGATCGCAAATCCGATGCACGGCGACTATGTCGCCGAGATGGCCCGCCAGATCGCCTTCGACCATTTCGGCGAGGACGCCTACACGCAGGGAATCCGCATCGTCACGACCATCCGCCGCGACGAGCAGATGGCCGCCTATCGTGCCCTGCGCCAGGGCGTCCTCGATTTCGACAAGCGCCGCGGCTACCGCGGCCCCGAGTCGTTCGCGGACCTCGGAACGGTCGCCGGGAACGATCACGAAGGCCTGGACGACGCGCTTGCCGAGACGCGCGACTTCGACGACCTGCTCGCGGCGGTCGTGCTCGAGGCCTCACCCAAGGAAGTTCGTGTCTATAGGGCCGGACAGGAGTACCGCATCAACGGCACGGGCCTCGCCTTTGCGGCGCCGATGCTGGCCGAGCGGGCTCCGCAGACGCGCCGGATTCGCCGGGGGGCCATAGTCCGGATCCGCGACACGGGCGACAAGGGCTGGGAAATCGTCCAGCTTCCCGAGGTCGAGGCCGCGCTGGTGGCGATCGATGCCAACACCGGCGCGGTGCGGGCACTGGCCGGGGGATTCGATTTCGACCGGAGCAAGTTCAATAACGTGACCCAGGCGCTGCGCCAGCCTGGTTCGAGTTTCAAACCCTTCATCTATTCCGCGGCGCTCGAGCGCGGCTACTCGCCGGCGAGCTTCGTCGAGGACGAACCGCTCTACTTCCCGGCCGGCGTCACGGGCAGCAAGGCTTGGGAGCCCAAGAACTACGACGCCAAGTACGACGGTCTGATGACGGTGCGCGACGCGCTGGTGCGCTCCAAGAACATGGTTTCGATCCGGCTGCTGCAGTCGATCTCGCCGAACTACGCGCAGGATTACATCGCGCGCTTCGGCTTCGAACCCGAGCGCCACCCGCCTTTTCTGACCATGGCACTGGGCGCCGGCTCGGCCACGCCGTGGCAGATCGCCGCCGGGTATGCGGTGTTCGCGAACGGCGGCTACAAGATTGAACCCTATATCGTCAGCGAGATCATCGACGGCGACGGCCGCACCGTCGCTCGCGTCGACCCGCCGGTGGCCGGCGAGAGCGCGCCGCGCGTGATCGATCCGCGCAACGCCTGGTTGATCGATTCGGTACTGCGCGACGTCGTCAACCGCGGAACCGCGACGCGCGCCAAGGCGCTCGGACGCAATGATCTCGCCGGCAAGACCGGCACCACCAACGACTATGTGGACGCCTGGTTCGCCGGTTACAACCCGGATGTCGTCGCGGTGAGCTGGGTCGGCTACCCGCAGCCGCGCAATCTGGGACGCGGCGAGACGGGCTCGCGCGCTGCGCTGCCGATCTGGATCGATTTCATGCGCACGGCGCTCAAGGACGTCCCCGAGAAGTCGCACCCGCGCCCGCCCGGACTGATGCCGATACGGCATGCGGACAGCAGCCAGATCGACTATCACTACCAGGAAAATCCGCCCCCCACACCGCCGACGGCGGAACTGCCGGACATTCCCGAGTTGCGCTACTTCCTCAACGAACCCGGCAGCCCGGGCATTGCGCACAGTGCCCCCCAGCCCGCGCCGGTGCGGACAACGCCCGCGCCCGTCGAAGATCGTATCGCGGTGCCTGTAAGGCGTTAGACGCGAACCACCGATTCCGAAATGCGGTATCGAGGGGTTCGCCCCACCCGGTGGTGAACGTGCCAGGAGAACGCTCAGTCCGGCTCGAGGACGGTCGACACCCCCGACTGTTCGCTCACCAGGCGCGAAAGCGTCTGGTAGAGCTCCGCCCCGTCGCGCCCGGCGATCCAGCGCCCCCCCTCCCGTCCGAAGTGAAAACCTCCGGATTTTGCCGCAACCCAGATCTCCCGGGCGACGGCATGCCGGTTGATGACCATCTTCGATCCGTTCTCGAACTCGAGCTCGAGCACGCCGCCGTCCTTGCGCTCGATGTCGATGTCGAGCCCGCAGCGCTCGAGCGCGCCTTCGATTCGATCCAGCTCCGCCTCGGCTGCGGCATTGAAGGCCGACTCTTGCATGATCTCTCCTTCTGATAGGATTTCACTCTTTTGAGGCGCTGCCCGCGATGCGACTCCGGACCCTGCTGACCCTGATCGGTTGCGCGCTGCTCATGGCCGCGTGCGGCATCAAGGGGCCGCTTTACCTGCCGGAAGTGCCGGCCCGCGTGGCGCCCCAATCCGGCATCGATCATAGCAAGCTTGGCCTTACGTACCCCACATGAACGAAGACTTCCCGACCCCGACGCTGCGCCGCAGCGCGGGCGCCCTGGCGCTCGAGAACGTCAGTCTCGCCGAAATCGCCGAGCGTTTCGGCACACCGACCTACGTCTATTCGCACGCGGCCTTGCGCAGCGCCTTCGAGGCCTGGCGCACTGCGCTGGCGGGCAGGCGCGCGCTGGTGTGCTACGCGGTCAAGGCCAACTCCAACCTCGGCGTGCTCTCCGCCTTTGCGCGGCTCGGTGCCGGTTTCGATATCGTCTCGGGCGGTGAACTCGCCCGAGTCGTCGCGGCCGGGGGGGACCCCGGCAAGATCGTGTTTTCGGGCGTCGGCAAGACGCGTGCCGAGATGCGCCAGGCGCTCGAGGCGGGTATTCGCTGCTTCAACGTCGAGTCCGAGGCCGAACTGGATCGCCTCGACGCGCTCGCGGGCGAAGCCGGCCGGCGAGCGCCGGTCGCGCTGCGGGTCAATCCCGATGTCGACCCGAAGACCCATCCCTACATCTCGACTGGCTTGCGCAACAACAAGTTCGGCGTCGCCTTCGACCAGGCCTTGTCGCTGTATCGCCGCGCGGCGGGCCTGCCGAATCTCGCCGTGCGCGGCATCGCCTGCCACATTGGCTCGCAACTCCTCGACTCCGCGCCCATGGCCGAAGCGACCACGCGCCTGCTCGCGCTGGTCGACCGGCTGGCCGCCGAAGGCATCGCGCTCGAACACATCGACCTTGGCGGCGGACTCGGTATCCGCTATCGCCATGAGACGCCCCCGGCGGTCGCAGACTATCTGCGGCCGCTCCTCGCACAACTCGAAGGCCGTCGCGAGGAGATCTGCTTCGAGCCGGGCCGCTCGCTGATCGGCAATGCGGGCCTGCTGCTCACGCGTATCGAGTATCTGAAGCCTGGCGCCGAGCGCAATTTCGCGATCGTCGATGCGGCGATGAACGATCTCGCCCGGCCGGCGCTCTACGACGCCTGGCACGAGGTCGTCGCCGTCGCGCCGCGCGAGGTTGCGCCCACGACCTGGGAGATCGTCGGCCCGATCTGCGAAAGCGGGGACTTTCTCGCGCACGATCGCAGCCTCGCGGTGGCCGAGGGCGACCTGCTGGCGCTGCTCTCGGCCGGAGCCTACGGCATGACGATGAGCTCGAACTACAACACGCGACCGCGCGCGGCCGAGGTCATGGTCGACGGCGAGCAGGCCGTGCTGGTGCGGGCGCGCGAGACGGTCGAGTCGCTCTACGCGCTCGAACGCCCCCTGCCGGCCGCCTGACCGGCGGCACTGCCGCGCGACAGGAGTTCGCACCGGGTTTGCCATGATTCCATTCCCATTGCTCCGGCACCTCCGGCTGCTCCCGCGCCTCCCGCTGCTCCGGCTCACCGCTGGCCTCGCGCTCGCAGCGTGGGTCGCCGGCTCAGCCGCCTCCGGGCTGCCTCAGCCGGTGCGCGCCGCGCTCGAGTCGGCGCGGATTCCACAGGAGGCCGTGTCCGTATGGGTGCAGGCGGTCGATGCGCCGGCGCCATCGCTCGAATTCAATGCGGCACGGCCGATGAACCCGGCTTCGGTGATGAAGCTCGTCACCGCCTTCGCCGCGCTTGAGAAGCTCGGCCCGGCCTACACCTGGGACACACGCATTGCCATCGACGGAGCGATCGCCGACGGCATGCTCGACGGCAACCTGTACATCACCGGTGGCGCCGATCCGGTGCTATCGGTCGAGCGACTGTGGAAGCTGATGCGCCAGTTGCGCGCGCTGGGCATCGAGCGCGTGGGCGGCGACATAGTGCTCGACGGCTCCGTCCTGCCCCTGTCCGACCACGACCCCCACGCCTTCGACGGCCGCGGGTTGCGCCCCTACAACAGCGCCGGCTCGGGTCTGCTGCTGCATTTCAACACGCTCAACCTGACGCTCCTGCCCGGCGCCACGCCGGGCGCGCCGCTCACGGTCGCACCGCTCGCGCCGCTCGACGGCCTCGTCATCGACAACCGCCTGACGACCGCGGCCGGCGCCTGCGGCACCTGGTTCGCCAACCTCGACGCACGCCTCGAAGCCGCCACCAACGAGCGCCGGCTGGTGCTGCTCGGTTCCATGCCGGCAAGTTGCGGGCGGCGCGACTGGAGCGCCGCACCACTCGCCCCCGGCGAGTTCGCCGCCGCACTGGTCTCGGCGCTGTGGCGCGAACTCGGCGGCACGATCGGCGGCAGCGTCCGCGCCGGCCTCACCCCGCCAGCGGCGCGGCTGGTGATTACCGACACCTCGCCGCCTCTCGCCGACGTGCTGCGCGATATGAACAAATGGTCGAGCAACGTGATTGCGCGGCAAGTGCTCGCCACGCTCGGCATCGGCGAAGCCGGCGCGATCGACATGCTCGCGACCGGCGCCGCCGTCGCTCGCGAACAACTACGCGCGGCCGGCATCGAGGTCGCTGGTCTCGTCATCGAGAACGGCGCCGGGCTGTCGCGTAGCGAGCGCGTGCGCGCCGACACGCTCGGGACGATGCTGCTCGCCGCCTGGCAGCGCCCCTACATGCCTGAGTTCATCGCGGCGCTGCCGGTCGCCGGCCTCGACGGTACGGCTCGACGGCGCCTCGCGGGCAGTCCGGCGCGCGGCCAGGCCCACGTCAAGACCGGCACTATCAATGAGGTCCGCTCGATCGCGGGCTACGTGCTCGACCGCCACGGCCGCCGCCACGCCGTGGTGATGATGGTGAGCCACCCCCAGGCGGCGAACAGCCAGGCGGCGCAGGATGCGCTGCTCGAGTGGGTGTGGGCGGGCGGGCAACCCTAGCCCGATACGGATGCCGGTGCGGATACGGATGCGAATGCCGATGCCGATGCCGATGCCGGGAGACATGCTAGACTTAGCCCAGTGACTAGACTCGATACGAGGTGCAGAATGAGCTTGGTCGTCAACGTGCATGAAGCCAAGACGCACTTCTCGCGCCTGCTCGAACAGGCGCACGCGGGGCAGGAAATCATCGTCGCCAAGGCCGGCAAGCCCTATGCGCGGCTCGTGCCGCTCGCCCCGGCCGAGTCGAGTCGGCGGCCGGGCCGGCTGGCAGGCCGGGTCGGCGACGCATTCTTCGAGCCCCTGCCGGATGCCGAGCTGGATGCCTGGGAAGGGCGATGAGGATTCTCCTCGACACCCACGCACTGCTGTGGTGGTTCACCGATGATCCGCGCCTGCCCGCCACGGCTCGCGCGCTGATCTCGGATGAGGGCAACGCGATTCTCGTCAGCGCCGCGAGCGCTTGGGAGATCGCCACCAAGCATCGGCTCGGCAAGCTCGACCAGGCGGCCGATGCCGTGTCCCGCTTCGACGAGCTGGTTGCGGCCGACGGCTTCGAGCATCTACCGGTCAGCCACTTCCACGGCCTGAAGGCAGGCAGCTACACAGCCGCCCATCGCGACCCGTTCGATCGCATGCTGGCCGCCCAGAGCGAGCTGACCGGCGCCCCGCTGCTCACCTGCGACCCGGCGTTCGCGCTTTTCGGCACGCGCACGATCTGGTAGCGCATCCGCCCGCCGCGCCGGACTCACCCGACGATTTTCCGCCAGGCCACCAAACCCAATGAAATACAACGACCTCCGCGACTTCATCGCACTGCTCGAGCAGCGCGGCGAGCTCAAGCGTATCAGCATCCCCGTCGACACCCACCTCGAGATGACGGAGATCGCCGACCGTGTGCTGCGCGCCGGCGGGCCGGCGCTGCTGTTCGAGCGGCCCGTGACGCGCGGCACGCCACAGGCCGTGCCGGTGCTCGCCAACCTGTTCGGCACGCCCGAGCGCGTCGTGCTCGGCATGGGCGAGGATCTCGGCGCCAGCGGCGACTGGCGTGCCCCGCTGCGCGAGGTCGGCAAGCTCCTCGCTTATCTGAAAGAGCCGGAACCCCCGAAGGGGCTCAAGGACGCCTGGGAGAAGCTGCCGGTGCTGCGCCAGGTACTCAACATGGCGCCCAAGGAGGTGCGCTCGGCGCCGTGCCAGGAGATCGTGCGCGAAGGCGCCGACGTGGACCTCGCGGCGCTGCCGATTCAGCACTGCTGGCCGGGCGACGCCGCGCCGCTCATCACCTGGGGACTGGTCGTCACCCGCGGGCCCGGCAAGAAACGCCAGAACCTCGGCATCTATCGCCAGCAGGTGCTCGGCCCCAACCGCGTCATCATGCGCTGGCTCGCCCACCGCGGCGGCGCGCTCGACTTCCGCGACCACCAGCAGGCGCATCCGGGCGAGCCCTTCCCGGTCGCGGTAGTGCTCGGCTGCGACCCGGCAACCATCCTCGCCGCGGTCACGCCGGTGCCGGACACGCTCTCCGAGTACCAGTTCGCGGGACTTCTGCGCGGGGCCAAGACCGAACTGGTGAAGTGCATCGGCTCCGACCTGCAGGTGCCGGCATCGAGCGAGATCGTGCTCGAAGGCGTGATCCGTCCGGACGACACCGCCCCCGAAGGGCCCTACGGCGACCACACCGGCTACTACAACGAGGTGTCCGAGTTTCCGGTCTTCACCGTCGAGCGGATCACGATGCGGCGCAACCCGATCTATCACTCGACCTACACCGGCAAGCCGCCCGACGAGCCGGCCATGCTCGGCGTCGCCCTCAACGAGGTCTTCGTGCCGCTCCTGCAGAAGCAGTTTCCGGAGATCGTCGACTTCTACCTGCCGCCCGAGGGCTGCTCGTACCGGCTCGCGGTAGTGAGCCTGCGCAAGCAGTACCCCGGCCACGCCAAGCGGGTGATGTTCGGCATCTGGAGCTTTCTGCGCCAGTTCATGTACACAAAGTTCATCATCGTCGTCGACGACGACGTCGACATCCGCGACTGGAAGGAGGTCGTCTGGGCGATGACGACTCGGGTCGATGCGACGCGAGACACGGTGCTGGTCGACAACACGCCGATCGACTATCTCGATTTCGCCAGCCCGGTCGCCGGGCTCGGCAGCAAGATGGGGCTCGACGCAACCAACAAGTGGCCGGGCGAGACGAGCCGCGAGTGGGGCCGCCCCATCGTGATGGACGCCGCGGTCAAGGCGCGCGTGGACGCGATGTGGGGCGATCTCGGGCTGTAACGCCGGCCATGCTCCGAATCGCTCGCGGCCTGGCGGCGGCGGTCGAAGACGGGCTCGTCCGCCGCGGACTGCACTCGCTGCGGACCCGCGTGAGCGTTTCGGGTCCGGTGGGCGGCTCAGCGGTAGAGATTGATCTCGTCGCGCGTGCCGCGCGCGGCGCGGCGGGCCGCCTCGGCAAAGCTCTCGTCGGTGCCGGCGTAAAGGATTGCCCGCGACGAGTTGATCATCATGCCAGTGCCATCGGCGAGGCGTCCGGCCTTGACGGTCGCCTCGACGTCGCCCCCTTGGGCACCGATGCCGGGCACGAGCAGCGGCATCTCGCCGACGAGCGCGCGCACGCGGGCGATCTCGTCCGGGTAGGTCGCGCCGACCACCAGCGCGCAGTTGCCGGCGCGGTTCCACTCCTCGGCGACCAGCCGCGCGACCCGTTCGAACAGCAACTCGCCGCCGACGTCGAGCGACTGCAAATCGTCTCCGCCGCGGTTCGAGGTCCGGCACAGCAGAATCACGCCCTTGTCGGCGCGTGCGAGATAGGGCTCGGCCGAGTCGCGTCCCATGTAGGGATTGACGGTGATGGCATCCGCCCGATAGCGCTCGAAGGCCTCGATCGCGTACTGCTCGGCGGTGCTGCCGATGTCGCCGCGCTTGGCGTCGAGAATGACTGGCGTGCCGGGATGGCGCTTGTGGATGTAAGCGATCAGCGCTTCGAGTTGATCCTCGGCGCGGTGTGCGGCGAAATGGGCGATCTGCGGCTTGAAGCAGCAGACCAGATCGGCCGTCGCATCGACGATCGCGCTGCAAAAGGCCAGGATACCGTCCGGGCGCTCGCGCAGGTGTGGCGGGAAGCGGGCGGGGTCGGGGTCGAGGCCGACGCACAGCAGGCTGTCGCGCTGCTGCCATGCGGTCCGAAGGTCGGTGAGGAAGGACATTGCGGGCTTCCGGGTGAGCGGGAGCGCATGATAACCCGGAAGCCGCGGCTGGGCAGGATGCTGCCCGATCACTCGTGTCTCACTTGATCCCGAGGATCTCCTTGGCCTTCGCCAGCGCCTCCACCGATTCGGCATGCTTGCCGGCGTTGTGCAGCTCTTCGCCCTCAGCTCTGAGCGCCTTGACCTGCTCCATCTGCTCGGCGGCGAGTTCGGGATTCTTCGCCATCGCTTCGTCGATCGCCCGCATGTCGGCCGGGCATTGCGCAGCATGGGCTCCACCGGCGATGGCCAGGGCAAAAAGTCCGATCAGCAGTTTCTTTTTCATATGACGTCTCCTTGGGGTTCGCGGAGGTTTCCGCTGTCGCTTTGACCGGGTCGCCCGAACTATGTTTCCGTCACCCCCGACGCCCTTATGCAAGAAAATGAAAAGCGGCCCGATCGAAGCGGACTCCCGTGCGACGGTTTTTGGGCCAGCCGCCTGCGCGCATGAACGCCTTCGGAACTGCGGCTCCGAACGGCCGCTTAGAGCGTGTCGGAGAGCGTGTCGACGACGAGGCCCGCGAAGATCGCCGCACCCACCCAGTTGTTGTGCAGAAACGCCTTGAAGCATTTCGCGCGGTCGCGCTCGCGGATCAGCGTGAAGTGGTAGAGAGCGAGCGCGAGCGCGGCAAGCAGTCCCGCGAAGTAGGCCACTCCCCTGTCCGCGACTGCGCCGGCCACGGCGAGTAGCGCATAGGCGGCGCCGTAGCACAGCATCACGGCGGCGACATCGAAGCGCCCGAAGGTGATCGCGGCCGAGCGGATGCCGATCTTGAGATCGTCGGGGCGGTCGACCATCGCGTACTCGGTGTCGTAGGCGACCGCCCAGAACACGTTGGCGAGGAGCATCAGCCACGCGACCGGCGGCACCACGCCCTGCACGGCGGCGAACGCCATCGGAATGCCGAAGCCGAAGGCGATGCCGAGATAGGCCTGCGGGATCGCGAGGAAGCGCTTGGTGAAGGGATAGCTTGCGGCGAGGAAGAGTGCCGGCACCGCCAGCGCGAGCACGAGCGCATTGGCGAGGGTGAGCACCAGGGCCAGCGCCACCAGCGCCAGCACCGCCGCGAACGCAAGCGCCTCGCGCACCGAGACCGCGCCAGTTACCAGCGGGCGGCCGCGAGTGCGCTCGACGTGGCCGTCGAAATTGCGGTCGGCGTAGTCGTTGACGACGCAGCCGGCCGAGCGCATCAGCACGGTGCCGGCGACGAAGACGAACAGCACCCAGACAGGCGGCAGGCCGCCCGCGGCCATCCACAGCCCCCACAGCGTCGGCCACAGCAGCAGCAGGATGCCGATCGGCTTGTCGAGGCGCGCGAGCCGCAGGTAGTGCGGCAGGCGCTCGGACAGGCGGAAGGTGGCGTCGGTCATGCTCGGAGGTCCAGGACGGCAGGCAAGAAGATTTCGGTGACGAGGAGCGGCCGATGGCGCATCCGGAACACCGAGCGCCGCGCCCAGAGTCGACGTGGCGCCTCGCGTCCGGCGAGCACAGCGGCCGCCCGATGATAGCGCGCATCGCGCGCATCGAGCGCAGTCGACACGAGCGGGCCGCGCTCGATGCGCGGATCGGCGAAGAGCGCCGCGCCGAGCGGCTGCGAACCGATGCCGTGAAAGATCCGGCAGGCGCCGGAACGGTTGCGCCGCGGCAGCAACGAACGGGCATAGACCACCGGGCGCCCGTCGGCCCGCAACAGCACTTCGCGCAGCCACGCCAGCTCGCCGGCGCGCAGTCGCAGTGCCGCCGCCTCGTCGCGATGCGGCAGGGCGATCCGCTGCGACAGCACCTCGACCTCGAAGCGGGTGCTGCGCGCACGGATGCGGGCGGTCAACGAACCCGCGTCGGTGAGCCAGGGATAAAGTCCGGGGGGAACCAGCGCGCGTGCGGGACGCTTTCGCCAGCGCTGCAGGGAGGGAAGTCGGGACATACGGGACGGGGCGTCAATGCGGCGGTTCGGGCGCGCGCATGATACCCGATCATGCCCCTTGCGCCGCGGGCGCAGGCCCGAAGCGGCGCTTGAAGTCCTCGACCAGGGACAGCAGGGCCGGGATGAAGAACAACACCAGCACCGCGGAGAAGCCCAGACCGAAAGCAATCGACGCGGCCATCGGGATCAGGAATTGCGCCTGCAGCGAGCGCTCGAAGAGCAGCGGCGTGAGCCCGCCGATGGTCGTGAGCGACGTGAGCATCACCGCCCGCAGCCGCCCACAGGCGGCGCCGATCAGCGCCTCGTGCAGGTCCGCGCCTTTCTTCTGCAGCTCCTTGAACAGACTGACCAGGATGATCGAGTTGTTCACGACGATGCCGGCGAGCGCGAACAGGCCGAAAAGCGACAGGATGGTGAGCTTCAGCCCCATCAGCCAGTGGCCAAAGATCGCTCCGGCAAGCCCGAGCGGGATCGCCGCCATCACGACCAGCGGCCAGCTCCACGACGCAAAGGCCCACACCAGCACCAGATAGATCAGCCCCAGCCCGAGCACCAGCCCGGCGCGCATGTCGGCGGCGGTCTCGCGCTGGTCGGCGGCGCGGCCCTCGAAGCTGAAGCGCACGCCGTGGCGGGCGGCGAGTTGCGGCAGCGCCTCGCGCGCGAGCTCGACAACGATTGCACTGGCGGTGTTGCGGCTCACGTCGATCTCGCCCGACACCTCGACGGCAAGCCGGCCGTCGGCGTGGCGAAGCGCCTCGAAGCCGCGCCGCGCCTCCCAGCTCGCCACCGTCGCGAGCGGCACGAATTGGCCGTTGGGCGCATGCACGGCGAGGCGCTCGAAGACGTCGAGCCGCTCGCGCTCGGCGCGCGGCAGCAGCACGCGCACCTCGAGCTCGTCGCGACCGCTCTGCACGAGCTGGGCAAGGCTGCCGTCGAAGGCCGCGCGCAGTTGCCGGCCGAGGCTCTCGGTGGTGAAACCGAGCGCCTCGCCTGCCGGAGTCAGGCGGTAGACGAGCTGCTCGCGGCCGAACGGCATGTCGTCCTCGGTGTCGGTGACGCCCGGAATGCTCTTCAGCGTCTCGGCGAGTTCAAGCGCGGCGGCCTTGAGCGCGTCGGCGTCGTCGCCGGTGAGCCGGACGGTGAGATCACGCCCCGGCGGGCCGGACTGCCGCGCCGTGAAGGTCAGGTTCTCGAGCCCCGCGACCGGGCCGACCTTGTCGCGCCAGGTGGCGAGAAAGCGCTCGTTGCGGACCTCGCGCCGGTCGGGCGGCGCGAGCTCGACGATGATGGACGCAAGCTGGTCGCCGCGCGCCTGCGGGCCGGCGACCGAGCCGATCAGCCCGCCCAGGCGCGACACCGCCGTACCGACCAGCCCGCCGCCGAGCTCGCGGTCGGTCTCGGCCAGTGCGCGCTCCAGGTCGCGCAGGAAAGCCTCGCTGTGCTCGCGCGGCGTACCGGCGACGAAGGTGGCGTTGGCATAGACGATCTGCCCTTCCGGGGTCGGGAAGAACACGAAGCTGATGCGCCCGCCGGCGAGCAGCCCCACCGCGAGGATCATCAGCGCCAGGGTGATCGACACCGTGGTGCCGCGCCAGTCGAGCGCGAGCGTCACCAGCGGCCGGAAGCGGTGGTCGCGGAAGGCGGCGAAGGCGTCGTCGAGACGTTTCCGCACGCGCGAGACCTTGCGTGCCGCTTCGCCGCGCAGCGCGCTTTTGAGGTGCGCGGGCAGGATCAGGAAGCTCTCGAGCAGCGCCGCGAGGATCACCATGATCATCACGAAGGGGATGTCGAAGAGGATGTTGCCGATGACCCCGCCGACGAACATCAGCGGCACGAAGGCGGCGATGGTCGTCAATGATGCGGCCACCACCGGCCAGAACATGCGCCGCGCGCCCCCCAAGGCCGCCTGCTCGGGCCCCTCGCCCATGCGGCGATGGGTGTCGGCGTCCTCGCTGACGACGATCGCGTCGTCGACGATGATGCCGAGCGCCATGATCAGCGCGAACAGGCTCATCATGTTGATCGAGCCGCCGGCCGCGTACATCAGCGCAAGGGTCGCCAGAAAGGCGGTCGGAATGCCGACCATCACCCAGAATGCGACCCGCCCGGGCAGGAAGAGATAGAGCACCAGCACGACCAGCAGCAGCCCCGACAGGCCGTTCTTGAGCAGCAGCTGGATGCGGTCGCTGATCAGCTCCCATTGCGCATCGAAGACCTCGAGACGGATCGACGGCGGCAGTTCCGGGCGGGTCGCGGCGAGCCAGTCTTCGAGCCGCTGCGCGGCTTTGAGCGAATGCCCGCTCTCGCTGCGCAAGAGTTGCAGCTCCACCACCGCGTCACCCGCCTCGGCGAGCGCGAGCGCATTGGGCCGTGGCTCGCGCGTGATCGTCGCGATCTCGCCCAGGCGCACCAGACCGCGCTCGTCGCTTACCACCGGCAGCGACTCGAAGCCGAGCGCGTCGCGGCGTTGCTCGAGACCGCGCACCTCGCGCGCGCCATCGCGCTCGCCGGCGATGCCGGCCGGCACGTCGCGGGCAAGGTTGGCGACGCGCTCGCCCAGCTCCACCAGCGACAGGTCGAGCGTCTCGAGCGCGGCGGCCGGCACCTCGATCGCGATGCGCTCGTCGGGCAGGCCGGTGATCTCGACCCGGTCGATGCCTCCGGCGAGCAGCTCGCTCTCGAAGCGGCGCACCCACGGCCGCAGCTCCTCGACGCTGGGACCGCGCACCAGCAGGCGCGCGATCGGGTCGTAGCGCGTCACCCGGCTCACCTGCGGCGGCTCGGCATCGCGGGGCAGATTGCGGAATTCGTCGACGCGCTGGCGCACCTGATCGAGGGCGAGCAGCGCGTCGGTGCGCTCGTGCAGCTCCAGCGTGATGTTGGCCACCCCTTGCGACGAGGTCGAGCTCATCTTCTTCAGCCCATCGACGCTCTTCAGCCGCTCCTCGAGGGGAATCGTGATGCCGTTCTCGACGTCCTCGGCGGAGGCGCCCGTCCACACCACGCGCACGCTGACGATGTCGAGTTCGAAGCTCGGGAAGAACTGCACGTTCATGCGCTGGATGCCGACGATTCCGGCGATGAACGCGAGCAGCATCAGGACGTTCGCGGCGACCCGGTGGTGGATCAGCAGCGCGATGGCGCCCTGTCTCATGGCGCGAGCGCCTCGACGGCGAGGCCGTCGATCGCATTGGGCAGGTGGGTGACCATGATCTCGGCCCCCGCCGGCAGGCCCGGCACCCGCAGCAGCGCGCGCGGCTCGCCGTTCACGCGATGCTCGCCGACGCGTTCGGCGTGATACCCCTGAATCCGCCCGTCAACCAGGCGGTAGATGCGGTCGCCGCCGTGCAGCGCCGAGAACGGCACGGACAGCACGCCGTCGGCTGCGGGGCGCTCGAGCACGGCGTTGGCGAAGGCGCCGAAGGGCACTGCCGTCCCATCGGCGAGCCGCAAGAGCGCGTCAACGCCGCGCGCGTCGGCCTCGGCGCCGAGGCGCTCGAGCCGCGCCGCGACGCGCGTCGCGCCGAACTCGACGGCGGCTGCGAGCGTCTCGCCGGCGGCCAACGCGGCGTGGAGCTCAGCCGCATACTGCGCCGGCAGCTTGGCGCGCAGATAGACGTCGTCGTCGGGATAAAGCGTGAAGAGCGCCTGCCCCGGCTGCACCTGATCGCCGGCGGCGACCTCGACGCGGCCGACGCGTGCAGCGAACGGCGCGACGATCTCGCCGCGGCGGGCGTCGCGCTCGGCCTCGGCCCGGCGCGCCTGCGCCGGGGCGAGCCGCGCCGGATGCTCGGCGACCGCCTGCTCGCGCTGGGCGAGCGCGAGCCGCACCCGCGCGAGCTCCTCGCGCGCTTGGTCGGCCGCGCTCTCGGCACCGAGCCGGGCGGTCTTGAGGGTCTCCAGGCGCTCGAGCTTCACGCGGGCGAGGCGTTCGATCTCGCGCTCCTGGGCAAGCGCCTCGCCGTCGTGGCGCGCACGGATGCGTTCGCGCTCGACCTCGGCGCGCGCCTGCTCGACGCGCGGGGCGAGATCGCGCGGGTCCATGCGCGCGAGTACCGCGCCGGCGGCCGCGCGCGCGCCGTCGCGCACGTTGATCTCGAGGATGCGACCGGCGACCGGCGCCGCCGCGCGCGTGCGGTCGGGCACCTCGATGCGGCCGTAGAGAATCAGCGTCGGCCGCAGCGTCGCCGGCTCCGCCTGCACCGTCACGACGCGCCAGACTCGCTCGCGCGGCTCGACCGGATCGGGCACCGGGCGGGTCGCCTTGAGCAGCACAAAGCCGCCCACCGCGAGCGCGAGGATGGCGAGGGCAAGCAGACGGCGCATGGTGGAGTCCAGGGGAATGGCCGGGTCCGATCCGCGCGCCGGATCGGGCACACGCAGGAACATCCCAGTGACGATTGATTAGCGGTCGATTATATACTGGCGTGCAGATCGGAGTCCGTCTCGAAGCACCTCGCGCGAACGACTACCGATGCGCAAGTCGCTTGTCGCCTGCAGCAAACCTGCCGCATCCCGACCCATCACCTTCGTGCTATCGACTGCCTGCATGCCGAATAGTTGCCACACCGCGCGTTCGGTGCCGGATGGCGGCACCAGCTCGGGTGCTCAAGCGCGCAGCAGGCCCTCGCGCCCGCCCAGCCAGCGCTCGACCAGGCGCTCGGCCGTGGCCGGCGCCTCCGACAGCAGGTGTTCGGCGAGCACACGCGCCGGCTCGATGAGATCCCCGTCGGTCTCGAGATTCGCGTGGCGCAGCAGCGGAACGCCGCTCTGGCGGGCGCCGACGAACTCTCCGGGGCCGCGGATGTGCAGATCCTCGCGGGCGATGACGAAGCCGTCGGCGTGCTCGTAGATGACCTTGAGGCGCGCACGCGCGGTCTCGGAAAGCGGCCGCGCGTAGAGCAGGATGCACACCGACTCGGTGCGCCCCCGCCCGACCCGGCCGCGCAGCTGGTGCAACTGGGCGAGGCCGAAACGCTCGGCGTGCTCGATCACCATCAGGCTCGCGTTGGGCACGTCGACGCCGACCTCGATCACCGTGGTCGCGACCAGCACGTCGAGCTCGCCGGCGGCGAACGCCACCATGGTCGCCGACTTCTCGGCCGGCTTGAGCCGGCCGTGCACGAGCCCGACGCGCAGCCCGGCGAGCGCCGACGCGAGCGTCGCGAAGGTCTCCTCGGCGGCCTTCAGCTGCAAGGTCTCGGACTCCTCGACCAGCGGGCACACCCAGTAGGCCTGGCGGCCGCCCGCGCAGGCGTCGCGGATGCGCGCGATCACCTCGTCGCGACGCCCGTCGGCGACGAGTTTGGTGACCACCGGGGTGCGCCCGGGCGGCAGCTCGTCGAGCACCGACACGTCGAGGTCGGCGTAGTGCGTCATCGCCAGGGTGCGCGGAATGGGGGTGGCCGACATCATCAGCATGTGCGGGCTCGCGCCGCCGGCGGCCTTCTCGCGCAGCGCAAGGCGCTGGCGCACGCCGAAGCGGTGCTGCTCGTCGACGACGGCGAGCGCGAGCCGCGGCAGCGCGACCGGATCCTCGATCAGCGCATGGGTGCCGACCGCGAGCGGCAGCTCGCCGGCGGCGAGGCGCGCCATCTCGGCGGCGCGCTCGCGCTTCGTGCGACTGCCGGCAAGCCAGGCGATCTCGATGCCGAGCGGTTCGAGCCAGGCGCGCAGCTTGGCATAGTGCTGGCCGGCGAGGATCTCGGTCGGGGCCATCAGCGCCGCCTGGTAGCCGTTCTCGACCGCCTGCAGCATCGCCAGCGCCGCGACGATGGTCTTGCCGCTGCCGACGTCGCCC
The DNA here is from genome assembly GCA_029289265.1 of Gammaproteobacteria bacterium. Classification (GTDB taxonomy): domain Bacteria; phylum Pseudomonadota; class Gammaproteobacteria; order Burkholderiales; family Rhodocyclaceae; genus JARFTX01. The sequence goes on from JARFTX010000006.1 coordinate 98,496, forward strand.
TGCAGCAGGCGCTGCATCGGGTGCGGCGCGGCGAGATCGGCGGCGATCTCGGCGACCGCGCGCCGCTGCGCGCCGGTGAGCGCGAACGGCAGGCGCGCGCCAAGCGCCGCGGTGAGCTCCTGGCGGGCGGCGAGCGCCGGGGCGCGCTTGGCGCGCCGCGCGTTGTAGGCGCGGCGCAGCGAGATCTGCTGCACCAGCAGCTCCTCGAACTTGATGCGCCGCCAGGCCGGATGGTCGCCGGCGGCGAGCGCCTCGGCATCGCAATCGGGCGGCGGCCGGTGCAGCATCGCGAGCGCCTCGGCGAAAGCCGGCAAGCCGAGCACCTCGCGCACCCCGACGGGCAGGAGCTCGTCGTCGCGCAGGCGATCGAGCTCGCGGCCGATCAGCTTTCGCAGCGCCGACTGCGCGAGTCCGGCAGTGGTCGGATAGACCGGGGTGAGCGCCTCGGGCAGCGGCTCGCCCGGTTCGATCCGGCGCAGGCGCGGGTGCACCATCTCGTCGCCGAAGAAGCCGCTCCGCACCTCGCCGAAGAGCCGCAGGCGCGCGCCCGGCGCGAGCTGCTTCTGCAGGGACGGGTAGAAGTTGAGCCAGCGCGCGACCAGCGGGCCGCTTTGGTCGCGCAGGCGCGCAACGAGCTGACGGCGCGGCCGCAGGCTTACCTCGCTTGAGACGACCTCGGCCTCCACCTGCACCGTGTCGCCCTCGCGCGCGGTGGCGATCGGGGTAAGCCGCGTCTCGTCCTCGTAGCGCAGCGGCAGGTGGAGCAGCAGGTCGGCCGGGCGGCGGATGTCGAGTTTGGCGAGCCGGCCCGCGAGGCCGGGCGGCAGCCCCGGCCAGGCGGCGTCGGCCGATGCGGCAGCGGTTGCATCGGGCACGGCGCGATTCAAGGCGTCGGCCCCATGGCCGATCCGAACCATGATCCGGCCGCCGGCGTGTCAGGCGCCCGACGATGGGCGGCAGCGCGCACCGCGCCGCTTGCGCGCCCACCCGGCTCGCCCCGGCGGCCTGCGGTCGACGCGCGGGTCACCGTGTCTCAGCCGAGCACGAGAATCGCATCGGCCTCGACGAGGGCGCCCTTGGGCAGTTCCTTGACGCCGACCGCCGCACGAGCCGGAAACGGCTCGGCGAAGTAGCGCGCCATCACCTCGTTCACCTTGGCGAAATTGGCGAGGTCGGTGAGATAGATCGTGAGCTTGACGGCGTCGCCGAGCGAGCCGCCGGCGGCCGCGGCGACCGCGGCGAGGTTCTCGAAGACGCGCACGGTCTGCGCTTCGAAGCCCTCGACCATCTGCATGGTGGCCGGATCGAGACCGATCTGGCCGGACAGGTAGACGGTGTCGCCGGCGCGCACCGCCTGCGAGTAGGTGCCGATCGCGGCAGGCGCGTCGGGGGTGGAGATGATGGTACGGGTCATGGAAAATCGTCCTCGATCGGGGGAGTCGGCACGCGGCGGCGGCCTCCGCCCACGCTTGATGCCAGGGTTACAGGGAAATCGCCCGTCGGTCGAGCCTGATGCTCACGCCAACGAGCGCAGCGTCACGTCGCAGGCGATCCGGTTGATGATCTTCTGCAGGCCGCGTCGCGCCGACACGTTGATGACCAGCGGCGCCATGAAGTTCGCGCGCAAGCCGGCGGTCTCGGGCGAATCGCCGTCGCCCTTGCGCACGATCACGGCGATCGCCGCGTCCTCGGGGCGCTCGAGCGCGAGCGCGGCGGTCTCCTCGGCGCTGAGGTCGAACTGGTAGTTCACGCCCAGGTTCTCCGGACCGGTGACGGAGAAGACCAGATCGGGATCGTCGACGCTTTGCAGCAGAAACAGCGCCGCCTCCTTCGTCTCGTCGTGCAGCAGCGCGAAGCGCTTGCGGTCCTCGAATCCGGGCAGCCCGGCAGGGAATTCGATCACTTTCTCGTCGGCGACGTCGACCGTGCCGAACACGTGGCTTTCCACTTTCATATGCATGCTCCCTCGATGTCGATGAACGGGCTGCCGCGCGAATCGCGCTTCCGCCTCGCCCTCGGCGACGCGTGCAGCCCTGCCTTGCCTGCTACCGCCATGTCGGCGTCCTCGTGCCGTGCCCGATGATCGGGACGACACGCCCCCTGCCCGCTCGATCGCTCCGCCGCGTCCTCACTGCAAGGCGACGACGACGCCGTCGAGGCGCCGTTCGCCGCGCAGCTTCGCCAGCGCCTCGTCCGCCGCCTTGCGATTCGGGTAGGGCCCGACCAGGGCGCGGCCGTGGGTGAGCACCGGATGGCCGTCGGCGGCGAGCCGGCGGGCGAGCCCCGCCGCGTTGCTCGCGTCGTTGAACACCCCGGCCTGGACGATGAAGCCGCTGCCCGACGACGCCGCCGCGACGAAGCCACTGATGCCGTATTCGCGCCGCAGGCGCGCGAGCGCCGCGTCGGCCGCGTCGCGCGTCGGAAACGGCCCCACCGCGACCCTCGACTGCACGCGCGCTGCGTAGCCACCGGCCGCGAGCTCGCCGGCGAGCGCGGTAGCCGCCGCGGCATCGCCGAAGTGGCCGAGCTGGATCTGAAAGCCCCGGGTCGCGGGCGCCGCGCGCGGTGCCGGCGCCGCAGCCGCGGTCTGGGCCGGGGCTGTGGCCTCGCCGGCGGCTGGAGGCGAGGGCGCTGCGGCCACCGCGGGCCGATCGGCCACAGCATCGCCGCCGGGCGCCGACGGTCCCGCCGACGGTTCGTCCGCGGTCGCGGACGCAGCCGCCGATTCGGCCTCG
>JARFTX010000051.1 GCA_029289265.1 Gammaproteobacteria bacterium
CGATGGGCCGGGCGCTGATGCTGCGGCCCAAGCTCCTGCTGCTCGACGAGCCCACGGCGGGGCTGTCGCCCAAGTACATGGAGCAGATCTTCCAGATCACGCGCGACGTGCGTGACACGGGCGTGGCGATCATGCTGGTCGAGCAGCATGCCAAGCAGGCACTTGCCTTCTGCGACCGCGGCTACGTGCTGGCGACCGGCGCGAACCGCCACGAGGGCACCGGCGCGCAGCTGCTCGGCGATGCCGAGGTGGCGCGCATGTTCCTCGGGGCGTGAGCGGACAAGGACGACATGACGGCCATCGACTTCATCAATTTCTACATCGTCCCGGGGCTGGTGCTGGGCTCGATCTACGCGGTCGGCGCCATCGGCATCACGATGGTGTTCGGCATCCTGCGCTTCGCCCACCTCGCCCACGGCGACCTGGCGACCATGGGGGCGTTCTTCGCGCTGGCGGCGGTGACGCTGCTCGGTGTCGATCCCTGGGTGGCGCTGCCGGTGGCGATGATCCTCGCCGCCGCGCTCGCGGTGGGGCTCGATCGCACCTTCTACGACTATCTGCGCGATCGACCCAAGATCCTCACGGTGATGGCTTCGCTCGGCGTCGCGCTGATGGTGCGCGCGGTGATTCAGGTCGTCTGGGGCACCGACCCGCAGACTTACCAGCGCGGCATCGTGCGTCCCGACAACTACTTCGGGATCCTGCTGCGCAACCGCGAGCTCTACACCCTGCTCGCCGTGGTCGTCATCGTCGTCGCGCTGGAGACCTTCCTGCGCAAGTCCAAATGGGGCAAGGCGATGCGCGCGATGTCGGACAACCCCGACCTCGCCCGCCTCTCCGGCGTCGACATCCGCCACGTGACCGTGCTCACCTGGGCGATCGTCGGCGCGCTGTGCGCGGCGTCGGGCTTCTTCCTCGGCATCAACACCGAGTTGCACTCGATGATGGGCTGGCACATGCTGCTGCCGATGTTCGCAGCCGCCATCCTCGGCGGCGTCGGGCGCGTGCAGGGCGCGGTGCTCGGCGGGTTCATCGTCGGCCTGGCCGAGGAACTCTCCATCCTGGTGATGCCGGGGCCGTACAAGTCGGCCACCGCCTTCGTGATCCTGCTCGCGATCCTGCTCGTGCGCCCGCGCGGTCTGCTCAACGGTAAGGTGCTCTGACCATGGAACTCATCGGCCTTGCCAACTACGCGATCTTCCTCGGCATCCTGATCGGCATCTATGCGCTGCTGTCGCTCGGGCTCAATATCCAGTGGGGCTTCACGGGGCTCTTCAACGCCGGCATCGCAGGCTTCTTCGCGATCGGCGCCTACACGACGGCGATCCTCACCAGCCCGCACCTGCCCGGACGCGTCGGCGGCTTCGAAATGCCCATCCTCGTCGGCTGGGCCGGCGCGATGATCGTCGCCGGGCTGATCGCCTGGCCGATCGGCAAGATCTGCCTGCGCTTCCGCTCGGACTATCTCGCGATCGCGACCATCGGCGTGGCCGAGATCATCCGCCTCGCGATCCGCACCGAGGAATGGCTCACCGGCGGCACCCGCGGCATCACCGGCATTCCCCGCCCCTTCGGCGACCTGCCCTATGTGCAGTCGCAGCTCGCCTACCTCGTCATCGTCGCCCTCGCCGTGCTCATCGTCTATCTCCTGGTCGAGCGCCAGCTGCATGCGCCGTGGGGCCGCATGATGCGCGCGATCCGCGACAACGAAGGCGCTGCCGCCGCGATGGGCAAGCGCATCGAGGCTCGACGCCTGCAGGCCTTCATCTTCGGCTCGACCCTGATGGGGCTCGCCGGTGCGCTGTTCGTGCACTTCAACCGCTCGATCACGCCCGAGGCGATCGACCCCATGATCGCGACCTTCCTGATCTGGATCATGCTGATCCTCGGCGGCTCGGGCAACAACCGCGGCGCGATCCTCGGCGCGGTGGTGATCTGGACGATCTGGTCGGTCTCCGAGATCCTGACCGACCGGCTGCCGACCGAGATGGCGATCCAGGCCAAGTACGTGCGCGTGTTCATCATCGGCCTGATGCTGCAGCTCGTGCTGCGCTTCCGGCCCGAGGGCATTCTTCCCGAGGAGCGCCGGACCCGAACCGCGCCGCCGGGCTGACGCGCCGGCGGCGCGCACCCGGCGCGCCGAATGCTGTCCAACGTACCCCGACGGTACATTTCACCCACTGGAGGTCATGACGTGAAAAGCAAGATCACTGCAGGATTGGTAGCTTCGCTGCTGGGGGCGGTGCTGTTCACCGCGCCGGCTCATGCACAGAATCAGCGGATCGCGCTCTTGAGCGGCATCTCCGGGCCGATCGCGGCGATGGCGCCGGCGATGCTCGAGGCCATGCAGCTCGCGGTCAGGCACGTGAACGAGCAAGGCGGCATCGGCAACGGCGGCCGGCTCGAGTTCGTGATCGGCGATGACGCGTGCAACCCGCAGAACGCGACCGACGCGGCAACCAAGGCGGTCAACATCGACCGCGTGATCGGCATGGTCGGCCCGGCCTGCTCGGGCGCGGTGATCGCCGCGGCGAACTCCGTGACCATTCCGGCCGGCGTGCTGATGATCACCTCGTCGGGCACCTCGCCGCAGATCACCAAGCTCAACGACCGCGACCTGGTGTTCCGCACCGTGCCGTCCGACGACTACCAGGGCCGCGCGCTCGCGCGCACGCTCAAGGAGCGCGGCATGGACAAGGTCGCCGTCGCCTATGTGAATAACGACTACGGCAAAGGACTCGCCGACGCCTTCAAGGACGAGTTCGAATCCGTCGGCGGCACGCTCGCCGGTTTCTCGGGCCATGAGGCCGGCAAGGCCTCGTACCGCTCGGATCTCGCCCAGCTCGCCCGTGGCGGTGCCGACACGCTGGTCGTCTTCGACTACGGCGACGGCTCGGGCCTGACCATCCTGCGCCAGGCGCTCGAGAACAACTTCTTCAAGAACTTCGTCGGCGCGGACGGCATGAAGTCCGACGCGGTGATCCGCGAACTCGGTGCGGACAACCTGAAGACCTTCTTCACCTCGGCCCCGGTCGGCGAGGCCTCCGCCTCGCTCGACGCCTTCAACCAGGCGTTCGCGGCGGCGGGACACGACCCGAACGCGATCTTCGCAACCACCTCCTACGACGCCGCCTTCCTGATGGCGCTCGCGATCGAGAAGGCGGGCGGCGACCGCGCCAAGCTTTCCGAGGCATTGCGCTCGGTGTCCACCGAGCCCGGCGAGCCGATCATGGTCGGCGAGTGGGCCAAGGCGAAGCAGCTGATCGCCGAAGGCAAGGACATCAACTACAAGGGCGCGGCGGGCGACCATGCCTTCGACGAGAACGGCGACGTGCCCGGCAACTACTCCTTCTTCAAGGTGAGCGGCACGACCTACGAGGCAATCGCGGAAATGCACTGAGCGCTCTCCGCACAGATCGAAATCCGGAACCGGCCGCGGCATCTGCCGCGGCCGGTTTTTTTGTCCGCGTGCCGGAGGGGTCGAAACGCGCGCCCGGAGGCTCTCCCGTCGCAACCGATGTTGCGGAGAACCGCGCCTCCGCGCTTTCGGCGACCGAGGCGATACAAATCGACAACAAAGCCGCGCAATCGCGAAATAGGCCGAATACCCCCGCTGCCTAGCATGGACTCCGACTCGACGGCGACCGACCGTCGGGAAAGCCAACGGAGAGACCCCATGAACGCGGAATCTCGGAGTGCGATCGCGGTCGCCGGCGCGGCGGCCCTGTTGATGGCGATCACGATGGGATCGCGCTCGTCGTTCGGGCTGTTCGTATCGCCGCTGAACACGGCGACCGGCCTGGGCCTGGCAACGATCAGCTTCGCCGCGGCGATGAGCCAGTTGATGTGGGGCATGGCACAGCCTTTCGTGGGAGCGCTCTCGGAGCGGTTCGGGACCGTGCGCATCGTCGCCTGCGGCGCGCTGCTGCTGGCCGCCGCCACGGCGTCGATTCCCTTCCTGCGCGGCGGACCGGAGCTCGTGTTCGGCTTCTCGCTCATCGCCATCGCCGGCGCCGCCGCGGGCAGCAACGGGCTGTTGCTCGGCGAGGTGAGCCGGCGCGTGGCCGAGCGGCGCCGCGGTCTGGCGGTGGGCATCGTCGGGGCCGGCGGTTCGGTCGGGCAGCTGGTGCTCGGCCCGGGGACCCAGGGCCTGATCTCGGCCGCGGGTTGGCAGACCGCACTGACCGCCCTGGCGCTGCTGGCACTGCTGGCCGTGCCCCTTTCGCTGGTCTTCCGCGCGCCGGCACCGGGCGGCGGGCTGCCGGCATCGGCGCCGGAGGCCGAGGCGGTGCCCGTGAGCGCGGCGCTGAGCCATCGTGCCTTCTGGATCGTGGCCGGTGGCTTTTTCGTCTGCGGCTTCCACGTCGCCTTCCTGACCTCCCACATGCCGGGCGTGATCGCGCTGTGCGGGCTGCCTGCAGTCGTCTCCGGCTGGTGGCTGGGCATCGTCGGCCTGTGCAACATCATCGGCAGCCTCGCCGCGGGCGCCGTGATCGGCCGCGCCTCGATGCGCCGCGTGCTGATGGCACTCTACGGCTTGCGCGCCCTCGGGATCGCCGTGTTCCTGGCGCTGCCGAAGGACGCGTGGACGCTGCTCGGTTTCGCCGCCTGGATGGGCCTCACCTACATGGCGACGCTGCCGCCGACGTCCGGACTGATCGGGCGGCTCTTCGGCGTGCGGCGCATGGCCACCCTGCTGGGCGTGGTGATGTGCGTCCACCAGATCGGCGCTTTCCTGGGCGTGTGGCTGGGCGGTCTCGCGGTGACCTTCAGCGGCGACTATGCGTGGATCTGGGTCGCCGACATCGTACTGTCGCTCGTCGCCGTGGCCATTCACCTGCCGCTGCGCGAGGCCCCCGTGACCCTACCCGAGTGCAGGCCGGACGCCGTACGGCCGGGTGCGCTGCTGCCGCGAGCGTCCGCCGTCTGAGCGCGGCCGCGGGAGTGGAGCCGACGCTTCAGCAGCAGCCCTGCAGCACCGCCTGCAGCCGCTCGTAGAGCGTCGCCGGTTCGACCGGCTTGTGCAGCAGCGACACGACGCCGGCCGCCTCGAGGACTTCGTCGGACAGCCCCTCGGCGTAGCCGGAGAACAGCAGCACGGGGGTATCCGGCGCGAGTCGCCGGATCTCGCGGGCGAGCTCGAGCCCGGTCATGCGCGGCATGGTCTGGTCGCTCAGCACGGCGTCGAAGCCTTGGGGGTCGGTGGCAAAGGTCTCGCGGGCGGCCAGGCCGTCGCCGGCCACCGCGACATCCACCCCCCAGCCTTCGAGCAGTTCCCGCAGAAAACCGGTGACGAGTTCCTCGTCGTCGACAAGCAGCACGCGGCCCGTCAGTCGCTCGCGACCGGCGGGCCTCGGCATGGACCGGTCGCCCCCGCAACGCGCCTCGGTTTCGGGCAGCGCGGGCAACAGCACGCGGAAGGTCGTGCCACGATCGGGGCCCGTGTCGATCAGCACATGGCCGCCGTGATCGTGGACGATGCCATGCACGGTCGCCAGACCCATGCCGCTGCCCTTGCCCACCTCCTTGGTCGTGAAGAAGGGTTCGAACATGCGCTCCAGCACCTCGGGCGGAATGCCCGGGCCCTCGTCGGCCACGACCAGCGCGTAATGTTGTCCGGTACGGACGGTCGCGCGGCACGACGCGCACACGGCCTCGGCCGGCTCCGGCCGCTCCACCGCGATGCGAATGCAGCCGTGCCCGCCGATGGCGTCGCGGGCATTAATGCACAGGTTCATCAGCACCTGCTCGAGCTGCACCGGGTCCGCCATCGCGCAGGCAGACGGCGCGCCGACCTCCACCTCGAACAGTACGGTGGACGGCAGCATCGGCCCCAGAAATTGCGCCAGATCCTCGACCAGCATGCGCAGCGACAGCGGGCGCGGGGTGCCGCGTTGGCCGCGGCTGAAGGTCAGCAATTGCCGGACGAGATCGCGGGCGCGGCGCGCGGCGACGCCGGCCTGGTCGAGGTAGCGCTCGAGCCGCGCATCGCCCAGCTCGGCCTGACGCTCGCCGGCCAGCGCGAGGTAGCCGGTGATGCTCGCGAGGATGTTGTTGAAATCGTGCGCGATGCCGCCGGCGAGGTGGCCGATCGCCTCCATCTTCTGGGACTGCCGCAATTGCGCCTCGTGGCGCGCGCGCTCCTCCTCGGCACGCTTGCGCACGGTGACGTCGCTCGTGACCGCGAGGATGCGGTCGACGCCGGCGAGCCGGATGCGCTTGAGGCACACCTCGTCCCAATGCAGGCTGCCGTCGGCGTTGCGGCGTTGCCATTCGAAGCGCACGACCTCGCCGGCGCGCGCCCGCTCGAGCCAGCGGTGGGCGTCGCCCTCGGTGAAACCCTCGGCGCCCGAGCCCAGATCACCCGGATGCAGCGTCAGCATGGCGTCGTAGTCGAAGCCGTAGACCTCGCAAGCCTTGGGATTGACGTCGACGAAGGCGCCGGTGTCGATGTCGTGGATGAAGATGCAATCCTCGGACGCTTCGAAGATCGCCCGGTAGCTCTCCTCGGAGGCGCGCAGCTCGCGGTCCATGCGCTCGCGTTCGAGCTCGGCCACCGCGCGCACGGCGAAGATCTTCATCACCGACTCGACGAACACCGGATCGGCGAGCGGCCGGCGCGAAACCGCGGCGATCAGCCCCAGCGCCCGTCCGCGCGCGTCCTTGAGCGGATAGCCGGCATAGCTCTGCATGCCCAGCCGGGCGAAATCCGCGTCGGCGGGAAAGTGTTCGGAGAGCCGCTCCCTATAGACCCGGAACTCCTGCCCGACCACCCTCTCGCACGGCGTGCCGGCCAGGTCGTAGTCGAAGTTGCGCGAGATCCGGCCGTCGCTCCACAGCGCCAGCACGCGCATGCGGCGCGCGGTCTCGGCATCGCGCAGGGCGATGAACACCCAGTCGGCGCCGATGATGGTGGCGAGATAGCGCACCAGCTCCTGGAAGATGCTGTGGCCGTGGGCGCCGGAGACGGCCAGCGAGGCCGCCTGCAGGGCGTCCTCGATGCGCTTGCGCTCGGTGATGTCGGTGGCGATGCCGCACACCGCATAGGGCGCGCCTCCGGCGTCGAGAAGCGGGAACTTGCTGACCAGATAAGTGCGCGCCTCGCCCCGGAAGACCCCCTCCTCCTCGAAGGCCACGGCGCGGCGCGAGGCGAGCACCTGGGCGTCGTTGCCGCGCAGCCGCGACGCCACCTCGGGCGGCATCACTTCGGCGTCGGTGCGGCCCAGCACCGCCTCGGCGTCACGCTCGACCAGGCGGCAGAATTCGCGATTGACGAACAGGTAGCGCCCTTCGAGATCCTTCCAGAACACCACGGCGTCCGACTGGTCGAGGATCTGGCGCAGGCGGTACTCCGAGTCGCGCAGCGAGATCTCGGCCCGCAGCAGCGACGACAAGTCCTGGATGTGCGCGACCAGGCGCCGCCGCCCGCCGATGCGGACGGTCTCGAGATGCACCAGCGTCGAGCATTCGACCCCGCCGGCGACGCGAAAGCGCCAGGTGAACCACTGCGGCTGGCCCGCGAGCGCGCCGTCGATGCGGGCGCGCCCGCCCAGCTCGGACGGCGTCCCGTCGGCCTGCTCGGCCGCCGAGAGGTCGAGCGGCGAGCGTCCGACGATCTCGTCGCGGGCGCGTCCGAGCAGCCGGCACGCCGCATCGTTGCAGTCCTCGATGGCCTGCCCGAGGACCAGCACGGCGAGATCCCCGTTGCTCATCATGCCTCGCCACTGCGCATCGTCGCGCGTGATCGACTTCATCGCCGCCTCCACGGGCCCGCCGCCGGGCGCGCCCACGCCCTCGGACGCGACGGCCCACGGATGCAGTCTAGATCGCCCGCGCCGCGGGGTGCACGACTGTTTCGCGCCGGTTACGCCGGAAACACGACTGAAACATTCGCGGCGCGCCGCGCTCAGGCGGGCACGAACATGTAGCCGGCGCCGCGCACGGTGCGAATCAGGCGCGGGCGTTCGGGGTCGGGCTCGATCTTGCGGCGCAGGCGCGCGATGCGGATGTCGATGGAGCGGTCGAAGGGTTCCCACTCGCGATTGCGCGTGAGCGTGAGGAGCTGGTCGCGCGACAGCACCTGATTGGGACGCTCGACCAGAACCCGCAGGAGGTCGAACTCCATCGCCGTGAGCAGGATCTCGTCGCCGGAAGCATCGAGCAAGCGGTGGGCGCGCAGGTCGAGCCGGCAGGCGCCGACGGCGACCTCGCCGTTGTGGGCGCCGGCCGCCGCAACGCCCCGCGCCGCCTCGGCATCGCCACCCGCCACGCCCGGCTGCAGGCGGCGCAGCAGGCTGCGCACGCGCGCGAGCAGCTCGCGCGGCTCGAACGGCTTGGCGATGTAGTCGTCGGCGCCCATCTCCAGGCCGACCACGCGGTCGACGACGTCGCCGGCGCCGGTGACCATGACGATGCCGACCGCGACGTGCTCGCGCAGCCAGCGCGCGAGGCTCAGGCCGTCCTCGCCGGGCAGGCGCAGATCGAGCAGCACGACGTCGGGGACGGCGCGCCCGAGCGCGGCCCGCATGGCCTGGCCGTCGTCGGCCTCGGCGACCTCGAGCCCATGCACTTCGAGATACTCGCGCAGCATCGCCCGGAGATCCGGATCGTCGTCCACCAGCAGCACCCGGCCTGCCGCAGTCATCGCCACCCCCTGCCCACGAGTCGAGTTGAGTATAGACCACCACCGGAAACACACCGGTTACACAGGCCCAACACATCGATACCAAGACGCGGGCAATCGAAAGACGGCCGATACCTTCGGCGCTCAGGATGCAGCCATCGACGCAGCCCCAGCCGCGATCGACGCAACCCCCGACACCCGAAGGAGACGGCGACATGAACACCCTGACCGATCACGCACTCGAGACTTCCCGCCAGCGCGGCCCCATCGCCCGGCTCATGGCCGAGGCCGCGGCGCTCGCCCGCCGGGCCATCGACGCGGCCCGGGCGGCGCGCGCCGAGCGGCGGCGCGCCCGGCGCCTGCGGCGGCAGATCCGCCTGCTCGCCGAGCTCGACACCCGCACCCTCAAGGACATCGGCCTGCACCGCGCCGAGATCGAATCGGTCGCCGCCGAGCTCGGTGGCGACAGCGCCCGCGAGCGCCGCCACGCCGCGGACAACGGCTCGGTCGCGCCGCTGTACTGATCCCCCCCCCCCCCGAAGGAGAGCCGCCATGCACTACAACACCCCCGCCCTCGATTCCGCCCGCTACGCCCGCTGCGTCGCCGTCTCCAAGCGCGTGCGCTTCGACATCGACCGCGACGTGATCCGCGGCCGCCAGTTCGACTTCAACATGAAGTTCCTGCCCGACGGGCTGTCACGCGTCGATGCGCTGCCCTTCCTGCTGCCGGCCGAGAAGCGCTACCTGTCGCAGGTGCAGGGCCGCACCTACGCCAACATCTTCGGCCTGGTCGAGCGCTTCATCAGCGCCAAGATGCTGGAGGTGAGCCGCGAGCACTGGTTCGGCGACCAGGTCGCGCTGGAGAGCCTGGTGCGCTTCACCGACGAGGAGATCAAGCACCAGGAGATGTTCCGCCGGCTCGACGCGATGGCCGCCGCCGGCATGCCGGAGGGCTACACCTTCGTGCCCGATCCGAACGAGGTCGCGCGCGCGGTGCTGGCGGCCTCGAGCTGGGCGGTGCTCGGGCTCACCTGCCACATCGAGATGTTCGTGCTCCAGCACTATCACAGCAGCATCGACCCCGACGACGCGCTGTCACCGCTGTGGAAGGACGTGTTCCTGCACCACGCGCGCGAGGAGTCGCAGCATGCGATCCTCGACGAGATGGAGTGGGTGCGCGAGAACGCCAGGCTCTCCGCCGACCAGCGCGACCGCGCCGTCGACGACCTGATCGCGCTGGTCGGCGCCGTCGACGGCATCCTGCAGGCCCAGGCGGCGGCCGACGCGCGCTACTTCATCGACACCTGCGGGCGCCGCTTCAGCGAAGCCGAGGCACGACAGATCGGCACGGGGCTGCTGCGCGCCTACCGCTGGCAGTACATCGTCTCCGGGGTGCAGGACGAGCGCTTCGCCGACGTCCTGAAGGCGCTCGTCACGCCGCAGCAGTGGGCGCGCATCGGCGCGGCGCTCGAGCCCCTAATCGCCTACGTCGAGGCCCCGGTGCACTGAGGGAGTCCGGTCTCAGCCCAGAATGCCCCACCAGCGCAGGGTGTGGCGGTAGTGGTCGCGCACGGCGCCGGCGGCGACCTCCTCGTCGCCGGCTTCGACCGCATCGAGAATGCGCAGGTGCTCTTCCATTGCCGGGACGATGCGGTCGGGCAGGAAGGGCCGAGACTGCTGAATGATCGCGATCTTGTCGCGATTCAAGGCATAGATCGCCGCGGCAGCCGGATTGCCGAGAGCGGCGGCGAGCGTCTGGTGCAGCGCCCAATCGACCTCCTTGGCCTCGCGCTGCAACGCCGTCGTCACGCCGGCGCGTGCCTGCTCGAGGATGCGCTCGTGGCGCGCCCGCAGCCCGGCCAGGCTGTCGGCATCGGCACCGCCGTGCACCAGTCGGCGTGCGCCTTCCTGGTCGAAGATCGCGCGCAGATCGAAACACTCGCGCACCGCCTCGGGAGTCGCCTCCATCACCAGCACACCGCGCTTGGGCACGACGCTCACGAGCGCCATCGACTCGGCGCGCTTGACCGCCTCGCGGGTCGGGGCGAGCGGATAGCCGAGCATGCCGACCAGATCCTGCATCGACACGAACTGCCCGGCCCGCAGCCCTTCGCCGGTGAGGAGCTCGCGCAGGCGGGTATAGGCCTTGTCGGCCATCAGCAGTCCGTCGCCGTCGGTCATGTTCATGACGAAACCCTCTCTTCGATGTCAGAAGCAATGTTACACGCTGTTCCAGTGCCGCGCACCGCGCGCAGGATCGTGCCGGCCTGGGATCGCACGTGATGGCCCGACGTGGACTGCGCTCGTCCGAACCGGCCGCGACCGCACGGGCTCGCGTACGGTCGTCCTTGACAGGTCGCTGATAGCGTATCTAACATGTCAGTACACATGCAAGATTTTCACCACACCGAGGAGCGAATTCGATGAGCAGTCACAACTCCGGCGGCATCCGTGTGGCCGCCCCCGCCGAACTTCCCGACTGGGCGCTCGCCGCGGTCGATCTGGCCAATCCGCGCATCGGCGCGCGCGCGCTGCATGCCTCCGACGACTTCTTCGCGCCGGTCTCGCGCATGCTCGACCCCGGCCCCGCCACCTTCGTGCCCGGCAAGTACGACGAGCACGGCAAGTGGATGGACGGCTGGGAGACGCGGCGCAAGCGCACCGGCGGCCACGACTGGTGCCTGCTGCGGCTCGGGCGGCGCGGCGTCATCCGAGGCTTCGACGTGGACACCAGCCACTTCACCGGCAACTACGCGCCGGCGGTGTCGATCGAGGCGACGGTGTCGGCGAACGACGACGTCGCGGCGCTCAACGACGCCCGGTGGACCGAGATTCTTCCGGCGACCACGCTCTCCGGCAACAGCCACCACCTGCTCGAATCGCGCTCGAACGAGGCCTGGACGCACCTGCGCGTGCATATCTACCCCGACGGCGGCATCGCCCGTCTGCGCGTCTATGGCCAGGTGGTCGGCGTCTTCGACGAGCTTGCGGCCGACGCGCTGGTCGATCTGGTCGCGCTCGAGAACGGCGGGCGCCCCATCGCCTGGAACGACGCCCACTTCGGCGCCCCCGCCCACCTGATCCTGCCTGGGCGCGGCATCAACATGGGCGACGGCTGGGAGACGCGGCGCCGGCGCGAGCCCGGCAACGACTGGTGCATCCTGCAATTGGGCGCGGCCGGCACGATCGAGAAGATCGAGGTCGACACCGCCCACTTCAAGGGCAACTTCCCCGACCGCTGCTCGATCCAGGCGGCGCGCGTCGAAGGGGGCACCGACCGCTCGCTCGTCACCCAGAGCATGTTCTGGCCGGTGCTGCTGCCCGAGCAGAAGCTCTCGATGGACGCGATCCACACCTTCGCCGAGGAGATCGCGCGCCTCGGCCCGGTCACCCACGTACGCCTCAACATCATCCCCGACGGTGGCGTCTCGCGCCTTCGCCTGTGGGGCAAGGTGGCAAGATGAACGCCGGCATGAGCGTCGCGCCGGTCGTGCTGCGCGCCGAGCCGCTCACCCGTGAGGCGTTCGCCGCCTTCGGCGACGTCATCGAGGCGAGCGAGGCGGCGCGCCACTTCACGATCAATGCCGGCAATACCGAGCGCTACCACGATCTCGCCGCGATCGAACCGGGACCGGACGGGCGCGCCATCGTCTCGATCTTTCGCGGCCAGCCACGCGCGCTGCCGTTCACGGTCGAGATGATGGAGCGCCACCCGCTCGCGAGCCAGGCCTTCGTGCCGCTGTCCGGGCGGCCCTACCTGGTCGTCGTCGCCCCGCCCGGCGCGACGCCCGCGGCGGCCGACCTGCGCCTTTTCGTCGCCCGCGCCGACCAGGGCGTCAATTACGCGCCCGCCGTCTGGCACCACCCGCTGCTCGCACTCGAAGCGGTGTCCGATTTCCTGGTCATCGACCGCGGCGGCGCCGGACCGAACTGCGACGAGGTCGCGCTCGCGCAGCCGGCGATCATCGGCGCGCAATAAGCCGGGCGTTCGAGCCGGCGCGTCGCGCACGCAGCGCTTGTGCGCTGATCAGCGCAAGCGCCAGCGCGATGCATGCCATCCCGAACGCCTCGGCACCGCTCGGCCGCTCGCCGAGCTCCAGCCAGCCGCTCAGCACCCCGACGGCGGGCACGGCGAGAGACGACAGTCCGGCGATGCCGGCCGGCAGGCGGTCGAGGATAAACAGCCACAGCACCCATGCGAGGCCGGTCGCGAACACCGCGTTGAACGCGAGCGCCGCGAAGAAGTAGGTTGTCGGCTGCGGCGGTGCCGAGGGCAGCCACCACGCGATCACGCTCAGCGCGATCGCCCCCATCAGCATTTGCCAGGCCGTCAGCGGCAACAGGTCGAGCGCGACGCGCGCGCGAAGGCGCTTGGCGACCACTGCGCTGGCCGCCCAGGTCAACCCGGCCACCAATGCGAGCAGGGTACTGAACAGGTCTGAACGCACCGTCCAAGGTTCGAGGATGAGCACCAGCCCGACCAGCGCAACCCCCACCGCAACCCACTGCAGCCCGCGCACGCGCTCGCCGAGGAACACCCACGCGAGCGCCAGCAGCCAGAACGGCATCACATAGACGAGCACCGCCGTCTTGCCGGCGCCGCCGCCGACCAGCGCCCACTGGATCAGCGCCGTAAAGGCCGCCGTCTGCAGCAAGCCCAACAGCAGGGTCGGGCCCGGCGCGACGAGGCGCAGCGACTGGCGACGCAGGAGCAGCACCGCGAACAGCACCAGTGCGCCGAGCACGCTGCGAATGGCCGAGAAGTCGAACGGGTCCGCGTACTGCATGACCTGCTTCATCACGACCCAGTTGTAACCCCAGATCAGCGTGAGCAGCACGAGTGCGCCGGCGGCAAGTTGCAATGTCCTGTCTTTGTTCATGATGCCTTGATCGTGCAAGAACGACTCCCCCGCCGGTGCAGCCGATGGCGGGCGTGGTCGCGCACCGCGCCGCAGGCGAGATCACCCACCGTTCGCACTGCCCCGGGGAGTCTGTCGATCATTATATTTTTTCTTGACTTTGTTACGACGTGTTTTCTAACATGTCAGAACACATAACACAAAGACTTTCAATCCGTGCCAAAGGAGACAACCATGGCCAAGCACGACAAGCCCGTAGATTTCGATAGCCTTCGTCGCCGCGTGCTGGGCGGCCTGGTCGGTGCCGGCGCGCTCGCGGCGTTCGGCTTTCCGTCGATCGGGCGGGCGCAGGCGCAGTCGGTGAAGATCGGCTTCCTGTTGCCGCTGACCGGCCAGTTCGCCGAGTCCGGCAACTCGATCAAGGTCGCCGTCGAGATGGCGGTCGAGGAGATCAACGCCGCCGGCGGGCTGTCCGGCCTGGGGGGCGCGCGCATCGTGCCGGTGTTCGCCAACTCGACCAACGTCGATGAGGCCAACACCGAGACCAACCGCCTGATCGCGAGCGAAGGCGTGATCGCCATCGTCGGCGCCTACTCGTCGGGCGCGACGATCTCCTCGACGGTGATCGCCGAACGCGCCGGCGTGCCCTATCTGGTGCCGAACGCACTCGCCGACGAGATCACCGAGCGCGGCCTCACCTACGTCTTCAAGACGGTCCCGAACTTCTCGCAGTACGCGGTCAATGGCGCGCAGATGGCCAAGGACTTGTCCGCCAAGGCCGGCGTGCCGCTGAAATCGGTCGCGCTGGTGCGCGAGAACAACTTCTTCGGCAACGTCGTCGGGCGCGAATTCGCCGCCCACCTGCCGAGCGCCGGGCTCGACCTGGTGCGCGACAACGTCTTCCCGAGCAACCCGACCTCGTTCGAGGACATCATCGTCCGGCTCAAGCGCGACAACCCCGATGTCGTCTTCGCGGCCGGCGAGCCGTCCTCGATCACGCTGCTGTTCCAGCAACTGCGGGAGCTGCGCTACTGGCCCAAGCTCGGCTGGATCGGCGTCGGCGGCGGCTACACCAACCCGGTCACGCACGACAACCTGGGCAAACTCGCCAACGGCCTGATCGTCGTGAACGACTGGTTCCCGCAGATCAACCGCCCCGGCGCGGCCGAGGTGAACGAGCGCTACCGCGCCCGCGCCAACAAGGACATGCTCGGCAACGCCAACACCACCTACGCCGGCGTCTACATCCTCGCCGACGCGCTCAACCGCGCCGGCTCGACCAACGGCACGGCGATCCGCGATGCGCTGCGCCAGACCGACCTCGCCGACGGCATGCCGTCGTTCATGTACGAGCGCGTCTGGTTCGACGAAAAGGGCATGATGCCCGGCTCGATCCTGGTCGGCGCGCAGGTCAATAACGGCCGCGCCCGCGTCGTCTGGCCCGACAACTACAAGGTCGACGAGCCGGTCTGGCCGGTTCCGGCGCCGCGCTGAGCGCGGCCTCGCGCAGACCTCATCGCCCCCGGCCGCGCGCTCTGCGCGGCCGGCCGTACCTTCCACCTCTTCTTTCGAACGAGGTCCATCGTGGAACTTGATCTGATCGCCCAGATCCTGCTTCTGGGCTTGCTGCAGGGCGGCGTCTACGCGCTCGTCGCCTGCGGCCTGACGCTGATCTACGGGGTCATGAAGATCGTGAACTTCGCCCACGCGGAGTTCCTCACGCTCGGCATGTACCTCGCGCTGGTCGCCTTCGAGCAGTTCGGCCTCAACCCCTATGTCGTCGCACCGGTGATCTTCGGCCTGGTGTGCGTGCTCGGCGCGGCCTTTCAGCACATCACCATCCGCCCGGCGCTCAAGCACCCGCAGATCAACCAGATGCTCATCACGATCGGCATCTCGACCCTGCTGGTCGGCCTGATCCAGCTGGTGTGGGGGCCGAACAACCAGGTGGTGCGCCTGCCGTGGGCGCGCAACACGCTCGACATCGAGATGTTCGGCGGCGAAATCAGCCTGAGCTACGCGCGCCTGATCGCCTTCGGCGTCGCGATCGCAATCGCGGCGGTCGCCTGGTGGGCGCTGCGTCACACCCGCATGGGCATGGGCATGCGCGCCGCCTCGCAGAACCCGTTCGCCGCGCAACTGATGGGCATCGACGTCTCGCGCATCAACCTGGTCACCTTCGGCGTCGGCGCGGGGCTCGCGGCGCTCGCCGGGGCGCTGATCTCGCCGGCGTTCTTCATGAACCCGACCTTCGGGAAGGAGTATTTCCTCCTCACCGCCTTCGTCATCGTCGTGCTCGGCACCATGGGCAACTTCGCCGGCGCGCTGATCGGCGGCCTCGTCATCGGCATCGCCGAGGCGATCGGCGGCCTGCTGCTCGGGCCCGCGATGCGCCCGATGGTGAGCCTCTCGGTGTTCGTCATCGTGCTGCTGTTCCTGCCGCGCGGCATCTTCAAGGGGCGACTGACATGAAACTCTCGAACTGGCTCGACTGGCAGCTCGTCGCCGGCTGCATCGTCATCCTGGTCGCCGCGGGAATCGGCGTGTCCTCGCCCTCGGAGTACGTGGTGCAGGTCATCACGCTGGGCGCGCTCTATGCGGCGGTCGCGACCGCCTGGTCGATCGCCGGCGGCATGGGCGGGCTGTTGCTGCTCGGCATCATCAGCTTCTTCGGCGTCGGCGCCTACGTGAATGGAATCCTGTTCACCAAGTACGGCATCAGCCCGTGGATCAACCTGATGCTCGGCTTTCTCGTCGCCGCCGCGCTGGGACGGCTGATCGCCGCGCTCACGCTGCGCTTCGGGCTGTCGGAGGACTACTTCGCGATGTTCACGGTGGGCATCTCGCAGGTGCTCAAGCACCTGCTGCTCAACTGGGAGTACGCCGGCCAGGCGACCGGCATCTACATCACGATCATCCAGGACGACTTCTGGATGATGTCCTTCGTGAGCCGCAAGCCCTACCTGCTGATCGGGCTGGCGTTGCTGCTCGGCATCGTCGTGATCACCTACCTGATCCAGCGCTCCGAGCTCGGCTACCGGCTCGCCGCGGTGCGGCTCAACAACCAGGCCGCCGAGGCGCTCGGCATCGACTCGGTGCGGACCAAGACCCATGCGATCGTGCTCTCGGCCGGCTTGTCGGGGATGGTGGGGGCGTTCTACTCGCAGTTCTCGACCTTCATCGATCCGGCCCAGGTGTTCAGCCTCGCGACCAACTTCGAGATGCTGCTCGGCGCGGTGCTGGGCGGGCGGCTCACCATCATCGGGCCGCTGCTCGGCTCGGCAGCGCTCAAACCGATCCAGGACGTGATGCGCGGGCTGATGGGCGGCGGCGCCGACGCGCTCTACCTGGTCTTCTACGGCGGCCTGCTGGTCGCGAGCTGCCTGCTGCTGCCCAAGGGCATCGCCCAGTACATCCAGAACTGGCACAAGCGTCACTACGCCAAGAGCGCGCCGGCCGAGAAGCAGGCGCTCGCGGGAGAGATCAAATGAGTACGCCGCTGCTTGAACTGCGCGAGGTCACCAAGCGCTTCCGGGGCCTCGTCGCCGTCGACCACGTGAGCTTCACGGTCGGCGCCGGCGAGATCATCGGCATCATCGGCCCGAACGGCTCGGGCAAGACCACGACCTTCTCGTGCGTGTCGGGCTTTCTCGTGCCCGAGGAGGGCGACATCCTGTTCGAGGGCACCTCGATCCGCGGCCACCGCCCCTCGGACATCGCGCTGCGCGGCGTCGCCCGCACCTTCCAGGTGGTGCAGCCGTTCGAGGACCTGTCGGTGGTCGAGAACGTGGTGATCGGCGCACTGCGCGGCGGCAGCGTCGATCTGGGCGAAGCCCGCGACTACGCCCGCGAGGTGACCGAGTTCGTCGGCCTCGGGCCGGTGGCCGAGCAGCTCGCCGGCTCGCTCACCATCCCCGGGCGCAAGCGCCTGGAGATCGCCAAGGCGCTCGCCACCCGGCCCAAGCTGCTGCTGCTCGACGAGGTGATGGCGGGGCTGCGCCCGTCCGAGGTCGACCTCGCGATCGGCCTGGTGCGGGCGATCCGCGACAAGGGCATCACGGTGGTGCTGGTGGAGCACCTGATGCGGGCCGTGATGGCGCTCTCGGAGCGGCTGCTCGTGCTCGACCACGGCGCCCTGATCGCCCAGGGTGACCCCCGCACGGTCATCGCCGACGAGGCGGTGGTCGAGGCCTACTTCGGAAAGGCGCACGCCCATGCTTGAGATCAAGAACCTGTCCGCCGGCTACGGCGACCTGCAAATCCTGTGGAACGTCTCGCTCACCGTCGGCGAGGGCGAGCTGGTGGCGATCGTCGGCCCCAACGGCGCCGGCAAGACCACCCTGATGAACGCGCTCTCCGGCATGGTCGACTACAAGGGCGGCGAGATCCATCTGGCCGGCGCGCCGATCCACAAGCTCTCGCCCCAGGCGCGCGTCGCCCGCGGCCTGATCCAGTGCCCGGAAGGCCGGCGCCTTTTTCCCGAGATGACGGTCGCCGAGAACTTGCGCATGGGCGCCTACCTGTGCGGCGACGGCGCCGAGGTGAGGCGCCGTCACGAGATGGTCGAGCACCTGTTCCCCATCCTGCGCGAGCGCCGCGACCAGATCGCCAGCTCGATGTCGGGCGGCCAGCAGCAGATGGTCGCGATCGGCCGGGCGCTGATGGCCGGGCCCAAGGTGCTGCTGCTCGATGAACCGTCGCTGGGCCTTGCGCCCATCGTCGTCTCCGAGATGTTCGAGGCGATCGACCGCATCCGCAACGAGGGCATGACGCTGATGATCGTCGAGCAGAACGTGCAGCAGACGCTGCAGGTGGCCGACCGCGCCTACGTGCTGGAGAACGGCGCGATCGCGCTCGAAGGCAAGGGCATCGAACTGCTCGACAACCCTCACATGAAGGCCGCCTATCTCGGGACGGAGTGAGCGGGGCGCGACCCTCGCGCCGCAACACGCTCGGCCAGATCACACTCGAAGCAGATCGGGACGCGGGCGGGCCCCCATGGCCGCCCCCCGCCCGCTGCGGGGTAGCCCCCGCAACGCCGCGCCCGTCAGCCGGCCGCGCCGCCCCCGGGGTGGCGTTCGTGCCAGTGGCGTGCGATGTCCACGCGCCGGCACACCCACACGCGGTCATGCTTTTCGACGTGGTCGAGAAAGCGCTGCAGCGCGCGGAAGCGGCCGGGCCGGCCGAGCAGGCGGCAGTGCATGCCGACGCTCATCATCGCCGGACGCTCGTCGCCTTCGGCGTACAGCACGTCGAAGGCGTCGCGCAGGTACTCGAAGAACTCGTCGCCGTGCGAGAACCCTTGCGGCAGCGCGAAGCGCATGTCGTTGGTGTCGAGCGTATAGGGCACGATCAGCTGCGGCGCGGCCGTGCCGTCGCTCTTCACGACTTCGGTCCAGAACGGCAGATCGTCGCCGTAGTAGTCCGAGTCGTAGAGGAATCCGCCGTAGTCGGCCACCAGCCGGCGCGTGTTCGGGCTGTCGCGCCCGGTGTACCAGCCCAGCGCGCGGGTGCCGGTGAGGCGCTCGATGATCTCCATGCCGATGCGCAGATGCTCGCGCTCGATCTCCTCGGGGACATGCTGATAGTGGATCCAGCGCCATCCGTGGCAGGCGATCTCGTGGCCGAGTTCGCAAAAGGCCGCGGTCAGTTCCGGGTGACGTTCGAGCGCCATCGAAACGCCGAAGATCGTCAGCGGCAGCCCGCGCCGCTCGAACTCGCGCAGAAAGCGCCAGACGCCGACACGCGAGCCGTATTCGTAGACCGACTCCATCGACAGGTGCCGGTCGGGGAAGGCGGGTGGATTGGCAAGCTCGGACAGGAACTGCTCCGAGCCCGCATCGCCGTGCAGGACGCAGTTCTCGCCGCCTTCTTCGTAGTTGAGCACGAACTGCACGGCGACGCGCGCGCGGCCGGGCCAATCCGCATGAGGGGGATTCCTGCCGTAGCCGACAAGGTCGCGGGGATAGTGGGTCGCAAGGGTCATGAGCTCGAACCTCTCGATGTAGTCGTTGCGGACAAACGGGCAGCCCCGCCGGGGCTGCCCGCCATTCGGATCGAACCGGCCGGGCGCGCCGGCTTCGGGTTCGCCCGGCTCAGTTCTCGCGGAACCGCCGGCAGGCCGACCAGTGGTTCATCAGCACGTAGTAGGTCAGACCGGCCGGGATCAGGCTCGCATACCACGACACCGACGAGAAGGTCAGCGCGACCGCTGCGCCGGTCAGCGCGGCGATGATGGCGGCGTAGTTCACGCCGCGATAGGGGCCGTTTTCGTCATAGAGCTTGGCGACGTTGAGGGTGCGCCGGCGGATGATGTAGTAATCGACGACGAGCACCGCGAAGATCGGGCCGAGGAAGGCCGAGTAGGTCTGGACGAAGACCTGCAGGCCGGCCGCCGACTCGTCCTTGACGAGCTCCCAGGGGAAGGTCCCGAACGCGAGCAGGCCGACGATGATCGCCGCCGAACGGAAGGACAGCTTGAAGACATCCATCAGGATATAGGTGGGCGGCACGACGTTGTTGAGGACGTTGGTCGTGACCTGCGCGAACGCGATGAAGAGCAGCGTGATGATCAGCAGCGGCTTGTTGTCGACCGCGCTCGCGAACACCTGGATCGGATCGGCGATCCCGGTCGCGCCGGAGACCATCAGCCCGATCAGGCCCATGAACAGCGTGCAGGGCAGGATGGACATCGCGTAGATCGTGGTGAGCGGCGCGATCCGGACGCGCTTGTCGAGCTCGCGCGAGTAGTCGCTGACGTTGAGCATCATCGTGCTGTAGATGCCGAGGAAGAGCATGGTCGCGCCCCAGAACGGCAGGCCCCAGGTGCCCTCGATGTTGACCAGATTGGTCGAGATCTCCTCACCGTACTTGTTGATGACGCTGAAGAACATGTAGGTCAGCGAGGCCATGATGAACACGCTGCCGATGTTCTCGAGCCACTTGATACCCTGGAAGCCGAGCACCGACAGCGCGATCTGCAGCAGCTGGAACACGACGAAGTAGAACACCAGATTGTCGAAGCCGAACAGCGCGGCCGACACGGCGTTGAGCGCCCCGGCCCCGATCCAGCTCTGGAAACCGTACCAGACGATCGCCGGGACCGCGCGCACGAGCCCCGGAAAGCGCGTGCCGGAGAAACCGAAGGCGCTGCGCGCCTGCACCATGAACGGAATGCCGTACTTGTGGCCGGCCGCGCCGTTGATCGCGAGCGCGATCCCGATGACGAAGCAGCCGATCGCGATCGCGACGACCGCCTGCAACAGGTTGAGCGTGCCGACGATGCTCGATCCCATCGCGAAGGTGCCGATCGACACGCAGCCGCCGAACCAGGCCAGCAGATACGACCACTTGCCCATGATGCGCGTGTCCTGCGGCGCGAGCGACTCCTCGCCGAGGCCCTTGGTGTGGCCGGGGTTGTGCGGCTTGGACGCGTCGTCCGCCGCCGGTGCGATGCCGGCGGGCCAGGCCGCGGCGCTCAGGTTCTCGTTGATGCTTGCCATTGCACTTCTCCTTCTGTCTCCTGGGCGCGACTCGTCGGCCGCGCACTGTGTTTGCCCGCTGGTGTGGACTGTCTGTCACTGCTTGCTGCGATGCCCTGCTGTGTTGCGCTGCTTTAATGCCGTACTGCGATGCTCCGTTGCGATGCGGCCGAACTCCGGCCACCCGCCTGTTGCGGGCCGGTGGCGATCAGTAGGTGAAGACCCCGGTGCCCTGCGTCGCCCGCGCACCGAACGCCCGTCGTGCAAGGCCGAGGGCCCGTGCGCGCGGGGTGCTCACTCTCCGACCACGCGCACGCGGGCGGCTCGTTCTCCACGCGGGGGCGCGTCGCCGGCCGCTACGCCCAGGTGCGCGAACTGCCCGGTGAAGTGCTTGGGCCGCGGAAAGGCGAGATCCCCGTGCTTGCTCGTGCCCAGACGCAGGCTGACCAGGGACTCCGCGAGCTTGACCGCGGCGGTCACGCCCTCGACCACGGGCAAGCCCACCGCCTCGGTGATCGCGTCGGTCAGATCGGCCATGCCGCCGCAGCCCAGCACGATCGCGCCGATCCCATCCTCGTGCTTTGCACGCAGGCACTCCTGGACGATTCGGTCGAATGCGCACGCGGGATCGTCCTCGAGGTCGAGCACCGGGATCTCGGCGGCGCGCACGCGCCGGCAGTGCGCCGCGAAACCGTAGCTGTGCAGCAGATGTTCGGCGATCACGCAGGTGCGGCCCAGCGTCGTGACGACCGAGAAGCGTGTGCTGATCAGCGTCGCCAGGTGGAAGGCCGCCTCGGCGATGCCGATCACCGGCGCGCGGGTCAGCTCGCGTGCCGCGAGCAGGCCTGGGTCGCCGAAGCACGCGATGACGTAGGCGTCGACGCCGTCGCGCTCGCCTGCCCGGACCTCCTCGACCACGCCGACGGCGCTGATCGCCTCGTCGAAGTGGCTCTCGATCGAGACCGGTCCGTTCGCCGGGTTCGTCGCCGTGATGCGGGTGCCGGCCGCCGCGACCTGCCGCGCCGCGATGCCGATCTTCTCGGTCATCGCCGCGGTCGTGTTGGGGTTGATGACTCGGATGTGGGTCATGCTCTGCTCGCTCCTTGGTGTGTCCGTCGGCCCGCTTGGCGACGCCATCAGGCGGTCGCGCGTATGCGCACGGGTCTCATCTTTCCCGGCGATGGCGCGTGGCCACCGCATCGAGAATCTTCCTGAGGTCGGCCTCGCCCACCTCTTCCTCCACCGGCACCACCGAGCGCTCGACATCGCGCAGGTGACGGTCCATCCAGGCCTGCGCGCCCTCGGCGTCGCCGGCCGCGATCAGGGAGAGCACGTCGTCGTGCTCCGAATGCGGGCAACTTCCGGCCATCGGCGCACCATAAGTCGCTATGACCAGCGAGGAGCGCGACACCAAGCCCGCCAGGAATTCGCCGATCGACTCGTTGTCCGCGAGGCGCGCGAGCTGCACATGGAACTCGCCCGAGAGGTAGATCGATTCGCGTCGATCGCCGCGGTCGGCGGCGTCGTGCTCGCGCTTCACGATGTCCCTGAGCGCGTCGAGCTGCGCCGGCGTCGCACGCGCGACCACTTGCGGCATGACCCCGCATTCGACGATGCGGCGGGCCGCGAACACGTCCTGCGCCTCCTTCACCGTCGGCTGGGCGACCGAGGCGCCGCGATTCAGTCGGATATCGACCAGGCGCTGATAGGCCAGCCGCTGCAGCACCTTGCGAATGCTGGTGCGGCTGACGCCGAAGGTCTCGGCCAGCGTGTCCTCGGGAAGCTTGGTGCCGGGCGCGAGATAGTTCTCGACGATCGCCGCATAGAGATTCCGATAGATCGCCTCGTCACGACCGTTCGCAGCCATCCCCGCCTCGTCGCGACGTGACCCCAGATTGATCGCTGAACGCTTGTTGCTCATGCTCCGGTCTCCATCGATAGTGGTTCGCGACGCGCACCTGACCGAACTCAGGTACGAGTCTAGAACTCGTTTGTGCACAATTCAACTGTTTTTTGTGTCCATTCAAAACTTTTATTGAACTCTTCCCGCATGTGCCGATGCGCCGCGCCCACGCCCCGCTTCGCAGGAAATCACCGACCCCACTCCCTAACCCTGCCCGGCCGATAAGCGTCTGCGCGGGGCCGTGGCTTCGAGAATGGCGCCCGCGGAACCCGGCGACCGATGTCGGAAGAAAGGCGTGCACGGGTGAACTTCGGCGCGCGACCGGGCGCGGGGATCGCCCGCGGCGAGGCGCACCGAACTGCAGACGCAGAATGCGCCTGCCTTATGTATTCACTTCACTTTGTTTTTGTATCCACCGCCAACGCTCCCTGTATGACCAACCCCTCCCAATAGCCCGGGCGGTTGTAGAGCTCCTTCAGGTACTCGATGAAGACGCGCACCTTGGCAGGCAGATAGCGTTGCTGCGGATACACCGCCTGGATGTCGTAGGCGGGGATCGCGTACTCGTCCAGCACCGTCACGAGTTCGCCGCGCTTGAGCTCGGACTGGATCTCCCAGGTCGAGCGCCAGCCGATTCCGAGCCCCTGCTTGACCCAGCCGAACAGCAGTTCGCCGTCGTTGCAGTCCAGATCGCCCGACACGCGGATGGCGATGGGCTTGCCGTCGCGCAAAAAGGTCCAGCCGCGCTGCTGCCCCCCCTGCAGGTTGAAGGCGAGACAGTTGTGCGCGGCCAGCTCTTCGAGCGTACGCGGCTCGCCGTGACGCTCGAAATACCCGGGTGTGCCGCACACCACGCGCCGATTCGGGAAGAGCTTGATCGCAACGTAGTTCGGGTCGGTGACCTCGCCGATCCGAATCCCCATGTCGTAGCCCTCGCGCACCAGGTCGACGACGCTGTCGGTGAGGTTGAACGACAGCTTCAGATCCGGAAAGCGCTCGCGAAAGGCCGGCGCGTGCGGCGCGACGTGGCGCCGCCCGAAGGCGGCCGGCGCGGAGACGACCAGGTGGCCCCGCACCGTGTTGCGACCGGCGGTGATGCTCGTCTCGATGTCGTCGAACTCGCGCAGCAAGCCGCGCGCGCGCTCGAGAAACTGCTCGCCCAGATCGGTCAGCGACAGGCCGCGCGTGGAGCGATGCATGAGCCGCACCCCCAGCCGATGCTCGAGCGCATCGAGCCGCCGGCCCATCACCACCGGGGTGACGCCCTCGACCAGCGAGGCCGCGGCAAAGCTGCCCTTCTCGGCCACCAGGACAAAACTGCGCAGTTCGACGTAGCGGTCCATTCGATACTCCAGATATCGACAGTAATGAATTGTCCTGCAATTCACCTGCCCGATACAGCACCCTATGCTGTAACCCAATACAAGAGCTATCGATTCACACCCAGGAGACTGCAATGGCCAGAATGAGAGCAATCGACGCCGCCGCCGCCGTGATGCGAAAGGAAGGCGTCAGCACCGTGTTCGGCGTCCCCGGCGCCGCGATCAATCCGCTGTACTCGGCCATGCGCGCAAGCGGCGGCTTCGAGCACATCCTCGCCCGCCACGTCGAGGGGGCTTCGCACATGGCCGAAGGGTACACGCGCGCCGCAGCGGGCAACATCGGCGTGTGCATCGGCACCTCGGGGCCCGCCGGTACCGACATGATCACCGGGCTCTACTCGGCCTCGGCCGACTCGATCCCGATCCTCTGCATCACCGGGCAGGCGCCCCGCGCGCGTCTGCACAAGGAGGACTTCCAGGCCGTCGACATCGAGTCGATCGCAAAGCCGGTCACCAAGTGGGCCGTGACGGTGCGCGAGCCGGCGCTGGTGCCGCGCGTCTTCCAGCAGGCCTTTCACGTGATGCGCTCGGCCCGGCCGGGACCGGTGCTGATCGACCTGCCCTTCGACGTGCAGATGGCCGAGATCGAGTTCGACA
>JARFTX010000104.1 GCA_029289265.1 Gammaproteobacteria bacterium
CGAGATGCCGGCGCGCGCCGCGCCGTGATCGCCGGCGAAGACCAGCATGTGCGGGGCGGCAAGGCGCGGCGCGGCGCTCTGCTGGATCAGCCCGATCTGCAGCGCCAGCGCCTCGAGCCGGCCGAGCGAGCCGGGCGGCTTGGTCTTGCCGTCGATGCGGGCCTGCAGTGCGCTGGCCAGAGCCGGATCCGGGATCCTGATGTCGAAGTCCATATGCGTAAGACGGGGTGATCGAAGGGTGCCGCAGTGTAGCCCAGATCGCCGCGCTTCAGTCCGGGCGGGCCGTCCGCGGCGCGACGACCCTTCATCTGTGCCAGAATCCCGTCCCACGATGCCATTTGACACGATGCCCATCCCGACCCCCCCCGACCCGATCGGCGCCGAGATCCGCGCCGCTCTCGACGGGCTCGCCTGCCTGGCCCGCGACGACACCCTGCGGGCGGTTGCCGCGGCGGGCGCGCTCGTGGTCGAGCGCCTGCGCGCGGGCGGCAAGGTCCTCGTCTTCGGCAATGGCGGCTCCGCGGCCGCGGCCCAGCACTTTGCCGCGGAACTCGTCGGGCGCTTCCGGCGCGTGCGTCCGGCGCTCGCGGTGGTCGCGCTCACAGCCGACACGGCGGTCGTGAGCGCGCTCGCGAACGATGGGGGCTTCGAGCAGGTCTTCGCCCGGCAGATCGAGGCGCTGGGGCGTGCCGGCGACATCGCCTTGGCGATCTCGACCTCGGGGGCGTCGCGCAACGTCGTCGCTGCCGCCGAGCGGGCGCGCGAGCTGGGGCTGACGGTCGTCGCGCTCACCGGTCGCGACGGCGGCGCGCTGGCCTCGCTCGCGGACTGCGCCGTGATCGTGCCGCTCGACGACACGCCGCGCATCCAGGAGGCCCATCTGATCACCTGTCACGCGCTGTGCGCGGCGATCGAGCTAGCTGCGCCGGGCAGCGAGCCAGTCCAGGTAGCGCGCGACGCCTGATTCGAGCGTGGTGAACGGGCGGTCGTAACCAGCGGCGCGCAGCGCCGACAAGTCGGCCTCGGTGAAGCTCTGGTACTGCCCGGCGAGCTGCGGTGGAAACGGCACGTAGTCGATCTCGCCGCGCCTGTGCCAGGCGATGACGGCGCGCGCCAGATCATTGAAGCTGCGCGCCTGGCCGGTGCCGACGTTGAACAGCCCCGATACCTGCGGGTGATCGAGCAGCCACAGATTGGCCGCGACGACGTCGTCCACATGCACGAAATCGCGCCGCTGCCCGCCGGGGGCGCAGCCGTGCGAACCCTCGAAGAGCCGGATGCGCCCGGTCTCGCGCAGCTGCGCGTCGCACTGCAGCACCATGCTCGCCATTGCCCCCTTGTGCGCTTCGCGCGGGCCGTAGACGTTGAAATAGCGCAGGCCCGCAATCTGGCTCGCCGCCTGGCCGAGACGGGCTCGGACGTGGCTGTCGAACACGAGCTTCGAGAAGGCGTAGACGTTGAGCGGACGCTCGCACTCGCGCGCCTCGCGAAAGTCGGCGCCGGCGCCGTAGACGGCGGCCGACGAGGCGTACAGGAAGCGGATGCGGCGGCGCTCGCACCAGGCGAGCAGGTCGCGCGAGTACTCGTGATTGAGCGCCATCATGCGCCGGCCATCGCGCTCGGTGGTGTCGGTGAGCGCTCCCTGATGCAGCACCGCGTCGATGCGGCCCAATGTCTCGCCGGCGCGGGCGCGCCGGATAAACTCGTCGCGGTCCATGTAGTCGCGGATGGCGAGGTCGGCCAAGTTGAGGCACTTGCGCCCGTCGGCGAGGTCGTCCACCACCAGGATGTCGTCGTGGCCGCGGGCGTTGAGGGCGGCGACCAGGTTGCTGCCGATGAAGCCGGCCCCGCCGGTGACGACGATCATCGCACCGCCCGCCCCGGCGCAAAGTCCTCGACGGCCACTGCGAGCTCGGCCGGTGCGACAGTGGCGGTGCCGAGCTTGCCCACCACCAGTCCGGCGGCGACGTTGGCGAGCACGGTTGCCCGTCCGATCGAGAGTCCCGCGGCGAGTCCGGCGCCGAGCACGGCGACCACCGTGTCGCCGGCGCCGGTCCGGTCGAACACGTCGCGCGCCAGCGCCGGCAGATGTAGGGGTGGGTAGTCCCGTTGCACCAGCGTCAGGCCCCGCTCGCCGCGCGTGACGACGAGCGCCTCGAGGCCGAGGCGTTCGCGCAGCGCCGCGCCGTGCGCTTCGATCTCGACGTCGTCGCGGCAGCGCCCGACCACCGCCTCGAACTCGGCGAGATTGGGCGTGAGCACGGTCGCACCCGCGTAGGGGTCGAAGTCCGTTCCCTTGGGATCGACGATGACCGGCACGCCGCGAGCGCGCGCCGCCGCGATCAGTCGTTCGACCTCCGCGAGCGTGCCTTTCGCGTAGTCCGACAGCACGACCGCACGGTGGCCGGCGAGGGATTGCGCGAAGGTTTCGGCGACCGCAGCGGTTTCGGGGCCGTTGAAGGGCGTCTCGAAGTCCAGGCGCAAGAGCTGCTGATGATGGCTGAGGACGCGCAGCTTGGTGATCGTCGGGTGCGAGGCGGTCTCGATCAGCCGGCAATCGACGTGGGCGGTGTCGAGCCGGGCGCGCAGCAGCGCTCCGGCCTCGTCGGCGCCCACCAGGCCCACCAGGGTGGCGCCCGCGCCCAGCGCGGTGATGTTTACCGCCACGTTGGCCGCGCCGCCGGCGCGCTGCTCGTCGTCCTCGACCAGCACGACCGGCACCGGCGCCTCCGGCGAAATGCGCGTCGCCGCGCCATGCCAGTAGCGGTCGAGCATCACGTCGCCGGCGACGAGGACGCGGCAGGCCGGAAAATTGGGCAGGGCAGACGGCACCGGGAATCGCTGTGTCGATGAGGGACGACGATTATCCCATGGCCACGGGCCGACCATCCGCGCCGGCGCCTTGCAGCATGGTGGCCGCCGCGGCCAGCAGGGCGGTGGCGTCCTTGCCGTTCTCGGGGAAGAAGGCATAGCCGAGGCGCACCGCCAGCATCACTTGGATGTCGCCGACCGGAGCCGCCGCGCCGAGTTCCTCCGCGGCGGACGTCAGCACGCGCTGCACATCCTCTTGGTCGAACACCTCTTCGAGCACCGCGGCGAAGCGCTCGCCGTCGAGCCGTGCGACCGTATCCTCGGCCCGGACAATGCTGCGCAGCCGCGCCGCCATCGCAATTCGCAGCTCGTCGGCGGCGGGCCGTCCGCAGCGCTCGGCGACCTCGTCGAGCCCCCGCAGCTCGACAATCACCACCGCCATGCGGGCATTGTGACGCAGGGCGCGTACGATGCCGTGGCCGATGCGCTCGTCGAGCAGAAGGCGATTCGCCAGCCCGGTGAGCGCGTCAAGATGCGCCTTGCGCTCGAAGCCGACGGCCTGCTCGTGCAGCCTATGGTGGGCGAGCTCCAGCTCGTGGATGGTCTGAGAGAGTCTTCGCGACAGCGACTCGGCCTGCGCGTCGCGGGCCGCAAGCGCGTCCTCGAGCTCGCGAATGTGCCGCCGGCGTGCGCGGGCACGCCGCCAGCCCAGCACCAGCACCGCGACCAGTGCCGACACGGCAATGCCGGCCGCGAGCAGGTGCGGCTCGGCAGCTCCGGCGACGAGTGCCGCGAGCCCCTGCGTGAGCAGGGCGCCCGCATTCTCGGGCGCCGCGGCAGCTGGGCGCGAGGCCGCGGCGAATGTGGCACTGAGCGCGCACGAGGCGAGAATTGCGTTCGCGTTCATGGTGGATCGCTCCTCGTCTCCACTGTAGCGCGAATCGTCGGCCGGCCCTGTGACATCTTCGGCGCGCGCCGTCCCGTCTGGCTCACTTCAACGAAAGCGCGAGCCCGGCCGCGACGAAGCTCACGCGCTCGCAGCGCGCCGCGACCTCCTGATTGAGGCGCCCGGCGGCGTCGCGGAACAGCCGCCCCAGCGGCGTCTCGGGCACCAGGCCCAGCCCGACCTCGTTCGCGACCAGGATCAACTCGCCGGGCAGTCGCGGCAGCGCTTCGAGCAGCGCACGGCGTTCGTCCCGCCAGCGCGGCAGCGCCTCGGCATCGGCCCCCGGCGGCAGCGTCTCGGCGCCCCCCAGCGCATTGGCGAGCCACAGCGTCAGGCAGTCGATGACCACGCAGTGGCCGGTGGCAGCATGCTCGCCGAGCGCAGCCGCCAGCGCCATCGGCGCCTCGACGGTGCGCCAGCCCGCGGGCCGGTCGTGCCGGTGGCGGGCGATGCGCGCCGCCATCTCGGCGTCGAGCGCCACGGCGGTGACGATCACCGTCACCGGCAGGCCGGACTCGCGCGCGAGCCGCTCGGCCAGCGTGCTCTTGCCGGAGCGGGCGCCGCCCAGGATCAGGTGTGAGGCCATGGTGTCGAGGGTCGGATCCGGCGCGTCGCATTCTCGGCGTCGCGTGCCGCGCGAAACGCGCTATCATTCGCGCCTCACCCGCAAGGGTGGA
>JARFTX010000105.1 GCA_029289265.1 Gammaproteobacteria bacterium
GAGCGGCATCGCCGTGCTATAGGCCCGCCCATGTGGCGCCTGACCGAACTGAAACAGCCGCTCGCCCACGCCGAAGGGGCGATCGAGGCCGCCGTGCGCGCACGGCTCGGCCTGCGCGGCGACGAGCCGCTCCGGCTCGATCGGGTCTTCGCGCGGCGGGATCAGCAGCGCCAGGCAGCCCGGCAGGCCCGCTTCCAGATCGGCGCGCTCGAGCCGGTAGCCGCCCTTGGCCGCGGCGCGCCGCCCGCGCGTGACGAGCCGCGACAAGCGGCCGTAGCCGGCGCGGTCGGCCGCCAGCAGCACCAGCGTCGGGCCGTCGGCGAGCGCGATCTCGGTGCCGACGACGAGCTTCAGCGCGAGCCCCTGCGAGCGGATCTCCTGGTGGGCGCGCACCACGCCGGCGAACGAGCACTCGTCGGTGATCGCCAGCGCCCGGTAGCCGAGCGCCGCGGCCCGCGCCACCAGCTCCTCGGGGTGCGAGGCGCCGCGCAGGAAGCTGAAGTTGCTCAGGCAGTGCAGCTCGGCGTAGTCGGGGGCGAGGGTGGAAGCGGCTTCTGGACTATACATATATACAGTATAATGCCTGAACCGGCCCGCAACGCGCGGCGCTTGTGATCGCAGCCCGCACGGACTAAGTTCCAATAACATTCTCGATGTACATAAGGATCGGAGCCTCCCATGCGCACGACTCTCGCCCTTGACGACGAACTGATCGCGAAGGCCCACGCGCTCACCGGCATCAAGGAGAAATCCGCCCTCGTGCGCGAGGCCCTGCGCGCCCTGATTCAGCGCGAGAGCGCGAAGCGCCTCGCGCTGCTGGGCGGCTCGGAACCCCGCTTGCAGAACGTGCCGAGGCGGCAGTCGGAGCCGACCTCATGATCCTGGAGGACACCTCGACCAAGCCTACGACCTGCCGGATTAGCGATTACGCGGCCGCGCATCTTTACGGGTACTTCCGATAGCGCTAAATTGAGTGCCATTGTTTGTACATGGAAAAGATCATGGCAACCCTGATCCTGGCCGACACTGCCGCCAGCGTCTCCGAACTCAAGAAGAACCCCATGGGCACCGTCGCCGCCGGCGACGGTTTTCCCGTCGCGATCCTCAACCGCAACGAACCGGTCTTCTACTGCATCCCGGCGCAAGCCTACGAGACCTTGCTGGAGCGGCTCGATGACCTCGAACTGAATGCGATCGCCGACGCCCGGCGGGACCAGAAGGAAATCGAGGTCCGGCTCGATGAGCTATAGCCTCAGGTTCAAGGAAGAGGCGCTCGCCGAGTGGAAACGGCTCGACGGCAGTACCCGCGAGCAGTTCAAGAAGAAGCTCGCCGAGCGCCTTGTCGATCCGCGCATCCCGTCGGCCCGGCTCGCCGGCAGGCCCGACCGCTACAAGATCAAACTGCGCAGCATCGGCTACCGCCTGGTGTACGAGGTCCGTGACGCCGAACTGATCGTCGTCGTGGTCGCGATCGGACGGCGTGATCGCAATGCGGTCTACAAGGCCGCCGCGCAACGATGAACCGGCCCGGTCGGGCTCGCTGCCGGCCCGAATCGAATCCCCCGAATCCCGCTCTGCGCGCCCGCCATGACCGACCCGATCCGCTACACCCTCACCCCCCACCACCCCGAGGCGCACCTCTTCCGCGTCGCCTGCACGGTGCCTGACCCCGACCCGCAGGGGCAGGTGTTCAGCCTGCCGGCGTGGATTCCGGGCAGCTACATGATCCGTGAGTTCGCCCGCAACATCGTCTCGCTGCGGGCCGAATCCGGTGGTCGGGCGGTCGAGGTCGAGAAGCTCGACAAGCACACCTGGCGCGCCGCGCCAGTGCCGGCGGGCGCGGCGCTGACGGTGGAATGCGAGGTCTACGCTTGGGACCTTTCGGTGCGCAGCGCGCATCTGGACGCCACGCATGGCTTCTTCAACGGCACGAGCGTGTTCCTCGCGCCGCAAGGGCGCACGGACCGGCCCTGCCAGGTCGACATCCGTCCGCCCGAGGGCAGCGCCTACAAGAAGTGGCGGGTCGCGACCTCGCTGCCGCGCGCGCTCGGTTCGGCCGGCTGCGCCTGGCCGCTGGGCTTCGGCCTCTACCGCGCGGCGGACTACGACGAGCTGGTCGACCATCCGGTCGAGATGGGCAGCTTCACTCACTTCGAGTTCGCCGCCGGTGGCGTCGACCACGAGTTCGCGATCACCGGCCGCCACGATTGCGACGTCGAGCGCCTGAGCGCCGATCTGGCGCGCGTCTGCGCCTGGCATCTCGAGCTCTTCGGTTCGCCCGCGCCGGTCGAGCGCTACGTCTTCCTCGCGACGGTCGTCGACGACGGCTACGGCGGGCTCGAGCATCGCGACTCGACGGCGCTGCTTGCGAACCGCGCCGACCTTCCGTACCCGGGCATGAAGAGCCCGACCGAGGGCTACCGCTCTTTTCTCGGCCTGTGCAGCCACGAGTACTTCCACACCTGGAACGTCAAGCGCATCAAGCCGGCGGCCTTCATCCCCTACGACTACGGGCGCGAGAACTACACGCCGTTGCTGTGGGCGTTCGAGGGCTTCACGTCCTATTACGACGACCTCGCGCTGGTGCGTTCGGGCGTGATCGCGCTCGAGGACTATCTCGCGCTGGTCGCCAAGACCGCCACCCAGGTGCTGCGCGGCAGCGGCCGCCTGCGCCAGAGCGTGGCCGAGTCGTCGTTCGATGCCTGGACCAAGTACTACCGCCAGGACGAGAACGCCCCCAACGCCATCGTCAGCTACTACGCCAAGGGGGCGCTGATCGCGCTCGGGCTCGACCTGCAGCTGCGTGCCGGCAGCGACGGCGTGGCGAGTCTCGACGACGTGATGCGGCTGCTCTGGCGCCGCCACGGCTGCACCGGCCTCGGAGTGGACGAGGACGACTTGTACGAGTACGTCGCCGAGGTCGGCGGGACCCGCTCGACGCAGGCCGGACGCAAGCTTGCCGGCTGGCTGCGCCGCATGGTGCACGGCACCGAGGATGTGCCGCTCGCGCGGCTGCTCAAGAGCTTTGCGGTCGATTTCCGCCTCGAGCCGGAAAACGCCTGGCCGTCGCTCGGCGTCAAGTTTTCGGCGGGCGGCGGTAAGGCGAAAGTCGCCCAGGTCCATGACGGCGGCCCGGCGCAGGCGGCGGGCCTGTCGGCGGGCGACACGCTGGTCGCCATCGACGGCCTGCGGCTCAGCGCCGCGAATCTCGACACCCACCTGCGCCGCCGCGGCGCCGGCGAGCGCGTCGAGATCCATGCGTTCCGGCGCGACGAGCTGATGCGCTTCGACGTCGTGCTCGCCCCGGCGCCGGGGATCGCGCGGCTCACGCTCGCGGCGAAACCGACCGTCACGGGGGCGGCGCTGCGGAAGGGGTGGCTCGGCGCGTAGCTACGTACTTGGGCGTCGCCTCAGGCGCTTGGCCCAGTAGTGCCAGGCCGGGTAGGCGAGCGCCGCGGCGACGATCAGCAGGAAGCCGACGCCCTGCCAGAAGGCGATCGGATCGGTGGCGAGGAGATACTCGCGCGCCGGCCGCGAGAAGGCGATCGAGCCGGTGAGGACGGCGCGGACCGCCGCGGCGACGAGCGCGAGCGCGGGCGCGAACCACACCAGCAGGCCGGCGGCGACGATCGCGCGATCGGCGAGCGGGGCGGCCCGGCTGCGCGGCTGCCCGATGCTTTCGACGCCGAACCAGACCGCGATGAGCAGCGCGACGAGCGCGGCGATCGGGGCGATGGCGAGCGCGCCCCCGAAAGCGGTCGCTGCAAGCAGGAAAGGGCCGCCTTCAAGCGGCGCGATCACGCGCCACAGTGCTTCGGCGCGGGCGAACAGCCAGAGCGCGGCAGGCAGCGCGACGAGAAAGGCGAGGAGCGCGAAGCGCGCGCGGCGGCGGGTGAAGTCGCCTGCGGATTCGTCGTCGCGGCGTGCGGGGAGCAGAGGCATGGGCCGGATCCTGGGCAATCGGTAGCGGCGCAGTCTATCCAAAATAGCCGTGCACGTACCAGCCGCCCGGCGCGTCGAGCCGCTCGAAGACCCACCACAGCCCGGCGCGCGGCGCGCGTGCGACGTAGTAGTCGCGTCGCACGTCCTCGCCGTCCCACCAGCCCGACTCGATGCGTTCCGGGCCGCTCACCAGCGCGAGGCCGCGCAGCGAGCCGAGGGCCCGCGGCTCGCGCAGCAGCCACGCCGGCCGGGGCAGCAGCGCATCGGCGGGCGCTGCGCTCGCGCTGCCCGGTTCGCTCACCTGCCAGGCACGCTCCGGGCGATGGTCGGCGTGAATGTCGAACGCATGGACCGCTTCCGCGCCGAGCCGCGCGCGCAGCCGCTCGAGCAGCAGCGCCGCGCTCGCGCGCGCTTCGCCCGGGTCGCCGAACAGATCGCCGCTGCGGCCGGGCTCGACGACGGCGCCGTCGGCGTCGAGCCGCAGCGCCT
>JARFTX010000052.1 GCA_029289265.1 Gammaproteobacteria bacterium
ACTGCCCGGCCGGCGTCTACGAGATCGTGCGCGACGCCGACGGCTCCAACCCGCGCCTGCAGATCAACGCCCAGAACTGCGTGCACTGCAAGACCTGCGACATCAAGGATCCGACCCAGAACATCAACTGGGTGGTGCCGCAGGGCGGCGAGGGGCCGATCTACCAAGGCATGTAATGCAATGCGCCGCCAGGCGCGATGCCTCTCGAATCGAATATCGACCGGCGTGCCGAGTGCGCGCCGCTACCCCCGGAGAATGCTCAGCATGTTCAAACATCTTCTCGTGCCGACAGACGGTTCGCAGTTGTCCGACAGTGCGGTCGAGCGGGCGATCGCCTTCGCCCGGGAAACCGGTGCGCGCATCACCTTTTTTTACGCCCAGCCGGAACCGCCGATACAGATCTACGGCGACGGGCCGGTCATGGATGCGCATGCGCCCGAGCGTTTCGCGAAGCTGGCACAGTCCCGTGCGGACGAAACCCTCGGCATCGCGGTGGAAGCTGCCAGGGCCGCCGGCGTTGCCGCCGATAGCCGCACATTGGTGAGCGAGCTCCCCTATGTCGGGATCATTGGCGCAGCCGATGAGCAGGGCTGCGACATCATCTTCATGGCCTCGCACGGCCGTCGTGGCATCGCTGGCCTGGTCCTGGGCAGTGAAACCCAGAAGGTCCTGACGCATAGCAAGATTCCGGTGCTGGTCTATCGCTGAACGACCCACTCGCCCGCGTAGCAAAGTGCCGCCAGGACGCAGAACGGTGTGCGTGCGGTGTCTTGAGGCGGGAGGGGTGCCCTTGTGAGTGTGATGAGGCCGGTGTTTGCAGAAGAAGCGCAGGTGGGCCGCGTGCGGCATCGGCCGCTCTTATCGCGACGTGCGGCTGTTCTGTATCTACGAAGGCACGACACAAATCCGGCAACAAAATGATCTAGGCGGTGAGCTGAGCGACGAGCGCATCGCCAGTGGTGTAACCGACCGCGGCGTGCGTTGGCAAGGACGCCCCGCCGCCGGTTTCCGCAAAGGAGTATCGAATGAAGACCCGGGTCACGGAACTGTTGGGCTGTCGTTACCCCATCGTCCAGGGCGGCATGCAGTGGGTGGGACGCGCCGAACTGGTAGCAGCGGTTTCCAACGCTGGTGGCATTGGCATGATCACCGCCCTGACGCAACCGACACCGGATGACCTGCGGCGCGAGATCGACAGGACGCGCGCGCTGACCGATCAACCCTTTGGCGTCAATCTGACCATCCTGCCGGCGGTCAAGCCACCTCCGTACGCGGAGTATGTCGATGCGATCATCGAGAAAGGCATACGCGTCGTCGAAACCGCGGGCAATAGTCCGCGTGATTTCGTCGAGCGCTTCAAGGCCAAAGGGATTAAGGTTGTTCACAAGTGCACATCGATCCGCCATGCCTTGTCGGCAGAACGAAATGGCGTGGACATCATCAGTATCGACGGATTCGAATGCGCGGGTCACCCGGGTGAGGACGATGTGGGTGGCCTTGTGCTGATTCCGCTCGCCGCCAAGGCACTGAAGATCCCTGTGATCGCCTCCGGAGGCATCGCCGACGGTCGCGGTATGGCTGGGGCGCTGGCGTTGGGTGCCGAGGGAGTGAACATGGGAACCCGGTTCATGCTGACCCAGGAGGCGCCAATCCATTACAACATCAAGCATGCACTGATCAACGCGTCGGAGCAGGATACCCGCCTGATATTCCGGACCTTGCGCAACACAGCACGCGTGTTCGCCAACGCGGTCGCCAATGAGGTGATCGAGATCGAGCGCCGTACTGGAGGCTGCCAGTTCGAGGATATCCGGCATCTGGTGCTCGGCGCGCGCGGCAGGGCGGCGCTGGAAGCCGGTGAGGTCGAGGGCGGGGTGGTCACAGCGGGACAAGTGATCGGACTGATCGATGATATTCCGACCTGCGCCGAACTCATCGAACGTATGGTCGATGAGTGCCGGGCGCAGCTCGATCGGGCACGCGAGATGATATGAGGCGTCGCTGCCGATCACATACGGCGACAGGTCAACGACTGGTGCCAAGGATCCATTGATCTGCGCCGTTTAAAGCGCGACCCGACATGGGCGCCAAAGGCGCGTTCTTTCTGTCCGTCCAACAGGCGCTTGGCCTCGGTGCAATGGATAACATTCACCGTGGCTGTGTGCGCGGGATTGATTAGTCCGCTCTT
This sequence comes from Gammaproteobacteria bacterium, assembly GCA_029289265.1. Taxonomy (GTDB): domain Bacteria; phylum Pseudomonadota; class Gammaproteobacteria; order Burkholderiales; family Rhodocyclaceae; genus JARFTX01. The sequence continues at coordinate 2,189 of JARFTX010000052.1, forward strand.
GCTGTCAGCGCCGACATGCACCTACGTGCGGAAGTACCAAGTGTCCCCTTGTATCCTGGAAGGGGGTGATAGGCATGATTTGTGTTCTGTGGGACTCGTGGGCGAAGGGGCACGCCGTGGATGAGCCGTCGCGGCGACGGTCATTGGTGCGAAACGTACGGTCCGAAAAAATCCGAGGCCGAAGGGTCGCGTCGGCCTCGGGGGAAAGTGTGCGCCGCAGTCGGCGCCCGGCGCCGTCAGGACTTCGTCCGCTTCGCGCGCGCTTCCTTCTTCAGCGACTTGAACAGCTCCGGGTTCGACGACTTCAGGAACTCCGCAACCTCGACATCCTCCTTCTTGACCTTGTTGATGTCGATCTGCTCGATGTGCACGAGGCGCAGCAGGGCCTGCACCGGGCGCGGGATGTTGCGTCCACTTTCATAGCGGGAACCGCCGCTCTGGGTCACGCCGATCTTCGACCAGAACTGCGACTGGTTCATGCCGAGCTTGCGGCGGATCTCGCGTACGTCGAGCTTCTCAATATTTTTCATGGTCATGTCCTCTGTTTTTGATACCGGTGCGTTATGCAAAATTGCCTGCGGCGCTTGTGAGTCCTATGACTTAGGTCGTAGGATGATTTGAGTATAGATCACTATTCGTTCCACATACAACAGGAAAGTGGAAAAAATTTCAAGCGCGTGTGACAGATGCCTCCCCCCAATCACGTTATAGCAGGCCGGGGTATGTTTTTCGGGCAGGTTTATGAGATGGGGGAAAGCGCCCAGTGGACAGCAAGTGCGCGACCCGTTCGGGCGGGCAACGAGCCGGTCGGAGCGAGTGTGCCGGCTTCGAGGTCTCGAGGGCGCCTCGGCGCGTGCGGCGACATGCTGCTTGCCGGCGATTCGACTGCTCGCGCATCCGGATGCGCGCCCATGCGGCACATCACCCGACAAAACCTCCCCATCCACGATAGAATCCCGCCTTTATCCACATACAATTGGATGCGGCGATGGCATTGATAGTTCAGAAGTACGGTGGCACCTCCGTAGGGAATGCAGAGCGGATCAAGAACGTTGCCAGACGGGTCGCCCAATCGCAGAAAAATGGCGACAAGGTGATCGTCGTGGTGTCCGCGATGAGCGGTGAAACCAACAGGTTGATCGCGCTGGCCAAGGAGGTCGCGACGCACCCCGAGCCCCGCGAGCTCGACGTGGTGGTCTCGACCGGCGAGCAGGTCACCATCGGATTGCTGTGCATGGCGCTCCACGACATCGGCGTCAAGGCGAAGAGCTACACCGGCGGTCAGGTCCGCATCCTCACCGACTCCGCGCACACCAAGGCGCGCATCCTGAACATCGACGAGGCCCCCATCCGCAGGGATCTGGATGAGGGCAACGTGGTCGTGGTCGCGGGCTTCCAGGGCACCGACGAGCACGGCAACATCACCACGCTGGGTCGCGGCGGTTCCGACACCACGGCGGTCGCCATCGCCGCGGCGCTGAAAGCCGACGAGTGCCAGATCTACACCGACGTCGACGGCGTCTATACGACGGATCCGCGCATCGTGCCGGAGGCGCGCAAGCTCGACACCATAACGTTCGAGGAGATGCTCGAGCTGGCGAGCCTCGGCTCCAAGGTGCTGCAGATCCGTTCGGTCGAGTTCGCAGGCAAATACAAGGTCAAGCTGCGTGTCCTGTCCAGCTTTCAGGACGAAGGCGAAGGCACGCTCATCACTGTCGAGGAAAATCACACTATGGAACAGCCCGTCATCTCCGGCATCGCCTTCAACCGCGACGAAGCCAAGCTCACGGTGCTCGGCGTGCCCGACCGGCCGGGTGTCGCGTACCAGATCCTGGAGCCGATCGCCGATGCCAACATCGACGTGGACATGATCATCCAGAACATCGGCCACGACGGCGCGACCGATTTCTCCTTCACCGTGAGCCGCGGCGATCTCGACAAGGCCGTCAAGGTGCTCGAGGCCAACAAGGCGGCGCTGGGTGCGAAGGCGATCGAAACCGACAACACCATGGCCAAGGTCTCGATCGTCGGCGTCGGGATGCGTTCGCACCCGGGCGTGGCGTCGAAGATGTTCCGCACGCTCGCCGAGGAGGGCATCAACATCCAGATGATCACCACCTCCGAGATCAAGATCTCGGTCGCGATCGCCGAGAAGTACCTCGAACTTGCGGTACGTGTGCTGCACAAGGCGTTCGGCCTCGAGCAGGGCTGACCCCGGCGTTTGACCACGAGGCGCGGAATGGCTATGATCGCGCCTCGTTGTTAGGAGACGTGGCCGAGAGGTCGAAGGCACTCCCCTGCTAAGGGAGCAGACGGGCAAAACCTGTCTCAAGGGTTCGAATCCCTTCGTCTCCGCCAGAACACATGAAGAAAGCGGCTTTCGGGCCGCTTTTTTCATGTGTTCGACAATGCGAGCCACATTTTCGAGGCGCTTCCCCGGTATTCAGGATAAATGGGAAGCCTCACCGCCCCATCGAACGCACGGTCCGCATCGAAGGCCCGCTCCGCACAGTGCTTGCCAATCGCTTCGGCCGCCTCCGCCGCGGCTTGGCGGCTGGATGTCAGGGGCGCGCGGCGCACCGGTCTCGTCCCCAGCAGACCTACCCGAACAGGAACGAATCCATCGCCAAGACGCCGTGAACGATGCCCCCGTCGACGACGGTGCCGGGCGCGTCGCGCCCGGCCGCACCGGCGGCGATGGCCAAGGGCAGGAAGTGCTCCGCGGTCGGGTGCGCGCGCCGGGCGTGCGGCGCGATTTCGAGTGCCTGGACGAGGCGCGCGTGGTCGCCCCGCGCGACGGCGTCGCGAATCCAGTGCGCAAACTCGATCGCATAGTCCGCGGCATGATGGCCGTGGTCGATTTGGAACTCGTAGAGGTTGTGCGTGAGGCTGCCCGATCCGACGATCAGCACGTCTTGCTCGGCCAGTGGCGCGAGCGCCTGGCCGAAGCGGTAGGCCGAGGCGGTGTCGAGCCGCGCGGGCATCGAGACCTGGAACACCGGTACGTCGGCACGGGGGTAGAGGTGGCGCAGTGGCACCCACGCGCCGTGATCGAGGCCGTGCTCGGGGTCGGCGTGGCCGACCCATCCTGCCTGGCGCAGCGCATCGAGGGCACGCATTGCCAGCGCAGGGTGCCCCGGTGCGGGGTAGGCAAGGGTATAGAGCTCGGCCGCGAAGCCGGCAAAATCGTGCACGGTCTGGGGTTGCGCCGCGCTCGTTGCCCGGACCTCGCGGGTCATCCAGTGGGGCGAGACCACCAGCACCGCCTTCGGTCGCGGCAAGGACTCACCGAGCGCGGCAAGTTGCGCCCCGGCTGCGCCCGGTTCGAGGGCGAAGCTGGGCGCGCCGTGGGAGACGAACAGCGTGGGCAGGCGGCTCATGAGGGGCTCCATGCGGAAGGCGGGGTCCGGCCCGGAGGGGCCGGACGTGCGATCGTCGTGGTCAGCGGGCGCCGACGGCACGGGTGAGAGCGGCATCGACCGAGCCGCGGCCGCCGCCGCTGACCGCCAGTGCAACCGAGGCGGCGAGCAGGGCCAGGCCGAATTCGTAGCCATTGTTGCTCATGAACAGGCCGTTGCCGATGTGCACCGCGAAGATCGCCACCAGCATCGTCACCGCTAGCACCGCCGCCGCGGGGCGAACCAGGAAGCCGATGATGAGTGCCAGGCCGCCGAAGAATTCCGCGCTCCCGGCAAGCAGGGCCATCAGATAACCGGGTGCGAGGCCGATCGAGGCCATCCACTGGCCCGTGCCGTCGAGGCCGTAGCCGCCGAACCAGCCGAACAGTTTCTGCGCACCGTGCGCCGCGAAGATGATGCCGATGGGCACACGCAGGGTGAGCTGGGCCCAGCTTTCGTCGGTGGCGGCAAGGCGCTGGAAGAGTCGAGCAATCATGATGTTTCTCCTTTGGGGTCGGGTTGTCTTTGGGTGGCGTCGAGTACCGAAAGGACTCGCTGAGCACGCTTCAAACTCTACGCAGATCGATAACTGAGATAAATCTGCTAGATTGATATGAATTGTTCCTGTAGGTGAGACAATGGATCGCTATCTTGAGATGCAGACCTTTTGTGCAGTGGTCGATGCCGGCAGCTTTGTGCGGGCGGCCGAGGCGCTCGGCCTGTCCAAGGCAGCGGTGTCCCGCTATGTCGGCGATCTGGAGGCTCGACTCGGTGTGCGCCTGCTGCATCGCACGACCCGACGCTTGTCGCTGACCGAGGAGGGCGAGGTGTTCGTCGCCCGCTGCCGTGACTTGCTGGCCGGCGTCGAGGAGGCCGAAGCCGAACTGGGCTCGCGCAGCGCCGCGGCGCGCGGACTGCTGCGGGTGAATGCTCCGGTCACCTTCGGCATTCTTCACCTTGCGCCGCTATGGGGGCCGTTTCGCGCATTGCATCCGCAGGTGCGACTCGACGTCACGCTCTCCGATCGCGTGGTCGACTTGGTCGAGGAGGGCTACGATCTCGCGATCCGCATTGCGACGCTCCCGAGCTCGACCCTGGTCAGCCGCCATCTCGCAAGCACCCGCGTGGTGCTCTGCGCGTCGCCGCAATACCTGGCCGCGCGCGGCACACCCCGCCACCCTCTGGAACTCGCCGGTCACACGATCATCGGCTACACGTATTGGTCGGGTGGGGACGAATGGCAGTTCGACGGCCCGGACGGGCGGGTCGGGGTGCGCACGGCTCCGTGCATGACGACAAATAGCGGCGACACCTGCCGCGCAATGGCGCTCGCCCATCAGGGCGTGATCCTGCAGCCGACCTTTCTCGTGGGCGAGGACCTCGCCGCCGGGCGACTGGTCGAGCTGATGCCGGAATATCGCTCGATCGAACTCGGCATCTACGCGATCTATCCCACGCGCAAGCATGTCGCACCCAAGGTGCGGGCCTTGATCGACTTTCTGGTGCAGCGTCTTGCCGGGGTCCGGTTCGCCTGACCCGGCAGCGATGGCGCCGGGTGCGCGATCCCGTGCGGGAGGAGTGGAGACTCTTATTGTTCCTCGTGCCGAAACGGTCAGTCTCTGACGGGGCGGTTTATCGACGAGATTCAATCCAATATTGTGGGGGCCCTTGAGCAATACCCGCCCCCAACGAGGAGAGAACATGCTGATAAACGGTCGATGGGCCGAAACATGGCAGCCCGTGCAAGGCAGCGACGACGACGGACGCTTCATCCGCCAGCGCTCGGGATTTCGCGACCGCGTCGGCGCCGATAGCGCCCGGGGCTTCCGCCCGGAGAAGGGCCGCTACCATCTGTACGTCGCCTACATCTGCCCATGGGCGTGCCGAACGCTGATCGCGCTGCGCCTGAAGCGGCTGGACGATGTGATCGGCGTGACCGTGGTCGACCCGCGCCTGGGCGAGCAGGGATGGCGCTTCAGCGGCGAGTTCGGCAGCGATCGGGACGTCGTCAATGGCGCGTCCTACCTGCATGAGCTTTATACGCGCGCCGATTCCTCGTACACCGGCCGCGCCACGGTGCCCGTGCTGTGGGACAAACATTCGGGGACAATCGTGAACAACGAATCCGCCGACATCCTGCGGATCTTCGACCGCGACTTCGGGGTACTCGCCGACGACGGGCTGGTGTTGCGGCCGGTGGATCTGGAGGACGAGATCGATGCGGTGAACGAGCGCCTCTACGCGGACTTCAACAACGGCGTGTACCAGGCCGGTTTCGCCGGAACCCAGAAGGCCTACGAGGAGGCCGTGGGCAAGGTCTTCGCGACCCTCGACTGGCTGGAGGCGCGGCTCGCGCGTTCGGCGTGGCTGGTCGGCAACCGCCTGACGGAAACGGACATCCGCGCCTTCGTCACGCTGATCCGCTTCGAACTCGCCTACTACGGCCTGTTCAAGTGCAATCTGCGCCCGCTCGCGGCCTATCCCGCAGTGTCGAACTATTTGGTACGCCTGCTGGAGATTCCCGCCTTCGCCTCAAGCGTGCGGGCGGAGCACATCAAGGCGGGGTACTACTCGATCGCGGCGTTGAATCCGAGCGGCATCGTGCCGGCTGGCCCGCGCCTCGATTACCTGCCCGAAACCCTTGCTTCCGACAAGGCGTAGGCGACGGGCCGAGCAAGGCAGTCCGCTGTCCCCGGTTGCACGCTGCCGGCATGCAGCCTGATCCGGCGCCCGGAGCGGCGTACGGCCGCACGAAAAATAATTTTCGCGCCGGGCTGTTGACCTCATGGGAGGAGCTGCTAGAATCTCGCTTCTCTCGACGCGCTCGTAGCTCAGTTGGATAGAGTACCTGGCTACGAACCAGGGGGTCGTGGGTTCGAATCCTGCCGAGCGCGCCATCGTTTCAAGCACTTAGCCAATCCTTCGGGGTTGGCTTTTTGCTTTTCGGGTTCGCCTTTAGCACGACGGTTTTCTGCTCGGGCGCCTGTCAGCTACCCGTGATGCGGCGCACCAGCGGAAAGTAGCAGCGGTATGGCAGGAGCGCGAGCAGTTTCATGATGCGGGTGAAGCGCTTCGGAAAGTGGATCTCGAAGCGGCCCGAGGCGAGGCCTTTCAGGATGGCTTGTGCGGCGTCCTCGGGGGTGATCAGCGCGGGCATCCGGAAGTCGTTCCTGTCGGTGAGGCGGGTTGCGACGAAGCCGGGATTGACGAGCCATACGCCGAGGCCATGAGGGGCGAGCTCGAGGTGCAGGCATTCGGCAAAGTGGATCAGGGCGGCCTTGCCCGGTCCGTAGGCGAGCGCTCTGGGCAGGCCGCGGTAGCCGGCCACGCTCGCGACCAGCACGATGCCACCGCCGGGCCGCAGATCGTTCAGGACGGCCGCCGTCAGGTTCATGGCGCCGTTGAAATTGACGGCGACCATCTGCTCGGCCTTGCCCAGGTCGAAATCGGCGGCGGTCATCGGAACGTAGTCGCCGGCAAGATAGACCACGAGATCGATGCCGCCCCATGCCGCCACGAGATCGTCGCGAGCCGCGGCAAGGCTTGCCCGGTCGGTCGCGTCGCAGGGCAGGAGCCGCGTCCCGACCAGGTTCAGGGCCTGCAGTGCATCGGCATTGCGGGCCGATAGTGCGAGTCGTGCGCCAAGGCTCGCGAGCTCTCGCGCCAGCGCGGCACCAATTCCGGCCGATGCGCCGATCAACCAGACCCGCTTGCCCGCCCAGGCGCTGATCCTCGGGTTCATGGCGGGCGCCGTTCAGCGCTTGACGAAGGTCAGCGTGACCTCGCCCAGCCGGATGCCCCACTTGGACATATAGGAGCGGTTCAGCATCACCCTGTCGTCCATCAGGAACATCCAGTCGTCGAAATGCACGTTATAGATCTTCCCGTCCACCGGCAGCGCCAGCACATAGCGCCAGCGCAGCGCGTTGCCCGAGACTTCGCCGATCGCTTCACCGATGACGTCGTCGGCCGTGCCGCGGAAGGTGCCGTCGGGCTGCCGGGTGAGCGTCCACACGCGGCGCGAGGTGGTGCCGTCAGACCAGCTGAAGTGCTCGTCGAGCACCCCGGTATCGCCCTCCCACTGGGCGTCGATGACCACATGGAAGCGCCTCTTCACCTCGCCCGAACGCCCCTGGAACATGCCCCAGGCGTCGAGCGTGCCGTCGAGATAGGTTCGCAGGTCGAGCGCGGGTTGCTCGGCGCGGTATTGTTCGACGCCGGGCGAGGCACAGGCGGTGACGCCGAGGGTCAGGGCCGTGGCAAGCAGCAGTTTCATGAACGGATCTCCAGGTCGTCACGCCACTGCCACAAGAGCCACGAGGCGAACGCCTTGAAGGCAAGCGGCAGCAGCGCGTAGGCAAAGGTCAGGGCGGGCAGTCCGGCGCCGCTGCCCGGCACGTAGCCGAGGACGCCGAGCAGGGGGAGCGCGAGGCCGGCGGCCAGCGCGAGGTTGAGCTTGGCGACGAAGTTCCACACGCCGAAGCAGGCGCCGGCCTGCCCTTGGCGCTTGCCGAGGTCGGCGGCGATCGCTGCCGGCAGCGTCAGGTCGGCGCCGAGGGCGAGGCCGGAGAGCAGGCAGATGAGCGTGAAGGCGGCGAGATCCCCCGCGCCCAGCAGCCCGGCCCCGCCGAAGGCGACAATGGCCAGGCCCATCGAGGCCAGCCAGGTGCGGACGCGGCCGATCCGTGCGGCAAGGCGCACCCAGCCCGGCAGCGACGCGGCGCCGGCGACAAAATAGAGCGCCAGCAGCGGGCCGCTGGCCGATTCCCGCTGCAGCACATCGGCAACGAAGAACAGGAACAGCGTCGCGGGCAGCGCCGCGGCGATGCCGTTGGCGACGAACACGGCGAGAAGCCGTCGGAACACCGGGTCGGCGAGGACGTGTCGCAGACTCGGCCAGAGTGCGCGGCGCGCATCCAGCGCCGTGGTGTGAACCTGGCCAGCGCCGGCGGTGGCGAAGGTCGTCAGCGCGGCGATGAGCAGCAAGGGCGGCAGCACCCAGCTCAGGCGTGCGATCCCTGCATCGAACTCGGGGGCCAGCATCGAGGGCAGGGCGGCGGCAAGCACCACGCCGACCAGTCCGAAGCCCTCGCGCGCTGCCGTGAGTCGGGTACGAAGCGCCGAGCTCTGCCCGACGTCGGCCCCCCACGCCTGGTACGCCACCGTCGCGCCCGAAAAGCCCAGGTAGGTGAGCGCCAGCGATCCGAGGAGCCAGCCCGCGGCATGCTCGGCGGGTGGATTGAGCAGTGCGACGAATCCGATCAGGAAGGGAAGCAGCGCGACAGCGACCATGGCCGGGCGCGGCACGCGATCGGCGAGCCAGCCGAGCCACGGGTCGATCCCGGCATCGAGCAGGCGCGCCCCGAGCAGGATGGTGCCGAGCAAGGCGAGTTCCATCCCCGCCACTTCGACGTAGTAGCGTGGCACGTGGACATAGAGGGGCAGGGCCGCAAACGCGAGCGGCAGGCCGAGCAGGCCGTAGGCCAGGACGCCCGGGGTGCGCACGTCACTGCCCGGGCTGACGCAGCAGCGCCATCCGCAACTGCGGTGCTCGGGTGCGCGGGTCGAGCCAGATGGCGAAAAAGAGGCGGGCGAACTCGGCGTCGGCCATCTCGCCCAGGGGGCGGCCGTTGTGTACGAATTGCGCGCCTTCCGGTCCGTAGATGCCGATGATGTGATCGCCGCTCGCGACGTCCGGGAAGAGTCGCGCAAGCGCTTCGCCCCAGTTCTCGAGTCGAGCTTTATCGCCGCCGAGCCGGCGCATTTCCGCGATGCTCGCATCCGCGATCGCCCGTCCGGACAGCGCGCGTCGGTAGTCCAGACGCAGCGCCAGCGGGGGTTGAAGGGGATCGTCGCCGGCCCAGAGGGTGGCCTCGTAGATCAGGAATCCATACCGGCGGAATTCGCCGCTGCCCCAACGCCGCAGTCCCTCGGTTGTAGCGGAAACCGCGAAGGCCGGCAGCGGGACGAGCGAGCAAGGCAGGGCTGCGAGTGCCCACAGAAGCCGACGCCGTCGAAGTCCATGCGGGCCGACTTCGGACGGATCGCGCATCTCGAGCACTCGTCGCCGGAGCACCGAATACTCCGACACGGCGCGCGATCCCGGATCGAACGTCGCGCTCACATTACCTCGGCCGTACGCGTTGCGACCGCTGCATCGCCCTGCCACGGTGCGCGAACGCCCAGGCCGTTGGCGACGCGCAGGGCCGACTTGAGTCCGTCTTCATGGAAGCCGTAGCTGCCCCAGGCGCCGGCCAGCCAGATTCCGCCCTCGCCCTGGACGTGGTCGAGCCGCCTTTGCGCGGCGATGGCGGGGCCGTCGAAGACCGGGTGGGCGTAGTCGAACTCCGCGATGACGCTGGCCGGATCGGGTTCGCGCGCCGGATTGAGCGTCACGACCACCGGGGTCCGGAAGGGCAACGGCTGCAGGCGGTTGATCAGGTAGGAGACGCTGACCGGCTGCTCTCCGGGCGCTCCGTCACCGGCGAAATAGTTCCAGGCCGACCACAGCTTCTCGTTGCGCGGCAGCAGCGCGCGGTCGGTGTGCAGCACCGCGCGGTTGGGCTGGTAGCGAATGGCAGAGAGGATCTCGCGCTGGGCGTCGCTCGCGGCCAGGCCGAGTATCGCGAGCGCCTGGTCGCTGTGGCAGGCGAGCACGACCTGGTCGAAGCGCTCGACGCCCAGCGCGTGGGTGACGCGCAGACCGGAGGCGGCGTGGGTGACCGCGGCCACGGCGCAGCCCAGGCGGATGTCGTCGAGGCAGGATGCGAGCCGACGCACGTACTCCCGGCCACCGCCCTTGATCGTGCGCCAGGTCGGACGATCGAAGATCTGCAGCAGCCCGTGGTTGTCGCAGAAGCGCACGAAGGTCGCGAGCGGCATGCCGAGCATCTGGCCCGGCGGGCAGGACCAGATAGCCGCGGCCATCGGCAGTAGATACCAGTCCGCGAACGCGGAAGAGTAGCGTCCCTCGTGCAGAAAGTCTCGCAGGCTGCGCCGGTTGTCGGGGTGGGAGGCGATCCACGCGAGCGCTTCGCGATTGAAGCGCAGGATGTCGGAGAGCATGGCCCAGAAGGGGCGGCGAAGGAGGTTGCGCTTCTGGCCGAACACCGTCGCCAGATTGCTGCCGGCCCATTCGAGATCGGGATTCTGCAGGCTCACCGCGAAGGACATCTCGGTCTCGACGCTGTCGACGCCGAGCAGCGCAAGCATGGCTACAAAGTTCGGGTAGGTCTTGTCATTGAAGACCAGAAAGCCGGTGTCGACCGGATGCGTCTTGCCCTCCAGCGTGACGTCGACCGTGTTGGTATGGCCGCCCAGATGGGGACCCGCCTCGAACAGGGTGACCTCATGCTGGCGACCTAGCAGCCATGCGCTGGCGAGTCCCGAGATGCCGGCGCCGACGACGGCGATGCGTTGCCTTCTGCTCAAGATAATCCCCCGGTTCGTCTGCGCCGCACACCCCGCATACGCGCCCGCAATGCCTCGAGACGCGACGATAATCGCGATCGTTGTCCAACACGGAACATGGACAAAAGCGAGTCTGTGCGCGGACAATACCGATTGATATGGTGAAAGTCAACGACTGTCCAACATGTTGTCCTGGACATAATGGTGGCGCTAGTCGGGTGTAACGCGCGGGAGCGCGACTTCGGGCCTTCCGGGGATTACAGCGGCCAGACGACGAGCAGCATCGGAATGGCGATCGCCGCGACCAGGATCTCGACCGGTAGGCCCAGACGCCAGTAGTCGCCGAAGCGAAAGCCTCCGGGGCCGAGAATCAGCGTATTGTTCTGGTGGCCAATGGGTGTCAGGAAGGCGCACGAGGCGCCGATCGCGACGGCCATCAGGAAGGGCGATGCACTCACCCCTAGCGCGGTCGCCGTGCTGATCGCGATCGGGCACATGACAGCGGCCGTGGCGGCGTTGTTCATGACGTCGGACAGGAACATCGTCACGATCAGGATCAGCGCCAGCGATGCCACGGCGTGCCCGAGCGCCACCCGATCCATCAACAGGTGTGCGATGAGGCTGGCGGCACCGGTAGCCTCCATGGCACCGGCAACCGGGATCAGGGCGGCGAGCAGGACCACGATCGGCCAGTCGATCGCCGCATAGACTGCGCGCGGCGGCACGGTGCGCAGCGCCATCGATGACAGTACTCCGGCGGCGAAGGCAACCGCCGCGGGCATCAGGCCGAAAGCCGCCACGCCGACCGCACACAGCATGATCGTCGTCGCGGTGAGCGCCCTGCGCTTGTCCGGAATGCGCAGCTCGCGATCGGCCAAGGGCACGCAGCCGAAGTCGGCGGCGAATTCGCCCAGCGTCTCGGCCGGACCCTGCATGAGCAGCAGATCGCCGGGCCGGATCTTCAGCGTGCGCAGACGTGCCTGAGAGCGGGCGCCTTCGCGCGAGACGGCCAGCAGGTTGAGCCCGAAGCGCGAACGCAGCAGGATGTCGCTTGCGGAGCGGCCGGCGAGCGCAGATTCAGGCCGGACGACGAGTTCCATCAGCGTGATTTCGTCCCCATCTCCATCGCCGGACTCTTTGCGCTCGGGTGCGTGTGCCACGGCGTCGGGGCCGTCGGCGCGACTGCGTCTGTCCGCCGCGCTTGTGCTTGCCGATCCCCGGGCCGGCTCGCCGGCAAGAGCCGAGCCTTCGACCGCATCGCCCGCCGCGTCGCCGGCCGCGTCGCCGGCCGCCTCGCGGGCCGCGGCATCGGCGTCGCCGCCCCGCGACGAGTTGGCTTCCTCCAGTTCGAGGCCAAGACTCGAGAGCGCGCCGGGCAGGGCCTCCACTTCGGCTTCGAGGATGAGAATGTCGCCGGCCCGCACGATGCGGCCGGCACTCGGCGCGGTTAGCCGGACCTCGTTGCGCACCAGGCCGACGATCTGGGCATCGGCCTGGTCGAGCGCGGCCTCGATCTCGCGCAAAGTCTTGCCGATCGCCTTGCTATCGGCCGGGATCCGCGCCTCGGTGAGATAGGCTCCGGTGTCGAACCCCTCGCCCCCGGCGCGCTCGCGGGCTGGCACCAGCCGCCAGCCGACCAGCACGACGAACGCGACGCCGCCCGCGGCGACGGCGAGACCGACCGGCGTGAAGTCGAACATCCCGAAGCCGGGGCCGCCGCTCTGCGCGCTGAAACCGGCGACGATGAGATTGGGCGGTGTGCCGATCAGGGTGGTCATGCCGCCGAGGATGGTGCCGAACGCGAGCGGCATCAACACGCGCCCGGGCGGCAGCTCCAGGCGCGTTGCGAGCTGCATCGCCACCGGCATCAGCAGAGCCATCGCGCCGACGTTATTCATGAAGCCCGAGAGCACCGCGCCGAGTCCGACCAGCGCGGCGACGCTCGCGACCGGCCCGGCCTCGGACGGCAGCGCGTGGCGGGCGATGACGTCGACGGCCCCCGACATCTGCAGTCCGCGGCTCAGCACCAGGACGCAAGCGACTGTCACGACCGCGGGATGGCCGAGACCGGCAAAGGCATCGGCCGGCGCGACCAGGCCACCGGCAACGCAGGCGAGCAATGCCCCCGCAGCCACCATGTCGTGACGCCAGCGGCCCCAAAGAAACATGCCCATGGTGGCGAGCAGGATGGCGAGGGTCAGGATCTGGTCGTGGGTCATGCGCTGGGTGCAAGGCCGCAGGTCGGCACGCCGAGGTGCGCCCCGATCGCTCGCCCGCATCCGGCAATTGCCGCGGCGATCGTTTGGGCTCGATCTTGCGATCATATTCATTGTGGGGTGGCGATGCGAATTCCAGTGCTCATCGCAGTCATCTCCCGGAAAGGGCGCCGGCGCCGCTCCGACCTGCCGCTGCTCGACTGCCCGCCGTCGATCGAGCATGCCCATATCCTCGCTGCGATCGAACTCGCCCACGTCGTCATCGTCCCGGTCGTGCCAGGCCCGACCGACCTGTGGTCCGCCCGAGCCGTCAAGCGCATGATTCGCCTCAAGCAAGCCGAGCGCCCGCAGCTGCAGGCGGCGCTGCTACCCAATCGCGTCCAGCGCACGGGCCCGGCGGCGTTGCCATCGCCCCGAAAACCGGGACAATGTCCGCCTGTCCACAAGCTCCGAGAAATCGATGTCCAGAGGCCCTTCAGTACCCTTTCGAGTTCCGCTGATCTCAGTCCTGGCCGTCGTGCTGCTCGCCGCCTGTGACAAGGAGGTGCCGGCGCCGCGCGGTGGTGCTCAGCCCATGGCCGAGCCGGGCGTGTTGCACATCGCCACGGAACCCGGCGGCGCGCAGCTCTTCATCGACGGACGCAACGAGGGCACCACGCCCGAAGAGGAGGGCGGCGTGTTTGCGATCCGCCTGCCCGAGGGGTCCTATGTGCTCGAGGCGCGCAAGCCGGTGGACGAGTTCAGCGAATTGGTCGGGCGTCGCGTGCACCGTCATCCGGCGGACGAAGCCACGACAGTCGTCGTGCTGCGGCTCGAGCACCGGCTTACTGAAGCCGGCGAGGTGCGTCTTGCCGAGCACCGCGAGTGGCTGGAAGCCCGCGAGAAGGCGCTGATTGCACGCTTTGTCGACAATGACGACGGCACGGTCACGGATTCCGAGACCGGGCTCGTCTGGATGCGCTGCGCCGCCGGCCAGAGCTGGGACGGGCGGACCTGCCAGGGCGAGGCGCGCCGATTCACGTGGGGCCAGGCCACGAAGTTTGCTGCGGAGTTCAGCCATGCAGGCAATGATGGCTGGCGCTTGCCGACCCGGGAGGAGCTGCACGGGCTGACTTACTGCAGTTCCGGTCAGCGACATACCTTCAACGCCGACGGCGAAGGCGGCGGCTGCGCCGGCGATTTCGCGCGCCCGACCATACTCGAGGCGGTCTTCCCCAATTCGCCAGCCGTCAATTTCTGGTCAAGCACGCCGCACGAGCGCTATTCATACCGCGCCTGGGGCGTGGCCTTCGCAATCGGCTACATGGGTGCCGGCGCGGTCGGCGACTACGATCGCGTGCGCCTGGTGCGCGATCCCGGTTAGAGCCGGACGCTCGACTCCGGGTGGCGCGTCGGCACATCGGTGGGCAGTTCGAGCGCGTGCCGGGCGCCGTCGTGCCAGTAGGTGATTGCGGCGTTGCTGCCTGACGGGGTCTTGCGCACGAGATCCAGGTATTCCATCGGCGTGGACGGGGCCTGATCGTTGACCTTGAGGATCAGTGCACCCGGCCGGATTCCGCCATAGGAGGCCCTGCCCGATGCGGCGGTGACGATCACGCCGGAGTCGTCCGGCAGATTGAGCGCCTCGCGGAGTTCCTGCGTGGCTTCGACGACCGTGATGCCGAGCGCGGTGACGACCTGTTCGCTCGCCAGCCCTTCGAACTCCAGATCGCGCCCGGCCTGCAGCACGCGCGGCGCAACCAGGATCTCGGCACCGCTGCGCACGGCAAGCGCCAGCGCATCGCTGGGTCGTGCATCGATCCGGGTCAAGGTCTGGTCGGCGCTGCGGCGCACTTCGAGCAGGCCGTGGTACGTGCCGTCGCGCAGATCGTCGACGATCACTCGCTCGAGCGTGCCGTCGAGCCGGGTGATGATGTCGAGCGCGAGATCGTGGGTCATCGGCCGCGGCATGCGGATCTCGCGCAACGAGACCAGGATCGCGCGCGCTTCTGCGACCCCGATGAAGATCGGCACCATGTCGCCGGATGCGGGTTCGCGCAAGAGCACCACAGGCGTTCCGCTGCCCGGAATCACCGCCACCGTCGAGAGCTCGACCGCGATCAGGGCTTCTGGCGGCACCGCGAGCTCGCGGGCGGTTGCAACGCCCGCCGCAAACGCTGCCACAAGGAGCCAGGCCGCGAGTCGGTTGAACCTGGAGCGCATGATCACTCCCCCGAAACCAAGGAAACCGGCACGGTCGCGAGGCCGTTCCGGTCTCTTACTCTACATGCTTTGACCGGGGTTCGCCGGACAAGATCGCTGCGGCGCGGCTTCTGTCCAACCGGTCATCGATCCGGCAGCGGGTCGTATCTTGGTGGAAAGGCGGGTAATGCTTCGGGGGCACGGCTGCCGTGCGGCCCGGCGGCCGTTGGGAGGAAGGGCGCAGCGCGCGGGCGCCGCGTCGAGTCAGCTCGCGACGGCCTGTCGGCTGCGGGCGATGGACTCGCCCAGATGCTTGTCGGCACCGGCGATGTGGCGCAGCAGCCAGCGCTGCATGAACTGCGCAATCGTCCCCGGGGTCGCCCGACCGGTGACGAGGTCCTCGGTCTGCTGGCGGACCTCGTCGAACAGCTTGTGGTGTTCTTCGCGGTGGAACTCCGAGAATTCGTAGTCGTACTCGTCCATCAGGCGCTCTTCGAGCGCGAAATGGTGCTCGGTGTAGTGCTCGAGTTCCTCGAGCACCGTCAGCGCTTCGGCTCGGTCGTTGCGGTCGCAGGCCATCTGGATGCGACCGAGCAGTTGCACCAGCACCCGATGGTCGGCATCGATTTCCGTTACGCCCACTTCCAGCGAAGGCTTCCACTCGAAAATCTGCATGGCCAGGTCTCCCGATCGCGGTCGTTGACGGTGACGCGCGCCGCTTGCGGGCGCACGTGAAGTGCTTGTGTCCGCTCTGTTCAGTCGGACGGATCGAAAAGCCGAAAATACCACAATCACGAGCTGGGTTTTGCCGACAGGATGGTACGCGGGCAATTTCCGCGCCGCAGTGTGAAGCAGATCACCGGTCGGCACTCGAACGGAGACGTGGTCCGGATGCGAAAACCAATGCGCGCACGGGTCGGAACTTTGCTGCGCGTCCCCTTATCAATAGATACTCGGACGCAAGGCCGGACGATCGCAGTGCAGGGGGCCGGGCATGAGGCGAAACACGCTCTACAGCAGCACCCGAGGGGTTCCGTCCCCGGTCGGAGCACGCGGCGGTGAGCGTTCCGCTCAGGCCGAAGCGGCGCCCGATGTGCGCCCCGGCGAGCCGATCCCCTCCGGCGAAGGCGGCATCGACCCGGCAAAACGGCAGCGAAGCAAACGGCCGAATTCGGGGCGGCCGATATGGCTCGCGCTCGGTATGGCAGGGATCATCGGCGGCGTCGTCGCCTATCTCGCGAGCGGTGCCGCACCCCAGGGCTTGACACAGCGGCAGTTCGACGCTGCGGTACTCGACACGCTGTCCCGCAATCCGCTGCCGCCGGTCGCCGCTCGGGCCTTCCAGACCGTCGCCCCGGCGGTGGTGCGCGTGCGCGGCTATGGGGGCAGTGCCGACGACAAGGACGAGGGCGCGCGCAGCATCGGCACGGGCGTGGTGGTGATCGCCGAGGGGGTGATCCTGACCAATCTGCATGTCGTCGCCAGCGCCGAGCGGATACGGGTGACTTTCGCCGACGGGCACGAATCGCCGGCCGAGGTGGTCGGCGTACGCCCCGAGCACGATCTGGCGGTGCTGCGTGCAGCCTCCGTGCCAGAGGGGCAGATCGCAGCGACCTTGCGCCCCACCACCGGGGTCTTTCCCGGTGACACGGTGATAGCGATCGGTTTCCCCTTCGGCATCGGGCCCTCGGTTTCCGCCGGTGTCGTCTCGGGCTTCGGGCGGGAATTTCGCTCACGCAGCGGCGAGCGTGTCATCACCAATCTCATCCAGTTCGACGCCGCCGCCAATCCCGGCAGCTCGGGGGGGCCGCTGGTCACCGCCGACGGCGAGGTGATCGGCATCGTCACGGCGGTGCTCAATCCCACAGACCAGGGTTTCTTCGTCGGCATCGGCTTCGCCGTGCCGATCGAGAGCGCAGCCTCGGCGGCCGGCACGCCGCCATTCTGACCACAGCAGGACTCGATCATCCGCAGCAGGGAGCGCACCATGCACAACAGCCCGTCCGAACACGCCGAGGTTTCCCTGCTGATGGAGCGCATCCTCTACGAGGTGAAGCGCGTCGTCGTCGGCCAGGACCATTTCCTCGAACGCGTGCTGGTCGCGCTGCTCGCGCACGGACACCTGCTGGTCGAAGGCGTGCCGGGGCTCGCCAAGACGCTGACCGTCAAGACGCTGGCCAACACGATGCGGGGGAGTTTTCGCCGCATCCAGTTCACCCCCGACCTGGTGCCGGCCGACCTGGTGGGAACGCGCATATACAACCAGCGTTTGGGCGAGTTCACGACGTCGCTCGGGCCGGTGTTCGCCAATCTGCTGCTCGCCGACGAAATCAACCGCGCACCGGCCAAGGTGCAGAGCGCGCTGCTCGAGGTGATGCAGGAGCAGCAGGTGACCATTGCCGGCGACACGCACCGCGTGCCGCAACCCTTCGTGGTGATGGCGACCCAGAATCCGATCGAGACCGAGGGCACTTATCCGCTGCCCGAGGCGCAGGTCGACCGCTTCATGATGAAGGTGCTGGTCGATTACCCGAGCGAGGAGGAGGAGTTCACCATCGTCGAGCGCGTCACCGGGCCACCGGTCACGGTGGCCGCCATCGCCACGACCGAGGAATTGCTGGCCTTGCAGCGCGAATGCCGCGAGGCCTATGTGGACCCGGCGCTGATCCAGTACGCGGTGCGGCTGGTCGCGGCGACGCGCCACCCCGAGCGCTTCGGCGACGACGACATGGCCCGCTACATCTCTTACGGGGCGAGCCCGCGGGCGTCGATCCATCTCATCGAGGGAGCGAGGGCGCTCGCCTTCCTGCGCGGTCGCAACTACGTGCTGCCGGACGACGTCACCGATCTGGTCTTCGACGTGCTGCGTCACCGCCTTGTGCTGACCTACGAGGCGCTCGCCGACGGACTCACCGCGGACGATCTGCTCACCCGCATCATGCGCAGGGTGCCGGCGCCCGAGAAACCGCTGGAGGCCCATGTCAAAGTCGGCACGTGATCCCGAGCGGCTGCTCCAGCGCCTGGAGTGGACCGTGATCCGTCGCCTCGACGGCTTGCTGCAGGGCGACTACAGGACGCTGTTCCGCGGCTTCGGCCTGGATCTCGCCGACTTGCGCGAGTACCAGTACAACGACGACGTGCGCCACATCGACTGGAACGTCACGGCGCGCCTGCAGACGCCCTATGTGCGCGAGTACAACGAGGATCGCGAGGTCACCGCGTGGTTCCTGCTCGACCTGAGCCCGTCGGTCGACTTCGGCTCGCACGCGAAGAAGCAGTCGGTCGCGGTCGACTTCGTGACCGTCATCGCACGCCTGCTCACGCGCCATGGGAACCGGGTGGGGGCATTGTTCTACGGCTCCGGCGTCGATACCGTGATTCCGGCGAAAAGCGGCCGCCGCCATGTGCTGGGGATGCTGCACCGGCTGTTCGCGCGGCCCGCGCTCACACGCGCGGCCCACACCGACCTGGGCGATTTGCTCGGCACCGCGGCCAGGATGCTGCATCGGCGCTCGCTGGTGTTTCTGGTATCGGACTTCATCAGCTTGCCGGGGTGGACGGCGCAGCTCGCGCGACTCGCGCAACGCCATGAGATCGTCGCCGTGCGGCTCTACGATCCGCTGGAGCTGGAATTGCCCGACCTCGGCGTGCTGACCATCGAGGATGCCGAGACCGGCGAGCAATTGCTGGTCGACACCCACGATCCGTGGTTCCGCCGGCGCTTCAAGGTGCAGGCCGAGCGGCGTGAGGCGGAGCTGCGCGGCGCGCTGGCCGAGGCCGGGGTCGATGCACTGGAGCTGCGTACCGACGACGACCTGGCCGATGCGATCCTGCGCTTCGTCGATCTGCGCAGCTGGCGGGCCCGCCTCTCGACCGGCGGGGCGCTGCCGGCGCACCTCGGGAGCAATCGCCCATGAATTTCATCTGGCCCGTGGCGTTGTGGCTGCTCGCGGCCTTGCCGCTTCTCGTGGTGATCTACGCCTGGCTGCTCCGCCGGCGCAAGAAGTCGGCCCTTCGCTACGCCAGCCTCGCCCTGGTGCGCGAGGCGATGGGGGCGCGACAGTCCATCCGGCGCCATATCCCGCCGCTGCTCTTCCTGCTCGCGATCGGCACGATGATCGTCGCCAGTGCCCGGCCGGTCGCGGTCGTGACCCTGCCGTCGCAGGAGATGACGATCATCCTGGCGATCGACGTGTCGGGGAGCATGCGTGCGACTGACGTCGAACCGACCCGGCTCGCGGCCGCCCAGGCGGCGGCCAAGGCGTTCGTCGCCGAGCAGTCGCGCGAGGTGCGCATCGGCATCGTGTCGTTCGCCGCGACCGCCTCGCTGGTTCAGCGCCCGACCACCAACCGCGAGGATGCGATCATCGCCATCGAGCGGCTGCAGCTTCAGCCCGGCACGGCGATCGGCAGCAGCATCATCGTCTCGCTTGCGGCGCTCTTTCCCGACGGCAGCATCGACGTCGGCGCGCTCTTGGGCGGCAGCGAGCGGCGCGGCCGCGGCTGGCCGCCCGATCGTCCGCCGCAGTTCGTCGAACCGCCGCCGCCGGTTCCGGCCGGCTCGTATTCGTCCGGCGCCATCATCGTGCTCACCGACGGGCAGCGCACCACCGGTCCGGATTCGGTCGAGGCCGCGCGGATCGCCGCCGACCGCGGCGTGCGCGTCTACACCGTGGGCGTAGGCACGTCCGCCGGCGAGATCATCAGCTTCGAGGGGTGGTCGATGCGGGTCGGTTTGGACGAGGACACACTCAAGGAGGTTGCCGACCTGACGGGTGGCGAGTACTACTACGCGGGCACAGCCACCGATCTGCGCAAGGTCTACGAGGCGCTGAGCAGCCGCGTGGTGTTGAAAAAGCAGGAGACCGAGGTCACGGCCTTGTTCTCCGCCGCGGGCGCGGCGCTCGCGCTGCTGTCGGCGCTGCTTTCGCTGCTGTGGTTCAACCGGATGTTGTGAAAAGGCGCGAGTTTGCCGCGCACGCGCACGCAGTGCGGGTCGAGTCAGGCCGGGGAGGTGCTCGCTCCGAGCCCGGACTGATGTGTGATCCTTTTCGAGCAACGATCACTTCGAGACGTCTGTAATGACCCCAGACTCATTCATCATCGCGCATGCCGCTCATTCCGACTGGCGGATTGCGCTCGCGCAGAGTCAAAGCCAGATTCAGGCCCGCGTCGCGGCACGCGCCGCCCAGCACGCCGGTAGTCCCCCGCTGACGCTCGGTTGGTGCTACCTGAGCGACCATTACGCGCCCGCCGCCGAAGCGATCCTCGCCGAGCTGCGCAAGCATCTGCCCGGCCTAGCCTGGGTCGGCACGGCCGGCGTCGGTGTGGCGGCCGGTGGCACCGAGTACATCGACGAGCCGGCCCTGGTGCTGATGGCGGCGCCGCTGCCGCGCGGCTCGTTCCGGCTTTATTCGGGCCGGCAGCCGTTGCCGGCGAGGGGGTCGGATTTCGTCGCGCACACGGCGCTCGTCCACGCCGACGGCAGCACGCCCGATCTGCAGGAGCTGCTGCAGGAGCTCGCCGCGCGCACCGCGACCGGTTACCTGTTCGGCGGGCTGTCGTCGTCGCGCAACCGCATGCTGCATATCGCCGATGCGGTGCTGACCGGTGGACTGTCGGGCGTCGCCTTCGGGCCGGAGGTCGGGCTCGTTTCGCGCGTCACCCAGGGCTGTCAGCCGATCGGGCCGGCGCGCACGATCACGTCGGGCGAGTGCAACTACCTCGGCGCGCTGGACGGGCGCCCGGCGCTCGATTGCGTACTCCAGGATCTGGGGCTCGCCGACGGCGAGATAGAGGAGGAAGAACTGCTCGAGGCGCTGTCGGCGACCCTGGTGGGTCTGAGTCGCGGGAGCGAGGACGCCCCCGTCCGCCCCGGCCAGTTCGGCACCGAAACGGTGGTGCGCCATATCGTCGGCGTCGACCGGGACCAGCGCGTGCTGGCGGTTGCCGACGACGTCGAGCCGGGCACGCGCCTTTCGTTCTGCCGGCGCGATGCGCGCGCCGCCCGGGCCGATCTGGCGCGCATCGCGACCGAGATCCGCGACGAGCTCGGCGGGGATGCACGGCGGATGCTCGGCGCGCTCTACGTGAGCTGCTCGGGTCGCGGGGGACCGCACTTCGGCGCGCGCAATGCGGAGCTGCAGACCGTGCGCGAAGCGCTCGGCGACGTGCCGCTGGCGGGCTTCTTCGCCGGCGGCGAAATCGCACGCGACCGGCTCTACGGGTACACCGGGGTGCTTACGGTCTTCGCGCAAGCGCGTTGAGTCCGGCCCGCATTGCTCACACTGTCTTCCGCGGGCCCGACGCCGGCGACGGCCGATCCCGGACGCCCGAACGAAACGCCGCCCTCGTGGGGCGGCGTCCGATGCGACCGCCCAAGGCGGCCGCGAGGGCGGGTGCGAAGCCCGCCCTGGGGTTGCTCGATCAGGCCTTGGCCGGCGCGGTCTCGGGCTCGTCCGGCTCGTGCGGCATGTTGTCTTCGATGTGGATCGGCTCGTCGGGGGCGACCTGGCGGCTGCGGCGCTCGATCAGGAAGTACATGACGAGGCCGGCGCCCAGGCCCCAGGCGGCGCCGTGGGTGGCAAGCACCACGCCCATCACGCCGGCCACACCCATCGCCGTGGCGTTGTCGATCTGCTCGACCGCGACCGCGATGCACAGGTAGCCGGTGATCAGCAGCGTGATCGACAGCGCGATCGGCAGCACCGGCTTGAACAGCGTGATCAGCGGCAGCAGGAACAGCGCGATGAAGCCGACGATCCAGAACACGCCGGCACCCGAGTAAATGGTGTCCATCGCGCTGCGGCCATAGCGATAACGCTCGGCGATGGTCGCCATCGCGCCGGTGAACAGCGGACCGGCGAGGCCCGGGTAGGGGGCGAAGAAGGAGTGCATCAGGTTGCGGATGCCGGTGATCAGGTGAACACGGTCCACATCGACCTCGATCTTCTCGTCGGGACGCAGGTGGTCCACACGGGCGATCAGGCTCTGGCCGACGATGATGTCGCCGAAGGCGATGATGTAGGCGATCACCGCGGTCGGGATCGCGAGCATCAGCAGGTCGAAGCCGGGGAAGCCGATGGTGAAGGGCAGGTAGTTCCAGATCTCGCCGAAGGCAGGGGTGGAGATGCCCCACTCGACGGCGGGCAGCGGGTATTCATTGACGGCCCAGCCGATGCCCATCGCGATCAGCATGCCCGGCA
This sequence comes from Gammaproteobacteria bacterium, assembly GCA_029289265.1. Taxonomy (GTDB): domain Bacteria; phylum Pseudomonadota; class Gammaproteobacteria; order Burkholderiales; family Rhodocyclaceae; genus JARFTX01. Next base: position 24,599 of record JARFTX010000052.1, read on the forward strand.
CCATGCCGTAGCTGGCGACGATCTTGGCCCAGCGGTGCTT
>JARFTX010000106.1 GCA_029289265.1 Gammaproteobacteria bacterium
CCCCCCCGGAAACAGCGAGCGGCGAATTATATACACCCCAAACCCACTGTCAACGATGCAGGGATTCGGGTCAGTGACAACACCGCATGTCGACATTCGGGCGCGGCGGCCGTTCCGCGTTGCGGGACATAGACCGCCATTCAGCTACGCTCTCGGGTGCGCGGGGGTGCGAGACCTGCTAAAGGACCTGGCAGGACCAAAGCTCGAAATCTTCGGCGGTAATGCCCTGCCGCAGGGGCTTGAGCTTGAGAACCGAGCGCTCGCTGATGAAGAACAGCGACGCGCCTGGATGAATCAGGCCTCGCGGCACGACCAGTCGAACAGGCTCGCCCTTGACGACGGGGTCGCACACGAGCACGGCCGAGGCGACCGAGCCGTTATCGATGCGGCCGAGGACCGGTGCCCGAGAAAGAGTACGCAACCCTATCTGCACTCCGGAATCGGCTTCGCGCCACGTCCTGCGGATGACGCCGAGATGCCAGATGCGCCCCTCGCTGGGGCGAATTCCCACCAGATCTCCGACGCTCACCTGTGAACCTTCGTCCGGCGCGACCCAGGCACCCACCCCGGTCCGGCTGACGTCACGAAAGCTCCAGCCCGCCAACTCGTCCGCCTGACCGCCGGCCAACAGGCGCTCGAGCGACTCAAATCCTTTCACTGCGTGCAGTTCACCCTCGACGCTGTGGCGCCGACTGCGCCGCGCCGGGGCCACATCGGACCATTGACGCATGAGATGACGCAGTGCGCGGCGTACGGGACTCGTCGACTGGTGGTCGCCGGACTCGCCGGACGAGCCCCGAGCCGCGCCGAGTTCGGACGAGAGCGTGACGAGCGCGGCACGGGCCGAGGCGGTATGCAAGAACCACGCTCCAGCCTCGACGTCGGGAAAGCCAATGATGCGGCGCGGCGGCGAATCCAGTCCGTGCGGCAGATAGCAGCTTGCGCCCTGGGGCAAACCTGGCTGCAAGGTGATCGTCGCAAGGGACATTTCGACCAAGCGCTCGGTGGCCGACAGGAGGTCCGGCGCGATGACGTCGTATCCAACGGAGAAATGGGTGACCGCCCGAATGTACTCTCGGCCCGGCGAGGACATCCAGAACGACGCCGGCACGTTACCGTCGGAATCCGCGGCAGCCTCTGCAGTCATGGCATGGCGGCATGCGGCGCCCGCCCACGTCCATAGCTCGCCGTGGCCCGGCCCACCGGCATAGCGCTCCCACTTGACCCGATCGGCGGCCGCTCGAATAAGGCGCCAGTGCAGGTCGCGGAGCACGGAATCGGCAACATGGGGCCGAGCTTCGCCGAGCGCGGCATCGATGCAGTGCTGGTAGGCATCGAGCAAGGCGCCGAACACGTGGCTGATCGCCGCGGGCCAGGGTCCGCTGCGTTGCAGCAGCGACCCTCGACCGCTGTCGGACTCTCGTACCACCCAGGCGACCGCGGCCCGGACGTCCTTGTCATAGTCGCGAATGCGGACGAATCGCTTCTCGACGGTCGTATGCGGTTCGGACAGGAATGCCTTCAGCGCGGCAACGACGGATTCGAATGACAGGAGGACGTGACGACCATGTTCATGCCATCGCGCGCGCTCGATGGCTACGTCCGTGCCACCGATCTGCCGCTTTTTCGGCGGCGTCGAACGTGAGTCGGGGTGCAATTCGGTCATCTCTAGCCACTTCGCTGGCAGGGTGGCGCGCCTTGTCGCAGTGCGTGCCCGATGACGCTACGTTATCACAGGAGCGACCCTCCGTGGCTCCAGCGCGACAGGGTAGAATCATGCGCTCATGCATTCCGGACCAGACCATGAAGCAGTATCTCGATTTGATGCGCCACGTGCTCGAACAAGGCCATCGCAAGGACGACCGAACGGGCACCGGGACGCTGTCGGTGTTCGGCTGGCAGATGCGATTCGATCTGCAGGAGGGCTTTCCCCTGGTGACGACAAAGCGGCTGCATGTGCGCTCGATCGTGCACGAGTTGCTCTGGTTTCTGCGCGGCGACACCAATATCGGCTACCTGAAGGAAAACGGAGTATCGATCTGGGACGAATGGGCCGACGAGGACGGAGAGCTCGGCCCGGTCTACGGTAAGCAGTGGCGGCGCTGGGAGGCTGCGGACGGGCGCACGGTCGACCAGATCACACAACTTGTCGAAGGCCTGCGGCGCAACCCCGACTCGCGCCGGCATCTGGTGGTCGCCTGGAATCCGGGCGAGGTCGATCGGATGGCCTTGCCGCCTTGTCACGCGCTGTTCCAGTTCTACGTCGCCGGCGGCCGCCTGTCGTGCCAGCTCTACCAGCGCAGCGCCGACATCTTCCTCGGCGTGCCGTTCAACATCGCCTCGTATGCGCTGCTGACGATGATGATCGCCCAGGTCTGCAGGCTCGAGCCCGGGGAATTCGTCTGGACGGGCGGAGACTGCCACCTCTACGCGAACCATCTCGATCAGGCGCGCGAGCAGTTGTCGCGCGAGCCGAGGCCGCTGCCGCAGATGCGGCTCAATGCCGACATCGAGGATCTTCTTGCTTTCCGCTTCGAGGATTTCAGCCTCGAAGGCTACGACCCGCATCCGCACATCAAGGCGCCGGTCGCGGTATGACGGCCGGACCCGAGATCGTGCTGATCGCGGCGGTCGCCCGAAATGGGGTGATCGGCGCGGACAATCAACTGCCGTGGCGGCTCAAGGGCGACCTGTTGCGCTTTCGCGCGACGACCACCGGGCATCCGATCCTGATGGGACGCAAGACCTGGGCATCCCTGGGTCGGCCCTTGCCGCAGCGGCGCAATATGATTGTCAGCCGCAGCGATGATCTCGCCGCGGCTGGGGCGGAGGTCTATTCCAGCCTGGACGCCGCCCTGGAGGCGGTCGCCGATTCGGAGACGTTGTTCGTGATCGGCGGAGCCGAGCTTTACCGCCAGACGCTGGCGCTGGCCGATCGGCTGCTGATCACGGAAGTGCAGGCCGAGGTCGCCGGGGATACGCATTTTCCGGCGATCGACCCGGACCGCTTCGTCGAGGCCGGGCGCGAGCCTCACCCGGCCGATGCGGACAATCAGTATCCGTACGACTTCGTGGAGTATCGGCGCCGCAGCTGATGCGCAGCGCCGCCCGTCACTTCACGCAGTCGACGTGGTAGCTCACCTTGCCGTCGGTCTCCTCGCGCACCAGCCCGTGGATGTCGGTCTCGAAGCCGGGGAAGGCCGCATTGAAGTCGCGCGCGAACTGCAGGTAGCGCACGATCGTCGAGTTGAAGCGCTCGCCCGGGATCAGCAGGGGGATGCCCGGCGGATAGGGCGTGACCAGCATCGCCGTGACGCGTCCTTCGAGCTGGTCGATGGGCACGCGCTCGATCTCGCGGTGCGCCATGCGCGCGAAGGCGTCCGCCGGTTTCATCGCCGGCACCATGTCCGAGAGATACATCTCGGTGGTCAGGCGAGCGACGTCGTGAGCCTTGTAGAAGCTGTGGATCATGCCGCACAGGTCCTTCAGCCCGACCTTCTCGTAGCGCGGGTACTTGGCGATGAACTCGGGCATCGCGCGCCATAGGGGCTGATTGCGGTCGTAGTCGTCCTTGAACTGCTGCAACTCGGTCACCAGAGTGTTCCAGCGGCCCTTGGTGATGCCGATCGTGAACATGATGAAGAACGAGTAGAGCCCGGTCTTCTCGACGATGATGCCGTGCTCGGACAGATAGCGCGTCAGGATGCCCGCGGGGATGCCGGACTCTGCGAAGTCGCCGTCGACGTCCAGGCCCGGCGTGATCACTGTGGCCTTGATCGGATCGAGCATGTTGAAACCCTCGGCGAGATTGCCGAAGCCATGCCAACGCTCGCCCGCCTTGAGCATCCAGTCCTCGCGCTCGCCCATCCCTTCCTCGGCGAGGTACTCCGGCCCCCACACCTTGAACCACCAGTCGCCGTTGCCGAAGTCGGCTTCGACTTTGCGCATCGCGCGGCGGAACTCGACCGCCTCGGCAAGCGACTCCTCGACCAGCGCGGGACCGCCCGGTGGTTCCATCATTGCCGCAGCGACGTCGCACGAGGCGATGATCGCGTACTGCGGCGAGGTCGAGGTGTGCATCAGGTAGGCCTCGTTGAAAATGTCGCGGTCGAGCTTGCGGGTGAGCGAGTCCTGCACCAGGATCTGCGAAGCCTGCGACAGGCCGGCGAGCAGCTTGTGCGTCGACTGCGTCGAGAAGATCATCGATTCCTTGCAGCGCGGTCGATCGGCGCCGATCGCGTGATAGTCGCCGTAGAAATCGTGGAAGGCTGCGTGCGGCAGCCACGCCTCGTCGAAGTGCAGCGTGTCGATCTCGCCGTCGAGCATCTCCTTGATCGACTCGACGTTGTAGAGGATGCCGTCGTAGGTCGACTGGGTGATCGTCAGGAT
>JARFTX010000053.1:0-19781 GCA_029289265.1 Gammaproteobacteria bacterium
AGAACTTCGGAAAGATGTTGGTGCGCTGGTAGCTGCGGCCGATGCCGATCCTCGATCGCTGGTGCGCGGCGAGCCGCGTGATGTCCGCGCCGCGCAGCCGGATCGTGCCGGATGAGGGTGGCAGGTCGCCCGAAAGCATGTTGATGCAGGTCGACTTGCCGGCGCCGTTCGGACCGAGCAGCGCGTGCAGCACGCCGCGCTCGAGCGCGAGATCGACCTCGTGGTTGGCGATCAGGCCGCCGAAGCGGCGGGTGAGGCCGGAGGCCTCGAGGAGGATCTCAGCCACGGCCGCTCCTTTTCTGCAGCAGAGTGATGAGGCGCCCGGGCAGCGCGGCGAGCCCCCCGGGCATGAACAGCACCGCGGCGACGATCACGCCCCCCATCAGGAGCTGCCAGTGCTTGGTCCAATCCGAGAAGAGCTCCTGCAGCCCAACCAACGCGAACGCCCCGGCGATGGCCCCGGCGAGGTTGCCCATGCCGCCCAGGATCACCATCAGCAGCACGTCGCCCGACTTGTGCCAGGAGAGATACTCCGGCGTGACGAAGCCGAACAGCACCGCGTAGAGGAAACCGGCCAGCCCCGCGAGCCCGCCCGCCAGCGTGAAGGCGGCGAGCTTGTACCAGAAGGTCGCGTAGCCGAGCGAGCGCATGCGGTGCTCGTTGCTGCGGATGCCCACCAGCACGCGCCCGAACGGCGAGCGCAGCACCAGCGTGAGGAACACATAGACGGCGACGAGCGCGGCGAGCACGAAGTAATACAGATGCAAGGGCTCGGCGAAGTCGAAGGGGGTGATGCCGGCCACCGTCGCGTCCGGCTTCAAGTCGAGGTAGATGCCGTCCGAGCCCCCGCCCAGCGCCGTGTCGTGGAAGATGTAGTAGGTCATCTGGGCGAAGGCGAGCGTCACCATGATGAAGTAGATGCCCTTGGTGCGCAGCACGAACAGCCCGATCACGAAGGCGGCGGCCGCGGCCACCGCCATCGAGGCGGGCAGCACCCACCACAGGTTGGCCGCGGCGAACGGCGGCGAAAACAGCACCACCGCGTAGGCGGCGATGCCGAAGTAGGCGGCATGGCCGAAGGAAACCAGCCCGGTGAAGCCCACCAGCAGGTCGAGGCTCATCGCGAAGATCGCCAGGATCAGGATCTTGGCGACGACCTCGGCGTAGAACTCCGAGCCGACGAGCGGAAACGCGGCGAGCGCGAGCAGCGCGGCGATGCGGAAGGCGATCGAGATCGAAGCGGGAATCATCGTCAGCCCTTCCTGAAAATGCCTTCGGGACGCCACAGCAGCACCGCGGCCATGACCAGATAGACGGCCAGCCCCGCGAGCTCGGGCACCAGCACCTTGCCGAAGGTGTCGGCGAAGCCGATCACCAGCGCCGCCACCAGCGCCCCCCACACCGAGCCCACCCCGCCGATCACGACGATCACGAAGGAGATGATCAGCACGCTCGCGCCCATGCCCGGATAGACCGAGGAGACCGGCGCGGCAAGCATCCCGGCGAGCGCGGCGAGCGCCACCCCGAGGGCAAAGACGATCATGTAGAGGCGGTTGATGTCGATGCCGAGCGCCTGCACCATCTCGCGGTCGTGGCTGCCGGCGCGGATCATCATGCCCAGGCGCGTCTTCTGGATCAGTACGTAGAGGCCGACCGCGAGCACGACGCACACCGCCGAGATCACCAGCCGGTAGACCGGGTAGGAGAGCGTCTCGGACAGTGGAATCGAGGCCGAGAAGAGCGCCGGGATCGCCACCCCGTGCACGTCGTCGCCGACGGCGAGACTGCGCAGCTCCTCGAAGATCAGGATCAGGCCGTAGGTGAGCAGCACCTGCTCGAGGTGGTCGCGCTTGTAGAGATGCACGAACAAGAGCTTCTCGAGCAGCGCCCCGAGCGCAAACGCGAGCGGGATGCCGAGCGCGATGGCGAGCATCAGGTTGCCCGTCATCGAGGTCAGCACGAAGGCCATGTAGGCCCCGATCATGTAGAAGCTGCCGTGGGCGAGGTTGATGATGCCCATGATGCCGAACACGAGCGTGAGCCCGCTCGCCACCAGAAACAGCAGCAGGCCGTATTGCAGTGCGTTGAGCACCTGTATCAGGAACGTGGTCAGATCCATGGCCTTCGTCCTCCGGACCCCCGCAGGGGTCCGGAACGGGATGAAATGCAGCGGGCCGGCGACGCGCCGGCCCGCGCGGAGGCATTACATGTTGCAGCCTTCGGCCGGGTCGGCGAGCTTCTCGGCGGCGATGCCGATCACGAGGTTCTGGTTGCCCTCGGCGCGGCGCAGATAGATGTCCTGCACCGGGTTGTGCGCCGCCGACAACGTGAAGGCGCCGCGCGGGCTGTCGATGGTCGCCGCGCGCATCGCCGCGCGCATCTCGGCCTTCTTGCGCACGTCGCCGCCGACCGCTTCGAGCCCGACATGCAAGAGTTGCGCCGCGTCGTAGCCCTGCACCGCATAGACGTCCGGGGCGATGCCGTACTTGGCCTGGTACTTCTCGCGGAAGGCCTGGTCGCGGGCGTTGTCGAGCCCGTCGGCGTAGTGCAGCGCCGTGATCAGGCCCTCGCCCGCCCCGCCCATCGCCTCCAGCGTGCCGTCGGTGAGAAAGCCGCTCGAGTAGAGCGGGATCGAGTCCTTGAGCCCGGCGGCGGCATAGTCGCGCACGAACTTGGCGGCCCCGGCGCCGGCAAAGAACACGTAGACCGCATCGGGCTTGAGCGAGGCGATCTCGGTCAGGTAGGCCTGGAACTCGACGTTCGGAAACGGCAGCGCGAGTTCGCGCACCACCTTGCCGCCGCCCGCCTCGAAGGCCTGCGCGAAGCCCTTCACCGCCTCCTGGCCGGCCGCGTAGTTCCAGGTCAGCGTCACCGCCGACTTCGCCCCGCGCTCGAGCGCCGCCTGGCCCATCGCGTAGGCCGGCTGCCAGTTGGTGAAGGAGGTGCGGAAGAGATTGGGCGCGCACAGCGAGCCGGTCAGGTCGCCCGCGCCGGCGTTGGGTACGATGAAGAGCGTGTCGCGCTGGCGGGCGACGCGCGCCATCGCCAACGCCACGCCCGAGTGCACCGTGCCCACCAGCACGTCGACGCGGTCGCGCACCACCAGCCGGTTGGCGTTCTCGGTCGCCTTGGCCGGGTCGGACTCGTCATCGACGGTCGCGTACTGGATCTCGCGCCCGGCGAGCGTGCCGCCCTGCTCCTCGACGTAGAGCCGGAAGGCGTTGCTGATCGCCGTGCCGAGCGCGGCGAAGGTGCCGGTCGCCGGCAGCATCAGGCCGACCTTGACCGGGTCGGCGGCCTGGGCGGCGCCGAGCGGCACGAGGCTCGCCATCGCCACCGCGACCATTGTGCGAACGAACGCGCGCCGCGCCTGCAGATCCTTTCTCATGGTGTCTCCTCCACGTTGTCTTGAGCGGGGCTCGACGGCCCCGCCTATGCCCTGCAACACCGCTCAGCGCTTCTCGCCGAGCGCCCGCAGCTTGAATCTCTGGATCTTGCCCGTCGCGGTCTTGGGGAGTTCGTCCACGAACTCCATCCAGCGCGGATACTTATAGGGCGCGAGCTGCAACTTGACGTGCGCCTTGATCGCCTCGACGAGCTCCGGCCCCGAAGCCACGCCCGGCTTGAGCACCACGTAGGCCTTGGGCTTGACCAGCCGGTCGACGTCTTCCTGGCCGACCACGGCGGCCTCGAGCACCGCCTCGTGCTGGATCAGGCAGGACTCGACCTCGATCGGCGAGACGTAGATGCCCGAAACCTTGAGCATGTCGTCGCTGCGGCCTTCATAGACGTAGTTGCCGTCAGCGTCCTGGTGGTACTTGTCGCCGCTGCGCGTCCACGGGCCGAGGAAGGTCGTGCGGCTCTTCTCGCGATTGTTCCAATAGTAGGCGGCGCTGGTCGGGCCGGCGACCTGCAGCTCGCCCACCTCGCCCGCCGGCACCGCCGCGCCGTGCTCGTCGACGAGGCGCAGCTCGTAGCCCGGCACCGGCTTGCCGCTGGTGCCGTAGTGCACGTCGCCGGGCCGGTTCGAGAGGAAGATGTGCAGCATCTCGGTCGAGCCCAGCCCGTCGAGGATCTCGACGCCGAAGTGTTCGGTCCAGCGCCGGCCGATCTCGGCCGGGAGGGCCTCGCCGGCCGAGGCGCAGCGACGCATCGCGACTTCGTCCCGGCCCGGCAGCTCGGGGCTTGCCAGCATCGCAGCGTAGAGCGTCGGGACGCCGCAGAAGATGGTCGGCCGGTGCTCGCGCAGGCGCTTGGCGACTGCGGCCGGCGTGGGCCGCTCGGCCATCAGCACCGTGGTCGCGCCGATCGTCAGCGGAAACGACAGGCCGTTGCCCAAGCCGTAGGCGAAGAAGAGCTTGGCCGCCGAGAAGACAACATCGTCCTCGCGCAGGCCGAGCACGGGCCGGGCGTAGAGCTCGGCGGTGTGCACCGGGCTGGACTGCAGGTGCACGGCGCCCTTGGGCGCACCGGTCGAGCCCGACGAGTAGAGCCAGAAGCCGACGTCGTCGCAGGTCGTCGCCGCGGGCTCGAAGGGGGGACAGGGCGTCGCGATGAGTTCGGCAAGGTCGAGGTGCGCGCCGGCATCGCCGCCCGAGACGATGACGCGCTCCAGATACGGGCTGGCTGCGAGCGGCTCGGCCAGCGTCGGCAGCAGCTGCGCCGAGACGACCGCCCCGCGGGCGCGGCTGTCGCCCAGCATGTAGGCGTAGTCCTTGCTCGTGAGCAGGGTGTTCACCGGGATCGGCACGACGCCGGCCTTGATGCAGCCGAGGAACACGGTCGGGAAATCGACCGTGTCGAGCATGCACATCAGCACGCGCTCCTCGGCACGGAAGCCCAGGCCCTTCAACGCGTGGGCGAATCGGTCGACGCGCTGGGCGAGCTCGGCAAAGGTGTAGCGGCCGGCGTCGTCGATGATCGCGAGCTTGTCGCCGCGGCCCTCGGCGAGGTGGCGCGCGAGCAGGTCGTGGGCCGCGTTGTACTGGCGCGGCAGGCTGATGCGTGGCGGGCTGACGCTGTGGTCGGCCCTGCTGAGTTCTGGCATGGTTTCCTCCTCCTGCTCGATGACGGGGCGCGACACGCGTCACACCCTTCCACCGTCCCCGCGGCCGGCTATGCTGCCGGCTCGTCGCGCTACTGCATGATTATTATTGTTGTGCACTATGTCGCACGCCACCCCTTGCGACAAGACGGTTTCCAACATACACCAAAAGCCTGCTGCAGTTTCGTGCATTGCGGTGCACAAACGGTAATTGTTCGCACCGGCGCCGCTGCATCATCGTGCACCGTCCGGCCGGGGTCGCGTGCGCCGCCATCGCCCTCAACAAATGGTCATCCCACCGTCGGCCGCAAGCAGCTGGCCGGTGATGTAGCTCGCGCCGTCCGAGGCGAGAAACACGAAGGCCGGCGCGATCTCGTCGGGCTCGGCCCACCGCCCGAGCGGGATGCGCTCGAGGTACTTGTCGCGGAAGCGCTCGTCGGTGCGGATCGTCTCGGTCATCGGCGTCGCCGCCCCCGGCGCGATCGCGTTCGCGGTGATGCCGTGGCGGGCGAGCTCCTTGGCGGTGCTCTTCATCATGCCGAGCACGCCGGCCTTGGCTGCGGCGTAGTTGATCTGGCCGATGGTGCCCAGCACGCCGGCGGTCGAGGTGACGTAGAGGATGCGCCCGTAGCGGCGCTCGATCATGCCGTCGACGACCGCCTGCAGGCAGTTGAAGGCGCCGGTGAGATGCACCGCGAGCACCTGCTGCCACTGCTCGGGCGTCATCTTGTGGAGCATCGCGGTGCGGGTGATGCCGGCGTTGTTCACGAGGATGTCGACGCGCCCCCAGCGCGCTGTGACCGCTGCGGCCATCGCCTCGACCGAGGCGCGCGCGGCGACGTCGCAGGCGAGGCCCAGCGCCTCGCCGCCTGCTGCCGCGATCTCGGCCACGACCGCGGCGGCGGCCTCGACGTTCAGGTCGACGACCGCCACCTTCGCCCCCTCGCGCGCATAGGCGCGCGCCACCGCGGCGCCTATGCCCTGGCCGGCGCCGGTGACGATCGCGACCTTGTCCTTCAATTGCATGACGACTCCTTGAAAAAAGGGCGGGGCAGGCCACGGGCGGCGACACCGCCGCGCACCCGCCCCGTCGAAGGGAGAGCCGGTCGAATCATTGTCCGGTCCGCATCGCTCACGGCGCCATGACCACGGCCGCCGTGACGTCTGCGAGCGCGCGCGGCACACCTTGCGGCTTGCCGCGCGACGCACCGGCGGCGCCACGCTGCGGCGAGCGATGCGAACCGGGTCGCATCAGTCCTTGGGCTTTGCCAGCACCTGCTCGGCGAAGCGCTCGTCGAACATCGCACCCTCGGCGACGAGCTGGCGGTACTTGATGAAGTCGATCACGTCCTTGCCGGTCACCTTCTTCGCATCGAAGGCGTTGAAGCCGAGCCAGGCCTCGTGGTTCATGTTGGCGGCGAGCCAGTGACGGTTGGCGAGCTTCATCTGGTCCCAGAAGAACTTCTTCTTGGCGCGGATGCCGTCGATCGACTTCATCAGGCAATGCGGGAAGAGGTTGGTGAACTTCCACACCAGCTCCTCGACCGCTGCGTCGAGCTTAGAGAAGTCGGTCGTGCACTCGGCCATCAAGGCCTTCGCCGCCTTGATCTGATCGGGCGCGACCGCCTCGCCGTAGACCAGCTCGCCGTCATCGACGTAGGCGTCGGTGCGCACCAAGGGGTTCCTCACCCACTGGCCATCCTTGTCCTTCAGCACCGGCACGACCTTGGTGACGAGGTTCTTGGCGCGCATCTTGTAGGCGCTCCAGGTCTCGCACGAGATGCAGTTGTACATGGCGTCTTCCATGTTCAGCATCCACGGCAGGAAGTCGGTCGAGCCGCCGTCCGGGGCGCTGCCGTGCTTGGGGCCGGCCTGGCCGAACACCGCCAGATCCGAGGTCACGGTGAGGTCGGTCGCCATGCCGATCTCCTGGCCGCCGGCGACCCGCATGCCGTTCACGCGGCAGATCACCGGCTTCTTGCAGTTGAGGATGCCGTCGACCATGGCGTTGAAGAGGTCCATGTACTCGCCGTACTCGTTGGGCCGCTTCGAGTAGTAGGCGGCGTACTCGGCGGTGTTGCCGCCGGTGCAGAAGGCCTTGTCGCCGACCGCGGTGAACACCACCGCGACCACCTCGCGATCCCCGGAGGCGCGCTGGAAGCCGGCGATCACCGCCTTCACCATCTCGGTGGTGTACGAGTTGTACTGGGCCGGGTTGTTGAGGACGATCCAGGCCGAGTACAGGCCCGCCACCGCATTGCCCTGCGGGTCGGTGACCGGGCGCTTCTCGTAGATCACCGAGGGGGCCTCGGTGCCGAAATGCTCCTCGCCCAGCAGGGCGTGATCCTTGAGGCCGTTGTCGCGGCGCAGCCATTCGAGTGCCATGTCTTGTCTCCTGTGTCGTTCGGTCGTGTGCGGGTGTTCAGAAATCGGGCGTGAGGATCACGCGTCGCTTGAGCTTGCCGTGGTGCGCCTCGTCGAAGACCTGCTCGATCTGGCTCATCGGGCGGGTCTCGACGAAGGGGCCGAGCTGGATGCGGCCGTCGAGGCACATGTCGCGCACCGCCGCATACTTGTCGGGCGTGCACCCCCAGGTGCCGATGATCTCGGCGTCGAAGGCCATCAGCTTGGAGAGCATGTAGCTGGTCTCGTCGGTGCCGTAGCCGACCACGACGAGCTTGCCGGTGAAGGACAGAAGCGCCAGGGCGAGCTCCTGGCCGGGCTTGCTGCCGGTGACCTCGAAGATCTTCCAGTCGGTGTTGGCGGGCAGGCCACGTTCCTTGCAGAAGCCCTTGAACAGCTCCTTGACCTCCTTCGCGTTCAGCCCCTTGGGGTTGATCGTGAAGTCGGCGCCGAAGCCCTCCATCATCTTCAGCTTCTCTTCGTTGATGTCGATGCCGACCACCGCCGCCGCGCCCATGCCCTTGGCCGTCTGCACCATGAAGCTGCCGACGCCGCCGGCGGCGCCGATGACGATGACGCGGTCGCCCGGCTGCAGATCGGCGCGCACCGCCGCCTGGTAAGGCGTGGTGACCGCATCGGCGATCACCGACAGGTGCTCGAGCGGAATGTCGCCGCGGTCCTCGACCGGGCACAGGAACTTGGCCTGGCAGACGATGTGGCTGGAGTAGCCGCCGTAGATGCCCATCGAGTTGCCGGGCATCTTCTGGGCGAGGCAGCGGTTGCCGCGGCCGGCCTTGCACAGCTCGCATTCGCCGCAGGGGATCACGGCCGGCACGATCACTTCCTTGCCGAGCATCGACGCGTCGCCGCCGATCACGGTCCCCGAGATCTCGTGGCCGAGCGACAGCGGCGGCTTCTGCACCGTCGGCACGCCCATGTAGAAGTACGACAGGTCGGTGTGGCAGACGCCGCAGCCGGCGATCTTCACCACCACGTCGCCGGGGGCGAGCTCGGGCATGGGCACGCGGGTCTTCGCGAGCTTGCCCGGCTCGGTCATCTGCCAGGTATCGATGTATTCAGGAATCACGCTTTGTCTCCCTTTACCCTTGGGTAGTCATTTGAGTCCCGACGGTTCTCCCCCTCCCCTTCAAGGGGAAGGGACCTCCTAATCACCCTGTTCACTTGTCACGCCACACGGGCTTGCGCTTCTCGAGGAAGGCGGCGAGGCCTTCGCGGGCATCCTCGGTCGCCATCAGCTCGTTGAGGTAGATGCTCTCGGCGGCGTCGAGCGCCGCGCCGAAGGGCTTGCCGGCCGCGGCGCGGATCGCCTTGCGGGTCGACACCAGCGCGGCGCGGCTCAGCGCGAGGTAGGGCGCGACGAAGCCGGCGACGTCGGCGGCGAAGCTCTCCTTCGGGAACACGCGGTTGGCGAGCCCGATCGCGCGCGCCTCCTCGGCACCGATCGTCTCGCCGCCGAGCAGGAGCTCCATCGCGCGCGCCGGCGGCACCAGCCGCGGCAGCAGCACCGCCGCGACCGGGGGAAACACCGCGAGCTTGATCTCGGGCTGGCCGAACTTGGCGTTGGCTGCGGCGACGATCAGGTCGCAGCCGAGCGCGAGCTCCATGCCACCGCCGAGCGCGGCGCCATTGACCGCGGCGAGCGTCGGCACCGGCATTTCGGACAGGCGCCGGAAGATGCCGTGGAACACCTCCATCATGCGATCGACCTTGTCGGGCGTGTGGTCGGCGACCTCGACCCCGGCCGAGAAGGCCTTGTCGCCCGCGCCGGTGATCATCAGCAGCTTGATCGTCGGGTCGGCGACCGCAAGATCGAGCGCCGCGTTCACCTCCTCCATCGTCGGGATGTCGAGGACGTTGTAGGGCGGCCGGTTGATGGTGAGCGTCGCCAGCCCGTCGGCGACGCCCCAGGTGATGAATTCGAACTGTGCTTGGGTCATGCGTGTCTCCCTGATCCTCTGATATGTCGTGGATTTCGTCTTAGCCGTCGCGGCGCTGCAGCCGGTAGGGGCAGACCGCGTCGCAGTCGGCGCAGCACAGCTCGCCGTCGCCGCGGATCTGCCACAGGTCGGCGCCGCAGCGCCCGCATCGGCAGGGCGGCTCGGGCTCGGCCGGCGCCGCGGCGAGCTCGCGCGCGGTCCAGAAATCGATCACCTGTCCCATGCTGTTCCCCTTTCTCAGAACAGATCGTCGAGTTCGTCGGCGCCGACGCCGGGCGGCATGCCGCCGTACTGCTGCATGTAGCCCTGGATCAGCTGGTTCTCGCGCTGGCTGAAGAAGGGCGCCTCCTCGAAGACGAAGTACTTGGCGACCTCGGCGTGCTCGAGCATGGCCTCGAGGCCCTCTCGCAGGTTCTCGACCCCCTTGATCACGAGCACGTTCTTGTCGGCGTCGAGAAGCTGGTAGACACCGGCTTCGGTCGTGACGCCCTCGACCGTCGCGGCGTCGAAGCCGAGCCACGACTCGGGCGGCAGCACCGCCTCCGCGATCTTGGGCGCGAGGTTGCACTTGAAGCAGCGCGCGGCCTCGGCCCGGGCGGTGGCGTCGTCGAAGCCGAGCTCGACCTCGTCCCAGCCGGTGCGGTTTTCCGGCGCCAGCATGATCGGGTGGAACTTGCGCGTCGTGTTGAAGCCGTCCTTGCGGCCGATGTAGGGGCTGGTCTCCCAGCCGTCGCGCAGCAGCACTTCCGAGATGTCGCCGTCGCCGCCGAGCGCCCGGTCCATCGCCGAGGCCGCGACGCGTCCGTGGGCGACCGACTCGATCAGCGTCGAGGGCCCCAGCACGCAGTCGCCGCCGGCATAGACGTCGGGCCGGCTGGTGAGCATCGAGTCCTCGCGCACCGTGATGCGGCCCTTCGCGTCGGTGGCGACGCCGAAGCCCTCGAAGCGATCCGGCCGCTGGCCGACCGCGGCGATCACCAGATCGGCCCCCTCGACGACCTCCTCGCCGGTATCGACCGGACGCCGCCGCCCGGAGGCGTCGGGCTCGCCGAGCGCCATCCTGGCGAAGGTGATGCGCAGGCGGTAGCCGTCCTGGCCCGGCTCGATCTTCTTCGGCGCGAGCAGGTAGCGGATGTTCACCCCCTCCTCGACGCAGCCCTCGAACTCCTCCTCGCGCGCCGGCATCTCCTCGCGGGTGCGGCGGTAGACCATGTCCACCGCCGCGCCGAAGCGGCGCGAGCTGCGGGCGTTGTCGGTCGCGACGTTGCCGCCGCCGATGACGACGACCTTGCTGCCGGTCTGGATGCCGTCGGGGGTGTTCACCAGCCCCATCGTGACGGCCTTGAGATAGGTCGGGCTGTCGACGACGCCGGGCAGGTCGTCGCCCGGGATGCCGAGCTTGTCGCCGCCCTGGCAGCCGATGCCGATGAAGACCGCCTCGTAGCCGTCGCCGAGGAGCGCATCGACCGACTCGACGCGCTGGCCGTAGCGGAACTCGACCCCGAGCGCGGCGACCTCGGCGACCTCGTCGTCGATGACCTCGGTCGGCACGCGGTAGGACGGAATCCCGTAGCGCGCCATGCCGCCGGCGGCCGGCTGGGCGTCGAGCACGGTGACCGCATGGCCCTGCTTGGCGAGGTAGTAGGCGACCGTGAGACCGGCCGGGCCGGCGCCGATCACCGCCGCCTTCTTGCCCGTCGCGGGCAGGCGCTTGGCGTGCTCGCGCCACAGCCCGGTGTCGTGGTCGGCGGCGATGCGCTTCAAGTTGCGGATCGACAGCGGGTCGTCGAGCTGGCGGCGCCGGCAGGCGCTCTCGCACATCGCGAAGCAGGCGCGGCCAAGGATGCCGGGGAAGGGCAGCTTCTCGCGCACCACCGCGATCGCCTCGCCGTACTTGCCCTCGGCGGCGAGCTGCACATAGCGCGGCACGTCGATGCCGGCCGGACAGGCGGACTTGCACGGCACCATCGAGGCCTCGCGGTCGGCCGGATCGAGCGTGCGGTCCATCAGCGCGCCGGTCGGGCACACGGTGACGCAGGCCTGGCAGAAGGTGCAGCCGGACTCGATCAGGGTCGGCGCGATGGTGCCGACGTAGGTGCGCTTGCCCTGCGGCGTGTCGACCTCCTTGACCTCGAGACAGCCCACGCCGCGCACGTCGTTGCAGGCGACCAGACAGCGCCGGCAGTCGATGCACAGGTTGTAGTCGCGGTCGAAGAAGGGCTCGTTCTTGATGACCGGCAGGCTCGCCGGCTTGTACGCGGGCGTCGTGTTCGGGATGCCGATGTAGTCGGAGACCTTGCGCAGCTCGCAGTTCGGGAAGATCGAGCAGCAGCGCGTCTCGGGCGCATTGCCGTAGGAGCACTGGGTGCGCGAGCAGCCCTCGCGCGGCGGACAGGTGAGGCCGCCGTGCGGGTGCGGCCCGAGCCCCTTCCGCCGCGCAGTCGCGCGGGCGCGCCGCCCCCCGCGCCGCCCCGCACCCCCCCCCCCCCCGGCCGCGACCGGAGTCGAACAGGCCTTGGCGAGGCCCGCCTCGCCGTCGATCTCGACCATGCAGAGGTTGCAGCCTCCATCCCCTGGAGTGGTGTGCCCCCCACGCTCGCCTGGTCGGCTCGCTGCCCCCCCGAGGGGGGACGCGCCGGCTCGGGACGGCCCTTCGCCGCCGCGGCGCTGCCCGGCCGGCGGCAGATCGGGGTGGGCGCACAGCGCCGGGATGTAGAGCCCGGCGTCGAGGGCGGCATTGAGCACCGAGGCGCCGGCCGGCGCTTCGACCGTGCGGCCGTCGATCGTCAGCGCGACCGTCTCGCCGAACTCGGCGAGTCCTGCCGCGCGGCTTGCCGGCCACCAGCGGACCGGGGATGTCTGTACTGCGTCCATCGACTCGTCTCCTTGCCTCGTCGTGGCGGATCGGCTCCGCTCTTGGTCGTCCTTCGATACCGTGCCGGCGGCAACCCTGCTCAGCGGCCGGAGCTCATGCAGCGATCCCTGCCGCCGCCTCGGCCCAGCGCGCGTGATAAGTGCCGCGGCAGGCCCCGGCGCGCACTGCGGCGACGAAGCTCGCCATGTCGGTCACCGGCCGCGAGAACTCGGTCACGCAGCGGCCGACCGCGGCGGTCTTGTGGCAGTCGCTGCCGCCCAGCGTCGGCAGGCCGCGGTGCGCCGCCGCGCGCATCGCCAGCGCGTTGTCGGCCTCCGAGTTGCTGCCGTTGTGCGTCTCGACCGCGGCGATGCCCTGCAGCTCGAGCAGCCCCTCCATCAGACTCGCGAGCCCCACCTCGCGGAACGGGTGGGCCGGCACGCAGATGCCGCCGAGCGCGTTGATGCGCTCGATCACGGCCTCGAGCGGCAGGTAGTTGTCGCGCCCCCAGACGTTCCAGCCGTCGTCCTCGACGCCGTAGGCGAGCAAGTGGCCGCGGTCGGTCGCGATCTCGACGCCGCGCAGCACCAGCAGCCCTTCCTCGCGCCCGATGTGCTCGACCGGCGCGGAGGCCTCGTACGAGTAGTGCTCGGTGATGCACACGGCGTCGATGCCGAGTGCCTTCGCCCGCCGCACCAGGTCGACCGGCTCGAGCCAGTTGTCGTACGAATATTTCGTATGACAGTGGGTGTCGATCCGCATCGCCGCCTCCGCGCCGTCCGCCCCCTTGACCTAGGCCACCTGATACTCGAGATTGATGCGCTTGGACGGCGCGAAGCGGTGCCGCGAGAAGAATTTCTCGAGCGCGAAGTCGTCCCAATTGACCAGGGTGTAGACCTTGCCGACGCCCGCCGCCTTCATGTTCATCATGAACTGGTCGAGCATGTCGCTGGCAATGCCGTGGTTCTGGAAGTCGGGATGCACGCCCAGGGTGTCGATCGTCGCCGAGGCCTCGGGAATGCCGTACTCGCCGAAGTAGATGTCGCCCATGATGAAGCCCACCACGCGCCCGTCGAGTTCGCAGACGATCGACGCGTTGATGTTGTGCTTGGGGTTGAGAATCGCGTCGAACTTGCGCGCGTAGTAGTCGTGGCGCGCCTCCTTCGATGCCGCCGCGTCGATCGCGACGATCGCGTCCATGTCGGACGCCCTGAGTACCCGCATCACCCGTTTTTCATTCGCCATTGCCGTGTCTCCTCGGATGGGCGGCGCGCATCCCGCGCCGCGCCGTTTTGATCAGTGATTCAGAACAGTTCGTCGGCTCCGCGCGACTCGGCCGGACCCTTGCGCACGTACACCGTGCCCCACACCTTGCCCGGGGCCTGGCCCGCCGGATCGTCGTAGCAGGTCGTGCACGAGGCGTCGTCGGCGGTCTGGAATCGTTCGACATGCACCTCGTAGCCCATCGCGCGGTAGTTCTCGACGACTTCGGAGAGCCGCGGCTCGCCGATCGTGGTGCGCCGCAGCCAGCCCTGCGCCTCGAGCAGCGCCTCCGGATTGGGTTGCGCCGCGCCGGCGCCCAACTGCTTGATCGGAATGACGGTCTTCGTGCCCATTGCCGTGCCTCCTACCAGGAATGTTTGAGCGCGCCCGGCGTACAGGCGGTGGTGCAGGGCAGGCTCGCGTAGCCGCCCGAGGGCTTGCAGTCGGCGCAGTCGTAGGCGAGGCTGCGGCGGTTGGCCTGCTTGATGCACGCGACCTCGTCATCGTAGTCGTCGGTGATGATCTCGAACATCTCCTTGGGACAGGCCGTGAGGCAGGCCCGCCCGGCCGCGCAGTCGATGCACCGATCGGTGTCGATGCTGATGTAGTAGTCTCCGGATCCGTCCTTGTAGCCGTAATTCGCGATCATTGCGGTGTTCCTCCGGTTGGTTCGCGGGCGGCCCTGCCGGCGCCGCCCGCCAGGCCGCCTCAGGCGGCCTTCGCTGCGCCCTGCTTCTGCATCAGCGTGTAGCCGAACAGCGCCGCGCCGAGCGCGCCGGCGATCTGGCTGTCGATCTGGGTGTCGATCGCCTGGATGCCCAAGAGCCGCTCGATGCGCTTCACCACCCCCGGGTTCTTGGCGATGCCGCCGGTGATGAAGAAGCCCTCCTCGACGCCGATGCGCTCGAGCAGGCTCACGACGCGCTCGGCCATCGCCTGGCAGTAGGCGGCGATCACCATGTTCTTGGTGTAGCCGGCCTTGAGCAGCGCCAGCGCCTCGGACTTGGCGAACACCACGCACACCGATGAGACCGCCTCGGGCTCCTCGCGCACGTCGAAGGAGCGCGGACCGAGCTCGCCGATCGGGATCTGCATCAGATCGGAGATGACCTCCATGCCGCGTCCGGTGCCGGCCGCACACTTGTCGTTCATCAGGAAGTTGGTGACCTTGCCCTTCTCGTCGCAGTGGATGGCCTTGCAGTCCTGGCCGCCCATGTCGAGGATGGTGCGCACCTTGTTGCCGCCCATGTAGTTGGCGCCGCGGGCATGGCAGGCGATCTCGGTGATCGCCTTGTGGGCGAACGGCACGTTCACCCGGCCGTAGCCGGTGCCGACGACATAGGTGATGTCCTCGAGCTTCATGCCGCACTTGTCCATCACGCCCTGCAGCGCGTTCTTGGCCGAATCCGGCGAGTTGTTGCCGGTGCGCATGCTGTTGTAGCCGTAGAGCTCGCCGTCGCAGACGATCACCGCCTGCGAGGAGACCGAGCCGACGTCGATGCCGCAGGTGACGATCTTGGCGTCGCGCCAGTCCTTGCTCTCGTCGACCCAGGTGTTCTCCTGCCAGCGCCAGAATTCCTTCTTCTCGGGGGCCACGGCTTCCGCCACTTGTGCATTCATGTCAGTTGCTCCTCTCGTTCTCAGTGCTGGCGCTCGGCCGCGATCAGCGCGCATCCGAGCGCGCTCACGAATTCGGGCAGGTCGGGCAGGGAGACTGCGTCCACCCCCATCGCGCCCTTGAGCGACTTGACGAAGCCCGGGTTGTGGGCCATGCCGCCGATCAGCACGACCTCGCCCTCGATGCCGACTCGGCGCACCATCGCGCAGACCCGGCTCGCGACCGCGTCGAGCACCGCCTTGGCGATATCCTCCTTGGGCGTCGAGGAGTGGATCAGCGACACCACCTCGGACTCGGCGAACACGGTGCATTGTGCGTTCATCGGGATCGTGCGGTCCGATTTCAGGCTCGCCTCGCCGAACTCGGCCAGCGTGAGCTGCAGCGCCCGGCTCATCGCCTCGGCGAAGGACCCGGCGCCGGCGGCGCACTTCTCGTTGCCGGCAAAGTCGACCGCCTTGCCCTCGGCATCGGTCTTGATGCCGCGGCCTTCCTCGGCACCGACGTCGACCACGGTGCGGGCGTTGGGGTACATGTACACCGCGCCCTTGGCGCCGGCGGTCATCTCGGTCACACCTTCCGTCGCGAAGGCGACCTGCTTGCGCCCGGCGCCGGTGGCGAACACCGACTTGACGTCGTCGCGCGCCACCCCGGCGGCGGCGAGCGCCTCGCTGAAGGCGCGCTCGGCCGCCTGATCGGCGTCGAGCTCGCCCGGCATCATCAGGTGCGCCTTCTTCACGGCGTACTGGAGCTGTGGCGCGCTATCCACGTTGATCTGCTCGAGCAGCACCACCTTGACGCTGCGCGAGCCCATGTCGATTCCTGCGGTAATCATGCTGTTGTCTCCTCGCTTATCCGTGTCCGGCTCAGGCCGCCTGGCGGCGCAGGCCGAGCTGCTCCATGAAGGCATCGACGCGGGCCTGGGTGCGCACCTCGTCGAACTCGCGCTCATCGCCCATGTTCCCCTCGAAGGTCATCACCGGCACGCCGGCCTTGGCGATGCCGAGGCGGTTTTCCATGATGCCGAGCGACAGGCCCTCGCAGCCGCGGTTCAGATGCAGCATCACGCCATCGACGTGCCACTCGCGGACGATGCGCAGCATCATCTCGGTCTTGATGCGCGGATCGTAGAAGTGCTGCCACTGCGGCTTGGAGAGGTTCCAGTCGGCGTAGAGGCGCACTGCCGTGTCGCGGTCGTTGATCTCGATGCCCTTCTCCCAGGGCAGCGTGCGCCCGCCCCAGCTGCCGTCCGGCTTGTCTTCCCAGATGCCTTCCAGGGCAAAGGTGTAGAGCGAACCGATCGACACCGCCCCGTAGGTCTCGAGATAGCGGAAGATCTTGAGGAAGGACCAGGGCGGCTGGGTGTCCGACATCATCCGGCAGGTCTCGTTGGGCACGGCGGCGATGCCGCGTGCGACGCGATCCTTCACTTCCTCGTAGAGCTCGTCCATGAAGTCGGCGCACCACTGCGAGGACTTCGACAGCGTGCAGAGCACGTACAGCGAGTACATCGTCTTCTCGTCGAGCGGCGCCGGCCTGGCCTTGTTGAGCGCACAGATGTCGGCCCAGCGCGAGGTCGAGCGCATCTCGTTCTTCACTGCCTTGATGAAGAGCTCGTCGTCGAACTTGCGTCCGGTCGAGTGCTCGAGGAACTCGATGCCGTCGTGCAGCTGGTTGGCGACGTAGTCAAGGCGCGCGTCGGTCATGTCCTTGTAGGGGCCGACGCCGACATCGACGTAGAACTGCGGCACCTGCTCCTCCTTGGCGACGTGCTGGTACCACTTCGAGTGCGAGCAGCAGATCTGCGTCTGGAAGATGAAGTCCGGCTTGGGGAACTCGCCGCCGAACAGATACTTGTTCAGGTGCATGCCGCCCCAGTAGATGCGCATGTAGGAGCACAGGTCGCGGGCGAAGCCGTAGGCTTCCGCGGCGTCCATGCATTCCTTGGCGAACTTGCGGTCGTGCGACACCGCCGCCGCATAGGGCTCACCGGTGAGCGAATGCACGTCCTCGCCGAGGCCGGCGGGCAGCGCATCGAGCGCCCACGCCGAGCCGGACCAGCGCAGCCCGCCGTTTTCCTTGGCGCGGGCGTAGTCGAGGTAGTACTTCTCGCGCAGCTCCTTGGCCTTCTTCCAGAGCTTGAGCGGCTCGGTCGGGTACTTGTTTGCCATGGCGTTCATCCTTGTCTCCTCGCCTCAGTTCAGAACAGCTCGTCTTCGGTCAGCGTCTCGAGGAATGCCTCGACGCGGATACGGAAGGGGCCGATGGGGTTGGTGATGTCGAACTCGAGGAACAGCGTCGGAATGCCGTTGTCTTCGAGGTGGCGCTTGAGGTCGGGGTAGTCGCCCTCGTGCGGATCGCAGAACTTCTGCTGCAGGAAGATTGCCGCTCGCGCGTTGTAGTCCTTGGCGAGCCCGAGCACGTGGTCGAAGCGCGTGTGGTTCGGATAGTCCTTGGTCGGACAGGCCGGGCGGTCGCAGTAGCGGTCGGCGATCGCCTTGATCGGATCGGCCTCGGGCAGCGATTCGTTCCAGAAGTAGCGCGTCCCCGAGCACTGGTCGTCGATCACGATGGTGCCGCCGACCGACTCGATCATCGCCATGAACGCGATGTCGTCGTTCTCGGAGCCGATGGTCATGAAGCGCACGCCTTCGGGGCGGTTCAGGTTGCGGTTGGGCAGCGCGGCGAGCACCTTCTTCAGCTGCTCGTTGTGTTCGCGCTTGTCGATGAACTGGGCGGTAAGCGACGCGTACAGCGCCTCGACGCCGGTCACCTGAGGGTCGGCGACCTTGCGCAGGTCGAAGAGCTCGCGCAGGAGCCGCCGGTTCTCGTCCACCACCGCGATCGACTCCTGCAGCATCTCGTCGGTGATCTTCTTGCCGGTGAGCGCCTCGAGGAACTCGCGGAAGGCTTGCACCTCGGCGTGATGGGCCTTGCGTGCATGCGGCGACTGCACGTCGTTGGGCATCGGCAGGTAGTAGTCCCAGGTCACGGTCGGCACGTGCATGCGCCACGAGTTGAAGGCCTGGCGGTACTGGATGCACGACTGGGTGAGGGTCACGCCCTCGGCGTAGTCGAAGCGCCCGAGCAGGCCCTGGGCGAGCGAGTCGCGGCAGAACGGGCAGAACATGCCGAAGATGTGCGGCTCGGTCACGTTCTGCGGCTCGTGCGCGCCGAGCACCCGCACCGGCAGCATCCCGGCCGCGATCAGGAGCTCCTCGGGCGTATATGTACACATCGTCGCCACCACCTGCCCGCCGGTGCGCGCCTTCCAGTCCCGCGCGTAGTCGTGGCGCTTCTCGTACCAGGTCTTGAACTGGTCGAACAAACCGTCATTCATCGAAGTGTCTCCTCTGATGTCGCCGCAGGCCCCGTGCCGCACCGGCGGTTACTGCATTATCGTGCGTTCGCTGCACTAAGTTGCATCGTACGCACGATGCTGCGCGTCGAGTTGACGCAGATCAAAGGAAGGGCATTTTCAGCGGGACAATCTGCATCACACTGCAGATACAGCGCGAAACCGGGGCGGGGAGCGTACCCAGAAAATGCATTGCAGTGCACATTTCCGAAGAAGAGGCGCCAATCCCCTCCCGCAGCACGCGCGCGGTCTGCCGCGTAGGGGCGACCCTTGTGGTCGCCCGGCACCCGGGTCGGGCGACCCGCCTGCGCTGCGGGCAGGCACAAGGCCTGCCCCTACGTTCGGGGCTCGCACGACGCCCCGGGATTGCCCGTAGGGGCGACCCTCGTGGTCGCCCGCCATCCGGTCGCGCAACCCGCCTGCGCTGCGGGCGAGCACAAGGCCTGCCCCTACGTTCGGGGCTCGCACGACGCCCCCGGTTTACCGCGTCTCGTGCGGCGATCGGGGGCGTTGCACACTATACTGTGGGCGTGAATGCGCATTGGCGCCCACATCGGACCCGGAGGCCATCATGCCGACCCCGCTGGAAAAGTACTCAAACTCGCCGCGCAAGGCCACCAACATCACGCTCGCCGAGCCCCTGCTCGCCGAAGCGAAGGCCCTGCGGATCAATATCTCGCAGGCCGCCGCGGCCGGCGTGGCGCGCGCGGTGGCCGAGAAGCGCGCCGAACACTGGCTCGCCGAAAACAGGGAAGCGCTCGACGACTGGAACGCCTGCGTCGAGGCGCACGGCCTGCCGCTCGCCCGCTACCGGAGTTTTTGATGGCGCGATTCGGCGTCTATCGGAATCCCGAGAGATCCGGCTACCTGCTCGACCTCCAGGCGGAGCTGCTCGATCATCTCGCCACCCGCGTCGTCGCGCCGCTGCTGCCGCTCGATCGGGCGCCCAAAGCGGCCGCGACGCTCAATCCGATCTTCGAGATCGAGGGCGAATCGGCGGTGATGGTTACCCAGGCCATGGCCGCAGTACCCGCACGGCTGCTGAAGGACCGGGTGTCGAGCCTGGCGGCGCGGCGCGACGAGATCACGGCGGCGGTGGACTTGCTGTTTGAGGGATTCTGACCTTAACGCAGGCTTGCAGACGCTGCGGGCAGGCACAAGGCCTGCCCCTACGTTCGGGACACGCACGACGCCCCCTGTTTGCCCCGTAGGGGCGACCCTTGTGGTCGCCCGACATCGGGTCGCGCAACCTGCCTGCGTTGCGGGCAGGCACAAGACCTGCCCCT
>JARFTX010000053.1:19881-24199 GCA_029289265.1 Gammaproteobacteria bacterium
CCTGCCCCTGCGTTCGGGACACGCACGACGCCCCCTGTTTGCCCCGTAGGGGCGACCCTTGTGGTCGCCCGGCACCCGGTCCGGGGGCTAATCCACAAGAATTCTCACGCCCCGATCAGCGCCCGGATCTCGGCAAGGCTTTGCTCGACGGACTTGCCGGAGGTGTCGACCACCGCGTCGGCCTTGCTGTACATCGCGGTGCGGCCGGCGAGGATGCGCTTGAGGTCTTCCATCGCCTCCTCGTTGCCCTTCATCGGGCGGTAGTCGCCCTGGGCCATGACGCGGGTCATGTGCTCCTCGGGCGAGGCGCGCAGCCAGATCGTGAAGCACGACGACAGCAGCAGGTCGAAGGTGGCCGGCTCGGAGACGATCGAGCCGCCCGGCACCAGCACGAAGCGCTCGTTCTGCGCGACCACGGCCTCGAGCGCGCGCCTTTCGTAGCGGCGGTAGGCCGCCTGGCCGTAGAGCGAGAAGACCTCGGACAGCTCCGCCCCGACCTCGTGCTCGATCTGCTTGGTGAGCTCGATGTAGGGCACGCCCAGCGCGTCGGCGAGCCCGGTGCCGAGCGTGGTCTTGCCGGCGCCGCGCAGGCCGATCAGGGCGACGCGGCGGCGGCGGCGCACCGCCTCGGCGGCGTCGAGCTCGCTCTCGAGCATCTGGCGCACCGAGGCGAGCTTGGCGTCGGGCAGGCGGGCGAGGTGGTGGATCAGCAAGGTGAGCTCGGCCGAGTGCTCGGGCTCCTCGCGCACGATGTCGACGAGCGGGAAACCCAGTCCGCGCGCAATCTGGCGCAGCAGGATGATGGAGATGTTGCCGTGGCCGGTCTCGAGCTGGGCGAGGTAGCGCTCCGAGACCCCGGACTGCTGGGCGAGGATCTTGCGCGTCATGCCGCGCCGCGCCCGCAGCTCGCGGATGCGGTCGCCGAGCATCTTCAGGTAGCCGTTTTCCTCGACCGACAGATCGGGCCGTTGCAGCCCTTGCGGGCTAGGCATTCGCGACATCTCGTTCCCTCGGCGAGTGCATGACGTGGCCTGAATTATAGTGCTACGGCGGCCCGAACCGCACGCGGCAGACTAGTATTCAGGCCGCCTGCTCCCTCTGCCGCCCGCCCAGCCCCAGGTAGGTCTCGATCACTCTCGGATCGTCGGCGAGTTCGTCGGCCGGGCCTTCCATCGCGATCTCGCCGGTCTCGAGCACGTAGGCGTAGTCGGCGACCTGCAGCGCGGCGCGGGCGTTCTGCTCGACCAGCAGGATCGCGACGCCGCGGCTCCTGAGCTCGGCGATGATGTGGAAGATCTCGCGCACGATCAGCGGCGCGAGCCCGAGGCTGGGTTCGTCCAGCATCAGCAGGCGCGGGCGCGCCATCAGCGCGCGGCCCACCGCGAGCATCTGGCGCTCGCCGCCGGAGAGCGTGCCGGCGAGCTGGGTGCGGCGCTCCTTCAAGCGCGGGAACAGGCCGTAGACCTCGTCGAGGGTGGCGTGGTGGTCGCGGTGGCCTTCGCGGTAACGCTGGAAGGCGCCCAGCACGAGGTTGTCCTCGACGCTCATCTCGCCGAACAGGGCGCGCTTCTCGGGCACCAGATTCATGCCGCGCGCGACCATGTGCTCGACCTCGGGCGAGTGCTCGACCGCGCCGCGGAACTGGATCTCGCCGCGCGACGGCAGCACGCCCATGATGGCCGCCAGCATGGTGGTCTTGCCGGCGCCATTGGGGCCGATGACCGTGACGATCTGGCCCTCGTCGACCTGGATGTTGGCGTGGTGCAGGGCCTCGACCTTGCCGTAGGCGACGCACAGGTCGCGCACGGCGAGCAGCCGGGCGGGTTGCGCGGCGCTCGCCGCGGCGGTGCTTGCGGTGGCGCGGTTCATACGACTCCTCCTCGTGGCAGCGCCGCCACCGGCGCGATCGGGCAGGGCGTGTCGCCGGCGCGAGGCTCGCCCGGGCCTGCCGACGACGCGGCGCCGGCGATGGGCGTCTTTTCGCCGTCAGGCCTGGAGTCCGCCTGCGCGGGCGACAGGTGTGTCGGCCGGTGTGCCGTGGCCGACGCCACGTCCTTCCCGCTGGCGACAGCGACCGATTGCGCACCGGCCACCTGCGGACCGGTCGCTGCGGTCGCCTCGCGACCCGCCGTGGCAGGCCGGGGCGCGGCCCCGTCCTCCTCGTCGAGGCCACCGAGGTAGGCTTCGAGCACGCGCGGGTCGCGCTGCACGTCCTCGGGCAGGCCCTCGGCGATTTTCTCGCCGAACTCCATGACGACGACGCGATCGACCAGGCCCATCACGAAGTCCATGTCGTGCTCGACCAGCAGAATGCCGATGCCCTCGGCGCGCAGCTTGCGCAGCAGCGCCGCGAGCGCCTGCTTTTCCTTGTAGCGCAGGCCGGCGGCGGGCTCGTCGAGCAGAAGCAGGCAGGGGTCGGCGGCGAGGGCCCGGGCGATCTCGACGATGCGTTGCTGGCCCAGCGCCAGGCTGCCGGCCTCGTCGAACATGTGCTCGGCGAGGCCCACGCGCTCGATCTGCCGCGCGGCTTCGGCGAGCAGCCGGGCCTCTTCGGCGCGGTCGAGCCGCCAGGCGGCCGAAAACACCCCTTTGGCGCCGCGCAGGTGCGCGCCGATGGCGACGTTCTCCAGCACGCTCATGGTCGGCATCAGCCGCACGTGCTGGAAGGTGCGGCTCATGCCCATGCCGGCGATCTCCCGCGAGGGACGGCCAGCGACCGGCTTGCCGCGGAACAGCACCTCGCCCGAGGTGGGCGTGTCGACGCCCGAGATCTGGTTGAACATGGTGCTCTTGCCGGCGCCGTTGGGCCCGATCAGCGCCAGGATCTCGCCGGCGGCGACGTGCAGGCTCAGGCGGTTGCAGGCGATCAACCCGCCGAAGCGGCGCGTGACCTCCTTCGCTTCGAGGACGATCTCGCCACGCTGCGGCAGCTCGCGTCGCGGCAGCGCTTGGGCGGCCGGCACGCGCCGCTCGGGTGCCTTGATCGGCACGATGCGTGCGGCGATCGCGCACAGGATCGGCCACAGCCCGCCGCGCGCCTTGTGCAGGATCAGCACCATCAGCGCGCCGAAGAAGATCACCTCGAAGTTGCCGGCGTGGCCGAAGATGCCGGGCAGGATGTTCTGCAGCCACTGCTTGAGCACCGTGATGAGGCCGGCGCCGACCAGCGCGCCCCAGACGTGGGCAGCACCGCCGACAACCGCCATGAACAGGTACTCGATGCCCATGTGCAGCCCGAACGGGGTCGGGTTGACGAAGCGCTGCATGTGGGCATAGAGCCAGCCCGAGGCGCAGGCGAGCAGCGCGGCGATGACGAAGATCACCATGCGCGAGCGGGTGGTGTTCACCCCCATCGCCTCGGCCATCACCATGCCGCCCTTGAGGGCGCGGATTGCGCGGCCCTCGCGCGAGTCGAGCAGATTCTGGATGCCGAACACGCCGAGCAGCACGAAGGCCCAGATCAGGTAGAAGATCTCGTGGCCGGCGCGCAGCTCATAGCCGAACACGGAGATCGGCGGGATGCCGGTGAGTCCGGTATGGCCGCCCAGCACGGCCATCGTACCGAACAGGAAGTACAGGCTGATGCCCCAGGCGATGGTGCCGAGCGGCAGGAAGTGGCCCGAGAGCTTGAGCGTAAACGAGCCGATCAGCACGGCCGCGAGCCCGGTCAGCACCAGTCCGGCGCCGAGCGCGAGCCAGGGCGAGTAGCCGACCCAGGCGAGCCACACGGGCAGGCTGTCGGACGTGGTCAGCACCGCCGTGGTGTAGGCGCCCAGGCCGACGAAGGCGGCCTGGCCGAAGCTGGTGAGGCCGCCCACGCCGGTGAGGAGCACCAGGCCGATGGCCACCATCGAGTAGAGCCCGATGTAGTTGAGCAGCGTCACGTAGAAGGGCTTGAGCGTGAGCGGCGCGACCAGCAGGGCGACGATCAGCACGCCGACGAGGACGCGCGGAGAGAGTTCGAATCTCATTCTTCCTCCTCCATGTGATGGGTCGTCAGCGAGCGCCACACCAGCACCGGGATGACCAGGGTGAAGACGATGACCTCCTTGTAGGCGCTCGCCCAGAACGAGCTGAACGCCTCCAGCAGGCCGACCAGCAGCGCACCGGCGGCGGCGATCGGGTAGCTTGCGAGCCCGCCGATGATGGCCCCGACAAAGCCCTTGAGCCCGATCAGGAAGCCGGTGTCGTAGTAGATCGTTGTGATCGGGCTGATCAGCACGCCTGAGAGCACGCCGATCAGCGCGGCCAGGAAGAAGGTGAGCTTGCCGGCGAGCGCCGGTGAGATGCCCATCAGGCGCGCGCCGTTGCGGTTGAT
>JARFTX010000054.1 GCA_029289265.1 Gammaproteobacteria bacterium
GGTGACCATCTCGGCAACGGCCTCGGCCAAGGCACGCTTGCGCTTGCCGTCGGGCAGCCGCGCCACGCCGTAGAGCAACTCGGCGACGGAGATGGAGGTGATCGCCAGGTCTTCGGCAATCCGGGCGTCGAGCCAATCCAGAACGACGGGGTCGGGTTGGCGGCGTACCAGCTCCGACAAGACGTTGGTGTCGACGACGATCATTCGGGCAGGTCGGCCGCGCGCGGCCTCTCGGTACGGGCAGGTAGATCGAGCTCTGCCCCACCCAGCACCGCAAAGCGCTCATGAATGCGACGGCCGAGACCGCGTTGCCCCGACTCGCGCGAAAGTGCGCGACGCAGGATGTCGCGCGCCTCTTCTTCCATCGACCGCTGATGCTGCGCGGCCGCAATGCGCAACCGCGCCTTCACGTCGTCGTCGAGATTGCGAATCGTCAGGGTAGCCATCGCGAACTCCCATCCAGTGCATGCGGTGCAGTCAATGCTAGCGCATCGCAGGCGTGGAATCCACCGTGGCGAAACGGCCTGCGCATTGCAGGCATTCAAGGCGCCGCCCGGGCTGCCCGGCCGGCAAGGCCATTACCAGCCGAATCCCTTCCGCATCGCGAGCAGCACGCCCATGCCGAGGATGAAGGGCAGCCACGGGTTGCGCGACCAGACGGTGACGGCTATCACGGCGAGAGCCGCGGCGAGCTTGGGGTTGGCCGGGGCGAGCTTGCCGGCCTCGAGCAGCACGTCGGGGGCGATGAGCGCTGCCAGCGCCGCGGCCGGTGCGTAGCGCAACGCACGCTGCAAACCGGGCGGCAGCACGCCCCGCTCGCCGAGCACGATGAAGCTGCCGCGCAGGCCGACCGTGAATACCGCCATCACCCCGAAGGTGAGCCACAGCGCGCCGCCCTCGATCACGATGCTCTCCTTTCAGACCAGCGCTCGGCGGCGAAGCCTGCGGCGATGCCGGCGAGGATGCCCGCGACGAGCCCCATGCGCAGCGGCAGACCGCGCAGCAGCACCGCGCCGAGTCCACCGACCAGCGCCGCGACCAGCATCGGGCGCGTCGCCGCCATCGGCACCAGCATCACGAGCAGCGCGATCGTCGCCATGAACTCGAGCGACCAGCCCGACGGCACCGAGCCGGCACCGAGCACGCCGATCAGACCGAAGAACTGCCACAACCCCCAGCACCAGACCGACGGTGCCAGATAACAGCCCCAGCGCCAGTGCGGATCGTCCGACTTCAGCAGGCGCTCGGCACAGACCGCGAACACGCCGTCGACCAGCAGGTAGCCGGAGAGCAGGCGGCGGCGCAGCGAGTAGTCGCGGAAGGCCGGGGCGATCGCCGCGCTGAAGATCATGAAGCGCAGGTTCAGCGCGATCGTCGTGAGCGCGATCAGCCACAGCGGCGCGCCGGCGACGATCAACGGCAGCGAGCCGAGCTGCGCCGTGCCGGCGAAGACGATCGCGTTCATGCCGACGGCTTCGAGCGCCGACAAACCCGACGAGCGCATCGCGATGCCGGTCACGATGGCCCACGGGATCAGCCCGACCGAGAAAGGCAGAAAGGCCCGAAAGCCCTCGCGGGCGCCGGACCTGAAGGATTCGTTCATGGAGGATGCGTTCGCTCGCAACGAAAGCGTCGAAGCATAGCAGTTCGGGGACGGGCGAACGAACGCCCCCGCGTCAGCGCCGCGCCGCCTGCTCCTGCATCTGGCGCCGGACCGCCCAGATCTCGTCCGGCCAGGTGCTCTGGATGAAGGCGATCACGGCCCGGATCTCGTCGTCGGAGAGGCTACCGGCGTAGCCCGGCATGTCGCTCTCGTAGCCCTCGGGGGCGTAGGGCGGGACCATGCCGTCCCGGGTCACGATGAAGAGCTCCGTGTTCGAGTGGTGCCAGGTGTGGCCGCTCGCGTCGTGGGGCGGCGCCGGCAGCCGCCCGTTCGGCAGGCGGCGGCGCCAATCCGGCTGGCCTTCGAGCTCCGCACCGTGACAGGAGGCGCAGTGCACCGCATAGAGGTGCTCGCCGAGCGCGACCTGCGCTGCGTCGCGCGGATCGATCCCGGCCTCGGGTGCGGGGCCGCGACCGCACGCTGCCAGGGCCGCGGCGAGCAGCAAGCCGGCAAACGCGCCCCGCCAGGGCCGCCGACGCAGCCCGAAATCGCCCGCCATGCCTCAGTGGCTGGCGAAGACGGCGACCTTGCCGCTCGCGTCGAGGCTCACCACGTCGTAGTTCTCGGCCGGATACGGCCCTTCCATGCCGGGCGAGCCGAGCGGCATCCCCGGCGCCGAGATCCCGAGGATCGCCGGCTTCTCGGCCAGCATGCGCTTGACATCGCTGGCCGGTACGTGCCCTTCGACGAAGTATTTGCCGACCTTGGCGGTGTGGCAGGAGCCGAGCTCGCGCGGCACGCCGAACTCGCTCTTGACGCTCGCCATGTCGGTCGTCGCGATCTCCTTCACGGCGAAGCCGTTCTCGCGCATGTGGTCGGCCCAGGCGCCGCAGCATCCGCAATTGGGATCCTTGTACATGACGATCTCCTCGTCGGTGGCGAGCACGTAGCCGGTGCCGAGCACCGCGGCGGCGAAGACGCCTGCGAAGAGGCTGATGATGATGAGCTTGAGTTTCATTGCTGCTCCAGATGCGAAAGGTCGTTCGATGGTCGCGTCCGCGTAAACGGATACGGCAGGGGATTCGATGACGCGGCCGACGCCGCGGGTACGAAGGGTTTAGTCTGCTTTGGACTCATTCCGTTCTCGTCGCGATCCCGGCGCCGCGAGACTGCACCGCACCCGCCGCGACGGCGGGGCCATTATCCACAGGGGCGTCGGCACTGCCCTTGACCTGCGGCAAACGGATGCGGAAAGTCGTCACGCCGTCGGCGCACGCGACCTCGATGCGCCCGCCGTGGGCCTCGACGATCGAGCGCGTGATCGCGAGCCCGAGTCCGGCCCCGTCGCCGTCGCCGTGCCGCGCGCGCGCCCGGTCGGCCCGGTGGAAGCGCTCGAACAGCCGCGGCATCTCGTCGGGGGGGATCGGCTCGCCGGTATTGCGCACCGCGACCTCGACACCGTCGCCCACGGCGCCGATCGTCACGTCGACCCGCCCGCGGGCGGGCGTATGGCGCAGCGCGTTGGAAACCAGGTTGGAAAGCGCACGACGCAGCATCAGGCGATCGCCGGTCACCGTCGCGGCGCCGGTGACCGCCAGGCGAACCCCGCGGTCCTCGGCGAGCGCCTCGTAGAACTCGGCGAGCGCGGCCGCCTCGTTCTCGAGCGCGACCGCTTCCGCCGGGCGCGGCAAGAGCCCCCGGTCGGCCTTGGCGAGGAACAGCATGTCCGAGATCATGCGCGCGAGCCGCTCGAACTCCTCGAGATTCGAATGCAGCACCTCGCGATACGCCTCGGCGCTGCGCGCGCGCGTCAGCGCAACCTGTGTCTCCATCATGAGGTTGCTGATCGGCGTGCGCAGCTCGTGCGCGATGTCGGCGGAAAAATCCGAGAGGCGGCGGAACGCATCCTCGAGACGCGCCATCATGCCGTTGAACTCGTCGGCGAGCGCCTCCAGCTCGACCGGCAGGTTGCGCGTGTCGATGCGGTCGTCGAGGCGCTGCGCGGAGATCCGGCGCGCGACCTCGGCCATGCGGCGCAGCGGCGCCAGTCCGCCGCGCGCGGCGAGCCAGCCGAGCAGCCCGGTGAGCGTGATCGCCACCGCGATCGCCGCCCACAGCGAGCGCGTGAAACCGCGCATGAAGTCGCGGTGGTGGGCGATGTCCATCGACACCACGACGCGCGCCGGCGCCGCGCCGGCCATGCCCGACTCGGCCGCGGCGACGATCGCCCGGTAGATCCGGGCGCCGTCCTCCCAGACCAGGCCGGGCGGATAACCGCGCGGCCCGTAGGCGGGCTCGCGGTCGATCAGCCCGGCGGGAAAGCCCGCCCCGCTCGATACGAACACGACCTCGCCGTCGTGCTGGACGACCGCGATCGACAGGCTGTGGTGCCCGACCAGGGCAGCGTCGAGCCGCTGTGGCACGTGCGCCAGATCGGCTTCGCTGCGCACCTCGGCGAACACGCGGCGCACCAGCTCGAGCTTGCCGTGGAGTTCGTGCACGTCGCCCTCCTCGAAGTGCTGCTCGACCGCACGGGCGATGAACGCCCCGAGCGCGAGCAGCAGCACCGCGAACATCACGCCGAAGATCAGGGTCAGCCGCAGCGTGAGCGAGCTGCGGCGCATCAGGGCGCCTCGAGCACGTAGCCCATGCCGCGCACGGTGCGGATCAGCTTGGGCTCGAACGGCTCGTCGACCTTGGCACGCAGGCGACGGACCGCGACCTCGATCACGTTGGTATCGCTGTCGAAGTTCATGTCCCACACCTGCGAGGCGATCAGCGAGCGGGGCAACACCTCGCCCTGGCGCCGCAGCAAGAGCTCGAGCAGCGCAAACTCTTTGGCGGTGAGGTCGATGCGCACCCCGGCGCGGGTGACGCGGCGGCGCAGCAGGTCGAGTTCGAGATCGGCCGCCTTGAGCGTCTCGGGCTCCTTGGATTTGCCGCGGCGCAGCAGCGTGCGCACCCGCGCGAGCAGCTCGGAGAACGCGAACGGCTTGACCAGATAGTCGTCGGCGCCGAGTTCCAGACCACGCACCCGGTCCTCGACTTCGTCCCGCGCCGTCAGGAACAGCACCGGCATCTCGCGCCCGCCGCGGCGCAGGTTCTGCAGCACTCCCCAGCCGTCGAGCCCGGGCAGCATCACGTCGAGCACGACCAGATCGTAGTCGCCGGTCTGGGCGAGATGCAGCCCGTCGAGCCCGTCACGGGCGAGATCGACGACAAACCCGGCCTCGGAAAGCCCCTGGCGCAGATACTCGCCGGTCTTCGGCTCGTCCTCGACGATCAGGATCTTCACGGGGGACACCTCCGGCTGCGGTCATGGGGGCATTCTGCCTTCCCGGGAACCGTTGGGCAGCAAGATAACAAAGATGTAATCCGACGGTCAGCTTTCTGTCCGTCGCGCGGTCGCAAGATGCCATTGACACGCAAGGCGAACCCCGCGATCCGTCGTCGCCCACGAAGGAGACCACGATGACCCCCGCAACTGCGATCCGCCCCGCGCTCGGCCTGCTGCTGAGCGCACTGATGTTGTCCGCCGCCGCGCAGCCGACCGCCGACGAGCACAGCGCCCATCATCCCGATGCACCCCAGGCAACCGAGACGCCGACCACCGAGGCCATGCCGCAATCGATGATGCAGTCGATGCGCGAGCGCATGGCGAAGATGCGCGAAGCGCAGGATCCGGCGATCCGCATGCAGCTCATGGAAGAGCAGATGGCGGCGATGGAATCCATGATGCAGGCGATGCCCGCCGGCTGTCCGATGATGGGTGGAATGGGTGGCGAAGGCGGCATGCCGATGGCCGGCATGGGTGGAATGGGCGGCAAGGGCGGCATGGCCATGCCCGGCATGGAGGGCATGGGCATGCACGGAATGGGCATGATGCGCCGGCACGCCGAAATGATGCACAAGCGCGTCGAGGCGCTGGAAAAGCGCGTCGACCTGATGCAGATGATGATGCAGATGCAGATGGGCCGCCCCGGAGCGATGGGAGACATGCCGAGCCGCTGACCGATTCCGCGCCGGAGCAGGTGACGGCAGCCTGCGCCGGACCCTCGATAACGACAACGCCGGAAACCCCGATGAAGACAGAGAGATTTCCCCCGCTGGGGGCGCTGGCGGTGTGCCTGGCCGTCTCCGCCCCGACCGCACTCGCGGCCACGCCCGCGGCCGCGGACACCGCTGCGCCGGCGAGTGCGACCGCCGCCGAGCCCACCCCGCCGATCTTCCGCTCCGCCTTCGACGGCTACCGCCGCTACCGCGACGACCAGCCGCTCGCCGACTGGCGCGCCGTCAATGACCTGGTC
The DNA here is from genome assembly GCA_029289265.1 of Gammaproteobacteria bacterium. Lineage (GTDB taxonomy): Bacteria > Pseudomonadota > Gammaproteobacteria > Burkholderiales > Rhodocyclaceae > JARFTX01. The sequence goes on from JARFTX010000054.1 coordinate 5,911, forward strand.
GGTGGACTCGGCGGCCATATCGGCCAGTACGGCCAGCCCGACCCGACGCCTGCGCCGGATCCGGCCGAAGGCGCGCCGCGATGAGGCGCGTCATCGCCGGCGCCGGGGCGGCGCTGCTTCTCGGCGGCTGCGCGAGCCTCGCGATCGACGAGAATCTGGCGGCGGTGGACCGCTTCAGCCAGGAGCGCACCGGCGCCGAGGTGCGCTGGCTGCGATCGGACGCCGAGCGCGTAGAGATGGCCGACGAGGTCGATCGGCTGCTGGCGCGGCCGCTCGCCGCCGACGACGCCGTCCGCATCGCGCTCGCCTACAGTCCGGCCTTCCAGGTGGTGCTCGCCGAAGCGGCCGCGACCTCCGCCGAGGCGACCCGCTCGGCGCGCCTGCCCAATCCGGTATTCAGCTTCGAGCGGCTGGTGCGCAGCGACCCGGGCGGCCGCGACCTCGACATCGGCCGCGCGCTGAGCTTCTCGCTGCTCGACCTCCTGCTGCTGCCGGCACGCGCCGAGCGCGCCCAGTTTCGCCAGGAGCAGACGCGGCTCGAGGCCTCGGCCGCCTTGGTGGCGCTCGTCGCCGAGGTGCGTCAGGCCTGGGTGCAGGCGGTTGCCGCGGCCCAGACGGCGGGCTATCAGGAGGCGGTGGTCGCGGCCGCCGAGGCCGGCGCCGAGCTCGCGCGGCGCATGGAGGCGGTCGGCAACTTCAGCCGCCTGCAGCGCGCCCGCGAGCAGACCGCCTACGCCGACGCGGCGGCCCAGCTGGCGCGGGCGCGCCTGCACGCAACCGCGAGCCGCGAGGCGCTGGTGCGCCGGCTCGGCCTGCCGGCGGCGCAGGCGGCACGCCTCGCGCTGCCCGATCGCCTGCCGGATCTGCCGGCGACGCTCGACGACGGGCGCGTGCTCGCGCAGGACGCGCTCGAGGCGCGACTCGACCTGCGCATCGCCCGCGCCGATCTCGAAGCGACGGCGCGCGAGCTCGGGCTCGCGCGCACGACCAGCGCCGTCGAGCACCTCGAAGTCGCCGCGATCCGCAACAGCGAAACGGGCAAGAGCGCCCAGCGCGGTTTCGAGCTCGAGCTGCCGCTGCCGCTGTTCGACTTCGGTGACGCGGCGCGCGCCGGCGGCCAGGCGCGCTACCTGGCGGCACTCAACCGCACGGCGCAGGTCGCGGCCGTGGCCACCTCGCCGGTGCGCGATCGCCACGCCGCCTGGCGCACCGCCCACGAGATCGCCCGCCACTACCGTGACGAGCTCGTGCCGCTGCGCGCCCGCATTTCGGACGAAATGCTGCTTCAATACAACGGAATGCTGATCGGCGTCTTCGAGCTGCTCGCCGATGCCCGCGCCCGCACCGATACGGTAATCCAGGCGATCGAGGCCGAGCGCGACTTCTGGCTCGCCGACGCCGCCCTCGATGCCGCGCTGATCGGCACGCCGGCCAGCCTGCCGGCGCTGCACGCACCGGCCGCCGGCGCAGGCGACGCCGGCGCGGCCGGCCATTGAAACCCGAGCGCACCCGGAGACCCCACCATGAACACTCGACGCCAGTTTCTCGCCGGCGCCGGCCTGCTCGCAGCCGCGTCGGTCGGCAAGGTCGCGCTGGCGGCCCTGCCCGAACCCGTGATTCAGACCAGCGCCGACACCCAACCGCCGCCCGCGCCGTCCACCGGGCGCCCTTTCGACCCGGTCGTCACCCTCAACGGCTGGAGCGCGCCGTGGCGCATGAAGGACGGCGTGAAGGAGTTCCACCTCGTCGCCGAGCCGGTCGAGCGCGAGCTCGCCCCCGGGATGACCGCGCGCCTGTGGGGCTACAACGGCCAGTCGCCGGGCCCGACCATCGAGGTCGTCGAAGGCGACCGGGTGCGCATCTTCGTCACCAACCGCCTGCCCGAGCACACCACCATCCACTGGCACGGCCAGCGCCTGCCCAACGGCATGGACGGCGTCGGCGGCCTCACGCAGCCGCACATTCCGCCCGGCAAGACTTTCGCTTACGAATTCACGGCACGCCGGCCCGGAACCTTCATGTACCATCCGCACGCGGACGAGATGGTGCAGATGGCGATGGGCATGATGGGCTTCTGGGTCACCCATCCGCGCGCGCGGCACCCGCTGATCGAGCCCGTCGACCGCGACTTCTGCTTCCTGCTGTCGGCCTACGACATCGAACCCGGCAGCTACACGCCCAAGATCGCGACCATGCTCGACTTCAACCTGTGGACCTTCAACAGCCGCGTCTTCCCCGGCATCGACTCGCTCAACGTGCGCAAGGGCGACCGGGTGCGGGTGCGCATCGGCAACCTGACGATGACCAACCACCCGATCCACATCCACGGCCACGAGTTCGAGGTGAGCGGCACCGACGGCGGTCCGACGCCCAAGGGCTCGCGCTGGCCTGAGGTGACCGTCGACATTGCGGTCGGTCAGATGCGCCAGCTCGAGTTCATTGCCGACGAGGAAGGCGATTGGGCGATGCACTGCCACAAGTCCCACCACGTGATGAACGCGATGGGTCACGACGTGCCGACCATGATCGGCGTCGACCACCGCGGCCTGATCGAGAAGATCCAGAAGCTCGTGCCCGACTACATGCTGATGGGCGAGCGCGGCATGGCCGACATGGGCGAGATGGAGATGCCGCTGCCCGACAACACCCTGCCGATGATGAGCGGCCACGGGCCGTTCGGCGCGATGGAGATGGGCGGAATGTTCACCGTGCTCAAGGTGCGTCGCGACCAGACACGCGGCGACTACGCCGATCCAGGCTGGTTCGACCATCCGCCCGGTACGGTTGCCCGCGAATGGAGCGGAGAGCTCGCCGCGCCGGCGCGCGCGCCGCGCAGCGACGCCCGGCTCTCGCACTCACGCGAAACCGTCGAACTCGCGGTGCGCAAACCCACCATGCACGGGCATTGAACCCTCGACCGAATTCACACTCCCTGACTTTTCCGCAACCCGCATTCACCTGGAGCCTCGCCCATGAGAAGACTTCACCTCGCCGCCCTGAGCGCCCTGCTCGTCCTCGGCTCTGCCGCCCACGCCCACGGCGGCACCCCTCATGCGAAGGAACGCTCGGGCCCGATCGTGAAGGAGCAACTGCCCTGGGGCGTGGCCGGCGACCCGGCTGCCGCGACGCGCACCATCGTCGTCGAGATGGGGGACGACATGCGCTTCACGCCGGATCGGGTCACCGTCGAGGAAGGCGAGACGATCCGCTTCGTCGCCCGCAACAAGGGGGCGGTCATGCACGAGCTGGTGATCGGCACGCCCGAAGTCCTCGCCGAGCACGCCGAGATGATGGCGCGCTTTCCCGACATGGAGCACGACGAGCCCTACATGGCCCACGTCGCGCCCGGCGAAGCGGGCGAGATCGTGTGGACCTTCAACCGCGCCGGCGAATTCGACTTCGCCTGCCTGCTGCCCGGCCACTTCCAGGCCGGCATGGTCGGCAGCATCGACGTCGATCCGCGGCGGCTGGCACAGACAGACCGCGAAGCCAGGCAAAACTGACAGAAATGTAATCCTCCGGTCAGCTTCGAGTCGGGCTGGCGTCCGCATACTGGCGCCAGCTTCAACCCGACGAGAGGAACCGACCATGTCCAAGCTGATGACCACCCTCGCCGCGATCGCGGGCCTGATCGCCGCGCCTGCCTTCGCCGCCAACGACGACCACGCCGGCCATCACGGCGCCCCCGCCGCCGCGGCGGCCGCCGAAGCGCCGGCGACGATGTCCGAAGGGACGGTGCGCAAGGTCGACAAGGCCGGCGGCAAGGTGACGATCGCCCACGGCCCGCTCGAGAACCTCAACATGCCGCCGATGACGATGGTGTTCCGCGTCGCCGACGCGGCGATGCTCGACGGACTCGAGGCCGGCGACAAGATCCGCTTCAGCGCCGACCGCGTGAGCGGCACCTTCACGGTGACGGCGTTGGAAGCGGCCGAATAAGAAGCGCCCGGCGGCACGGCGGGGCAGGAAGGAGCGGCGGGCCGGGCAATGCGTCCGCCCGCGTCGGCGAATCTGCCGATGGCGCCCAGTCACCGCCGTACGCCGCCCCCCATCCCCGCCCGGAGTCCCAACCCCATGACCCCGTCAGTTCGCCGGTTGCGCGCGGCTGCGATTCTCGCCCTGGCGTTCGCCGCGGCCGGCGCCGTCCAGGCCGACACCGCCCCGCTCGGGGCCGACCTGGACGGGCTGCTCGACTACGCCCGCACCCACAACCCCGGCTTTGCCGTCGAGCGCCTCGAAGCGCTGGCCGCGCACGAGCGCGTCGGCCCGGCCGGGGCGCTGCCCGATCCGACCTTCCAGATCGAGCTGATGGATGCCACCAACACCATGCGCGGCGGCCCGACGACGCTCATCCCCGGCGAGGTCGGCGAGACCCGCTACCGCATCTCGCAGCCGCTGCCGGGCTGGGGCAAGCGCGAACTGGACAGCCGCGCCGCCGCGGCGCAGGCGGCCCGGAGCGACGCCGCGCGCGACGCCGCCTGGCTGGAGCTCGCCACCGAGATCAAGGAGGCCTGGCTGCGTCACTACGCCGCCTCGCGCGAAGCCGCGCTCAACCGCGAGGCGCTGGCACTGCTCGAGGGCCTCGAGGCGACCACCCTGGCGCGCTATCGCCTGGGGCTGGTCGAGCAGCAGGCGGTGCTGCGCGCGCAGCGCGAGATCACCGCGCAGCGCCTCGCGCTGGTCGCGGTGGAGCAGCGCCGCGCTTCGACCAGCGCCGCGCTCAACGCGCTGCTCGCGCGCGCCCCGGATGCGCCGCTCGCCGAACCGGCCGAGCTGCCTGCGCCGGACGACGTCCTGGCACTGGCCGAGCTCGTCGAACGGGCCCGCATGCGCAACCCGGGCCTGGCGGCCGAGGCGCACGGCATCGACGCCGCCCGCCTGGAGCGCGACCGCACCTTTCGCGACCGCTACCCGGACTTCGGCGTCGGCCTGACCTACAACCGCCCGCGCTCGGGCCGCGAATCCTGGGACGTGATGTTCGAGGTCATGATCCCGCTCCAGCAGTCCGCCCGCCGGGGCCGCGAGCGCGAGGCCGAGCGCATGGTGGAAGCCGCCGACGCGCGCCGCGCCGCGGCCGAGGCGCGCCTGCTCGGCGATCTCGGTCGCGCGCACGCGCAATACCGTGCCGGCCGGGAGACGCTGCGCCTGCTGCGCGGCGTGCTGCTGCCTCAGGCGGAGGCGACGCGCGACGCGACCCGCGCCGCCTTCGAGACCGCGCGCGTCGATTTCGACAGCGTGCTCGAGGCCGAGCGCGAGCTGATCGACACCTGGTTCACGCTGCTCGAGGCCGACGTCGAGACGCGGCTCGCCCTGTTCGAAATCGAAAAACTCGTCGGAGAAACGCTGTGAAGACCGGAGCGCAACTCACCCTGACCGTGGTCGCCGCCGCCGTCGCCCTCTATGGAGGCTACTGGTACGGAAGCCAGGGCGGCGACCACGGCGGCCACGCGGCGATCACCGCCGTGCCGGGCTCGGAAGCCGGAGCCGGCGAGCGCCGCGTCCTCTACTACCGCAACCCGATGGGCCTGCCCGACATCTCGCCGGTGCCGAAGAAGGACTCGATGGGCATGGACTACATCCCGGTCTATGAAGGCGAGGAGACCAGCGACGTCGGCGCGGTGACCGTGAGTCCGGCGCGGCTGCAGACGCTCGGGGTGCGCACCGCCCCGGTCGAGCGCCATGCGCTCGAGGAACCCATCCGGCTCGTGGGCCGCGTTGCCGTGAACGAGCGCACCCTGATCGACGTCGCCCCCCGCTTCGAAGGCTGGATCGAGCGCCTGCACGTCAACGCGACCGGCGACCCGGTGCGACGCGGCCAGCCGCTGTTCTCGGTCTACAGCCCGGAGCTGCTGTCGGCGAGCGAGGAGCTGAAGATCGCCGAGCGGCTCGGCCGCGACACGGCCGGCGCCGATCCCCTCGCCGCCGCGGCCGCGGCGCGGCTGGCCGAGGCAACGCGCTCGCGCGTCACCAACTGGCAGATGGCGCTGCCGCCCGGCGCGCAACCCGCCGGCGGGCGCTTCACCTTCACCTCGCCGGCCAACGGCGTGGTGCTCGAGATGCGCGCAGTCGCCGGCATGCGCTTCATGCCCGGCGAGGCGCTCTACCGCATCGCCGACCTCTCCAAGGTGTGGGTGCTCGCCGACGTCTACGAGCGCGACCTCGCCCGCATCGCCCCCGGCCAGCCCGCCACCGTGACGCTCGACGCCTTCCCGGGGCGCAGCTTTGCGGCGCGGGTGGCCTACATCTATCCGACGCTCGAGGCGGCGACCCGCACCGCACCGATCCGCCTCGAACTCGACAATCCCGATGGTCTCTTGCGTCCTGGCCTGTTCGCGCATGCAGAGGTCGATGCCGGTCGCGCCAAACCGGTGCTGACGGTTCCGCGATCGGCGCTCATCGACAGCGGCGAGCGCCAGGTCGTGCTGCTCGCCGAGGGCGAGGGCCGCTTCCGGCCGCAGCCGGTCAAGGTCGGCCAGCGCGGGGCCGACCGCATCGAGATCACCGAAGGCGTCAACGACGGCGACCGCGTCGTCGTGTCGGCGAACTTCCTCATCGACTCCGAGAGCAACCTGCGCGCGGCCCTCGCGGCCTTCACCGCAAGCGCCGACGATCCCGAGGACACGCCCCCGGTCTATGCGAGCACCGGCACGCTCGAGGCGATCGAAGCGGACGGCCAGTCGATTACCGTCACGCATCCGGAGATCCCCGAGCTGCAGTGGCCGGCAATGACGATGGACTTCGATCTCGCTTCGCCCGATGTGGTGCAGGGCTTCGCGCCGGGCAGTGCGATCCGCTTCGAGTTCGAACAGCGTGGCCCGGGCGAATTCGCGGTGACGCGCATCGAAGCCGGAGGGAACGCAGAGGGCGCGGACGCGCACAGGGGCCACTGACATGCTCGATCGCATCATCCAATGGTCGGCGCGCAACGCCTTCCTCGTCATCCTGGCGGCGCTGTTCCTGACCGCGGGTGGAATCTACGCGATCAAGAACACGCCGCTCGATGCGCTGCCGGATCTCTCCGACGTACAGGTGATCGTGTTCACGCAGTACCCCGGGCAGGCCCCGCAGGTCGTCGAGGACCAGGTCACCTATCCGCTCACGACGGCGATGCTGTCGGTACCGAAAGCGAAGGTCGTGCGCGGCTTCTCGATGTTCGGCGCCTCCTTTGTCTATGTGATCTTCGAGGACGGCACCGACATCTACTGGGCGCGCTCGCGCGTGCTCGAATACCTGAGCTCGGCCGCGGGGCGCCTGCCGGCGGGGGTATCGCCGCAGATCGGCCCTGATGCCACCGGCGTCGGCTGGGTCTACCAATACGCGATCACCGGCGAGGATCAGTCGCTCGCCGAGACGCGCAGTCTGCAGGACTGGTTCGTGCGTTACCAGCTCAGCCAGGCTCAGGGCGTCTCCGAAGTAGCCAGCCTGGGCGGCTTCGTCAGGGAGTACCAGGTCACCGTCGACCCGCACCGCCTAGCGACCTACGGCATCGGCCTCGAGGAGGTCACGCGTGCCATCCGCGACTCCAACCGCGACGTCGGCGGACGCGTCGTCGAGATGGCCGAACGCGAATACATGGTGCGCGGACGCGGCTATCTGCGCGGCATCGAGGACATCGAGGCGCTCGTGCTGAGGAGCGAGGGCGGCACACCCGTGCTCGTGCGCGACGTCGGTCGCGTCGAACTGGTGCCGGCCGAGCGGCGCGGCATCACCGAACTCAACGGCGAGGGCGAAGTCGCCTCGGGCATCGTCATGGCCCGCTTTGGCGAGAACGCGCTCGACGTCATCGCCAACGTCAAGAAAAAGATCGCCGAGATTGCGCCGGGGCTGCCGGCCGGCACCGAGATCGTGCCCGTCTACGACCGCTCGGAACTGATCGAGCGCGCAATCGACACGCTCAAATGGACGCTCTTCGAGGAAAGCCTCATCGTCGCCGCGGTGTGCATCATCTTCCTGCTGCACGTCAGGAGCGCGCTGGTCGCGATCGTCACGCTGCCGCTGGGCATCCTGATCGCCTTCATGGCGATGAACTGGCTCGGCATCGGCTCCAACATCATGAGCCTGGGCGGCATCGCGATCGCGATCGGGGCGATGGTCGATGCGGCGATCGTGATGATCGAGAACGCCCACAAGCGTCTCGAGCACCTGCCGCCCGACGCCTCCGACGCCGATCGGCGGCGCACGCTCATCGGCGCGTGCCGCGAGGTCGGCCCGGCGCTGTTCTTCTCGCTGCTGATCATCACGGTTTCGTTCCTGCCGGTATTCGCGCTCGAGGGCCAGGAGGGGCGGCTGTTCTCGCCGCTCGCCTTCACCAAGACCTTCGCGATGGCCGGTTCCGCACTCCTGTCGGTCACGCTCGTGCCGGTCCTGATGCTGTACTTCGTGCGCGGGCGCATCATGCCCGAGGCGCGAAATCCCGTGAACCGGTTCCTGATCTGGTCGTACCGCCCGATGATCCGCGGCGTCATGCGCTTCAAGTGGCTGACGATCGTCGTCGCCGCCGCGACGATGGCCGTCACGATTTATCCGGCCAGCCGGCTTGGCTCCGAGTTCATGCCGACCCTCAACGAAGGCACGCTCTTCTACATGCCGGCCTCGCTGCCCGGGATGTCGGTGACCGAGGCCGGGCGGCTGCTGGCGACGACGAATCGCATCATCAAGACCTTTCCCGAGGTCGAATCCGTGTACGGCAAGGCCGGCCGCGCCGAATCGGCGACCGACCCGGCCCCGCTCGAGATGTTCGAGACCATCATCAACCTCAAGCCCGAGGCGCAGTGGCGCCCGGGCACGACGGTCGACTCGCTGATCGCGGAGATGGATGCGGCGCTGCAGTTTCCGGGGCTCGCGAACTCCTGGACGATGCCGATCAAGGCGCGAATCGACATGCTGTCGACGGGCATTCGCACGCCGATCGGGGTCAAGGTGTTCGGTCGCGATCTGCCGACCATCGAGCGCATGGCGCGCGAGGTCGAAGCGGCCGTGCGCTCGGCGCCGGGCACCTCGAGCGCCTACGCGGAGCGCGTCACCGGCGGCTACTACCTCGACATTGAACCGCGTCGCGACCGGCTCGCGCGCTACGGCATCGGCATGGACACCTTCCTCGAGATGGTCGCCAACGCGCTCGGCGGCGAGATGGTCACGACCACGGTCGAAGGACTCGAACGCTACGGCGTGAGCGTGCGCTATCCGCGCGACCTGCGCGACGATCCGCAGCGCATCGCCTCCGAGGTGTTCGTGACGACACCGGGCGGCATGGTGCCGCTCGGTCAGGTCGCCGACATCGCGATCCAGGGCGGGGCACCCGCGATCCGCACCGAGAACGGTCTGCTCGTCGCCTACGTGTTCGTCGACACGCGCGAGAGCGATCTCGGTGCGTTCGTCGCACGCGCGCAGCAGGCCGTCGCCGAGCAGGTCGAGTTCGCCCCCGGCACCTACGCGGTCTGGAGCGGCCAGTACGAGTACATGGAGCGCGCGAAGGAGAAGCTCGTCGTGGTCGTGCCGGTCACGCTCGCGCTGATTTTCGTGCTGCTGTACCTGAACTTCCGGCGTCTCACCGAGACGCTGATCGTGATGCTGTCGGTGCCGTTCGCGCTCGTGGGCGGCGTCTGGCTGATGTGGTGGCTCGGCTACAACCTGAGCGTCGCGGTCGCGGTCGGTTTCATCGCGCTCGCCGGGGTCGCCGCCGAGACCGGCGTCGTGATGCTGATCTACCTCGACCACGCCTGGCGCGAGGCGCAGGCGCGCTGCGCGGCCGAGGGCCGCGACCCCGGCCCGGCCGACCTCTACGCCGCCGTGATGGAAGGCGCGGTGGGGCGCGTGCGCCCGAAGATGATGACTACCGTCACCGTCATCGCCGGTCTGCTGCCGATCATGTGGAGCACGGGCACCGGCAGCGAGGTAATGCGCCGCATCGCCGCGCCGATGGTCGGCGGCATGGTCTCCTCGACCATCCTGACGCTCATCGTGATCCCGGCGATCTACGCGCTCGCCAAGCAGTGGGAACTGAAGCGGCAGCGCAGGCGCACTGTCTCCGACGCGGCTCCTGCCCCCGCCGGTCAAGCGAGCCTCTGATCGAACCCGTGAGATTCTGCATGACAAGGAGACCCGCCCTCTCCTGCTTCGCCCTGCTCATGGATGCTCGCTCGGTTGCGTCTCGGCACGCGTCGAAGCGCCCCCCAGCACATGCGACGGCGCGAACCGCGCGGGCAACCCCGCCGACGGGCCGCCGTGCATCGCATCTACAAACCTTGCGCCACATCGCGGCGACCTTCCAAGTCGCGGCCGGCTGTGCCGTGCGCCCACCATGTCAACTTGGCGACGTGCTGCCGGTTCCTGGCCTCACGCCCGACGACGTCGCCCGCGTCACCGCCTACATTCGCATGATGCAGCGTCGCGCCGGGATCTAATGAGAGGCCCACGGCGGCAATTGCGCTGCGCGCTTCAATGCCGAGTTCGCTGACGATCAGACTCGCCGTAGCGAAAATCCGAGGCGGGTACCACGTTCACCGGTTTCCTCTAGAACAAGGCAGCTTCCATGCAGCTCTAGGATTCTGCGTACGATCCCGAGGCCAAGGCCAACGTGTCTCGCCGACTCCATCCGCCAATCGGGTACGGACTGGGCGGAACACGCGAGCCGCTCGCGCCACTCTCTCGGTAGGCCCGGCCCGTCGTCGCAGACAGCGACCTTCACGGACGTGGCCCCGTCCACGATCTCGATGCGGATGCACGTTGCGCCCTTGGCATGACGGACGGCATTACTGATCAAATTGTCCAGCACTCGTTCGATTAGCATGACATCAGCGTACACCAGGGACCTCGCTGACTTGCCCAGCACCTCCAGCTTCAGGCCTCGCGCAATTGCCCGTGCGCTAAATTTCATCGCAACATCGTTTACGAGGTCGGCTATGAAGAACGGCTCAGAGCGAATGCGATACTCGGCCCGCTGAAGGCTCGCCAGTTCGAACTGTGACGCAATCATGCGCGAAAGAGATCGTACTTGAACCGCAACGACATCAATGAGCTCGCTGGATTCGTCTGCCGATATGGGCGATCGCTCGTCCCGCGACGTCAGGCGCTCAATGCAATCTTCCAGCACAGTCAAGGGTGTTCTGAGGTCGTGAGACAAGCCCGCGAATAACTCACGAAGAGTCTTGTCGTCCTCCCTTAGTTTTTTCAGTAGGTCGCCGATTTTTCGCGCCATGACCTCGACATCCTCACTCACCTGATCCAGTTCGGACAGTACGGCACCCGCCGCCCCGTCGTCGCTTGTGAGCCCCAGTTCTTCCCGCTCGAGGTTGGACAGCGTTTTCGTGATGCGGCGGACCGGCCGAACAATGATGAACAGAAGAACCACCGCCGTGGCAAGCGCCGGTAACGTCACGCCGACGGCCATTGCCAGCGAATCGGAAAGCAGGAAGTCGGTGTGTGTCGCAAGAAAGCCGCGCGTATCGGGGCCGAGCAACAACATCACGAGGTACGACGAGGCAAGGCTGCCGGAGCCCACCCGCGCAGCGGAAAAGATGCGCGGCACGGCAGGATCCAATGGATCCGAAATCATCAACGGCAACATGGCGGAACCATCGACCAACGCCTCGATGGATTCGGCATCCAGCCACGAGGCGACGATCCGCGACCCGGGAACAGATGCCGCGAGGATGTCTCCATTGCGCCCAACGAGGTACAGCGCTGCTCCGGGATTGCTCTCACCGATGCGTTTCAAAGTCGCCTCGACTGCCGCGCGTCCCCGTTCGCCCGTAATCGTCAATGCCGCAAGATCAGGGTGGCGGGCTACGATCTCGCCCGCCCAACCGAAAGCCTGCGATTGCGTGGCCCTGAGGTGGAATCGCGAGTGGGTCAGTTCGGCGATCACCGCGAAGGCGAGTACGACCGCGGCGCCGTAGCCGACCAGGGCGAGGACGAGCCGCCCGAACAATGAACGCGGAATCAGGCGCACGTTCAGAATGCGTCGTGGTTGAAGCGATAGCCGAGCCCCCAGACCGTCTGGATGATTCTCGGATGGGCGGCATCGGGTTCGATCTTGCGGCGCAGTCGATTGATGTGCGAGGTGACCGTGTATTCATAGACGCTGTTGCCGTGCCCCCATGCAAGATCGAGCAGCCGCGCCCTGGAGAACACGCGGCCTGGGTTCGCGGCAAACACGTGTAGCAGATCGAACTCCTTCTCGGTAAGCTCGATCTGGTGCCCGTCGCGTGTAACCTTTCGCGCCGCCACGTCGATGACGAGACCGGCTGCGCGAATCCCGAAATCGCAGCCAGTGGCGACATGCTTCGCATCGATGCGCCGAAAGAGCGCCCGCACCCGAGCTAGCAACTCCAGCATACTGAACGGTTTGACCATGTAGTCATCGGCGCCGAACTCGAGTCCGACGACCCGGTCAAGCTCGCTGCCTCTGCCCGAGAGCATAAGTACGAGCGTTGAATTGCCAGCGGCACGGAGTGCTCGGCAGATCTCGAGCCCGTTCAGGCCAGGCAAGCCGATGTCGAGAATCACCAGATCCGGAGAGTCCCGGAGCAGTGACTCGAGCGCCGCGCGCCCGTCTCCGCAGACACTCACCTCCCGCGCGACTTCGTGCAGACGCTGGGCCATGGCGTCGGCCAGATCTGAAACGTCCTCGACGAGGAGAATCCGCCGCGCAGGAACTCCCTGCGCGGCCTCTCCGAAACAGACCGCCGATGAAAGCATCGACTGCATGGTCTTCGCACCATCCGCTTCTGGCCGACCGACTACCCCGTTGGCCGATGGCCCGCCCTCAACTCCGCGCATCGCACCAATTGCGCGGATTCTTCCGCTGCGATGCCAACGCTCGGGTAAGTTTTGTCTCGGCTCGCGAGGACCGCCGGATACGTAACTCAGCGCGCAAGACGAGACTCCTTCACGTTCTACCGGGAGGCTTAGTTTGGTCGAGTCGCCCTTACCGGGCCATGATCGCAACATTACGATCCGGTCAGGGCCGCCATCAGCACCTGGTGCTCCAGGTCGCCACATCTCAGCCTGCTACCGACGCAGGAGTTGCCATCGCGGCGCCGCTGCGACGATCTCGTGGATGCGTGAGCCTGACCGACGGTCCGTTCGCGTCCAAAGCCGGTTGCCCTGCGATGCCGCACCAGCCAACCAGCCTGGTGAGCGGCAATGCGTCGCCTTCGACCGCGTTCGCACCTGCGCTGATCGCCAACACGCGGTCTAGCTCGGAACCGGAAAACCCGCAGAGAAGGACGAGGCGGTCGAAGCCGAGCCAACGGACGCGTTGTAAGACCTCGACCACCGCGGCCCCCAGCGAGGGACTGTCAATCAGCATCGCAGTGCAGCAGTCCAACGCGTGGCGATCGATCAAGGACTCCGGACGGGTCCAGGACCATCTCGACCGCGGCGACGCGCCTGCCAGAGCCTGCCCGAACCTGCGTGCAGCAAGCTCATCGGCAGTAACGTAAAGGACATACGGTGAGGACTCCATGACGATCGCACCTGTCGATATTCCAGATGCGCTTCATTGTCTTGACCCTCGCTTCAAGAAGTATCACGCGATTCTCCCGCTCTTGTGAACGCGCTCCGGGTACTCCGAACGCCGTGGACCGCTTGGGCGGCTGGCCGCACGTGCGCTCCCTGCACGACCTCCTCGCCGAACCGACAGGCTGAACAAGCCATTCGGACCGGTGCTGAGACACTGTGCGCGGTAGCGGACGAAATTCGATCGCCACTGAATCAGGCGCATGCACCTCCACACTTTCGCCACTTTTACGTCCGACTTTTGCGAGAACACCGTGCGAAGCTTGCCAAACAGAGTTCGCCCCTGGAGAGCCCCCATGAATCCGAGTCATCGGTTCATATTTGCTGCCGCATTGCTCGGCACCGTTCCGCCCGCGTTCGCGCACGGCGTCACACATGACCCGGCCCCGCGCACCACGACAGCAGCCTCCCTCCAGCAGCCTTGGGGCATCGCCGGCGATCCGGAGAAGGCCAACCGGATGATTGTGGTTCGAATGAACGACGCGATGCGCTTCACCCCGGACGGGATTACCGTGCGCGAAGGCGAAACGGTCAGATTCATCGTGCACAACGACGGCAGCGTGCTCCACGAAATGGTAATCGGTACTCGGGAAACACTCGATGAGCATGCAGCAATGATGGCCAAGCATCCAGGAATGGAGCACGACGAACCGTGGATGACGCACGTCGCGCCGGGCGATGACGCGGAGATGACATGGACATTCAACCGCACGGGACGATTCGAGTTCGCCTGCTTGATCCCGGGCCACTATCAGGCGGGCATGGTGGGCGCAATCGTGGTGGAAACCGAACGTTCCGCGCCATTAGCATCAGGCAACACACCCGCAAGGTGGTAGGCGCCCCGGTTCAGCGACCCCTACGAAATCGACAATGGCAAGCAAAGCCATCCTGGCCGTGATGAGGCTTGCCCAGCGCGGCGACCCGGAAAGCCAGTTCAAGTTGGGTTGCGTGTACCTTGACGGAGGCGAGGGGCTTCCGGCACACGAGCGCACTGCTTATCGCTGGCTGAGGAGTGCGGCAAGACAAGGCCACGAGGCGGCGGTACGCACAATCGGGGACAGGATTTCGGTGGATGCAGCGGATCGTGACCCGATGCTCCGCGACTGGTTTAAGCAGTCGGCGACAGCTGGCTCGGTTCCCGCCAAGCGCAAGCTGGCGCAATGGATGCTCGAGGAGGCGCGCGCCATAGCGCCGGCACCGATCCCGGCCGATGTTCGAGCGCTGCTCACGGAAGCAGCGGATGCGGGCGATGCCGAGGCTGCGCGCGATCTTGGCAGACTGCTGCTTGGCGCGCCGACCGGCCAGAGCGACGAAGCTGTCGGCATTCGCATGCTCGAGCAAAGCTTTCGGCACGGCCACAGGGAGGTAGCGCGGCTGCTCGCCGATCACTACTGGAAAGAGCGCGAGCCCCAACTCGCGCGCCACTGGTATCGATGCTGCGCTGAAAGTTACGACGCGGAGGTGTGTTACAGGCTTGGCCTCCTGGGGGCGCTGTTCGGTCAGCCCGACGATGCGATGCTCGAGACGGCTGCCGAAGCCGGACATCTCAATGCCTGTGAGTTGCTCGGCCTGCGTCTCGCCACAGGCTCTGCAGGGCACAGGCGCAATCTCAAGAAAGCCGCCCGGTGGCTCGAAATCCCGGCGAACCGCGGCTCGCGGGAGGCCGCCTTTGTGCTGGCCACGTTGCACCGCCATTCGGCATTGGGGGTAAGGGACGGTCGGCGCGCCCGGCAATGGCTATTCAGGGCAGCCCGTCTCGGTCATGGCGAGGCCTGCCTGAAGGCGGGAAAGTTGCTCATCCGGGCGATCGAATACGGCCATGGTCTCAAATTCGACGACATCGATCCTCAGACACTCGATCTCGCTGCGGCGACCTTTCTATCGTCTGCGGCACAGCAGGGCTTTGACGAAGCGCGCGAGCATCTAAGGCGCATCGTGCGCGAGGTTCCTCCCTCCATGACGAATGACACGCAAGCGTGGTCAGCTTTCATTGCGGCAGTGGAACGAAAGGATGCGGAACTCGGCGCAAGACTCAAGCTGGGTCGGGCGTTGGGTCTTACCGCCCGCGAGCTTCTGGCCGTCGACCCGGCCCGTTGCGATTTCCGCAGCGCCTTTGTGGTCGACGTCGAGGGGCGGCGGACGTTGCGCCGGCGCATCGTGCTCATCGAGACCGACGCTCAGCGGCAGGACCTGGATGAGGCCGAGACGCTCCTCGACCAGATCGCAATGCGCCGGAAGGACACGTACCTCCTGCCCGATTTCCGCAGTCGCTACCTGAAGCTCAGGCACCTTGTCCGACTGCGCGGCACCCCCATGATCGAGGCGGCGCTGTTTCCCCGGTCCACCGGCACGCCGAAACGACACTCCGGCCCGCCCCGGCGGCGCGCGACCGCCTGATCCGATCAAGTCCGGGCAGGCCGGCGCTGCCCATCGCACCCGCGCAAACTTACAGCTCTGTAATGCTCCGGTCATCTGTGGGTAAGAGCCCAGCGCCTATGCTGATTGGAAAGTCATAGCAGTCGGGACCAATTCAGGGAGCGCGATCATGAGCACCGCCCGAGCACTGTCGACGACACCGCACGCCGCGGTCGCCGACGCACGACTCTCAGAGAGCATAGTCCTCACCGTCCCCGGCATGGGCAGCAACCACTGCGCCGGGCTGGTGTCGAGTTCGATCCGGCGCTTGCCGGGCATCGGCGAGGTCGGCACCAACATCGCCAATCACCGCGTGACCGTAGCATTCGATCCCGCGCAGACCCAGCCTGCCGATATTCGCAGCGCGGTCGAGCGCGCCGGCTACGACGTCGATGCCGTCGAGGAGACCTCGGCCGGCCGACCCGCGCGCCCGTCGGGCGAGGCCGAATCGGAGGAGCGCTATCTCGCGCTCGCCTGGAAGCGCCTCTGGATCGCGGCGGTGCCGACCACGCTCATCATGCTGATCATGGCGCCGCACATGTTCTGGCGGCCTATCCCGGGCTACCTGGCGATCGTCGCGGTGCTCGCCTTCCCGGTCGTGTTCACGGCCGGCGGACTGGCGACGCACCGCTCGGCGTGGCGTTCGCTGAAGAACCGCACCGCCAACATGGACGTGCTGATCTCGCTCGGCAGCCTGCCGCCGTATCTGATCGGCCTGATCGGATTCGTCTATCCGATGACCTCGTTCATCGAGATGGCGGCGACGATCATGACTTTTCACCTGCTCGGCCGCTACCTCGAAACGCGTGCGAAAGGTCGCGCCTCGCAGGCGATCAAGAAGTTGCTCACCCTCGGCGCGAAGACCGCGTCGGTGCTGCGCGAGGGCGGTGAGGTCGAGGTGCCGGTCGCCGAACTCCAGGTCGGCGACGTGATGGTCGTGCGCCCCGGGGCGAAGGTACCGACCGACGGCGAGATCGTCGAGGGCGCGAGCCACCTCGACGAGTCGATCGCGACAGGCGAGTCGGTACCGGTCGAAAAAGGTCCCGGCGACACGGTGATCGGCGCGACGATCAATAAGGAAGGCCTGCTCAAGATCCGCGCGACACGCGTCGGCGCGGATACTTTCCTGTCGCAGGTCATCCGCCTGGTCGAGCAGGCCCAGGGCTCGAAGGTGCCGATCCAGGAATTCGCCGACCGCGTCACCGGCCAGTTCGTGCCAGCGGTGATTGTAATCAGCGTCGCCAGCTTCGTGATGTGGCTCGCGATCGGCGCGAGCCTGCAGCCGGTGCTCGACTGGGGCGCGGGCTTCCTGCCGTGGGTCAATCCTCAGCTCACGCCCCTCATGGTTGGCACGCTCTCCGCCGTCGCGGTGCTCGTGATCGCCTGCCCGTGCGCACTCGGGCTCGCGACGCCGACCGCGCTGATGGTGGGTTCCGGCCTGGGTGCCGAACGCGGCATCCTGATCCGCTCCGGCGAGGCGATCCAGACGCTGAAGGACATCCGTGTCGTCGTGCTCGACAAGACCGGCACGATTACCGAAGGCAAACCGGCGCTGACCGACGTCGTCGCGGCCGCGGGCTTCGACGAGGCGGCGGTGCTGCGTGCCGCCGCCGCGGTGGAGGCCGGCTCCGAGCATCCGCTCGGCCAGGCGATCGTGGGCGGCGCGCGCGCACGCGGCGTCGAAGTGCCGACGGTCGAGGCCTTCAAGGCCGTGACCGCGCGCGGCGTGCAGGGCGAGGCCGATGGCCAGTTCGTGCGTGTCGGCAGTCGGCGCATGCTCGACGAGGCGGAAATCGACTACGGGCTGCTCGAGGACGCCCTGAAGGGCTTCGAGAACGACGGCAAGACCGCGATGCTGGTCGCGATCGACGCCCGTGCAGCCGGCATCGTCGCGGTCGCCGACACCGTCAAGGCCGACTCGAAGGCAGCCATCGCCGCACTGCACGAACTCGGCATCCAGGTGGTGATGGTCACCGGCGACAACGAGCGCACGGCGCGCTTCGTCGCCGCGCAGGTTGGTGTCGACGAGGTGATGGCGGGCGTGCTGCCCGAAGGCAAGGTCGACGCGATCCGGCGCCTGCAGGACCGCCATGGTCCGCGCGTCGCGATGGTCGGCGACGGCATCAACGACGCACCGGCGCTCAAGCAGGCCAACGTCGGCATCGCGATCGGCGCCGGCGCCGACGTCG
>JARFTX010000055.1:0-8371 GCA_029289265.1 Gammaproteobacteria bacterium
ATGTCGACCTTCGAAGGCCCGATGATGTCGATCAAGACGGTGAACGCCCTGTCGCACTACACCGACTGGACGGTCGGACACGTGCATTCGGGCGCACTGGGCTGGGTCGCGATGATCTCGATCGGCTCGATGTACTACCTGATCCCGCGCATGGTCGGCAAGACCGAGATGTATTCGACCAGGCTCATCACGACGCACTTCTGGATCGCCACCATAGGGATCGTGCTCTACATCGCCTCGATGTGGATCGCCGGGGTGATGCAGGGGCTGATGTGGCGCGCGACCAACGTCGACGGCACGCTGACCTACTCGTTCATCGAGAGCGTGAAGGCGAGCTATCCGTTCTGGACCATCCGTCTGGTGGGCGGCATCCTGTTCCTCGTGGGTATGTTCATCATGTTCTACAACATGGTGAAGACGATGTCGGGCCAGAAGGCCTACAACGCGCCGGTGGTCGAGCCGGCCGCTGCCCACGCCTGACAGGAGAAGAGAGAAAATGGCCAAGTCCAAACATGATCTGATCGAACGCAGCGTCGGCCTGATGATTGTGCTGACGCTGCTCACGGTGAGCGTCGGCGGCCTCGTCGAAATCGTGCCGCTGTTCTTCCAGAAGACGCTGACCAAGCCGATCGACCGCCAGGGCAACCCGCTCGACATCAAGCCCTATCCGCCGCTGCAGTTGACCGGGCGCGACATCTACGTGCGCGAGGGCTGCTACAACTGCCACTCGCAGATGATCCGTCCGTTCCGCGCCGAAACCGAGCGCTACGGCCACTACTCGGTCGCGGGCGAGTTCATCTACGACCGCCCGTTCCAGTGGGGCTCCAAGCGCACGGGTCCGGATCTGCATCGCGTCGGCGGACGCTACTCCGACGAGTGGCACCGCGTGCACCTGATCAATCCGCGCGATGTCGTGCCGGAATCCAACATGCCGGCGTTCCCCTGGCTCGAGCGGCCGATCGGCAATCACGATCTGCGTACCATCGAGACCAAGATGCAGCGGCTGCGTGCGCTGGGACACCCCTACACCGACGAAGAGATCGCCGGTGCGCGGGCAGCGCTCGAGGGCAAGACCGAGATGGACGCCATCATCGCCTACCTGCAGGGTCTGGGCCTTGCGCTGTCCAACTTCAAGTGAAGACGGGAGACGCCTCGTGGACATCAACGACTTTCGCAGCCTCGTGACGGTGCTCGGCCTGCTCTGCTTCCTGGGTATCTGCGTCTGGGCCTGGAGCAAGCACGCGAAGGCGGGATTCGACGAAGCGGCGCAGCTTCCCTTTGCCGATGACGATATGCCGGCTGCTCCGCGCAGCCGGCAATCCAAGGAAGGATAAGAAAATGGCTGACCTGAGCGGTTTCTGGAACCTCTACGTCATGGTCCTGGTGGGCCTGAGTCTGGCGTTCTGTCTATTTGTTCTGCTTTCCAACAACAAACGTGAGTCCGGGCCGGTGGAACTTCACGGCCACGTCTGGGACGAGGATCTCGCCGAGTACAACAATCCGCTGCCGCGCTGGTGGCTCTACCTCTTCTGGATCACGCTGATCTTCTCGATCGTCTATCTCGCCCTCTATCCCGGTTTTGGCCGTGTTCAGGGTGCGCTCGGGTGGAGTTCGGTAGGCCAGTACGAAGCCGAGATTCAGCGCGCCGAGGAGCGTTTCGGCCCAATCTTCGCCAAGTATCGCGACATGGACGTCGCCGCCGTGGCGGCCGATGCCGAGGCGCAGGGTATGGGGCGCCGCCTGTTTCTGACCTACTGCGCGCAGTGTCACGGTTCCGACGCCCGCGGAGCGCGGGGTTTTCCCAACCTGACCGACGGTGGCTGGCACTGGGGTGGCGAGCCCGCGGCGATCAGCGCGACCATCACCAACGGCCGCACCGGTGTGATGCCGGCGCTCGGGACAGCACTCGGCGGTGAAGGCGTGAGGGATGTTGCGAACTACGTGCGCTCGCTCAACGGACTCGCCCACGATTCGCTGCGTGCCCAGCGCGGTGCCGACTTGTTTCAGCAGAACTGCTCGGCCTGCCACGGCGTCGAAGCGAAGGGCAATCCGATGCTCGGTGCGCCGGATCTCACCGACAACAACTGGCTGTGGGGCTCGTCCGAGGCGTCCATCATCGAGACCATCAACCAGGGGCGCATGAACCGCATGCCCGGCTTCGGCGAGTTCCTGGGCGAGGACAAAGTGCACTTGCTCACCGCCTACGTCTGGAGCCTGAGCCGGCGTTGAACGGCGCGGCTCGTTGCATGGCCTTCGGTCCCCGGGTACGTCCCGGGGATTTTTGAAGCGTAGTATCAGAATATACGGATGTACGGAACATGGTGGAAAAGACCCGATCGGAGAAAGCCCGCGTAGTGCCGATCAAGCCGGTCGCCCCCGAAAGCGACAGCCTCTACGAGGTGCGCCAAAAACTGCACGTCCGTTCGGTTTCCGGCATTTTCGCCCGCTGGCGCTGGGCGCTGGTGTGGATCACCCAGCTCGTCTTCTACGGCCTGCCGTGGCTCACCTGGAACGACCGGCAGGCGGTGCTCTTCCACCTGACCGAGCGTAAGTTCTACATTTTCGGCTGGGTGTTCTGGCCGCAGGATGTCTTCTATCTCGCGATCATCCTGATCATCTCCGCCTACGCGCTGTTCTTCTTTACCGCCGTCGCCGGACGACTGTGGTGCGGATACGCCTGTCCGCAGACCGTCTATACGGAGATGTTCATGTGGATAGAGGAGAAGATCGAGGGCGATCACAACAAGCGCCGCAAGCTCGAGGAGGGGCCGATGAACGCCCGCCGCATCGGGTTGCGTTCGGCCAAGTACGGGGCCTGGGGGCTGCTGTCGCTGTGGACCGGATTCACCTTCGTCGCCTATTTCTCGCCGCTCGAAGAGTTGCTGGTGGCGATTGCCACCCTCTCGTTCGGGCCGTGGGAGACCTTCTGGATCCTGTTCTACGGCGCTTTCACGTACATCTTCGCAGGCTTGCTGCGCGAGCAGGTCTGCAAGTACATGTGTCCGTATGCGCGATTCCAGGGCGTGATGTTCGATCCGGACACGCTGGTGATCACCTACGACGAGGAGCGTGGAGAGCCGCGCGGATCGCGCCGGAAAGGCGCAGACCCCCGTGCCTTGGGTGTCGGCGACTGTGTGGATTGTGGGATCTGCGTGCAGGTCTGTCCGACGGGCATCGACATCCGCGACGGACTTCAGTACGAGTGCATCGGCTGTGCGGCCTGTATCGACGCATGCGATCAGGTGATGGAGCGCATGAGCTACCCGCCTGGCTTGATTCGATACTCCACCGAGAATGCGGTCAAGAAACACTGGGGATCTCGCGAAATCCTGCAACACGTGGCGCGCCCGCGCACCCTTGTGTACGGCGGGGTACTGGCGGCGATCTGCATTGCGCTGGTGGTGGGGCTGGCGAATCGCACCGATCTGCGGATGGACATCCTGCGGGACCGGGCCGTGCTGGCACGAGAGGTGGGCGACGGTTTGATCGAGAACGTCTATCGGCTGCAAATCATGAACATGGTGGAGGTGCCGCGCACGGTGCGCATCGGGGTGTCGGGCCTCGACGGCATCCGGCTCGCCAATTCCGAGGAGGTCGCGCTGCCCGCCGCGGGCACCGAATCGGTCACGGTGCGGGTGCGGGCGCCGCGCGAGTCCGGTGAGCTCGGCTCGAACCAGATTCATTTCCAACTCGAGGTCGTGGGCGATGCCTCCGTGCGGGTGCGCGAGGCCACGACGTTTCTGCTGACGCAATAAAGGAGTCACCAATGTCCCGATTCGCCACCGAGCGCGATGTCCTGCCCTGGTACCGACAGGCCTGGCCATGGTTTCTCATCTCTTTGCCGGCCACGGCCGTCGTGACGGGCTCGATCCTTCTTTACCTGGCCATCACGACCTGGGATGGCCTGGTGGTGGACGATTACTACCGTGAGGGTCGGGCGATCGACCAGACCATCGCGCGTTCGGTGCGCGCGGCCGACATGGGCCTGGCCGCAGACCTGCGCTTCAGGACCGACGAGGTGTCGATCCGGCTCGGTTCAGGGCAGGGGGTGACGCTTCCGCCGACGGTACGCGTGACGATCGCCCATCCGACGCGCGGCGGTCTCGACCAGACGCTGTTGTTGCGGGGCAAGGACGGCGTGTTTTCAGGACGCACCGCACCGCTATCGACCGGCCGCTGGCTGGTGCAGATCGAGGACGAGTCGCGTACCTGGAGGCTCGTGGGCTCGGTCAATCTGCCGGCCGAGGGCGAAGTCCGGATTCTGCCCTACGAATCCTGAGCGCTGTGGCGACTGCGGGCCAAACTCTGAACAGCAGGAGGCATGCGATGTTGAGGTGGATTCTGGTCCTCTGGCCGTCGTTCCTGGTTGCCGGGATCGCCGAAGTCGTTTTCTTCACCGTCGTCAATCCGCAGCAACTCTACCTGTTCGGCGAGGCGGTCGAGTATTCGCTGATCGCGACCTATTCGATCGGATTCCTGGCGTTCTGGCTGGTCTGCGCCGCATCGAGCCTGCTCACGCTGTTTCTGCAGCAGGGGCCCGCCGACGTCAACGCACGCTGACGCGGTGCGTGCGCGGCCATTCAGGTGCTTGGCCGGCGGCGCGTGCCGCCGGCGGTGCGCCGTTGCCGGCGAGCGAACGCTCAGCGGTACACCAGCACCGGAATCTTGCTGTGCGTGAGTACCTTCTGCGTCTCACTGCCAAGCAGAAATCCGGCGATGCCGCGACGGCCATGCGAGGCCATGAAGATCAAATCGCAACCGTGGCGTTCGGCGGCGTCGATGATGCCCTCGTAGGGCACCTCGTTCACGAGTGTGTCAGTGTCGGCATTCACGCCCGCCGCATCGGCCGCGCCTTTGGCCCGGTCCAGGATCTTGCGTGCCTCTTCGGAGGCCGACTTGGCGAACTGCTCGGGTGTCGTGGGGTCGATGAGTGCACCCTCGCCGTAGATCGGCATCGGGAAGTCCGGCTGCGCATAAAAGAACGTGATGCGCGCTCCGGCCTCCTTGGAGAAGGACACGGCGCGCTCGATGGCGGCATCCGAAAGGGGCGATCCGTCGATGGGGACCAGAACGTGCTTGAACATGTACATACTCCCGGAGCGCTCGGGCGCTCTGTCTCTATGTCAGCGAATTGGGACGATCAGCGTTTTGATCATACTGTATTCCGAGTCATTGGACATGCCTCTATCCCGGAGGCTCCCGGAGCGGCCGGCTCGGTCAAGGCCGTAAAGGTGGGCGGGTGGTGCACATAAGCTTTCTCGGCGCGGCCGGCGAAGTCACCGGCTCGTGCGCGCACGTCGAGCACGATGGGGGCTCGTTTCTGGTCGATTGCGGGATGTTCCAGGGCGGGCGAAACGCTGCCCTGAGAAATTTTCGGGCCCTGGACTTCGACGTCCGGAAGATCGATTTCGTGCTGGTCACCCACGCACACCTCGACCACAGTGGATTGATTCCGCGACTGGTCCTTCTCGGCTATAGAGGGGCGATCTACGCAACCGCCGCGACAGTCGACCTGCTCGCGGTGATGCTGCTCGATTCGGCGCACATTCAAGAAAAGGAAGTCGAGTGGGCCAATCGGCGGCGGCGCGCGCGCAACGCGCGAAGTCTGTCGAATGCGGCGCCGCTCTATACGGTCGAGCAGGCGCGCGCGAGTCTGGATCGGCTGGTGAAGGTCGACTACGACACCGAGTTCCAGCCCGGCCCCGGTGTCCGCTGCCGAATGCGTGAGGCTGGTCATATTCTCGGCTCGGCCATCGTCGAGATGGATCTGGAGGACGCAGGCCGCCGCAGGCGCCTGGTGTTCACGGGGGATCTCGGACAGCCGATGCGCCCGCTTCTGCGCGACCCGGCACGGATCACGCGCGCAGATGTCCTGGTGGTCGAATCGACCTACGGCGACCGGGCGCACCGGCCGATGGAGGAGACCGAGCACGAGTTGGTGGAGGTGCTCGATGTCACCCTGCGCCGCCGTGGCGGCAACGTCATCATTCCCGCCTTTGCGGTCGGACGCACGCAGGAGATCATCTTCGTGCTCGCCGCGCTCGTTCGCAGCGGACGGTTCGAGCGGCTCGAGATCGTCGTCGATTCGCCGATGGCGTCCGCGGTCACCGAGCTGACGCTCAGCCACGACGCCCTCTGGGATCAGCCCACACGCGAGCTGCGCGACTGGCTGCGGGCACACCCCGAACGTGTGCGGCTGCGCTTCATCGCCAACGTCGACGAGTCGATCGCCCTGAACGCCCGACGCGGTGGCCTGGTCATCATCTCGGCGAGCGGGATGTGCGAGGCCGGCCGAATCCGCTACCACCTGCTCCACAATATCGGCAGGCCGGAGTGCAGCATCGTCATCTGCGGGTTTCAGGCCGCGGGTACACTAGGGCGGCGCTTGGTCGATGGGGCCCGTTTCGTGAGCCTGTTTGGCGATCGCGTGCCGGTGAGGGCCGAGATCCGCACGATCGGTGGCTTGTCCGCCCACGCGGATCAGCCGGCGCTGCTTGATTGGCTGGCCCACTTCGAAGCGCCGCCGCGCCGGACCTTTGTCGTGCATGGCGAGCCACGGGCCGCCGCAGTCTTTGCCGATGCGATTGGCAGCAGATTAGGCTGGGACAACGTGACGATCGCGCAGCAGCGCGAGCACTACGCACTGGATTGAACGACCTGTTGCGATGAACGGCTGCCAGGCGGCGCCGCCACGCAGAGTTGGACGAGGAACCGAGATGGCCAATCGAAAGCCGATGGACCCCGCCAACGCTCTTGGGCGGATGGTGCATGACATCACCGACTCGGTCGAGGGCGCGGTCGACCCGATGGGCATGGCCGCACCGCTCGTACATGCCCAGCTCGCCTGGCTCGCGCACCCGCAGGAGCTCGGCCAGCGACTGGCACGACTGTCGGGAGACCTTTGGCGTCTGCAGTGGCACTCGCTGTATCGCGGCCTCGGTGCCCAGCATCCGGACCCCATTCGTCCGCATCCGGACGACGCGCGTTTCGCCGATCCCAGCTGGACGGAGACGGCGACCTGGGACCTCGCCAAGGAGTGGTACCTGGCCGTCACTCGCAACATGCAGGACATGCTGCACGACACGCCCGGGCTCTCAGG
Organism: Gammaproteobacteria bacterium; assembly: GCA_029289265.1. Classification (GTDB taxonomy): domain Bacteria; phylum Pseudomonadota; class Gammaproteobacteria; order Burkholderiales; family Rhodocyclaceae; genus JARFTX01. The sequence continues at coordinate 7,100 of JARFTX010000055.1, forward strand.
CAAGGAGCGGCGTCGCGCGGCGTTCTGGTGGCGCGAGTGGCTCAATGCGGTCTCGCCGACGAACTTCTTCTGGACCAATCCGGTGGCGATTCGCAAGGCCCTCACCTCGAACGGGGAGAGCCTGGTGCGCGGCATGGAGCTGATGCTCGGCGACCTGCAGGCGGGCGAGGTGCGGATGACCAGCCCCGACGATTTCAAGGTCGGCGAGAACCTGGCAACGACCCCCGGGGCGGTCGTCTTTCGCAACGAGCTGCTCGAGGTCATCCACTACTCGCCGACGCAACCCACCGTCCATGCCGAACCCATCGTCATCGTGACGCCCTGGATTAACAAGTTCTACGTGCTCGACCTGGTACCGCGCAAGAGCATGGTGCGCTATCTCCTGGACCAGGGCTTCGACGTCTTCATAACGAGCTGGAAGAATCCCGGTGCCGACATGCGCAACACGCGCTTCGACGACTATCTGGAAAATGGGGTTCATGCCATCGTCGAGACGGCCCGCGGCTTTACCGGTGCGCGCCGGGTGCACGCGGTCGGCTACTGCATCGGGGGCACCGCGCTGACCATGTACATGGCCTGGGCGAACCGACGCTTTGTCGCCGAGGAGATGCCGGTCGCCGATTTCACGCTGTTCACCACGCTGGTGGACTTTCACAAGCCCGGCGACATCGAGGTCTTCGTCGACGAGTCCAGCGTGCGCTCGCTCGAGCAGAACATGGCCCGCACGGGCTACCTCGACGGGCGAGAGATGGCCACCGCCTTCCGCCTGCTGCGCTCGAACACGCTCATCTGGCACTACGTCGTGCATGGCTGGTTGTATGGTGAAAAGCCGCCGCCCTTCGACGTGCTGTACTGGAACATGGACACGACGCGCATGCCGCACGCGATGCATTCGTGGTATCTGCGCCAGCTCTACCTCGAGAATCGGCTGGTCCAGGCCGACGCGCTCGAGGTCGCTGGCGAGCGGCTCGACCTGGCGCGCATCACCCAGCCCCTGTATGCCGTCACCGCCGAGGATGACCACATCGCGCCGTGGGCGCAGGCCTACAAGATCAACAATCATGTCACTGGCCCGAAGCGCTTCGTGCTGTCGAGCTCGGGCCACATCCTCGGGATCGTCAACCCGCCGGTGCATCCGCCCAAACGCAAGTACTGGGTTGCCGAAGCCCATCGTTCCGATCACGCCGAGGCCTGGCGGGCGAGCGCGATCGAGCGCGCCGGGACCTGGTGGGAGGACTGGGTCGAGTGGCTGCGACCGCGCTGCGGCGAGCG
>JARFTX010000055.1:8471-16986 GCA_029289265.1 Gammaproteobacteria bacterium
GGCTGAGACAATGTCTTCAGACCGGATGCCCCGTGGCGTAGGGGTGCGTCAGCCCTGGTGGCGCGACAGCCGCGCCGGATCGAGCAGGACGATGTGCTTGCCCTGGACGCTGATGAGTCCCGCGTCCGACAAGTCGTGGAAGATGCGCGACAGCGTCTCCGGCGTCAGGTTGAGCCGCGAAGCGATCACCTGCTTGCTGGTGGGCAGGTCGATATGGACGCTGCCCTCGGCGCTGTCCTGCTCCGGCAGCTGCAGTAGATAGCCGATGACCCGCTGGGTGCTCGATCGCAGCGAATAGGTCTCGACGTCCTGGATCATGCCGTGAAGCCGGATCGCCATGCCGGCAAGGAGTTTGCGGGCGAAGGCCGGGTCGCGATCGATCATCTCCGACACGATGCCCTGGCCGATGTGCAGCAGCCGCGTCGCCGCCAGCGCCTCGGCGAAGACGGGGTAGGGTCGGTTGAGCAGCATGACGGCCTCGCCGAAGGTCTGCATCGGGCTGATGATCTCGATGACCTTCTCGTTGCCCTGGGCGGACGAGATCGCCAGCTTGATCTGGCCGCTGGCGACGAAATAGAAGCCATGGACGGGGTCGCCTCGCTGGAACAGGACCTCGCCCTTGTCGAGGGCGCGCTCCCGCGTGTGATGGGCGACGCGCTCGAGTTCTTCGTCGGACAGCGCGCTGAAGATCGCGGCTTGGCGAAGCAGTGCGGGAAAGTCCGAGGCGGGCTGGGTCATGTTCGGCTCCGTGGCGGGGAAGCGGCATTCTATCGCCGTGTCGCGCATCGATCGACCACGGCGCTGGTGGGTGTTTGGCCTGTCGCGTCGTCCGGAATCTGCCGGTCGGGTGCGGAGGACGAAGATCGGGAAGACTTGTGATGCATGCGTACTACTGGGAAATCAAGCACCTTCATGTCCTCTGTGTGGTTCTGAGCGGGACCGGCTTCGTCCTGCAGGGGATCCTGATGATGTTGCGCAGTCCGTGGCTCGACCATCGCGTCACGCGCCGCCTCCCGCACGTGATCGACACGGTGTTGCTCGCCTCGGCAATCGCGCTCGCCACGCTCAGTGCGCAGTATCCCTTTGCCAGTCCGTGGGTGACCGCCAAGGTACTCGGGCTGTTCGTCTATATCCCGCTCGGCGCGATCGCACTGCGTCGCGGCCGTACGCTGCGCATACGGATGGTCGCGTTCTTCGCTGCAGTGGCGAGCTTTGCCTGGATCGTCTCGGTCGCGCTCACGCGCAATCCGGCCGGATACTTTGCGGCGACGGGCTTGATTGGATGAGTCGTGGGTGGCGGCGGAGGAAAGCCGGGCAGAACGATTTGCCGTGCCCGGTGCGCCAATTGCCTCAGCGCGCCGAGGCGTTGCGCTGAATCAGCTTCTTCAGGCCGGGAATGTCGAGGATTCGGATGTGTTTCTGCTGGACCGCGATCAGGCCGTCGTCCTGAAACTTGGAAAAAGCGCGCGACACCGTCTCGAGCTTGAGCCCGAGGTAGGAACCGATCTCGTCGCGGGTCATGCGCAGGTGAAACTCTGCAGCCGAAAAACCGCGCGCCGTGAAGCGTTGCGACAAGTTGAGCAGGAACGCGGCGAGCCGCTCCTCCGCGCGCATCGAGCCGAGCAGCATCATCACGCCGTGGTCGCGCACGATCTCGCGGCTCATCACCTTGTGGAACTGGTGTTGCAGCCCTTCGACCACGCGGGAAAGTTCCTCGAGCTTGCCGTAGGCGATCACGCAGACCTCGCTGTCTTCGAGGGCGACGGCGTTGCAGGTGTGCGCCTCGGCGCTGATCCCGTCCAGTCCGAGGATTTCGCCGGTCATCTGGAAGCCCGTGACTTGCTCGCGACCGTCCTCGAGGAGCACGTCGGTCTTGAAGGAACCGGTCCGGATGGCGTAAATTGCTTCAAACGGATCGCCGGCGCGATAGAGGTTCTGCTGACGTTTGATCTTGCGCCGCGTGCCCACCAGTTCATCGAGGCGATTGATCTCGTCCTCGGACATTCCGAAGGGCAGGCACAGTTCCAGCAGATTGCACTGCGAACAGGCCGTCTTCAACTCGGCGACGGTAATCGGCACAGTCGCCTTCATGCCCACTTCGAGCACACCTCGCGTCTCGTCTCGATCTTTGAAGCCCGCCGTTGATCCACGTCAAACACAATTGTTCCGCTTTTTGAGATCGTTACGCCTACGTTAGAGCCCCATTGCCATGACCCAGACCGACCTCGTCTTCGACCCGCAACTGATCCGCCGATTCGATATCAACGGACCGCGCTACACATCCTATCCGACGGCCGACCGGTTCGTGGAGGCGTTCGACGCCCAGGCGCTCAAGGAGTGGCTTGCCAAGCGCGCGATCGGCGGCGTGAGCAAACCGCTTTCATTATACTTCCACATCCCATTCTGCAATACGATCTGCTACTACTGCGCTTGCAACAAGATCATCACCAAGGATCACGGGCGTTCGGCCAAGTATCTGCACTACCTGGACAAGGAGATCGGGCTCCAGGCGCAGTACCTGGGCGGTAGCCGCAAGGTCACGCAGCTCCATCTGGGCGGTGGAACGCCGACCTTCCTGTCGCACGACGAGATGCGCCAGCTGATGGACTCGGTGCGCTCGCGCTTCACGCTGGTGCCCAACGGCGAGTACTCGATCGAGGTCGACCCGCGCAAGGTCGGCTACGACACCGTGAAGCTGCTGGCCGAACTCGGTTTCAACCGGATGAGCGTCGGGGTGCAGGACTTCAACGAAGCCGTGCAGATTGCCGTCAATCGCGTGCAGACGATCGAAGAGACTCGCCTCGTCATGGAGTCGGCGCGGGCGACCGGATTCAAGTCGATCAGCATGGATCTGATCTACGGGCTGCCCAAGCAGAATGCGATCAGCTTCAACCGTACGCTCGAGCACGTGCTCGAACTCTCGCCCGATCGCATCTCGCTCTACAGTTATGCCCATCTTCCGGGCCTGTTCAAGCCGCAACGGCGGATCTCGTCGCCGGATCTGCCCTCGGCGGACACCAAGCTGCAGATCCTGCAGCTCGCCATTCGCCGGCTGACCGAGGCGGGTTACGTCTATATCGGCATGGACCACTTCGCCAAGCCCGACGACGAGCTCACCGTCGCGCAACGGCAGGGGCGGCTGCACCGCAACTTCCAGGGCTACTCGACCCAGGCCGAGTGTGACCTGCTTGCCTTCGGCGTGTCGTCGATCGGCAAGATCGGGCCGGTGTATTCGCAGAACGTCAAGACGCTCGACGAATACTACGACGCACTCGACCGCGACGAGTTGCCGGTGCTGCGCGGGATCGAACTGACGCCCGACGATTTGCTGCGGCGCTCGATCATCCAGGCGCTGATGTGCCACTTCGAGCTGTCGATCGAGTCGATCGAGATCGCACACCTGATTAACTTCCGCGAGTACTTCGCCGAGGAACTCGACGATTTGCGCGAGATGGAGCAGGCGGGCCTGGTCCGCATCGAGGACAAGTGGATCGCCGTCCAGCCGGCCGGGCGCATGCTCGTGCGCGGCATTGCGATGGTCTTCGACCGGTACATCCGTGCGGATCGCGAGCGGGCGCGCTATTCCAAGGTGATCTGAGCGACGCCTGCGGCCTCGCGCGTGCGGTAGAATGTCGTCGTTCAAATGACATTCGGGCAATTGCCGATGCGTGCGCGGGCTTCCCATGACTGAGGCGGGTTTCGTCGCCGTCTTCCTGGTCGGACTTCTGGGCGGAACCCATTGCGTGAGCATGTGCGGCGGCATCGTCGCCGCGCTCTCGGTGCATGCGCCGGGCCGTTTGCCCGGGCAGCGGCAGTGGCCGGTGCACCTCGCCTACAGCGTCGGCCGTATCACCACCTATGCCGCGCTCGGCGCGGTCATGGGGGCGGTCGGAACGGCCGGCCTGCTGTTCAACGACGTGTTGCCGATCCAACTCGGACTCTACGTCCTCGCCAACCTGATGCTGGTTGCCTTGGGCCTCTACCTCACCGGCTTCACCCGCCTGCTCGCCCCGATCGAGCGCGGCGGCGCCCACCTCTGGCGCCGGATCCAGCCGCTGACACAGCGCTTTCTGCCGGTTAAGGGAGTGCGCCAGGCGCTCCCGCTGGGACTGCTCTGGGGGTTTCTGCCCTGCGGGCTGGTCTACAGCGTGCTGACCACGGCCCTGCTCACAGGCTCGGCCGTGCGCGGCGCTGCGCTGATGCTCGCGTTCGGCTTGGGCACGCTCCCCAATCTGCTGCTGGCAGGGATGGTGTTCAAGCGCTTTCGCGACATCACCCGCCACACCTCCGTGCGTGTCGCGGCCGGTCTGCTGGTACTCGGCTTCGGCCTGTTCGGCCTGTACCATGCGCCGACGCTGGGCGGCGCCTTGTGGAGCGGGATCGTGTGCGAGGTCTGAAACGCTCGTTTCCCGCACCCTTGCGGCTGGCGTGTCTCACGGCGCTCGCGCTGCCTGCGTCGGGCGTCGGTTTGTCTGCGCTGGCCGGCGATTACGCGCCGCGTCCTCTCAACGACACGGGCATACTCTTCTGTGCCGACCACCCGGCCGGAAACCACGACCGCTGCACGGCCGCGCTGCCGCAAAGCCAGGACGTGCATCACGGGCGCGATGCGCTCGCCGCGGCCGGCAGGCTCGAGAAGGCCGGTGGCGGCGCAGCCGGGTTCGACTTCACCGTGCTGCACCCGGCGGCTTGTGTCGTCGACAACGTCACGGGCCTGGTCTGGGAGGTCAAGACCGCCGACGGCGGTCCGCGCGATCGCGCCTGGCGCTACGTGTGGCACGACGGCACGGGCGGCAATGCTGGCACGGCGCAGTCGTGCGGCGCGTCCCTGGGCGATCTGCCCTGCAGCACCGGACACTTTGTGGCAGCGGTGCGGGCGATGCGCTTGTGCGGTTACGACGATTGGCGCCTACCGACCGTCAAGGAACTCGAGGGGTTGGTCGATTTCGGCCGTGTCGGACCCTCGATCGCCACGGCTTACTTTCCGAATACCGCGCCGCGCGACTATTGGTCCGGGACGGTCCATTCGGGGTTGTCGCACTATGCCTGGGCAGTGAGTTTCAATCACGGTTACGCGTATGGCTATACACGGAGCCATCCGCTTTACGTGCGACTGGTGCGAGGTGGGCGGTGAGGGGGGCGAGCGTCGCGCAAGCGGTCATCGCCGGCTGCCTTGGTGCGACGAGCCTCGTGGTCGAAGCCGTGACATGCAGCCGGGCGGACCTCGCACCGAGTAATCCCGACCTGATTTATCGCGACCACGGCGACGGAACCGTCACCGATCTGCGCAGCCGGCTGATGTGGAAACGCTGCGCCGAAGGGCAGTCATGGCGCGACAACGCTTGCGGTGGCACGGCGTCCGTCTTCGACTGGGGCGCGGCGCTCGCCCAGGCGCGCGAGAGCACCTTTGCCGGCCATCGCGACTGGCGCGTGCCCAACATCAAGGAGTTGAGGGCGCTGGTCGAAGAGTGTCGCTTCGACCCTGCGATCAACGACACGGTCTTCGTGGGGACGGCCAGCGGCGGCTTCTGGTCCTCGTCTCCCTATGCGGGCGCGCCCAACACGGCCTGGTACGTGTATTTTTACGACGGCTTCTCGAAGGATTTTTTTCGGAGCTTCGGCTTTCACGTCAGACTGGTGCGCGACGCGCAGCCATAGCCGGATGCGGTAGCGGGATGCGGTGAGGTAGTCTGCGCGTGCGCCGGAGTCGAAGATTCGGCAGAATCGAAATCTATTGCGCGGGCCTTCTCGAGCGCATCGCTCAACCGAAGCGCCCCGAGAGGCCTGACGCGGTAGAAGCCTGCCGACCCGCCGCTCAGGCAGACCCCGGCTCGCGCGCCGGAGCGGGGTTTCTTCGGCGCAGTGACAGCCGATCATTCAGTGGAGAGTGCGTCCATGATGGAAGTGTCAATCAAGGTGGCCGGCATGAGCTGCGGCGGTTGCGTGCGCAATGTGACAGGCATCCTGAAGGCTCTCCCCGGGGTGTCCGAGGCCGAGGTCTCGCTCGAGCAGGCCCAGGCGCGCGTCGTTTTCGATCCCTCGGCCGTGAGCGTCGAGCAGTTGCGACAGGCCATCGACGACGCCGGATTCGATACCGTCGACTAGCGCGACTTGCGCGCGGGTGCGCGGGTATGCGATCGCGGCAGCCCCCGTTCGCCGCGCGAATCCCTGTCAGCCTTCCAGCCGGAACACCAGGGGCACGCGGATCCAGCTATCGACCGGCGCGCCGTCGCGGCGTGCCGGCTCGAAGCGCCAGCGGTGCACGGTGTCGCGGGCAGTCCGGTCCAGCCGCGGGTGCCCGCTCGTTTCCGCGATTTGGACTTCTCCTGCGCGACCGTCGGCCAGGACGCGCACCCGCAGGACGACCTGGCCCTCTTCCCCGCGGCGCCGCGACACGGCCGGGTAGACGGGGCGCGGGTTGTGCAGGTAGGCCGCATCGAAGCGTGCAGCTGCATACGCGGATGTTGCGGTCGCGACCGACCCGGCCGGAGCGGCCGCCGCGACTGCCTCTGCCGGCTGCGGCGGCGCCGCGGCCACCGAGGACTCCGCAGCGGAGTCCCCGGGCGCAATCGCTGGCTCCGGCTTGAGTTCGTCGCGCGCCGGCTTGGCGGGCGCAGTCTCCGCCACGGTGGTGACCCTGGCTGAATCGACCGATGCCGTTGATGCGACAGGTTTCCGCGGGGTGATGGCCTGTGGTGCCGGGGCCGGGATTGGTCGCGCCGTCGCGGGCCGTTCGCGTGATTGAGCCGAGGCGGGTGCGCTGCGCTCGCGTGCGGGGGGCGGGGTCGGCCGTGCCGTGTCGACGGGCACTGATTCGGTCGGTGAGGAATCGGGCGACCGGGCCGGCTGGGTTGTTGCAGCCTTGCGCTCATCGGGCGCCGGGGAGGAGGTCACGGTCGCCTTCCCAGGCGTGTCGGGCGGGGTGACGAGGCTCACCGCGATGATCTGCGGGCCCGCTGGATGCTCGATGCGCGGCTGCGGGCCGAACCCGAAGCCGTAGAGTGCCGCGATGCCCGCCGCATGGGCGCCGACTGCGACCAGCAGCCAGCTCCACTGCAGTGGCATGAAGAGTCCGCGACGGTGATTGCGTCCGGATGGGGAAACCGACGACACGTGCCTCGCCTCGCGCACGGGATGAACTTCGGACGAGCAGGGCGGGGCAGGCACGGGCACATGGGCGCGTGCTACGCCGCCGACCCGCAGCGCAGTCACTCGTCTCGCAGGCCGGTCTCCGGGCTCGCGTCGCCATGCGACGCATACCGTTGCGGGGGCAGCACAGGGATGGCACCTGTTTCCCGATTCTCCGCGGCAGCGAGCGCCGCGGCACCTGCGATACGGATGCAATTATAGCCGCCAAACGTACCCCTCGCGGCAGTGCAGGCATGCCGCGGCGTTTGCACTTATAATCTCGCGCACCTCACAAACCCGGGAGAGACGCATGGCATTCGATCAGGTCAAGGTCGGCAAGGATGTGCCGAACGACATCAACGTCATCATCGAGATTTCGGCGCAGGGCGAGCCGATCAAGTTCGAGGTCGACAAGGACAGCGGTGCGGTCTTCGTCGATCGCTTCATGGGCACCTCGATGCGCTACCCGATCAACTATGGCTACGTGCCGCACACCGTCGCCGGCGATGGCGATCCGGTCGATGTGCTGGTCGTGACGCCGTTCCCGCTGCCGCCCGGTGTGGTGATCCGCTGCCGTCCGGTCGGAGTGCTGAAGATGGAAGACGAGGGTGGCCAGGACGCCAAGGTCATCGCCGTGCCGGTCTCGAAGCTCACGCCGCTGTATGACAAGGTGCAGAGCGTGGACGATCTGCCCGAACTACTGATGAAGCAGACCGCGCACTTCTTTGAGCACTACAAGGATCTCGAACCCGGCAAGTGGGTGAAGGTGATCGGCTGGGGCACGATCGACGAAGCCCGCCAGGAGATTCTCGACGGGGTCAAGAACGCAGCAAAGTGACCCGGACGGAATGCGACGATTCGGCCCGCCCCTGGCGGGCCGAATTCATTGGGGCTGCCGATTATGCAACGACGTTGAGCTACGGAACGGCAGGCGCCCGGACAACTCGTCCAGATAGAAGCCGACGCCCGCGCTCTCGCGTTCGAGGAAGCGGTCAACCGCGTCGCGAAAACGCGGCTCCCGAATCCAGTGCGCCGAACAGGTCCTGACCGGGCGCAGGCCGCGCGCGACCTTGTGCTCCCCCTGGGCGCCGCCTTCGAAGCGCGACAGCCCCGAGGCGATGCAGTATTCGATCGCCTGGTAGTAACACAGCTCGAAATGCAGGAAGGGCAGGTCCTCGACCGCGCCCCAGTAGCGTCCGTAAAGAGCATCCTGGTCGCACAGGAAGAAGGCGCCGGCGACCGGTGTTTCGCCCCGCTCGGCGATGAGCAGACGGACGCTGTCCGGCGCGCGGTGGGCGAGCGTCGTGAAGAACGCCGGGGTCAGGTAAGGCGTCGAGCGGTGCAGCGCATAGGTGAGGGCGTAGCAGTGGTAGAAGAATTCCCAGTC
>JARFTX010000055.1:17086-22748 GCA_029289265.1 Gammaproteobacteria bacterium
TCGGGCGCGAGCAGGCGTCGACCCGGGATCGGCGTGAAGGGAATGGCGGACAGCAGCTTCGGGTAGTAGTCGAGCCCGTGCCGGGCATAGGCGTCGGCCCAGGCCCAATCGAACACGTATTCGCCGTAGGAGTGGATCTTTTCGTAGAGCGGCGCGGCTGCGATCAGGCGATCGTCGTGCCAAAGGGTGAGATGGCAGGGATGCCAGCCCGTCTCCGGGCCGACGCAGCCGGTGTCTTCGAGCGTGGCGAGAAAGGCATGGCTCAGGCAGACCTGGCCACCGGCGAGGGCATTCCAGGCTTCGGGGTCGATCGCGGCGAGGCGCTCGACCAGGCGGACGCGCACAGGGGGTGACATCGTGCCGGCCGAGGTCGTCAGCTCATGCGGCACTCGCTCACGAGCGGCTTGTTGGTACGCCCATCGAGCAGCACCCCTTTCCAGGGCAGGTCGATCCAGACCAGTCCGCTCGAGGCGTCTTCATAGCGTGGAAGACCCGAGTAGGACAGATTGCGCTCGAGCGCGTAGTCTGCGCCCACCCATGCGATGCGAATTCGGTCGGCGTTGCCCGCTTCGCGCTGGACTCCGACGCTGCGCCCCTGTTCGCAGTGATATGTTCCGCTGACGAGGCCGAACTCGAGCTGTCCGGGACGGCCTACGGGCGGTTCAACGGCGGGTTCTACCACGGCGATCGGTGTCGATGGCGTAGAGCAGGCTGCAAGCAGGGCTGCCAGGGGCAGCAGGGAAAGATATCTCATTGACGCGGGACCCCCGAAGGCTGAGTGCTCTCGGATTCTAGCCCGGAACTTTGGGGGCGGGCGACCGTTCGCGCATCGCGTACAGTGCGATGTCCGGCGCTGCCGCGCGGGGCGTTCGGCGGTATAGTTGCGCCCATGAAGAATTCGCTCTCCATCGCCGTTGCCCAGTTCAACTTCGTCGTCGGCGACCTCGACGCCAATGCCGCGCGCATCCTCGACGCCCTCGATCAGGCCCGCGCTGCCGGAGCCGACCTGCTGGTCACGCCCGAGTTGGCGCTGTGCGGCTACCCGCCGGAAGACCTGCTGTTGCGGCCGGATTTCTATCGTGCCTGCGCGCGCCATGTCGCACGCATCGCGGAGCGAGCCTCGGGCATCGTGCTGGTGCTCGGGCACGCCCACGAGGAGGGCGGACGGCGCTACAACGCCGCCTCGGTGATCCGAGACGGCCGGGTGGTCGCCACCTATTTCAAGCACTTGCTGCCCAATTACGACGTCTTCGACGAGAAGCGCTACTTCGACGCCGGCGAGCGGCCCTGCGTCTTCGAGGTCGCCGGGGTCCCGGTCGGACTCAACATCTGCGAGGACCTGTGGGCTCCCGCACCCGCTGCCGCGTCGCATGCCGCGGGCGCGCGGGTGCTGCTGGGCATCAATGCCTCGCCGTACCACATGCGCAAGCAGCGCGAGCGCCAGGAGGTCGTCCGGCGACGCGTGCGCGAGGTCGGCGTGCCGCTGCTCTACTGCAACATGGTGGGCGGGCAGGACGAGCTCGTCTTCGACGGCGGCTCCTTTGCGGTCGATGCCGACGGCGAAATCGCCTTCGAGGCTCCGGGCTTCGAGGAGCGCCTGGATATCGTCGAGCTGCGCGACGGCCGCTGGGTGCCGCAGGCGATCGCGGGCGAGCGCCCGATCGAGGCAGAAGTCTATGCGGCGCTCGAGACCGGGGTGCGCGACTATCTCGGCAAGAACGGTTTTCCGGGTGCGATCATCGGTCTTTCGGGCGGGATCGATTCGGCGCTGACGCTGTGCGTGGCCGTGGATGCCTTGGGGCCCGAGCGGGTGCACGCCGTCATGATGCCCTCGCCCTACACTGCGCAGATGAGCCTGGACGATGCCGAGGCGCTCGCAGCCAACCTCGGCGTTCGCTATGACGTGATCCCGATCCTGCCGGCCATGCGCACCTTCGCCGAGATGCTGGCGCCGCAGTTCGAGGGCTTGCCGGCCGACACGACCGAGGAGAACCTGCAAAGCCGCATCCGGGGCATGATCCTGATGGCGCTCTCGAACAAGACGGGCGCGATCGTGCTCACCACGGGCAACAAGAGCGAGATGGCGACGGGGTATGCGACGCTCTACGGCGACATGGCGGGCGGCTTCGCCGTGCTCAAGGACTTGTACAAGACGTTCGTGTTCAGACTGTCGCGCTGGCGCAATACGCGCTCGCCCGTGATGCCCGAGAACATCATCACGCGGCCGCCCTCGGCGGAGCTCAAGCCCGACCAGGTGGACCAGGATTCGCTGCCGCCCTACGAGGTGCTCGATGCGATCATCGAGGCCTACATGGAGCGCGACGAGTCGCCGCAGCAGATCATCGCGCGCGGCTACGACGAGGCAGACGTCCGGCGCACGGTGGCCATGCTCAAGCGCAACGAGTACAAGCGCAGGCAGGCGCCGGTGGGCATTCGCGTCTCGCGGCGCGGCTTCGGCAGGGACTGGCGATATCCGATAACATCGCGCTACCGCGACGAAGACTGAACAGCGGCCACACCGGCCATCGAGGAGATTCGGATGAAGAAGATCGAAGCCATCATCAAGCCCTTCAAGCTCGACGAAGTGCGCGAAGCGCTTTCCGAGGTCGGCATCGCCGGCCTGACCGTGACCGAAGTCAAGGGCTTCGGTCGGCAAAAGGGTCACACAGAGTTGTATCGCGGCGCCGAGTACGTCGTCGACTTCCTGCCCAAGGTCAAGGTCGAGATCGTCCTGGCCGACGAGATGGTGGAGCAGGCCGTGGAATCCATCATCAAGGCTGCCCGCACCGGCAAGATCGGCGACGGCAAGATCTTCGTCATGCCGGTGGAGCAGATCGTGCGCATCCGCACCGGCGAGGTGAACGAAGACGCGATCTGATTCACGATCCGGCGCTGTCGGGGTTTCTCGCCCGAAGCAGCACCAGCAAGGCGCCTGATCCGCCCTCGTGCGGGCCTGCCTGGCAGAAGGCCAGGATTTCCTCGCGCTGCGCCAGCCAGCCGCGCGACAGCTGCTTGAGAATCGACTGTCGGCCCGGAGAGCGCAGGCCCTTGCCGTGAATCACCCGCACGCAGCGGCAGCCGCGCTGCAGGCTGGACGCGAGAAACCGGCCGAGCGCCGCACGCGCTTCGTCGCGCGTAAGACCGTGCAGGTCGAGCTCCCCCTGCAGCACCCAGCGGCTGCGCCGCAGGTCGAGCAGCACGCGCCGCGGCAGCCCCGCCCGCAGAAAGGCGGCCTCGTCGCCCATCTCCAGCCTGTCTTCGAAACTGAGCGGCGCGTCCATCGCCTCGCGCAGGGCAGCGCGCTCGTCCTCGCTACGCTTGAGGGGTTCCGGGGGAGGAGGCGGGATCGCCAGTTCGGCCCGCCCGGCATCCTTGAGGGGGACCACGTCGGACATCGCCGCCTCGAAGAGCGCGCGTTCGCCCGGATTGGCGCCCGGGGGCAGGGCCCGCGCGTCGGGCGTCGCGACGACCTTGCATGCTCGTGCGCCCGGACCGGCTTGTGTCGCGTCCGAGGGCGAGGACCGGGTCTTTTGCGCATCCGCTTCGGCCGCGGGGTGCTCGGAGGGGGGCGCAGACGTCCCGCTGCGGAGCTGGGCACGCAGTCGGGCGAGTTCGTCGAAAGGACGGCGCCGGCGCCGGTGCGGCTCCGCAGCGCCGGCGTCGGTCGGGACGCGGCGCCTGGGCATGTGAGTGCGCCTCTCAGCGCTCCAGCGCGTCGAGGTAACGTTCGGCGTCGAGTGCGGCCATGCAGCCGGTGGCCGCCGAGGTGACCGCTTGGCGATAGACGTGATCCTGCACGTCGCCGGCGGCGAATACGCCGGGAATGCTGGTTGCGGTGGCGTTGCCCTCGCGGCCCGCGCGCGTCACGATGTAGCCGCCCTCCATCTCGAGCTGGCCTTCGAAGATCGCCGTGTTGGGCTTGTGGCCGATCGCGATGAACACCCCTTGCAGGGCGATGTCGCGCGTCGTCTCGTCGCCGACACTGCGGATGCGCATCCCGGTGACGCCGGAGTCGTCCCCCAGCACCTCGTCGAGCGTCGAATCGAGCGCCAGCTCGATCTTGCCCGCCGCGACCTTTTCCATCAGCTTGTCGACCAGAATCTTCTCGGCGCGGAAACTCTGGCGACGATGCACCAGCGTGACCTTGCGTGCGATGTTGGCGAGGTAGAGCGCCTCCTCGACGGCGGTGTTGCCGCCACCGATGACTGCGACCTCCTGGTTGCGGTAGAAGAAGCCGTCGCAGGTCGCGCAGGCCGACACGCCGCGGCCCGAGAACTCCTCCTCGGACGGGATGCCCAGATACTGCGCCGACGCGCCGGTCGCGATGATCAGCGCATCGCAGGTGTATTCGCCGGCATCGCCGACCAGGCGGATGGGCTTTTCCCGCAGATGCACCGTGTGGATGTGGTCGAAGATGATCTCGGTGTCGAAGCGCTCGGCATGGCGCTGGAAGCGCGCCATCAGGTCGGGACCCTGCACGCCATCGGCGTCGGCCGGCCAGTTGTCGACGTCGGTGGTGGTCATCAGCTGGCCGCCCTGGGCGATGCCGGTGACCAGGACCGGATTGAGATTGGCGCGGGCGGCGTAGACGGCGGCCGTGTAACCGGCCGGGCCGGAGCCGAGGATGAGCAGGCGGGCATGCTTGGTGGTCATGGCGGAAGACTTGACGGGTGGAAATGGCGGGAATTATAGCCGAGCGCCCCGGCGCGCCGCGCCAATCGGGCGGATAGTCGGCCGCGATCGTCAATCGACCGCCGCCCATCCGGGCGTGGTCCGTGCATCGCCCCGCAGTGGGGCATCTGCCCCGGCCGCTTGCCGGGGCTATGACGGCGATGCAATATACTCCGTGACATAATGGATTGACGGCACGCATGGCCTTGTGCGTGTTGTTTCGCAATGCGATAGCCCACTCGCCGTGGAGGCACGATGAACCAACCGACAGCCGTATCCCTGACTGCGTTGAAGACCTTCTCTCTGTTTCTCGGGGTGCCGGACGAGACGCTGGCGGCATTCGCGCGCTCGGCGATGATGAAACGCATTCCGCGCGGGCACTCGGTCGTCCATGCGGGCGACCGCACGGATTACGTCTATTTCGTCCTGACCGGCAGCCTCAAGGTCGTGGTCAGCGACGAGGACGGCCGCGAGGTCATCCTGAGCATCCTCGGCCAGGGCGAACTCTTCGGCGAGATGGGCATGTTCGGCGAGCACCCGCGCTCGGCGACGGTGATCGCCGTGGTGCCCTCCGATCTGGTGATGGTGGCCAAGCAGGACTTCCGCCGGCTGATGCACGACAATTTCGAGGTCTCGTGGCGGATGATGTGCAACCTCGCCGACCGGCTGCGAAATGCCGACCGCAAGATCGAGAGCCTCGCCCTGATGGATGTCTATGGGCGTGTCGCACGTCTGCTGCTCGAGATGTCCGAGGACGTCAATGGTGAACTGCTGGTCGTGCGCAAGGTCACCAAGCAGGACATCGCCAAGATGATCGGCGCCTCGCGCGAAATGGTCAGCCGTGTCATGAAGGACCTGAGCCTGCAGGGGCTGATCGACGAAACCGAGAACGGCATCGTGCTGCGCGAGAAGCTGCACGATCTCTGACTCGCATGACAGGGCAATCGCATTTACCCTCGGGGAGTGAGTCCGAGCAGTGAGGCGCGGTAGT
>JARFTX010000056.1 GCA_029289265.1 Gammaproteobacteria bacterium
GAGCGCGGCCGGGGCGGCGTGGCCGGCGAGCGTGAAGCGGCCGTCGATCGCGGCGAAGGCGCGCAGGCTGCCCTCGGGCGCGCCCTCGGCGCGCAGCGCCGCGAGGTAGCGGTACCA
The DNA here is from genome assembly GCA_029289265.1 of Gammaproteobacteria bacterium. Taxonomy (GTDB): domain Bacteria; phylum Pseudomonadota; class Gammaproteobacteria; order Burkholderiales; family Rhodocyclaceae; genus JARFTX01. The sequence goes on from JARFTX010000056.1 coordinate 118, forward strand.
CAGCGCGGAGCGCAGCCCGACCAGGGCGACCAGCGCGACGGCGACCGGCGCGAGGCGGCCGGCGAGCAGCCACGGTGCGGCGAGCGCGACAAGCCCCGCCCCTTCGGCGAGTCCCGTCGAGACGACGAGCGGCAGGGCGCGCCGATGGCGCCATGCCGGGATGCCCTTGTCGGCGGCGAGGATGCGCGCCTGGGCGTAGACGAAGGCGATGCCGGTAAGGCCCGCGAGCAGCGCGAAGAACGGGTCGGCAACATAGAACGCCGCCGCGCCGAAGGCGAACGCAAGAGGCGCGACCGCCGCCTCGCGCGTCATCCACGAGGTCGCGACGTGGCGATAGACGTTGAGCGCGCGCCACGGCCGCCCGATCTCGAACCACACGCAGGTGAGCCCGGCACCGATCAGCGCGAGGCCGACCGCGATCAGCACGCGCACGTCGGCGCCGAGCGCGGCCGCCCCGGCGGCGGCAAGCAGCGCCCCACCGCCGGCGCCGCCGGCGATGAAGTTGGCCGCAGCGCGCCAATCCCAGTTCTGCTGCTGGCGCGGCCCGAGGCCGCCCGCGAGCTTGCGCTTGTCCCGTTTCATGCCTGCTGGTCCCAGATGTAATACACGCTCGGCCCGGTGCCGAGCTCCTCGTGCATGCGGAAGTGCTGCGTGGTCGCGAGCAAGCGGCTCACGCTGCTGTCGGGATCGTCGAGGTCGCCGAAGGCCATCGCCCCGGAGATGCAGGAATTGACGCAGGCCGGCGTCACCTCGGGGTCGCGCCCCGGCACCTGGCCGCTCGCCGCAGCGGCGTCGAGCCGGTCGACGCAGAAGGTGCACTTCATCGACACCGCGATGCGGGCCGGGTCGAAGCGCTTGGCCTCGGAGGCGATCGGCGCGTCGCCGTAGGCGAAGCGCGGCTCGTGCACGATCGAGCGGGCGTCGTACGGACAGGCCATCACGCAGTTCGCGCAGCCGATGCAGGTGTCGTAGTCGATGACCACCGCGCCGTCGGCCCGTTTGCTGGTCGCGCCGGTCGGGCAGACCTCCTCGCACGGCGGCTCTTCGCAATGCATGCAGGCGACCGGCAGGAAGCTGCGGCGCACGTCGGGAAATTCGCCCGTCTCGATGTCGAGCACCCGCCGCCACTGGACTCCCGGCGGGGTCGCGTTGACGGTCTTGCACGCGGCGGTGCAGGTCTGGCAGCCGACGCAGCGGCGCAGGTCGATCGCCATCACGTAGCGGGTCATTGTCCGGCCTCCCTGGCAACCTTGCGCACCGCGACGCGCACGATGTCCGAGCCCGAGCCGGTCGCGTCGGTGAGCTCCATCGACATCGGCGCGATGGTGTTCAGGCTGGGCATCTCGAAGTCCTTGGCGAACGGCGTCGCCCAGTGATCGAACTGACCGAGGATCACCAGCGTGTCGGGCCGCACGCCCTGCGCCAGCACTGCGTCGCCGTAGGTCGCGCCGATGTGCGAGCGCACCTCGATGCGGTCCCCGTCGGCGATGCCGAGCTGCGCCGCGGTCTTTGCGTTGATGATCACGCCGGTGTGGCCGCGCACGTTCTGCGAGACCTCGCGCATCAGCTCGATGCCGACGTTGGCGCCGGTGTGGTACTGCATGCTCTTGGTGGCGAGCAGCCACAGCGGAAATTCCTCGGGCCGCGCGCCGGCATTGACCAGCGCCTGCTCCCAGCGCGCCGGCACGTCGTGCCACTCGGGCAGCGCCTGGTACTCGGAGAGCTGCTCGTCCCACCAGTGCATCGCGTGCTCGTGCAGGCGATTCTTCAGCTCGCGCCCGACCCGCAGCAGCCGCTCCTGGTAGGGCAACTCGTAGCGCAGACCCTGCTCGGCCAGCGTCGGGCTCAAGTACCAGTCGAGCTTGGACATCGGCACGGTGTAGAAGCCGTGCTCGCGGAACCAGTCGAGGTCGTGCGTCTCGCGCCCGTCGGAGAGGTTCGCGCTGGAGGCCCGGCACACCGCGTCCCAGATCTCCTCGACGCCGTGCGCGCGCGCCGGCTCGAGGCTGAAGTCGTAGTGCTCGCCCTTCAAGGGCGCGCCGCCGCCGGCGCCGCGGTTCACCGCGCCGTTGTAGGCTTCCAGCAGCCCGGTGCGCCTGGCGAGCTCGGTGCTGATCCAGGTGAAGTCGCGCGTGTCGCCCTGGGGCGCGACCGCCGGCTGGCGCAGCACCACGCCGCGGTGCTCCCAGAACTGCTCGACGAACTTGGTGCCGCCGACCTTGATCATCTGCAGCGACTCGAGGTCGGTCGCCTCGGGCAACAGCAGGTCGGCCATCCAGTTGGTCTCGTCGATGGTGTAGGCGAAGGCGACCGTGTAGGGAAACTTCGCGATGGTCTTGACCAGCGAGCCGGTGTCCCAGAACGAGATGGCCGGGTTGGTGCGGTAGATGAACCAGACGTCGGGCAGCGTCGGCGCCGGCATGTTGAAGTCTTCCGGCAGCTCGCGCTGGAACATCCAGGCAAGCTGGGTCGGCCCCAGTGCCTGGCTCCAGGCCGAGTTGCCGACGATGGGGACCAGGGTGCGGTGCAGGTTGCGGCCGGTGGGCTGCGCCGCCCAGTGCGCCTTGTCGGTCGGATTGAAGTGCTGGGCCATGAAGCCGTCCTCGCCGGGCTTCACGCTCGCCTGCCGGTTGTCGTGGGGGCGGTTCAGGCGCACCGTGGTGCCCAGCGTGCCGCCCGGGTTCTCGAGCGCGCCGACCAGCACCGCCAGCAGCGTGCGCGCCCAGCAGCACTCGAAGGCGCCCCAGCCGTTGTTCACCGACTTGCCGAGCGTCACCGCGACCGGGCGCAGCGGCAGGACCTTGCCGTCGATCTCGATGGTCTCTCCGATCGCGGCGTTGTCGAGATACTCGTGGGCGATGCGGCGGATCGTCGCCGCCGGCACGTCGCAGATCGCCGCCGCCCACTCGGGCGTGTACTTGCGCATGTGCTCGGCGAGCAACGTGTAGGCGGGCGTGCCCTCGACCTCGTCGAGCGCGTGGCGCACGTCGTCGGCGTCGATCGAGACCGCACCGCGCACGCGAAAGCGCCCGGTGAGCGCCGGCACCGCGCCGGGTGCATCGAAGGGGACCGCGCCGCGGCCGGACTCGTCCCAGACGAGCGGCTTGCCGCTCTCGGGCTCGCGCAGGTACAGCCCGTCGGGGCCGACCAGGTAGGGCGACGAGGTCCGGTCGCGCAGGAAAGCGACGTCGAGGCGGGCCAGCCCGATCTCGCACACCAGCACGTGGATCAGCGCGAACATGAAGGCCGGATCGGTCTTGGGCCGGATCGGTACCCACTCGGCCGAACAGGCGCCGGTCACCGACAGGTGCGGCTCGACCTGCACGCGCTTGTAGCCCCGCACCCGCGCGTCGGCGTGGCGCTGCACCGCGCAGGGGCCGCCCGAGGCCTCGACGTTGGTGCCGATCGAGATCACGTAGCGGGTGAGCGGGGTGTCGGCGGCAACGGTGAAGCCGCGGTGCCAGAACTCGCCGTAGAGGTGCTCGGAATGGACGCATTTCACGCCCTGGCCCGAGCCGAAGCTGAAGTCGATCGGCCCCCAGGCGGCGAGAAACGCGGGGAAGGTGCCCATGTATTGGGCCGGCGTGCCGCCGTGACCGAAGGTGGCGGCGACGCGCGGCAGGCCGGCCTCGTCGGTGAGGCCCTTCTCGCGCACCGCGGCAAGCCGCGCGGCGAGCAGGTCGAGCGCCTCGTCCCACGAGATCGGGACGAAGCCGGGATCCTCGTCGCGCCCCTTGTTGGGGTTGGTGCGCTTCATCGGCTGCAGCACGCGGTGCGGGTTATAGGTCTTCTGCACCAGCCCGTAGGCCTTGACGCAGACGCGCCCGCGCGCCGGATGGACGTCCTCGGCGGCGAAATTGGGCTCGACCTCGGTGGCGACCCCGTCGACGACCTTGACGGTCATGAAGTCGGGCCCGGCCACGCAGTTGTAGCAGTAGGTCGGAACCTTGCGCACGGCCGGCGCTGTGGCGTTCGACATCGCTCGATCTCCGTCAGTGCACGCGCTCGGGGTGGGAATAGACGCTGTGGCGCTCGCCGCGGGCGAAGCCGATCAGGGTCACGCCGGCGGCCTGGGCCACCCGCACCGCCATGCCGGTCGGCGCGGAGACCGCGGCGACCACGGCGATGCCGACCGCGGCGGCCTTCTGCACGATCTCGTAGCTGGCGCGGCTGGTCATCAGCACGAAGCCGTCGGCAAAGCCCGCACGCCGCGCCGCGACCGCGCCGATCAGCTTGTCGAGCGCGTTGTGGCGGCCGACGTCCTCCCGCACCAGCTCGACCGTGCCGTCGGCGCGGCACCAGGCCGCGGCGTGCACGGCGCCGGTGAGGTGGAAGAGGTGCTGCATGGCCGCCAGTTGAGCCTGGGCGCGGACGAGTGCGCCGGCTTCGATCGCCGCCGCAGCGAGCACCGTCGCGGTCGGGCGGGCGGCGATCTGGGCCAGGCTCTCGACGCCGCACAGGCCGCAGCCGGTGCGCCCTGCCATCGCGCGGCGCTGCGCCCGCAGCGCGGCAAAGCGGGGTCCGGCGATGCGCATCTGGACCTCGTGGCCGCTGGCGTGCTCGACGACGTCGAGGTCGTAGAGTTCATTGGCGCCCGTGACGATGCCCTCGGAGAGGCTGAAGCCGAGCGCGAAGTCCTCGAGGTCCTGCGGCGTGGCCATCATGACGGCGTGGGAGAAGCCGTTGTAGACGAGCGCGACCGGCACCTCCTCGGCAACCGCGTCCTCGTCGCGCGTCGCGCCGCTGCCCGCCCAGCGCTCCACGCCGTACCTGCGGTGTGCATCCGCCATCGAAACCGTACCCGTTTGCATCGTCCACCTCGCGTCTTCGCCCGGTCTGCCCAAATGGGCCGTGCCCTCATCCGAGCCTGACTTCACGATACAAATCGAACCGGCGTGAGTCAATGTTTATGTATCACATGAATCGCAATTGTTTGATCTGGGTCAACATCGCGCCGACCTGGCAGGCCGCACGAACCGAGGGGGCGACGCAGTCGCTCATTGGCCACTGAGCGAACCACGTCGAGCCGACCCGCGGGAGGTCCGACCGGCCTCGGCGAACGTATCGGCGGCCGCAGTAGCGACAGTGTGAGCATTGCGGGCTAGAATCACCCGACCCCAACCCGACGCCACACTGCGCGCCCGTCCGGGAGCGCCGGCCGGAGCACAATGAAGAACCGATTCATCGAGCAGTGGATCCGGGACTACCTGTCCGAGCGCCGGGTGCGCGCCAACTCGCTGATCATCACCGTCTATGGTGATTTCATCGCGGCACACGGCGGCACCGCCTGGCTGGGCAGCTTCATCCGTCTGGTCGAGCCGCTGGGGCTCAACGAGCGCATGGTGCGCACCAGCGTCTATCGCCTGTCCCAGGACAAGTGGCTGGTGTCCGAGCAGATCGGACGCAAGAGCTACTACAGCCTGACCGCCTCGGGGCGGCGTCGCTTCGAGCACGCCTACCGACGCATCTATTCGACGCCGCAGGCGAGCTGGAACGGCGAATGGCAGATCGTCGTGCTGCCCTCGACGCTCGCCGGCGCGCCGCGCGAGGCCCTGCGCAAGGAGCTGTCGTGGGCCGGCTACGGCAGCGTCGCGCCGGGCGTGCTCGCCCACCCGTCGGCCGACAACGAGACGCTGCTCGAGATCCTTCAGGACACTGGCACCCACGACAAGGTCGTCGCGCTGCGCGCGGCGAGCCTGGGCCCGCTCGCCGGGCGGCCCCTGCAGGATCTCGCCCGCGAGTGCTGGAACCTGGAGGCGATCGGCGCCGAGTACCGCGCCTTCAGCGAGCGTTTCCGGCCGGTGCTGCGGGCGCTGCGGGGCGCGCGCACGCTCGACCCCGAGCAGTGCTTTCTGGTGCAGACGCTGACCATGCACGAGTTCCGGCGGGCGCTGCTGCACGACCCGCTGCTACCCGACCAGCTAATGCCCAGCGACTGGAGCGGGCTCACCGCCCGGGAGCTGTGCCGCGACCTCTACCGCCTCACCTGGCGGGAGGCGCAGCGCCATCTGATGGCGGTCTGCGAGACCCCCGACGGCCCGCTGCCACCGGCCGCGCCGTACTTCTACGAACGCTTCGGCGGCCTCGAGCGCGAACCACTGGAAACGGCCTAGGCGCAGACGCGATACATATGTGCGGGCGTTGATTCGTATTTTTTGTATCGCGTCCAAGTCGTCAGAAAAACCGCTAGGCGGCCAGCCGCACGATGGCGTCGACCGGACAGACCTCGACGCACTGCGGCGTATCGAAATGGCCCTCACACTCGGTGCAGCGCGCGGCGTCGATCGTGAAGATCTCCTCACCCGAGGCGATGGCCTCGTTCGGGCATTCGGGGATGCACACGTCGCACAGGATGCAGTCGTCGATGATCTTCAGCGCCATGGCGGCGAACTCCTCACGGGTCTCTCAGTAAACGCGAACGGCCGACGCGGCGCATCCGCTCACAGCGCGAACTGCGCCTCGATCTCGGCCACCGTCGCGCTCGGCGCCGCCTCGGGGCGGTACGGCGGGCGGGCGCCCTGGTACAGCACCTTGCCGACGTTGAAGCCGTCGTCGGTCATCAGGCGGCGGGCGGCGCGCGCCGGGTCGTCGGTGACGTCGACGGCGGCGGTGCGCACCTGGCGCTTCCACTGCTGCTGCTCGGGGCGGAAGGTCACGCACGGGCTCAGCACCTGCACCAGCGAGAAGCCGGGGTGGCGGATCGCCTGGGCGATCAGGTCGGCGACGTTGTTGGGGTCGCTGCTCGAGGCGCGGGCGATGAAGTTCGCGCCGGCGGCGAGCGCGACCACCAGCGGATGAAAGGGGTTGATGCCGGCCCCCTCGGGGGTGAGCTTGCTGCCGTCCCAGTCGGGGTCGGTGGTCGGCGAGGCCTGGCCCTTGGTCATGCCGTAGACCTGGTTGTCCATCACCACGTAGGTGAGGTCGACGTTGCGCCGGCAGGCGTGCAGGAAGTGGTTGCCGCCGATCGAGAAGCCGTCGCCGTCGCCGCCGGTGACCAGCACGGTCAGTTCGGGCCGCGCGATCTTCAGCCCGGTCGCGACCGGCAGGGCCCGGCCGTGCACGCCGTGGAAACCGTAGACGCGGGTGTACGCGGGGATGCGCGAGGAGCAGCCGATGCCGGAGACCACCGCGACGTCCTCGGGCGGCAGCTGAAGCGCCGCGAGCGCCTTGGTGATCGCAGCGAGCACCGAGAAGTCGCCGCAGCCGGGGCACCAGATCGGCTTGACGTCCGACTTGTAGTCCTTGGGCGAGAAGCTTTGCCGCACTGTACAGGCGTCCATGGTCAGCTCCACCGGGCAAGTTCGTCAGTGATCGCGCCGGGTCGTACCGGCAACGGTCCGGGATGATGCAGCGCGCGCACCTCGCCGGGCAGCTCGTAGTGCGCGCGCAGGAAGCGGTGGAACTGGCCGCTGTGGGTCTGCTCGACGACCAGCACGCGGCGCACGCCGGCGAGCGCCCGGGCGAGCCGCTCGGGCTGCACCGGCAGGATCAGGCGCAGCGCGACGAGGCGCGCCGGGTGGCCGGCCGCCTGCCAGCGGGCGAGCGCCTCGCGCGCCGGGCCGGTGGTCGAGCCCCAGGTGAGGATCGCGGTGTCGGCGTCGGCGTCGCCTTCGACCAGCGCCCAGTGGTCGCCGTAGTCGTGCGCGGCGAGCTTGCGCTCGCGCTTGTCGAGCTGGGCGGCGTGGTCGGAGGCCTGCGACGAGGGCGTGCCGGACTCGCTGTGGGAGAGCCCGTCGGCGGTGTAGGCGAAGCCGGCCATGCCCGGCACCGCCATCGGCGACACGCCCGAGGCAGTGTTGGCGTAGCGGCGGTAGGCGGCGCCGTCGGCCACCGCGGCCGGGCGCTCGCGCCGGCCGATGAAGGCGAGCTCGGCCGGTCGCGGCACCACCGCGCGCGCCTGGCCCATCGACTGGTCGGACAGCACGATCGCCGCGGTCTGCAGCGCCTCGGCGAGATGCACCGCCCACTGTGTGGTGAACAGGCAGTCGGCGACCGAGGTCGGCGCCAGCACCAGATGCGGCGCGTCGCCGTGCAGCCCATAGACCGCGATGTTGAGGTCGCTCTGCTCGGACTTGGTCGGGATGCCGGTCGAGGGGCCGCCGCGCATCACGTTGACGATCACGACCGGGACCTCGGCCGCGACCGCGAGCCCGATCGACTCGGTCATCAGCGCGAGCCCCGGTCCCGAGGTCGCGGTGAGCGAGGGCACGCCGCCGTAGGAGGCGCCGATCGCCTGGTTGATCGAGGCGAGCTCGTCCTCGGCCTGCACCAGCACCCCGCCGACCTTGGGCAGCGCCGGGGCGAGCCACTCCAGCATCTCGGTCGCCGGCGTGATCGGGTAGGCGGCGACGAAGCGCACGCCGCCGCGCAGCGCGCCGATGCCGGCGGCCTCGTTGCCGGTGATCGACCAGCGACTGCCGGCGGGCGCCTCGGCCGGAGCGAGCCGGGGCACCGCCGGGAACTCCACGGCCGCGGCTGCACCCAGGCGATAAGCGGCGAGGCTCGCTTCGATCGCCGCTTCGCCCTTGCGTGCGAGATGGGTGCGCAGCACCGACTCGACGGCCGCCTCGGGCAGGCCGATCATCGCGCCGATCGCGCCCAGTGCGACCATGTTGGGCCGGCCGCCGGCCACTCCCTTGGCCAGCGCCTGCATCGGCAGCTCGGCGCCACGCGCCCCGCTCGCGGCGAGCGCGGGCGGCGCCACGCCCTCGGCGGGATCAGCGACGATCAGGCTGTCGGGCCCGAGCGGAATCTCGGCGGCGAAACGATGGACGTTGCCCCAGTCGACCGCGACCAGCAGGTCGAAGCAGTCATCGTGGCCATCGACCGGCGCGGTGCCGAGGCGGATCATCGCGGCGGCCTCGCCGCCACGGATCTGCGGCCCCGACGAACGCGTCATGTAGGCATACCAGCCGGCACGCGCCGCCGCCTCGATCAGCAGGCTGCCGGCCGTCACCACGCCGGCGCCGCCACTGCCTGCAATCACGAGCGAAACTGTCCGTCCGTCCATGCGCCCTCCCGCTCAAGGTATGGGTTCGGGTGCGCTCGGGCACCCCCATGACGACAACGGTAGCAGGCGGTTGCGTGCGTGTCAAATTGTTTGATCTCAATCTAACGTCGCGAGAGCCGGGCGCGGGGCATGGTGGGAAATCGTGGAAATATACGGGTCGAGCTCGGCTGTCGCTGTAGCGCAGCCATAGCTGGGGCCGCAACAGGAACCGGCGCCGAAGCGTGAGCCGAAGCGGACGCCCGGCCGCCCGGGTCGGTCAGGCGGCGCCGAACCAGTCGGCGGCGAACTCGTCGGCGGCTTTGGGGCGGCCGAACAGGTAGCCCTGCAGCACGTGCGCCTTCTGGGCGGCAAGGAAGTGGCGCTGCGCGTCGGTCTCGACCCCCTCGGCGACGATCCGGAGGCCCAGGGCGTGAGCCATGCGGATGGCTGCGACCACGAGCGCGCGATCGCCGGCGTCTTCCGACAGGTCGCGAATGAAGCTGCGGTCGATCTTGATGGTGTGGAAGGGAAAGGAGCGCACGTAGCTGATCGAAGAGTAGCCGGTGCCGAAATCGTCCAGCGACACCGCCACGCCCATCCCGTCGAGAGCGGCGAGGGATTCGCGCACCTCGGTCGTGTTGCGGATCAGGAGCCCCTCGGTGACCTCGATCTCGAGTTGCCCGGGCGGAATCGCGTGGCGCTCGAGACAGTCGCGCACGGCCTCGACCAACCCCGGGCAGGCGAACTGGCGCGGCGAGACGTTCACCGCGATCATGAACTCGCCCTGGTTGGCCGCACGCCAGGCGACCGAGCGTCGACAGGCCTCGTCGAGCACCCAGGCACCGATTTCGACGATGAGCCCGCTCTGCTCGGCGACCGGAATGAAGCGATCGGGCGCGACCCGGCCGAGCTGCGGGTGATCCCAGCGCAGCAGCGCCTCGGCTCCGATCAGGGCGCCGTCGGTCGCTGCCACCAGAGGCTGGAAATGCAGCGACAGCTCGCCGCGCTGCAGCGCGCCGCGCAGCATGCGCTCCAACTCCAGGCGCGCGACCGAATCGTCGTGGATCTTCTGGTTGAAGAAGCGGAAGGTGTTGCGGCCGGCCTCCTTGGCCTCGTACATGGCGAGATCGGCATTGCGCAGCAGCACCGAGGGCTCGGTGCCGTCGTCGGGGAAGAGCGCCATCCCGATGCTCGCCGAGGCGCTGAAGTCGCGGTCCTCGATGCGGAACAACTCGGCGAAGGCGGCGATGATCTTGCGCGCAACGCGCTCGGCGTCGCGCCCGTCTGCGAGCCCGCCCATGATCACCAGGAACTCGTCGCCGCCCAGCCGCGCCACGGTGTCCTCGTCGCGCACCACCGCGCGCAGCCGCTCCGCCGCCTGGCACAGCAGCGTATCGCCCGCCGCATGGCCGAGCGTGTCGTTGATCTGCTTGAAGTTGTCAAGGTCGAGAAACATCGCGGCGCACTTGGTGCCGTCGCGCCGCGCGTGGTTGGCGGCGTGCTGCAGGCGGTCGAGCGCGAGGATGCGGTTGGGCAACCCGGTGAGGGCGTCGTAATAGGCCTGATAGGCGACCTTCTCCTCCTGCTCCTTGCGCTCGGAGATGTCTTCGCGCATCAGCAGCAGGTGGGCCGGCGCGCCGCGCTCGTCGAAGACGGTGGCGAGCCGCAGATGCTCCCAGTATTGACTGCCGTCAGGGCGCCGGTTGTGCCGCTCGGCCTCCCAAGGAATGCCGCCGCGCAGCGCCGCCGCGAGCGCCGCGCGCGACTCGCCGCTCCGGTCGCCGTCGTCGAGGACCGGCATCGGGCCGGCCAGCACAGACTCGGCATCGCAGCCGGTGACGTCGAGGTAGGCCCGATTCACGTACTCCACCCGCCCCTCGACATTGGCGACCAGCACGCCGACCGGGCTCTGCTCGATCGCCTCGGAGAGCAGGCGCAGCCTTGCGTTGGCCGCGGCGAGGTCGTGGGTGCGAGCGCGGACGCGATCCTCGAGCTCCTCGTGAGCGGTCCGCAGCCATTGCTCGCGCGCGACCACCTTGTCCTGCATTGCATTGAAGGCGACCGCGAGCTCGCCGATCTCGTCCTCGCCCCTGACCTCGATCGCGCCATGGTTGCTGCCCGCGGCAAGGCGGCTCGCCGCGTCGCGCAGCTTGTGCAGGCGCAAGGCCACCGACCGGGAAAAGACCAGCAGTGCCCCCCCGAGCACGACGAATCCTGCCAACGACAGCGTCAGGAAGAAGCGCATCTGGCGCTCCTGCTCGGCCCGTGCGCTGAGATAGGCCTCTTCGGCGGCGCGCTCGGTCTTGGCCACCAGTTCATGCAAATTGGCCGAAATCGCCGCGTACGCGCCGCGCGAGCGCACCCGCGAGATGTCGGCGGCAGGCTTGAGCTCCATCGCCCGTGCGAGGGCCATGATCTCGGCAAGATCCTGGCGATAGCGCTGCCAGTGGTCGATCAGCAGCGCCGACTGCGCCGCCTGCTCGCCCGACATACGGCCAAGAAAGACCGACAGCTCGCGCGAGAAACGCTCGCTGGCGCCTTCCATCCGCTCGAGATGTTGGGCGAGCGCGAAAAAATCGTGCATCTGCGGCAGTTCGAGTTCGAGCGTGCGCAGTTCATTGGCCTGCGTCTGCAGGCGGTGGGTCGCCGCAAGGGGAATTACCTGGTCGGCGACGGCGCGCTCGAGCCGCTCTGCCGCGTCCCGAAGCATGTGCTGGCTTGCAATCAGGACCCCCAGGCCCAGGGCACCGCCCAGCGCGAACATCGCCAGCAGCCGCACCAGCAGCGACAACCGCAGCCATCGTCCGGCGTTGCCGCCCCCGGTTCCGGCGATCCGCTCGGTACGCCCGATCATTGCGCCAACGGCCCAGGTTGGTCGCGGTGCCAATCGTGCCGGCGCCTGATCTGCTCGGCGCGGCCCAGGCGCTCGGTGATCTCGTCCCACTCGGCGGCCGTGCGCGCCATCGCCTCGGCCGGCGCGCGCTCGCCGCGCGCCACCGCCGTCAACTCGCGGTCGAGCACGGCCAGATACTCGGCATCGCCCGGCAGTCCCGTGCCGGGGAGATGCGCGACCTCCCACTCGTCGGCAAACACCTGCAGTGCCTGCACCGAATACACGCTGCGGATGCGCGGATCGCTCAGGTGATTCCAGCGGTAGGGATCGGCGAAGCCGCCGGGAACGCCGACCGATCGCGCCGACACATCGGGATCGGTCAGCCACATCGCGAAAAGGAAGGCGAGTCCGGCGTTCGGCCCCTTGGGCACGACCAGATTGTTGCCATAGATCACGGTGTTCGCGCGCACGATGCGCTCGCCCACGCGGGTACCCGGCATCGGCACCGCGACGAAGCGGCCCCGCACGCTCGACGCCGCCGAATTGAACAGGCGCGCCCCGGCAATCGTCGAAATGGTCGCGAACGCGCGCCCCTGCGCGAAGAGCGGCAAGGTGAAGTTGTAGCTGTTGCCGTCGTCGGTGATGCCGGGCGGCGAGTACGGGACGACCGCGGCGTAGCTTTCGGTGGCCGCGATGCCGGCCGGCGAGTCGATCAGCGGGCGCATCTGCGCGTCGAACAGATCGGCGTGCGGCACGGCCTGGGACAGGAAGCGCGGCAGCCAGTACATCCAGGCGCCTTCGGTATCGCGCTCCTCGACCGCGCCGAAAAGGCCCTGCTCGGGTCGGTGGAAGAAGCGGACCAAGGCCTCGTATTCCTGCCACGTCTCGGGCGCTGCCAGCGGCCGCCCGTGCGCCGCAAGGAACGCGGCCTGTTCGGCCTCGTCATCAAGCAGGTCACGGCGCAGGTACAGGATGGCGACATCGCCATCGGCGGGAATCGCAAACGTGCGGTCGCCGACGAAGGCCTGCAAGTCCGGCCGCAGGAAGCCATCGGGGCGGGCATCGTCGATCGCGAACCCGTGGCGCTTGAAGTGCGGCGTAAGGTCCTCGATCAGATCACCGGCCACCAGATCGGGGAGTTCATGGTTTCGCGCCACCGTCAGATCGAACAGCGGCATGGCCCCCAAGGTCTGAAGCGCCGACTGTTGGGGAATGACGCGGGCTTCGAGCCGGATGCCGGTATCGCGCTCCCATTCGCGCTGCAGTTCCAGGTCGGTGCCGAGAAAGGCGTCCACATTGCCCTGCTTGAAACCGAGCCGCAGCACCGCATCGCCGGGCACCTGGCCGGTCGTCGCAAGTTGCCGGACCGCTTCGATGGCGCGGCGCGCCTGATCACCCGCAACGGCGTCGCCGGCGATCGCCCATGCCACGAGCGCGACCAGCACGGCTGTCGATTCGCGAACTTTGCGGAACAGTCTGGGCGCTCGGGTCAGGATCATCGGTTTCTATGACTTTAGCTTTAATCGGATTGTGGCACAGAATAGCCGGACGGTTTTGCAGTGTAATCGCTTCAGCGTGCGTTGGACGTGAGCTAATGCTCATTCGGCATGCCGCCGGAAGACCACTTTAGATCAGGCGTCACGCTTGCCGCATCGACATCCCGAACCACCACCGGCGGTCGCAACCCGCCGGATTCGACCCCTTGCCGGTGGCGGCCGGGGGTTTGGCCTGGGCACGATCTGCGGTAGCATCGTTGCGATTCAATACGTGGGCGTAACGGCAACGGTGGCGAACGATCTCATGGGGCGCAAGAATTCAACGGGAGAACCGGGGCTCGACCACGGCATGCTCCCCGGCTTGGTCGGCTATCAACTGCGCCTCGCCCAGATTGCGATCTTCCGCGATTTTTCCGAGCAGCTCGGCGAGTTCGACGTCACGCCCGGATTGTTCGGCGTGCTCGTCATCATCGAGGCAAACCCCGGCCTCAAGCAGAGCGAGCTGGCGCGCGCGACCCACCTCGACCGGTCGACCGTCGTCTCGGTCATCGACAACCTCGAACGGCGCGGGCTTGTCGAGCGGCGCGCCGCCGAGAACGACCGGCGCTCCAATGCACTGCACATCACCCCCGATGGGGTCGCCTTGCTGAAGAAGCTCAAGCGCCGCGTGCTCGAGCACGAGAAGCGCCTGGTCGAGCAATTCTCGCCCGAGGAACGCGACAACCTCGTCGAGCTGCTCAAGCGCATCTTCCCGCAACACCGCTGACACCACGTCTTCGCGGTCAATCTGCCCTCCCACCGCCCTTTCGAAATTATTGTTTGACTTCAAACCATTTGATTGCAACAATAAAGACGATCAAAGAAGGCATGGAGGCGGGCATGGGCATCCGGGACAAGGTCGAGGCGCTGTGCGCGCGCCTGCATGAGACACCGCAATACCCGACGCAGGGCGCAGTACTGTTCGTCGATCTCGAACGGCGCGAGACGCGCCGCAAGTATCTGGGTCGCGAAGTGCTCGAGACCTTTCTCGGCGGGCGCGGCGCCAACATGTTCCTGCTCTACAACCTGCTCGACGCGACCCGCGAGGCGCTCGACGCCGAAGTGCCGCTCGTCTTCGGCGCCGGCGCGCTCACCGGCGACATGCCAGCGGCCACCCGCGGCAATTTCACCAGCCGTTCGCCCGACAGCCGGGCGATCCTCGACACCAGCGGCGGCGACTACTTCCCGTCCTTCGTCAAGCGCCACGGCTACGACCACCTGGTGCTTTACGGGCGGGCGCCGGAGTGGACGCTGCTGCGCATCGCCTTCGACGAGGTCTCCTTCGAGGACGCGCGACCCTACGTCGGGCTGGACAATCTCGACACCGCTGCAGCGGTCGAGCGCGACTTCGCCTGCACCGAGCGCAAGGACATGGCGCTCGCGCGCATCACCTCGGCGGGCGAGAACCTGGTGCTGTGCAGCGGCATCATGGGCGGCATCAAGGCGATCTGGGCGCGCGGCGGCGGCGGCGCCAAGATGGGGGCGCTGCGGCTCAAGGGCATCATGGTGCACGGCAAGCCGCCCGAGGCACCCCGGGCCGCCGAATTGAAGGCGCACAACAAGGTGATCGGCCGCAAGATCACCTCGACCTCGGTCATCAAGAACGCGCTCAAGCAGGTCGGCACGCCCTTCCTCTACAAGCCCTCGCGCGTGCTCGGCGCGCTCGGCACGCTGAACAACCAGAAGACTGCCTGGCACGAGACGCTCGACGCCGACAACTTCGATCCCTATCGCCCCGGCATGGACGGCTGCTTCAAGTGCCCGGTGCATTGCCGCAATCTCAACGACATGACGCCCGACGGCAAGGGCGGCTGGGGCTCGGCCGCGCTCAAGGGGCTGAAGGGCAACGCCAGCTACGACAAGGCGCAGGCCGACGTCGAGCACGGCAAGCAGCGCACCTACAACGGTATTCGCGGCGACGGCCACTTCGACAAGTACGACAAGGGCGACGGGCCCGAGTACGTCACGGTCGGCAAGTTCGGGCCGATGATCGGGCTGAAGGAGCCCGAACACATCCTGCGGCTCAACAACATCCTCAACGACCTCGGCCTCGACTCGGCCTCGACCGGCAGCGCGATCGCCTGGGCAATGGAGCTGTGGCAGCGCGGGATCATCGACGCCCGCCACACCGGCGGGCTGGACCTCTCCTGGGGCAACTACGACACGGTCGAGACGCTGCTCTTCCTGACGGCGCGGCGCGAGGGCTTCGGCGATGCGATCGCCGACTCGGCGCGTGCGGTCGAGCGCGGCCACTATCCGCCCGAGGCGCTCGACTACCGCATGGCGGTCAAGGGACTGTTCCAGTCCGACCCGCACGACTCGCGCATCCTCAAGGCCTTCGCGCTGGGGCTGGCGGTCGCCACGCGCGGCATGGATCATCTGCGCAACCGCGTGACCCTCGAAATCAACGCCCGCATCAACGACGATGCGGCGTTCAAGACCGCGCTCTACGGCGGCACCGTCGCCCCCGAGCCCAACCGCTACGACGGCAAGGAGGTGGCGGTGCGCCGCTGCGAGAACACTTTCGCCGTGGGCGACGCGGTCGGCATGTGCCGCTTCAACACCAAACTCTTCAACTCGCCGACCACGCCCGACTGCGCCGACTTCGCGCTGCAGCTCGCACAGGCGACCGGTGAAGCCTTCGATGCCGCGCAGCTCGACGAGATCGGGCGCAACATCACCGGGCTCGAGCGCCTGATCAACCATCGAATCGGCCTGCGCGCGGCCGACGACACGTTGCCGAGGCGCTGGTTCGAAGAGTCGATCGAGGTCGGCCCGTTCGCCGGCGAGAAGGTCGACCGCACCGCCTTCGAGGCGATGAAGGCGCGCTTCTACGCGCTCACCGGACTCGACGCAGAGGGCGTGCCCACGCCAGACTGGCACGAACGGCTCGCCACCGTCACCACCGGCTTCGCCCTGCGGGTCGAGCTGCCACGCGCGCTGCCGGGTGCACCCGACAAGGAAGTCGTCATCGACGAGCCGGTCGCCAACGTCGACGCGCTGCGCACCGCGCTCGAGCGGCGCCTGCCTGACGCGGGCGAGGCGCTCGCCGATCTCAGCTGGAACGTCGCCGTCAATGGTCGGCTGCTGCTCTCCGGCGAGCGCGACACGGCGCTCGCGAGTGGCGACCGCGTCGCGCTGGTGCCGATCTTCGCCGGTGGCTGAGCGGCTGGCCGGGCGCACAAGCGCCCGGTCGATGCCACAGGTGCTGGATTCGATGCCCCGGTCCGCTGCTACACTGATCACTTGATCGCCGCCGCGCCTTCTCCGATACTTTGCGTTACGGCTTTCTGGCCTTGCACGCCGTTTTTCGTATCGCTAGCGCCCGGTGACTCGGTGCGCTCATGGCCGCACCTTCCTGCAGGGAGGGGGCGGAGAACGCAATACCCCTTACCGGAATGGGAGTGATTCGATATGTACGTCGAGCAGATCATGACGAAGGACGTGCTGACGGTGCAGCCGGACACGCGGCTGGCGAAGATCGCCGATCTCATGCGCAAGAACTCGGTGCGCCATATCCCGGTCATCGACGCCCAGGGCGCGGTGCTCGGCATCGTCTCGCACCGCGACGTGCAGCGGGCGCAGCCGTCGGTGATCACGACGCTGGACCGCGGCGAGGTCACCTATCTGCTCGACAAGGTGAGCGCCGCCGACATCATGCACAAGAAGGTCACCACCTGCTCGCCGCGCACGCTGGTCGAGGAGGCCGGACGGCTGATGCGCCCGGCCAAGATCGGATGTCTGCCGGTCGTCGACGGTGGCAAGCTGGTCGGCATCATCACCAACGTCGACCTGCTCGACTTCTTCCTCGACATTACCGGCTGCTGGGTCGAAGGGGCGACGCGCATCACCGTGCAACTGCCGGACCGCGCCGGCCAGCTCGCCGCGCTGCTGTCGACCGTGAACAGCCATGGCGGCTACATCGTCGCCGCGGTGTCACCGCGCACCCCCGACGGCGCCGGCAGCCGCGGCGTCATCGTCCGCTTCGAGGCGCCCGATCCCGATGCAGTGATCACCGGGCTGCGCGAGGCCGGCTACAAGCTCAGCGTCGACGAAGTGCCACGCATGCAAGGCGGCTGAGCACCGGCGTACCGGCACACGCCCCGGCCACGCGGAACCTTCGGGGTAGCGCTCGCGGCGTTTTGCTGCGCAGCGTGAGCGCGCGGCCTCGCCGCAGTGGAGTCGCAAGGGGACTGCGGGACGGCGGCGATTGCGCCGCGCCGATCATATGCCACCTTGATTGCCAGGCGAACCTGGCCCAGAATGAACCGAGAACCCGCCGGTGCGCCCGTCCCTGCGGCGGCGGATCGGCTCGATCAAGGTGGCACGATGAGTACACTCGCGATGGCCCGCATCGCCCTGATGCTGCTGGCCGGCGCGGCGATCGCGCAGGATTCCCAGACGCCGACCATGGCCTTCGACTGCTGGATCACGACCGGCCGTCAGCAGGCGACGACTCACTACCTCGTCTGCATCGTTGATCGCGACGGGCTGCCCCCGGCCGACGAAGCGCTCGATCCGCCCGAGCTGATCGCGCTCGACACGGTGCATCGTCTGCTCCACCAGGGCGAACTCGCCGAGCTCGACCGCTACGTGCGGGACAATGCCGGCGTGCTGGCTCCGGGCGATCTGCGCAGGATCCGACTGTTCAGCTATCCGAGCTCGTGGTCGTGGGACGAAGAGCGCCCGCAGCTGCTCGTGCGAATGTTGTGCCCCGACGGCTACCACTGTCCGGTATTCATTCGGCGCTGAATGCCGACGGCCTGTACTTCCGGCTCGACCTAAGGGGCGAAGTCAAGCCCATGGCGACAGTGGGCCGGGCCAGTGCTCAGCGCAGCGCCCGCGCGATGAAGTGGCGCGCCACCCGCGTCCGGGGCACGCGGCCGGAGAACCAGCTTCGTACGTCCTCGTCCAGCCCGATGCCGTGCATGTAGTTGTAGAGCGCCTTGTTGAGCGCGACGCCGAGCGCGTCGTGGTCGACGCCGGTCGGATCGATGAAGCGCACGTCGTTCTTGGCGAAGCTCACCGGCGGCAGGGGGACGAGGGTGACGCCGTATTCCTCGGGATGCCGGCCCACCGGCGAATGCACGGTGCAGGCGAAGCGGTGGAAGAAGCCCGACTGGATGCAGCCGGCGGCGAAGAGCTGACGCACGTACTCGAGGGCGTCGACGGTGTCCTGCACGGTCTGGGTCGGGAAGCCATACATCAGGTAGGCGTGGACGAGGATGCCGGCTTCGCTGAAGGCGTGCGTGACCCGCGCGACCTGCTCGACCGACACGCCCTTCTTCATGAGTTTCAGCAGGCGGTCGGAGGCGACCTCGAGCCCGCCTGAGATCGCGATGCAGCCGCTGTCGGCGAGCAGCCGGCAGAGCTCGGGGCCGAACGATTTCTCGAAGCGGATATTGCCCCACCACGAGATCGCCCGCTTGCGCGCGAGCAGCTCGTGGGCGAGTGCCTTGAGCGCCTTCGGCGGCGCCGCCTCGTCGACGAAGTGGAAACCGGTCGCGCCGGTCTCGGCCACGATTGCGTCGATGCGATCGACCAGCGTCGCGGCGCTCGCGCCGTCGTAGCGCGAGATGTAGTCGAGGCTGACGTCGCAGAAGCTGCACTTCTTCCAGTAGCAGCCGTGCGCCACCGTGAGCTTGTTCCAGCGCCCGTCCGACCACAGCCGGTGCATGGGGTTGAGCATGTCGAGCACCGACAGGTAGCGGTCGAGCGGCAGGCCGTCCCAGGTCGGGGTGCCAACCTCGGCGAAGGCGACGTCGGGCTCGCCGCAATCGACGTAGCGCACGCGCCCCGCCTCGGCATCGCGCAGGAAGGTGCGCACCAGGCGTTCGCGCGAACGCTCGCCGCGCAGATGCTCGAGCAAGGCGAGCAAGGGGCGCTCGCCGTCGTCGAGCGTCACGTAGTCGAAGTAGTCGAACACGCGCGGCTCGGCAAGCTCGCGCAGCTCGGTATTGACGAAGCCGCCACCGAGCACCGTGACGATGGCCGGATCGTGCGCCTTGATCGCCTGGGCGATGCGAAAGGCCCCATACACCGCGCCCGGAAACGGGACCGAGAGCAGCACCAGCGCCGGTGCATGGCGCTCGATCGCCTCCAGTGCCAGCGCGCACAGGCAGTCGTCGACCAGGGTCGGCGGCGCGGCGAGCGCCTGCGCGAGCGGCCCGAAGCTCGCCTGGCTCTGCGCCAGCGATTCGGCGTAGCGCACGAATTCGAAGCGCGCATCGACGCCTTCGCGCAGGACGTCGGCAAGGTCGTTCAGATAGAGCGTCGCGAGGTGGCGCGCGCGATCCTCCAAACCGAGCGCACCGAACGCCCAGGCGAGCGGGTCGCCGCCGTCCGGGTCGATATAGACGTCGAGCGCGTCGAAGCGCGGGCCTTCGGGCAGGAACTCGCGTCCGCAGATGCGGTGCGCGACCGTCCGGTCCCGTCCCTGCAGGAATCCGACCACCGGCTCGATGCTGGCGAGGTAGCGCTCGAACTCCCGGAGAAAGCCTGCCAGCAGGGGCGAGCGCTTGCGCTCCGGCAGGCGCTCGACGCAGTCACGGATGCGGGTCAGGCCGTCGCGCGAGAACAGGCGCAGCACCAGCGCCAGGGCCAGATCCTCCTGCACCGCATCGACGCCGCGCGAGCGGAGAAAGCCCGTCAGATAGGCGGTCGACGGGTACGGCGTGTTGAGTTGCGTCATCGGCGGGATCACCGACAGGACGCGCGGGGAGGATTTCGGCATGTTCGCCGGAGAAAGGGGGTCGGCTGGTGCGCTTTCGGGCACCCAGTTTAGTGCTTTGCGCCGGCACGAACCAGCCTGCCCCTCTTGCCTGCACCCATGCACCGGGGCGAAGCCGGGCACGTCCAGCCGTGCACGGCGCTTCGCGACGGCCTTGTCTGCGGACTCATGCCCCCGGCGCCCCGGGCGCCCGCGTCACCAGCAGCTGGTCGATGCGGTAGTGGTCGATGTCGACGACCTCGAACTTGTAGCCGCGAAAGACCACCGAGTCGGTGCGCTTGGGTACCTTGCGCAGGCTGTACATCATGAAGCCGGCGAGCGTTTCGAAGTTTTCGCTGCCCTCGAAGGCGTCGATCTTGAGCGCCTGCATGACGTCCTCGATCGGTGTGATGCCGTCGATCAGCCACGAGTCCTCGTCGCGGCGCACGATCAGCTCCTCCTGGAAGGCGCTGCCGAGCTCGCCCATCACGGTGTTCATGACATCCTGGAGCGTCAGGATGCCGACGATCAGCGCGTACTCGTTCACGATCAGCGCAAAGTCCTCGCGGGCGGAGCGGAAGCGCTCCAGCGCCTCGAACAGCGTCAGCGTGTCGGGGATCACCAGCGCGCTGCGCACCACCGGGTCGGCACGCAGGGAGATGGGCTGGCCGGAGAGGATGCGCGCGAAGATGTCCTTGGCGTCGACGTAGCCCACCACCGCATCGATCGCGCCCTCGCACACCGGGTACTTGCCGTGCGGCTGGGCGGCGAGCTTGGTGCGGATGCTGTCCTCGGTCTCGTTCAGGGTGAAGTACACGATGCTCTCGCGCAGCGTCATCGCGGACGATACCGTGCGCGCGTCGAGCTCGAACACGTTGGCGATCAGCTGGTGCTCCTGCTTGAGCAGCGCACCGGCCTGCGCGCCGGCATCGGCAAGCGCGACGATCTCCTCGGAGGTGATGTCCTCGGGGCGCACGTTGGGCAGCTTGAAGAGGCGGAAGAGACGGTTCGCCAGCCCGTCGAAGACCCAGACCAAGGGCGCGAAGGCGACCAGACAGCCCTGCATCGGCTTGACGATCGCGACCGCGATACGCTCGGGTGCGATCATCGCGAGCCGTTTCGGTACGAGATCGGCGAAGAGCACGAAGAGCGAGGTCACCAGCGTGAAGGCGAGCACGAAGCTCAGCGAGTGGAGCCAGGGCCCGTCGTAGACGCGGCCGATCGCGGCGGCGATCGCCGGCGACAGGGCGGATTCGCCGACGATTCCGCCGAGGATGGCGACACCGTTCAGCCCGATCTGCACCACGGTGAAGAAGTGCCCCGGGCTGTCCTGCAGCGCCAGCACCCGCTCGGCCGCCGCATCGCCCTGCTGTGCCAGCAGGCGCAGCTTGATCTTGCGCGAGGCCGCAAGCGAGATCTCCGACACGGAGAAGAACGCGCTGACGGCGATCAGCAGCGCGATGACGAACAACTGGGTGGTGAGGCTCACGGTATGCGCTCCCGCTATGCGGGACCGCGCGGCCCCGCTGCCGGCATTCTAGCGGGGTACGGACTGGACGCGCTCAGACGCCCAGATGCTTCTGCACGAGTTCCGGGTCGTCGCGCAGCGCCGCGCTCGGACCCTCGAAGACGACGTGGCCCTTGACCAGGATCACCGAGCGGTCGGTGAGGGCGGTGACCGCCGTGTGGTTCTTGTCGACGACGACGGTAGCGATGCCGGTGTCGCGGATAGTCCGGATCACCTCCCAGATCTCGCGCACGATGAGCGGCGCGAGGCCCTCGGTGGCCTCGTCGAGGATCAGGAGGTCGGGGTTGGTCATCAGCGCGCGGCCGATCGTGAGCATCTGCTGCTCCCCGCCCGAGAGCTGGCCGCCGCCGTAGGTGAGGCGCTCGGCGAGCCGTGGGAAGGTGCCGAGCACGCGCTCGAGCGTCCATTCGCGGCGGCCATCGAGGCCGGCGCGCGCGGCCATCACCAGGTTCTCGCGCACCGTCAGGTTGGGAAAGATCCCGCGCCCTTCGGGCACGTAGGCGATGCCGAGCCGTGCGATGCGGTGGGTGGGCGCGCGCGTCATGTCCTCGCCGCGCACCCGCACGGTCCCGTCGCTCGGGCGCACCAGCCCGAGCATGGAGCGGATCAGCGTGGTCTTGCCCATGCCGTTGCGGCCCATCAGGCCCACCGCCTCGCCCTTGCGGATCGCGAAGTCGATGCCGTGCAGGATGTGGCTCGAGCCATAGTGCGTGTGCAGGCCGCGCGCCTCGAGAATCGTGGTGTCGGCCTGCGCCGCTTCGGCTGCGCGGCTGGCGGACGCACCGGACGGCGCGGGCGAGGCCTCGTGCCGCTGCTGGCGCATTGCGAGGTCAGTCATGGATCACCTCGTCTCCGAGATAGGCCTGCTGCACCTCCGGGTCGGCGCGGATCGCCTCCGGCGCGCCGGAGGCGAGCACCTGGCCGTTGACCATCACGGTGATGCGGTCGGCGACCGCGAAGACCGCGT
>JARFTX010000057.1 GCA_029289265.1 Gammaproteobacteria bacterium
CCGCGACGACGCCGAGACGCAGGCCTGGCGCACGGCGCTCGCGCCGCTGCTCGGGCGCTTCGGCTACGCCGCGCTCGAGCTCACCGGGCGCGAGCGGCCGGTCGTGGTGCTGCGCGCGGCCGCTGCCGAAGCGCCGGAGGCGGCGCTGGTCGCCGCGATCGACGCGGTGTTCGGCTGCGCCGCCGAAGAGGTGCTGGCGTTTCGCGACGCCGGCCGCGGCATCGACAAGCGCGCCCGCATCGAGGCCGGGCGCCTGGTCGCGGTGCGACTGGAGAACGAGACCGCCGCCTTCGACTGGCTGGTCGAGACGATTGCCGCCGACGCGCCCGCCGAGCCGCTGCGCCCGTGGCTGTTCGCCCCGCGCGCCCGCCCGCCGGCCGCCGCGCCCGCCGCCGGTCGCATCGTCTGCAACTGCTTCGGCGTGAGCGAGGCCGCGATCCGCGAGGCGGTGGCCGCCGGCGAGAGCCTCGAGGCCGTCCAGGCCCGCCTCCAGTGCGGCACCTCCTGCGGCTCCTGCCTGCCGGAGCTGCGTCGCTTAATGCGCGAGCGCCCAGTCGACCGAACGGATGCGATGAATGCAGCGTGATCGCAGGCATCCTATCGCGGTAGTTCAACTGGGCGCGCGCAGCGCTTGCACCGCTGGCTATTTGCGTGTAGGCGCTGCGCGCTTCGCTTGCTCCAGCATTCGCGTCAGGCGTTCGACTACGGCGTGTGCATCCACGTAGCGCCCGGACTTACGTGCATCGTCACGTGCCCGCAGAGCACGTAATAGGAACGGCGTCTGCGCTGGCGGGATTGCCCCACCTTCCGAGAATTTTTCGTTCACGACTGATTCCTCTCCGTCAAGTCGGTTGCCGCCTGAACAGCTCCGCGAGCTTCATGTCGGCCTTCATCACGTGGTCGATCAGCCAGTGGCGCAGGAAGGCGGTGATCTCGGCGCTCTGCGAGGTGAGCGCGGCCGGTTCCTCGGCCGAGCGGGCGATCGCCTGCTCGACGCGGACGCGCAGCGCGGCGAGCGACTGCAGCAGTTCGCGGTGCTCGGCCTTGTGGCGGTCGTAGCCGACGTAGTGGCAGGAGATCTGGACGCGCTCCTCGCGCTCGAAGTGTTCGCGGGCGTAGCGGGCGAGTTCGTCGAAGGCGAGCAGCACGTCCTGTGGCTTCTCGGGGAAGCGCAGCACCAGCTCGACGGTGTTGATGAGCAGCATCAGATAGCGGTGATCGGCATCGAGCTCGGGATGGCCGATCGACAATTGCGGACGCCAGAAGATGGGCACAGGCGGGGTTCCTCAGCGCGACGAAGATGGCCGGATCATATCCGAACGGCGCGGGCCAGGGAGCGCCGACGAGCCGCGTTCAGGACATCTGCTTGAGCGCGAGCAGCGCCTGGTTGCGCAGCGTGCGCAGGAGCGTGAGCTCGCGCTCGGCGATGACGATGCTGCCGGCGGTCTCGCGGTCGGCGTAGATCAGCGCGACGGGGTTCTTCTTGATCGTCAGGGGGAAGATGACGAAGGTCCTGGCCGTCACCGCCTTCCGGTACCAGGTCGGCACGCGCGCCGCAATCTTCGGGTCATCGATGTCGCTGATCAGGATGTCGACGCCGTTCTTGAGTGCCGCGTGGAAGATGTCGGGCGTGAAATCGAGTCCGAAGCGGAAGCGACGCGCGATCTCCGAAGCATCGGGGCCGAAACCGAAGCGCCCCTGCATCGCCCGTGCCTGGACATCCTTGACGCACAGCAGCACGCGCTTGAAGCCCATCGCCCGGTACATGGTCTCGAGGATGATGCGCAGCACGTCGTTGAGCTTGAAGTCCTCGACCAGCGCATTGCTGATGTCCTGGATGCCGGCGGTGAGCATGGCCTCGGCGTCGTCGGCCTTTTCACCCGCTTCGTTCGGGTCGGCGAGCGCCGTACCGGGCGCGGGGTCGCGGTCCAGCGCCACACCGGTCAGCGTGTCGACGGGCGGTTCGGTGCGGAGTGCAGGTTCCCCCCCCTGGTCGACCTCTTGGGAAAAAGCCTTGAGCTGTTGCCCGATCGTCGTCCTGGCCAGATTGATTCGCATGACTTGCGAGAAATCCGAGAGCCCGTCGATCGAGCGTTTGACCACCGTTTCGAGCGCCTTCTGCTCGACCGGCATGGCTTCGACGAAGCGTGCCGCGATGCTGCGCATCGCCTTGTCGCGCTGTTCCGGCGGCAGCAACGCGATGGCCGCGCACACTTCGTTGGAGAAGGCCGATAGCGTGCGCAATTGCTCTTCCTGAGTCGCGGCCTTGCGCGCCTTGCCAGGCGGGAGGGCGCGCATCGACTCGACGATCAGGGGCGGAAAGCCCCAGCTTCGGGCGATCGCGGTGCCCAATTCCTCGTAGGTCGTGCCGAGCACGCGCTGGCAGGCGGCGTCCTCGCTGCACGACTTCTGCGCCATCTCGGCGCGGATCGCCTCGGACTCCTCGGGAAAGTAGAACTGCGCGAGGAGCCGCCCAAGGTTGGCGAAGGTCGCGCAGATGAAGGCCTGCTCCATGTCCTTCAATCGCAGGTGCGTGGCCATGTCGCGGGCGAGCGTGCCGGCAAGATTGGCGCGCAGGAACTCCTCCTTGAGGCGGCCGACATTGGCCTTGTCCTGCATGTGCTCGAACAGCACCATGGTGATCGCGATGTTGCGCACCGCGTCGAAGCCGAGCACCAGCACGGCGCGCGACACGGTGCTGATGCGCCCGCCGCCGGCCGGTCGGAAGTGGGCCGAATTGACGATGCGCAGCAGTTTGTTGGTGAGCGAGAAGTCGCGCAGCACGAAGCCCGAGAGCTTGTTGAGGCCTTCCGACTCGCTCGAAGCGATGCGGTTGATCGCGCTCACCGACTCGGACAAGGCCGGAAAGTCGCTTTTCACCCGCATGCGCCGCAGCAGGAACTCGATCGTGCCCTTGGCGCCGCCGGCGGGCGCGGTCACCGGCTCGTCCGCCGGCTTGAGATAGTCCTCGAGCGCGAGGCGGAACTCGTCGGCCGACTGGAAGCGCGTCGCCGGGTCGCGCGCGACGGCGCGCAGCGCGATGCCGGCGAGCCGCTCGTCCACAGCCGGCGCGTCGGCGGGCAGCCTCGCATCCTCCTCGACGATGCGGCGCATCACCGCCTTGCGGTCGGCGTCGCCGAAGACGCGCCGCCCGGTCACCATCTCGATCAGGATCAGTCCGGCGGCGAACACGTCGGATGCGGGTCCGATCGTGCGGTGCTCGATGTACTCGGGCGCCATGTAGGCGGGCGTGCCCGAGAAACCCATGCCGGCCGGCCCCTGGCCGCGGATCGCGATGCCGAAGTCCATCACCCGCGGCATGCCGTCGGTGTCCATCAGCACGTTGCTCGGCTTGAGGTCGCGGTGGATGATGCCCTGCGCGTGGGCGGCGCCGATCGCCGTGAGCATGCGGCTCATCAGTTCGGCCGCCTCACGGGCGGGCAGGGGGCCGCGGCGCGCGAGCCAGGCGGCGAGGATGTCGCCGGGCACGTACTCGAACACCAGGAACGGGTCGCCGTCCTGCTCGCCGGCCTCGAAGATCGGCACGATGCCGGGGTGGCGCAGGCGGCTGACGATGCGTGCCTCGGCGAGCAGCGCCGCGTTCTGGCCGGCCTCGGCCTTGCCGAAGTGCAGCGTCTTTATCGCCACCTCGCGGTCGAGGCCGGGGTCATGGGCGAGGTAGACGACGCTCTGCGCGCCGCGCCCCAGCTCCCGCCTGATCTCGAACCGTCCGATGCGCCTGGCCATGTCGTGCGCGCCTCCTTCCGCAGGGGCCGAGTATAGCGCCAGGCCGGGGCGCGCGTCGTGGCCTGTGCCACGTTGGCATGCAGCGGGCGAGCCGGTGGCCGGCAAATCGGTGGCCGAGGCGCGGGCCGGTCCGTGTGGGCCGGAGCCGGGTCTGTTGCGCGGGCGGCAGGATTTGCTGGGACGGGAGGCCGGGTGCAGCGATCGGGTCGCGCGAGACGCGGTATTGACGCCGGCCGAGGCAGATCACTACAATGCTTCAACGTTTATTGAAATATTGAATTTTTCCGGAGCTGCCGCATGACGACACGCCAAGCCATCGACGACGCCCCCGACATCCGCGAGGGCATGGGGCTGTTCGAGCGCTACCTGACGGTGTGGGTGGCGCTCGCGATCGTCGTCGGTATCGCGCTGGGCCAGTGGGCCCCGGCGGTGCCCGAGGCGCTCGCCCGGTTCGAGTATGCGCAGGTGTCGATCCCGGTCGCGATCCTGATCTGGGCGATGATCTTCCCGATGATGGTGCAGATCGACTTCGCGGCGATCGCCGGCGTCGGCCGCCAGCCGCGCGGGCTGGTCGTCACGACCACGGTGAACTGGCTGATCAAGCCCTTCTCGATGTTCGTGATCGCCGGCTTCTTCCTGCTGGTCGTGTTCGAGCCGTGGATCCCGGAGGCGCTCGCGCGCGAGTATCTCGCCGGGACGATCCTGCTCGGCGCGGCGCCGTGCACGGCCATGGTGTTCGTCTGGAGCTATCTCACGCGCGGTGACGCCGGCTACACGCTGGTGCAGGTGTCGGTAAACGACCTCATCATGCTGGTCGCCTTCGCCCCGATCGTCGTGTTCCTGCTCGGCATCTCAGACATTGCCGTGCCGTGGGACACGGTCGCGCTCTCCGTGCTGCTCTACATCGTGATCCCGCTCTCGGCCGGCTACGCGACGCGCCGCTACCTGATCGCGCGCCGCGGCAAGGACTGGTTCGACAACGTCTTCATGCGCCGCATCGCGCCGGTGACGCCGACCGGGCTGATCCTCACGCTGGTGCTGCTGTTCGCCTTCCAGGGCGACGTGATCCTCGCAAACCCCCTGCACATCGCGCTGATCGCCGTGCCGCTGGTGGTGCAGACGGTGGTCATCTTCGCCATCGCCTACTTCTGGGCGTGGCGCTGGCGGATCCCGCACCAGATCGCCGCTCCGGGCGCGATGATCGGCGCGAGCAACTTCTTCGAGCTCGCGGTCGCCGTCGCGATCGCGCTGTTCGGCCTGCAGTCCGGTGCCGCGCTGGCGACCGTGGTCGGCGTGCTGGTCGAGGTGCCGCTGATGCTCGCGCTGGTGCGCTACGCGAACCGTACGCGCGGCTATTTTTGTCCGCTCGCCGGGCCGGTTGCCTGCACATCGCCGTCGGCGACGACGAAGTGAGGAATGCCGAGCCGATCGCACCGCGCCATGGATAACCCGCAAGGAGTGCCGACGATGTTCGAACACGTACTGGTGGCCGTCGATTTCTCGCCGGCGCGCGATGTGCTGACCGCCCGGCTGCCGCGCCTGCAGGACTGGGGCGCACGCCGGCTCACGCTCGCCCACGTTCTCAGCAGCCGCTACCCGTCGATTCCGGCCGAGACTCACCGCGCGCACTACGAAGCCGAGCTCGCGACGATGGCGGCGGCGCTGCGCGAAGCGGGCTTCGCCGTCGACGTCGTGCTCGAGTCCGGTGAGCCAGGCGCCAGGCTTGCCAGCCTGAGCGCCGAGCGCGGCGCGAACCTGATCCTCGCCGGCAGCCGCGGGCACAGCGTGCTGCGCGACTTCTTTCTCGGCAGCACGGTGCTCGACATCGCGCGGCTCACGCGCACGCCGCTGTGGCTCGAACCGGTCGGCGACGGCGCCGCGCCGCGGGAGGGGACGAAGCACATCCTGCTCGCCACCGACGGCTCTTCGGCTTCGGCCGGCGCCGAGGCGATCTTCATCGAGCTTGCCGCGCAGTGCGATCGCGCGCTCGCGGTCAGCGTGGTCGCCTGCAGCGAAGACGACGAGCGCGCGCTCGAGGTCGAGCATGCACGGCAGTGCCTCGAGCGCATTGCCGCCCGCGGGCCGGGCATCGAGACGCTGCTGCCCTGCGGTTCGCCCGCGGCGCTGGTCGCCGAGATCGCCGAGCGCGAGGGCATCGATCTGATCGTCGTCGGCAAGCGTGGCCGCAATCCGATCCGCGACCTGCTGCTCGGCAGCACCGCCGAAGGCCTGTGCCGCCGCGCGACGCGTCCGGTGCTGATGGTCCCGGCGCGTTGAGGGAAGCGTCATGGAACGAATGACAGCGAGGCGGGATCGTGCCAATGGCGCTGCCGCCGATGCAGGTGGAGCAGCCGGCATGGCCCAGGCAACCGTGCTGCAGGTCTTCGAGGCCTTGTCTTCCGCAGTGCGGCTCGACGTCTTCCGGCTGCTGGTGCAGGCCGGCTCGGCCGGCCGCGTCGCCGGCGAGATCGCCGCGGCGCTCGACATTCCCCCGACCAACCTGTCCTTTCACCTCAAGGCGCTGCTGCAATCGGGCCTCGTCACCGTCGAGCAGGAAGGCCGTTTCCAGCGCTACCGCGCCAACATCGCGCTGATGCTCGAGACGATCGCCTACCTGACCGCGAACTGCTGCGGCGACCGCCCCGAGGAATGCGCCGGGCTGCGCGAGCGCCTGCCCGGGCTCGCGCCTTTCCTGCCGCCGATCGCCTGCGGCCCCGATGGAGACTGCCGCAAATGAACGTGCTGTTCCTGTGCACCGGCAACTCGTGCCGCTCGATCCTCGCCGAGGCGACCTTCAACGCGCTCGCGCCGCAAGGTTTTCGTGCCGTGAGCGCCGGCAGCCAGCCAGCGGGCTATGTGCACCCGCGCTCGCTCGCGTTGCTCGCGCGCGAAGGTATCCCGACCGAGGGCTTGTACAGCAAGTCGTGGGACGCGCTGCCGGTCGTGCCCGACGTCGTCGTCACGGTGTGCGCCTCGGCGGCGGGGGAGACCTGCCCGGTCTATCTCGCGCCGGTGCCGCGCGCGCACTGGGGTGTCGACGACCCGGCCAAGGCCACGGGGACCGATGCCGAGATCGACGCCGCCTTCGAGCGCGCCTACCGCATCCTGCGCGCCCGCATCGAGGCCTTTTTCGCGCTGCCGCGCGACCTCGCCGGGCGCGATCCGGTAGCGTTCCAGGCCGAGCTGGCGCGCATCGGGACGCTCGCTGCGTGAGCGCCCGCACCTGCCCGGCATTCGATTCGCAAGATGCGGAGCGGCCGATCCGCCCCGCCCCGACTCCGGCCCTGACGGGGCGCCGGAGTCTTTATCGACGTCGATGACGTCTACTCGAGGAGCCACACCATGAAAGCCATCCAGATCTTCGATCCCGCCCTGTGCTGCCCGACCGGCGTGTGCGGCACGCAGGTGGACCAGGCACTGGTCGTCGCCGCAGCCGACTTCGACTGGGCACGACAGCAGGGCGCTGCGATCGAACGCTACAACCTCGCCCAGCAGCCGCTCGCCTTCGCCGAGAACGCCGCGGTCAAGGGCTTCCTCGAGCGCTCCGGGCAGGAGGCGCTGCCGCTGGTGCTGGTCGATGGCGAGGTCGCGCTCGCCGGCCGCTATCCGACCCGCAGCGAGCTCGCGCGCTGGGCCGGGCTCACCGCGCAGCAGGACGCCTCCGGCTGCTGCAGTGGCGGGCGCTGCTGCTGATCGCCCCCGGGAGGCCGCCATGCAGTTTCTCGACGCAGCGCCGCGATTCCTCTTTTTCACCGGCAAGGGCGGGGTCGGCAAGACCTCGCTCGCCTGCGCATCGGCGATCCGCCTCGCGGCAGCGGGCCGCAAGGTGCTGCTGGTGAGCACCGATCCGGCCTCCAACGTCGCGCAGGTGTTCGAGCAGCCGATCGGCAACGTGGTGACGCCGATTGCCGCGGTGCCGAATCTCTCGGCGCTCGAGATCGACCCCGAGGCCGCCGCCCAGGCCTACCGCGACCGCATCGTCGGCCCGGTGCGCGGCGTGCTGCCGGAGGACGTGGTGCGCGGCATCGAGGAGCAGCTCTCGGGCGCATGCACCACCGAGATCGCGGCCTTCGACGAATTCACCGCGCTACTGACCGACGGCGAGCTGGTGCGCGGCTTCGACCACATCGTCTTCGACACCGCGCCGACCGGCCACACCATCCGCCTGCTGCAACTGCCCGGCGCGTGGAGCGGCTTTCTCGACACCAATGCCAACGGCGCGTCCTGCCTCGGCCCGCTGTCCGGGCTCGAGAAGCAGCGCGTGCAGTACCGCGCCGCGGTCGAGGCGCTCGCCGACGCCCAGCGCACGCGCCTGGTGCTGGTCGCACGCGCGCAGGCCTCGACCCTGCGCGAGGTGGTCCGGACACACGAGGAACTCGCCGCCATCGGCCTCGTGCGCCAGCACCTCGTGGTGAACGGCGTGATGCCCGAGGGCGAGGCCGGGCGCGATCCGCTCGCCGCGGCCATCGTCCGTCGCGAGGCGGCCGCGCTGGCGAACCTGCCCGAGGGGCTGCGCGGGCTGCCGATCGACCGCGTGCCGCTGATGCCGTTCAATCTGGTCGGCCTGCCTGCGCTGCAGGCGCTGCTCGATCCGGCGGCCAGGGGGCCTGCGGAGGCGCCCGCGCAAACCGCCCAGCATCCGTCGCTTCCCGATCTCGCCGCGCTCGTCGATGACATCGCCGCCGACGGCCACGGCCTGGTGATGCTGATGGGCAAGGGCGGCGTCGGCAAGACCACGCTCGCCGCGGCGGTCGCGGTCGAGCTCGCGCGCCGCGGCCTGCCCGTGCATCTCACCACCTCGGACCCGGCCGCGCATCTCGCCGAGACGCTCGAAGGCAGCCTCGACGGGCTCACGGTGAGCCGCATCGACCCAAAGGCCGAGACCGAGCGCTACCGTCGGCACGTGCTCGAGACCAAGGGCCGTGAGCTCGACGCGCAGGGCCGCGCGCTGCTCGAGGAGGACCTGCGCTCGCCCTGCACCGAGGAGATCGCGGTGTTCCAGGCGTTCTCCCGCGTGATCCGCGAAGCCGGCCGCAAGTTCGTGGTGATGGACACGGCGCCCACCGGCCACACCCTGCTTCTGCTGGATGCGACCGGCGCCTACCACCGCGAGATCGCGCGCAACATGGACAAGAGCGGCGTCGCCCACTACACGACGCCGATGATGCAGCTGCAGGATCCGCAGCGGACCAAGGTTCTGATCGTCACGCTCGCCGAGACGACCCCGGTGCTCGAGGCCGCGAGATTGCAGGACGACCTGCGCCGTGCCGGCATCGAGCCGTGGGCGTGGATCGTGAACAACAGCCTGGGCGCGGCGGCCCACGCCTCGACGCTGCTCGCCCGGCGTGCTGCCCACGAGTGGCCGCAGATCCAGGCCGTGCGTGAGCACCACGCGCGGCGCCTGGCGGTGGTCGCGCTACAGGCCGAGGAGCCGGTGGGCGTCGCGCGTCTGGCCGCGCTCGCCGCACCGAACCCGCCGATGCCGGTCGTGGCGCCTGCCTGAGCCTTGTCGCCCAGCGAAGACGTCATGCCGTTCGCGATCATCCTAAGGGCGTCGCGTCGAGATGCGGAAGCGCTCCCCCCGCTGCGAGCCGAGGTCACTTCTGTTGGAGGAAGATCTCGGGCTCGATTCCGGCCTGCTTGAGGATGGCGCGTAACGTTCCCTCCGGCATGTCTCCGGGGTGGTTGGGGATCGTCGTATAGCGGTTCGATGCGGGATTGAACCAGATCTCGTGCGAGCCGGCGGCCTGGCGGTGAAACTCGAGACCGAGTGCCTTGAGCCGCCTCACGATGTCGCGGTAACGAAAACCGGCAAGCGCACCCATCAGGTGGCGACGATGAGCGGATAGTCGAAGGCGTCGCGCACGGCGGGCAGCGGTTTGGCCGAGGCATCCGACTGGGCCTCGATCAGTTTCCTGGCGACGTCGCGAGCGATCTCGATCGTTTCCTGGATCGTGCGGCCCTGCGCGACCAAGCCCTGCACGTCATCGCTGGTCGCGAGATAGACGCCCTCGGGAAGTCTTTCGATGTGCAACTGGATGATGTGTTCCATGGTGGGCGCTCCTCACGTCCTCGGCAACCTTACCACATCTCCGCAATGGGCCGGTGCGGGCGGTCGAATCGTCCGGGACTGGCTTCGTATATGTGCGGTTCTACTTTTTGCACGAAGACGAAGAGGTCCTGGCCTCTCTTCGATCGCATCGCGACGCGACAGGAGCGGCGAATCCGGGATTGCCCGCAAGCGCAGCGTCCCTTTGGGTCGATTTGATCGGCCGCTTCGCTCGCAGGACGTTCGCGGCACTCGGTTGTCGCCGTCACGACGACGTCGCGCGCGTCGCTGCCGCGACCGGCGGGCATTGCTCGGTGCCTCCCTTTCTCCCGACTCCGCGGAAGGCCGCACCTTGAATCAGGCACGGCCGACCTATCCGGCGATCCGTTCGTCATCTAGATTGAAAGGGAGCGTCGACGATTCTTTTGAGGAGAGCAGCATGGATGCGATCAAGCAGATTCTCGAGGCCTTCAGGAGTACGCTGCCCGACGGGGGCAAGACCGCTGAAGCGATCGACCGCGGGGCACCCGTCGAGGAGATCTCGGCCTGTGCGTCCGAAGAGGGCCTGCACGCGCTCGCGGGGGCGCTGTTCGAGGCTTGCGAGGAGCAGCTCGATTCGGGTGACGAGGATCCGCCCGGACGGACGGTGATCGACACGATCGAGGCACGCCTGCGCGAGTTCAGGCAACAGCTTCCCGGCGGGAGCGAGACGGCGCGGCTGATCGACGCGCGGGCGAGCCTCGAAGAGATCTCCGAGGCCGCGCAGCAGGAAGGGCTGGATTCGCTCGCGAGCCTGCTGTTCGAGGCCGAGCGCGAGGCGGACGGACGCGCCTGACGCCTCAGCCGACGCGCACGACTTCGACCTCGACGTCGAGGTCCTGGCCGGCGAGTGGGTGGTTGCCGTCGAGTAGGGCGCCGCGCTCGGTGAGCGACACCACCCTGAGCTGGAAGCGCCCATTAGCGCCGCCCGGCTGGAGCACGGCGCCCGGCTCGAGGACGACGTCGGCGGGGAGGTTCTCGCGCACCGCCTCGAACACCAGCTCCGGTCGATGCGCGCCGTAGGCCTGTTCGGCGGCGATGCGGTGACGGCCCCGGTAGCCGGCGCTGCGGCCGGCGACGATCGCCTCCAGTCCCGGGATCACCTGACCCTGGCCGAACGTAAAGCACAGCGGCGCTGTGCCGTTGTCGATCGGATTGCCCTGCGTGTCATGGACGACGCAGCGCAGCGAGACCGTGCATCCGCGCGTGATCTGCATGCGATTACTCCTTGAAGTGTGGGCGCCGCGCGTAGCGGCGACGTGCGGCGAGCGCGAGTCCCGCGACCGCTGCGAGACCGATCGGCGGTAGTCCGTACTCGATGACCCGCTCGCGAGTGCCGGCCGGATGGGCTTCGGCGAGGTAGGCAGCAATGACCGGACGCTCGCCCCGCGGGATCTGTGCGCCGTTGAGCCGGACCATGCGCTCGACGACGAGACGCCATCCGAGCGGCGTGTGCGCCTCGGCGGTATAGCGGGTGTCCGGGTGGCAAGCGGTGCAGCGCTGCGTGGTGAGTCGCTCCGGGTAGGGCCGGGCTGCCTCGCGCGCGGCGGCGGCCTCGCGGGCGCGCCCTTCCGACTCGGCGCGTTCGGCTTCGCGCCGGCGTTCGGCCTCGACCTCGGCGGCGATGCGGGCCTGGATGCGCTCGCGCTCACGCGCGTCGGTGATGACGCCCCCGGCATCGTAGGCCGATTCGTCGATGTCGGCGCGAGCGCTTCCCGGGCCGAACAGCAGGACAACGGCCAGGACGGGCAGCCAGCCCGTCATCCGTAACGCGAACCCCGCCGCGCGGTCGGCGGCTGCTTGCGGGTATAGCCGGCGGCTTCGTCGCGCTGCTCGGGCGGGATGGCGAGGTGGTCGGTCGACAGGCCCTTCTCGCGCAGGCGCGCGGCAATGAAGGCCATGTCCGCGTCGGTCACGCCGCGCTCGGCGCGCTTTTGGCGAGCCTGGTCGATCGCGCGCTGCGCGCGCAGCTCGGCGGGCGCGATCTCCGGGGCCTGGGCGTCGTGCGCGACGGCGACGGCGAGCAGGCGGGCCAGCGCGAGCCACGGGTTGGTGGACTCGCCGCGCCGGGCGATCTCTTCTTCCAGGTCCGCGACGAAGGGCGGGAGCCAGCGCGCGACGTAGTCGTGCAGGAAATGCTCGGGGCGGATCGCAGGGCGGGATTCTTGGCCCACTGTCGATTCGGCCTGCCGGAGATACAGCCACGCGACGAACTCGAGCTGCACCGAAATGTGGTCGGGGAAATCCCGGAAATGCGCACCGCGCTCGACGCCGCAAGAGCGGTAGAGCGTCTCCATCGCCAGCACGGCGCCGCCGTTGAGCGCCCCGTCGAGGTAGGTGCCGGTGTTGAGCTGCACGGTGCGGGGCGGAGCGAGAAACACGCTGCTGTAGAGCCCGAGCAGGGACGCGTGGCTGTCGATCTGCCCGATCGCGGCGCGATAGGCGGGGAGCGCTTCGGCCCAGTCGTAGCCGAGCGATGCGCCCAGTTCGTCGAGGTCCTGGGGCAGTGCGTCACGCAGCCCCGCGTACGATGCCGCGTCGAGCGGTGTCATGAACGCGCGTGCCAGGCACAGGTAGAGCTCGCCGCGTTCGGTCAGGGATTCGGAATTGCGTGCGTCCATCATCGGTGGTCCTGAGGGCGGAAAGTGGCGGGCGCATCGCTGCGCCCGCCGGGCTGCGGGCCGCACGGACGATGCCCCGATCCGTGCGCCCACAAACGAAGGCGCCGCGACTCAGTCGCCTTGCGGCGCGGCTTCCAGTTTGAGCATCTTCTCGCCGAGCGCCCACCCGAAGAACACGATCGAGAACGCGAGCAGTGTCAGCATCCACTCCGTCATCGAGGGCGAGTAGGGGATGAGCTCCGGCACCCAGGCGCCCTTGAACAGCGGGGCGAGCTGGCCGCCGACGACGAAGAAGTAGCGGTCGATGAAGAACGCCGCGATCACCATCAGCGCCGCGGCGGCGAGCGCCTTCTTCTCGAGCAGCAGATAGAAGGCGCCGACGAGCAGCGCCGCTTCGAGCCAGAACCACGGCGAGGCGACGATGTGATCCCACACCTGCAGACCGTCGGCGTTGCTCCACAGCCCGATCAGGGTGCGGTAGCCGATCACCAGGATGGTCAGGCCGAGCAGTGCGGCAAAGGCCATCGGCAGGGGGCCCCGGATGAGGCTGCGCACCTTGTCGGGCATCGCCGCATCCTTGCCGTAGGCGAGGTAGGTCACCAGCAGCGCGAAGGCTCCGCCGGTGCAGGCCGCGGTGAGCACGAAGTAGAGCGGCACCAGCGTGCCGTACCACATCGGCCGCATCGCCATCGCGCCGAAGGCCATGCCGAGCATGCCGCCGGCGAGCAACTCGGTGACGAGCGCCGCGAGTCCGATCTGCTTGCTCGCCGGGCTGTTCCAGTCGCCGACGTGGATGCGGACGAACTTGAGGATGCCCAGCACCAGGAACACGGCGTAGAAGAGCCCCATCCAGTTCAGCGGCGAGGTCGGCTGGAAGTTCAGCGGGATCGCCCACAGCATGCGGAACGGATGGCCCAGCTCGAGCGCGAGCGAGGCGAAGCCGGCCACCAGGGTGACGAGCGACAGCCACACGCAGCGTTTGGCGAGCGGATACCAGGCCTGGCTGCCGAAGGTCATCGCAACCGACGCGACCAGCGTGAGTCCGGTCGAGGCGAGCGCGAAGAACACGTAATTGACGACCGGCAGACCCCAGATGACGCCGTCGCTGCCGGTGTTGAAGGCGGCGTGGCCGTCTGCCATCAGGTTCGAGAACGCGATCGCGAGGCTCACGACGAGCCCGGCAAGGCCCGCCATCATGACCGGCGTGACCGGCCCGTTCGCTTGTGCTTGGATGGTCATGTTCGGAATCTCCTTCAGGCCTTGGCCGCGCGGGTGCCGGGAACGGCGCTGCCGGCTGCGCCGGCGCCGGTGAGGTAGTACACCTGCGGCTTGTTGCCGGTGTGGTCGAGCAGCCGCGTGCCCTGCTTGTCCGAGATCAGGCGGTTCACCTGCGAGTTCGGATTGTCGAGGTCACCGAAGTAGCGGGCGCCCGGCGCGCAGGTGCGTACGCAGGCCGGCACGTACTCGACCAGCTCGGGATTGGCCGGGTCGAGATCGGGCGTGCCCTTGGGCGCCTTGCTGATCTTGTGGTAGCAGAACGTGCACTTCGAGACGACGCCGTCGGGCTGGATGCCGATGCCCTTGGCCGCATCCTGCTGCGGGCCCTTGTAGGGCGGGTTCCACGACAGCTTGCGGTCGCCGTTGAACACCGCCTTGACATTGGGTTCGACCAGCGGCTTCTCGTCGGTGTAGAAGCGCACGCCGTACGGACAGGCGATCATGCAGTACTTGCAGCCGATGCACTTGTTCCAGTCGATCAGCACGACCCCGTCCTCGGTCTTGTAGGTCGCGCGGGTCGGGCAGACGTGCATGCACGAGGGCTCCTCGCACTGCATGCATGGCCGCGGGAACCACTTCAGTTGCGGCGTCGGCTGCTTGCCCTCCGTGTAGTACAGAACGTCCTGGTAGTTCTCGCCCGGCAGGCGGTTGTTCTCCATCTGGCAGGCGGTGCTGCAGGCCTGGCAGCCCGTGCACTTCTCCAGATCGATCACCATTCCCCATTTAGCCATTTGCCTATCCTCCTCAAGCCTTCTCGACCGACACCTTGCCGGTGTAGTAATTCGCCATGCCCGAGATGCGGTCGGACTGGTTCGCGGTGATCTCGTCGGGATTCGCGCCGCGCCGCTCGGCCCAGCGCCCGTGCGCCCAGTGGCCGTGCTCGAACGGCAGCACCAGCGTGTCGGGACGCGTCAGCTCGGTGACGCGCGCCACGGCGACGATCTCGCCCAGCGTGGACTTGATGCGGATGCGGTCGCCGTCGCGGATGCCCTTGGTCTTGGCGACCGACGGGTGCAGCTCGGCGCAAACCTCGCGACGTCCGCCCACGGTCGGCTGCATCTTGGCGATCGCGTGGGGGAGGTTGGCGCTGCGCCCTTCGGCGTGCATCGCGGTCTTGGGCGTGATGAAGTGCAGATCGCCCGCGCCGGTGTGCTTCGGCTCGACCCACTGGATGTAGGGCACGCGTTCCCTGGCCATGCCGGTCGTCTTCGAGATCCACTCGGCTTCGCCGGCGAGCTTGCCCGAGACGAACTCGAACTTGCCCGAGGGCGTCTTCAGAAGCTTCGCCTTGACGTCGTCGGCGCTCATCTGGCTGCGGTAGTCGCTGCCGTCCCACTCGTAGAACTCGCCGTCGCGCTGCTGCCAGAGGTAGGGCTTCTTGTACCAGACGCCCTTCTCCTTCCACTTCTCGAAGGAATCGACCCCGTTGTCGCCCGGATTGGCCTCGAAGCCCTTGGCAAGATGGCGCAGCACGTTCTCGGTGTCGCCGAGCGCCTTGTAGTACTCGCCCATCGGCCCCTTCATGCGCTTGCCGATTTCGATCAGGGTGTCGCCGAAGTACTTCGTGTCGTAGAGCGGCTTCACCGCCGGCGTGCGCAACTGAGTCATCGGATAACCCTGGAACGGGTAGGTCGGCGCATCCTGCAGGCGCTCCAGGTAGGTGTGGTCCGGCAGGATCAGGTCGGCCATGATCGCCGTCTCGCTCGGGAACGGCGAGGTCTCGATGACGAAGACGTCCTTCAGCGCCTCCTCCCAGTCCTTCGCGCCGGGCGACGAGAAGATCGGGTTGGTGTAATAGAACATCGCCGTGTCGAGCTTGTACGGCTTGCCCTTGAGGTGGTTCGGCGCGATCTCCTGGATGGCGTTCTTCGCCATCTTGTAGCCGTCCGGGTGGCCCTTCAGGTCGATCCGCGGCTGCCCCTTGTGCGGGCCGTTCTTCGCGTAGTCGTCCATGAAGGCATCGGCATCGACCGGCAGCTTGCCGTACGACGGGCCCATCTGATAAGCGAGGCCGCCCTGGGCGAAGAGCGAGCCGACCAGCGCGTTCAACGCGTGGATCGCCATGCCGTTGTAGACGCCGTTCGAGTGGTTGTGGGCGCCGCGCTCGAACAGCGCGATCGCCGGGCGGGTGGTGGCGAACTCGCGCGCGGTCTGGACGATCTGGTCGGCCGGAATCGTCGTGATGCCCGCCGCCCACTGCGGGGTGCGGTCCTTCAACTCGACGTTCCACCACTCGACCAGCCCCGTGGTCCAGCGCTCGTCGAAGTTGTCCGCCATGACGGTCTGGCCGGTGCGGAAGCGGTTCGTGCCGTCGTGGAAGTTGCCGACGAACTTGCGGTCCCACAGGCCCTCGGTGAGGATCACGTGCGCGATCGCGAGCGCCAAGGCCCCGTCGGTGCCGGGTTTCACCAGCAGTGCGCGGTCCGAGGCCGCGAGCGTCTGGTTCATGTGCACGTCGACCGCGGTCACGCGCGTCCTCGGCGACTTCTCCCCGCGGATGTAGCCCCACA
Source organism: Gammaproteobacteria bacterium (assembly GCA_029289265.1). Taxonomy (GTDB): domain Bacteria; phylum Pseudomonadota; class Gammaproteobacteria; order Burkholderiales; family Rhodocyclaceae; genus JARFTX01. Next base: position 16,245 of record JARFTX010000057.1, read on the forward strand.
CCTGCATGTTGTTGTTGTAGGGGCGGAACGACTCGAGGAAGTTCGCGCCGAAGATCAGCAGGTAGTTGGCGTTGCGGTAGTCGTAGGAGTTGTACGAGGCGTTGCCGTCGACCATCTCCTTGGCGAGGATGGAGCCGTCGGAACACAGCGACGAGTGGCCGATCGCGACATTCGGCGAGCCGTAAAGCTTGCCGAAAGTGCCCTGCAGGCCGGCACAGGAGGCGCCCCAGCCGCGCCCGTAGAGCAGCGCGAAGCGGTGCGATTCGCCCTTGTCGCGCAGGGTGTTCAAGCGGTCGGCGACGGTCTGCAGCGCCTCGTCCCAGGAGATCGGCACGAAGCCCGGGTCCTCGTTGCGGCCCTTTCTCGCGTTGGTGCGCTTCATCGGACCCTTGAAGCGGTCCGGGTCGTAAAGGATGTAAGTGCCCAGATGGCCCTTCGGGCAGAGCTTGCCGTTGGCGATCGGGTGATCGGCGGTGCCGTAGATCGCATGCACGCGCCCGTTGGTGGTGTAGACGTCGATGCCGCAGCGCGCCGGGCATTGCGCACAAATGCTCTTGTTCACGACGGTGTTGCCGTCGCCGACCGCGGCCTGGGCCTCCTGCAGCGTCGCCAGCCCGCCGATGCCCAGGCCGCCGCTGCCGACGACCGCTGCCCCGGCCGCGGCGCTCCCGCCGCTCACCTGCAGGAAGCGGCGCCGGGAAATGGCCTTCTTCAGTATCTCCATCTTGATGACTCCTCGAGTGGTCTCGTGACTTGAATCGCTTTCTTCTTCGGGTGATCGCCCGCGCCGCGCCGTCAATGCGGGTCGCGTGTCGCGGGCGCCTCTCTGCCTGCGGGATGGAAAAGGGCGAAGCCGGCCTGGGCGAGCCGGCGGGATTTCGTGCAGCGGTCGCAGAGCCCGCGGTCGTCGGCGGCAGCGAGTGTCGCACCGCAGTCGGGGCATTCGCGCAGGGCCACGCGGGCGAGCACGACCGGTGCAGTGGCGAACTCGGACCACCGCGGCGGGGTCTGGCTCAGCGCCTTCTCGGGGCAATAGCGCTCGCAGGCGCCGCAGTCGATGCAGCGCCAGGGTTCGAACTGGAGCGAGGCGACGCTTCCCGCCTCGACGAGGGCGAGCGCCCCGGTCGGGCAGGCACGGGCGCACACGCCGTCGGCCCGGCAGGCATCGCTCGTCTCCACCCGCGCCAGCATCGCCGAGTGGGGCGCGTGGCGCGCATGGCGTCGGGCCAGCGCTTCGAGCAGCCCGCGCGCGAGCTCGCCGCGCGGGTTCGCGACCGGCACGCGCGCCCTCGCGGCAACGCTCCGGGGAGGCTCGAACAGGCCCGTGGGGCGTCCCAGGCCGCCCACCAGCGCGCGGGTGAGGCCCGTAAAGAACGCCCGCCGGCTGCCCGGTACAGTGTCGGTGGTCGCGTGCCCGGCTCTGTTACCGTTTGGTAACGATGCCGTCTGGGCGATGCGCGGCAAGGATTTTCCGGGCGCGCCGGCGGCCGCGATCGCCCACTGGGCGGCCTCGAGTGCCGCGACGCCGGGGTTCGCGCCTTCACAGGCCGTCGCGCAGCGCTCGCACGCGCCGTCGTCGTATACGGTCACGGCCGCGCCGTCGCTTTCCAGGCACAGCCGCAGGTAATCGTTCGAGGTCAGGCCGCCGAGGCAAGGGACGCGCCGTGCGTCGGCGGGAACGTTGGGCGCCTTCTCGCACGCGATCCCGACGGGACGGCCCGGCGCGGTCGGACCGGGACCGAACCCCTCGATGGCCAGGGCGCCGGTCGGACAGGCAGCCGCGCACAGACCGCAGGCGGTACAACCCGTCGGGTCGAGTTCGAGCGCGCCGTCGCCGCGCGTCAGGCAGGCTTGGGGACAACTCGCCTCGCAGGCGTCGCAGCCGAGATAGCCTCGATGGATGTGCAGGCAGGCCTCGGCGCGCAGGCCGACCCGGCCGAGGGCGTGGAGTCGCGCAAAGCGTCGCCCGTCGCCGACGTCGGCGGTGGGCAGCTGCGGGGGGTCATGGGGTGTCGCGCTCATGGGATTCGCTCACAGGGCTGAGCGATCCCTCGCAGGAATCAGACCACTCCTGCCAAGTGGTTATGTTCTCGGGACTTTCCGATCTTGACCGGCCCACTCGGCCGTCGTGGCTGTTACGGTGCGGTAACGCCGGCCCCCCGGATGATCGGGGCTTTGTTACGATGAGGTAACCACGTCGCGGACCGGGGTTTAGGCACCGGGCGCCGCCGCTCCGGCAAGTGCGCGGCTGGCGCCGGCGCTCGGTGCCTGCCGGTATGTCTGGCGTGATGATTGCTCGGGTAGTCGGGTTGGTCGCGCAAGCCGTCGGCATTGGCGCGGGCGGGCCGCGCCCGTGCAACGGCGAGCTGCCGGGGGCGAGGTCGGCAAGGAGGGTGTGGGATGGACAGACGCGAGACGCTGCGCCGTCTGGGCGCGGGATTGGCCTTCTCCGTGACGAATCCGGGCGGGGCATTCGCGTTCGTCGCGGACGAGCCGGTGCGCGTCGGCCTGACGCCGGTCTTTCTCGACGACCAGGTAAGTTTCCTGGCCGCCTGGCGCGACTATCTCGCGCAGAGCCTGGGCCGGCCCGTGGAGTTCATGCAGCGCGGCAGCTATCGCGAGGTGGTCGAGCTGCTGCGCCAGGACAAGCTCCACTTCGCCTGGGTGTGCGGCTACCCCTACGTGCGCGCCAGGCGCTGGATGAACCTGCTCGCCGTCCCCGTCTATCGCGGCGAGCCGCTCTATCAGTCCTACCTGATCGTGCCCGATCGCGATACGACGACCGGATCGATCTTCGATCTGCGCGATCGCATCTTCGCGTTCTCCGATCCGGACTCGAACTCGGGCTATCTCTACCCCTATTTCCAGTTGGTCGAGGCGCAGGCCTCCGCCGCGACCTTCTTCCGCCGCTCCTTCTTCACCTACGCCCACAAGAAGGTCGTCGAAGCGGTGGGGCTGGGGATTGCGCAGGGGGGTGCGGTCGACGGCTATGTGTGGGACACGCTCGCGCGGACGCATCCCGATCTCACCGCGCGCACGCGCATCGTCGCGCGCTCGCCCAAGTTCGGTTTTCCGCCCTTCGTCGCCTCACGCGCCGCGAGCCCGGAGCTGATCCGGCAGATGCAGGAGGTGCTGTGCGCGATGCACGAGGATCGGGCCGGCGCCGGCTTTCTCGCGCAGCTCAACCTCGACCGGTTCGAGCGCGGCGAGCCCGCGCTCTACGAGGGCATCGCGGCGATGGTCCGCCGCGTCGGCGAACTGGCGGATTAGGAGGCCGGGCGATGCTGTTGTTCCGCGATCTCAGCTTTCGCTACAAGATCCCGCTGCGCGCCACGGTGCTCGTCTTCGTCACGGCGAGCATCCTCACCGCGTCGCTCTTGCTGCGCGAGTACTCCGACCTGCGCCGCGACGTGCTCGACAGTTCGGCGCGGTGGTCGGACGTGCTGAGCCAGACGCTGGTCGCCCCGATGCTGCACGACGACGTCTGGCGCGCCTTCGAGATCCTGCGCGCGGCGACCTCGCCCGGCGGCGGCGAGCAGGCGAGCGCGATCACGCTCATCGACACCCGCCAGCGCGTGTACGTCTCGACCGATCCCGAGCGCTATCCGATGCTCGCGCCGCTGCACGAGCGGGGCGACGCCGCGCGCGAGCTGGCGAGCCTGATCGACGGCGCGCTCGACGCGAGCTCGCGTACGGTGGAGATCGGCGACCGCCTGTTCGTGGTGACCCCGATCGACGCCGACGGCGTGAGGCTCGGCCACATGATCCTCGAGCACTCGGGGGCCTTCATGCGCGCGCGCTTCACGGGCATGTGGCTGAGCGCGACCGCGGTGACCCTGCTCGTGATCGCGCTGATCCTGCCGGTATCGTGGTACTGGGGCCACCGCATGGCCGAGCCGCTGGTGCGGCTCGCCGACACCATCGGCCGGGTCGGCACGACCATCCCGCCGCCGGAGGCGGTGCGCTTCTACGAGTCGAAGGACGAGATCGGCCAGGTCGGCGAGGCGCTCGCGCGTATGTTCGACGAGCTGCGCGAGAAGCAGGCGCTCGAGCGCGAGATCGTCTTCTCCGAGCGGCTCGCGGCGATCGGCCGTCTCACCGGCGGCATCGCGCACGAGATCAACAACCCGCTCGGCGGCATGCTCAACGCGATCGGCACCTACCGCCGCCACGGCGCGACCGATCCGGAGCTCGCCGCGCGCACGATGTCGCTGCTCGAGCGGGGCCTGGTGCAGGTCCGCGACACCGTGTCGGCGCTGCTCGTCGAGGCCAAGGCGCCCAGCCACCCGCTGCGTCCGCACGACATCGAGGACGTGCATATCCTCCTCAAGCCGGAAGCCGCCAAGCGCGGCGCCGAGTTGCACTGGCATAGCGCGCTGCCCGGCGAGCTGCCGCTGCCGGCGACGCTGGTGCGCCAGGTGCTGATCAATCTGGTGCTGAACGCCTTGCACGCGGTCGAGCCCGGCGGCACGGTCGCGTGCGAGATCGGCGTCGGCACGGGGGTACTGAGCCTCGTCGTGCGCAACGACGGCCAGCACATCGAGGAGGGGCGCCTGCCCTACCTGTTCGAGCCCTTCGTCAGCGGCGCGCGCGGTGGCCATGGGCTCGGGCTATGGATTACCTACCAGATCGTGCATGAGCTCGAGGGGCACATCTCGGTGCAGAGCGAGCCGGGAATGACCGTGTTCGCCGTGAACCTGCCGCTCAAGATCGAACTGGAACTGGAGGACGCATCATGAGCCCGGCGCCGCGTGTCTGCCTCGTCGAGGACGACCCCATCATGGGCGAGTCGCTTGCCGAGCGCTTCCGACTCGAAGGCTTCGACGCGCGCTGGTGCCGCGACGGCGCGAGTGCGCGCCGGGCGCTCGCCGAGCAGGCCTTCGACGTCGTGATCAGCGACATGCGCCTGGGCGACACCACCGGCGAGGCGATCTTCGACTGGGCCGCCGAAGCCTTGCCGCAGCGTCCGCCCTTCGTCTTCATCACCGGTTTCGGCGCGGTCGATCAGGCTGTCGCCCTGATCAAGCGGGGCGCGCACGACTACGTCACCAAGCCCTTCGATCTCGACGCCCTGGTCGCGAAGGTGGCCGAGCTCGCCGCCTTGGCGCACGCGCCCGATCCCACGGTCGAGCCGCTCGGCGTCTCGGCGGCGATGCGGCGCATCGAGGCGATGATCCCGCGCCTGGCGAGCGCCGCCAACACGGTGCTGATCGTGGGCGAGTCGGGGGTCGGCAAGGAGCGCGTCGCGCAACGCCTGCATGCGGCGGCCGGCCCGGGCCAGGAACGCCCGTTCGTCGCGGTCAATTGCGGTGCGATTGCCGAGAACCTGCTCGAGGCCGAACTCTTCGGGCACGAAAAGGGCGCCTTCACCGGTGCGGTGCGCGCCCGGGCCGGCGTCTTCGAGCAGGCGAACGGCGGGACGCTGTTTCTCGACGAGGTTGGCGAGATGAGCCTCGCGATGCAGGTGAAGCTCTTGCGCGTGATCCAGGAGCGCGAAGTGACCCGCGTCGGCGGCGATCGCGCGATCCCGGTCGAGTTGCTGCTTGTGTGCGCGACGCACCGCGACCTGCGGGCGATGGTCGCCGAGGGTGGCTTCCGGGAGGATCTGTACTACCGCGTGAACGTCGTGCAGATCCGCGTGCCACCGCTGCGCGAGCGGCGCGAGGACATCCCGTGGCTGATCGAGCGCTTTCTCGCCGAGATCGGGCAGCGCACCGGTACACCGCGTCGTCGCCTGCATCCCGCCGCGGAGGAAGCGGTGCTCACCTACCCCTGGCCGGGCAACGTGCGCGAACTGCGCCACGCCGTCGAGCGCGCCTGCATCCTGAGCGCTGCCGAGCTGTTGCCGCCCGACGCGCTGCTGCCCGAGGCGGGCTTTGCGCCTGTTGCCGACGACGCCCGCGCACCGCTCGGCGATTATCTGCGCGAGTGCGAACGCCGTTACATCGCGAGCGCGCTGGAGTCGACCGGCGGCCAGATCGGCGTGACCGCCGAGCGACTGGGCATCAGCCGCAAGAATCTGTGGGAAAAGATGAAGAAGCTCGGATTGGGCGAGCAGCCCGAGGGCCGTGAACTGCTATAATCCGGCCCGTGGCGGGTCTCCCCGCATTGCAGCACGGTGAACCTGGTCAGGGCCGGAAGGCAGCAGCCACAGCCGTATCCTGCAAGTG
>JARFTX010000107.1 GCA_029289265.1 Gammaproteobacteria bacterium
AGGATGGGGATGGGTTTCCCCAAGCGCCGCGCGAAACCCATCCCCACCCCAGCCCGGGAGTCACCGCCTTGCGGCGCCGCTCCGCGGGCGGCGAGCGGTGCTCGCCGAAACCCCCGCTCCGCCCCCTTGAAAAGGAGGGGGCAACTGCGTCGCACTTCGCGTACCGCTGCCATGATCGATGACACCACGCTAGGCGAGCATTTCGTCAGCTATCTTGTTGGCTCAGTACTGGCGATCATCGCGGCGCATAACGCACACCGACAAATGCGTTCGCCCCGGCCGTTGCAAAGCCCCGAGCCAGCTCGTACTGCTTGTCCAATAGGTTGTTTGCCCGCACTTCTACTCGCCAGTCACGTGCGACGGCGTAATGGACGAACGCGTTGAGAACACCGTACCCACCAAGCCTGATAGTGTTCGAAGCGTCCTCAAATCGACGACCCTCGCCGTTCCAATCGGCACCCCATGTCCACGCTCCACTGGTGCGATCGATCTTCGCAAATCCCGCTTGATCGGCGCGACGAGTAAGGCGCTTCCCTGACCCAACGTTTCTGGCATCGAGAAGATCAAAGCCTGCCTTCACGCGGTATCCGAGAACTGAACCGCTATAGGAAAATTCGACACCCTCGAGCTTAGCGCGATTTAAGTTCTCTGGAAGCGGGAAGCCTGCGATCAAGTTACGTACTCGATTGTTGAAGTATGTCAGCCCGATGCTGTCGCTTTGCCCCTCCCAATGGACGCCGACTTCACGGTTCAAGGCTTCCTCAGGCTTCAAATCCGGGTTTCCGCGAAAAAAAACGACATCCGGAAAGTAAAGCTGGTTGAATGTCGGTGCATTGAAGGCCGTCCCAATGCTGCCCTGAACACGCCACTCCGGGCTGATCGCGTATCCGTAACCGACAAGGACGGTAGTCTTGTCGCCGAATTGCGAATTATTGTCGTGACGAACGTTGGCCTGGAGGCGATGGGCATCGAATTGAGCAGTCCACCCAAGAAGGGCCGCGTGCACTCTGCGCTCTGTTCTTGCAAAGACTGCTGTCGTATCAACCCGCTGGTCCAGAAACTCATATGCGGCCATCAATGTGCCCGCCGCCGTTCGCACATCATGCTGCCAGACGAACTGGGTTTGTGCCGTTTCAAGATGCGAGCGAGAATTGGCGGTAGGACGATCCCTGACGCGATCGATGCTATAGCTCACACGAACTGTGCTGTCCCAACCCGACGCGATCCGATTGACCATTTGCACCGCGCTGCTGGATACGCTCTTGTCCAGGAAGGAATTGAAAGTCGGGTTGGTGTCGTACCAGTTTCGCCCCTCCGAGTAAATGACATTTGCTCCCAACTCGTCATGCTCTCGGAACCCTAACGTCGCCGATGCGCTCAGGTAGTTGTTGCGAAAACCGTCTTTGTCTGGATTAGCGCCAAAAGTCGCGGGGTCTGGTTTGGCATTGAATCCGTCTGTCGCGTCATGCCCTGCCGCCACACTGTAGCGCAGTCTCTCGGAACCGCCCCGTACCGCAGCATTGGCTGCCCGGGTATTGTACGTGCCGTAGCCTGCAAATGCTTCGGGATACAAACCTACCTCACCGCGCCGGGTAAATATCTGGATCACGCCACCGATCGCCTCGGACCCATAGAGCACACTCGACGGGCCGCGCAGAATCTCGATTCGATCGATGAGGGCGAGCGGGATCATTTCAATCGTGGGCTGTCCTGACGTCGCCGACCCTACGCGCATACCGTCGATCAAGAGCAGTGTGTGGCGGGACTCCGCGCCACGGATAAATACGCTAGCGCTCGACCCTGCGCCACCATTGGTGACTACGCGGAGTCCAGTCAGCCCGGAAAGGAGTTCCGGTAACGTGCTGTGACCGGAGCGCTCGATCATCTCCCGGTCGATAATCTCCACGCTCGCCATTAAGTCGCTGGCTCGCTGCTTCTGGCGCGTCGCCGTAACGACGATTGTCTCGCCCACTGTGTCCTGCGCAGAAGCTGCGGAAATTTGGATTGGAAATGCGGCGGCCACCGCGACTGCGGCGATTGTGAGACGGTGTTTCATCGATGTTTTCTCCCTGCGTCCCCACGCGCGTCCCCGCGCGGCGGAACGGTGCTTCGAATGGAAGCGAGCAGGGAAAGAGAAGACCAGGCCGATGCGCAAGCGCGTGCCGGTCGCCGCCTCCCCGCGGCACTTCCGCCAATTCGCATTGCAGGCCGGTATCCGGGCTCGTGGGCGCTCGCGGCGACGGGTGTCGTCGCCGGAGCCGGCGCATCGCCTTCCCAGACTCTCGTCCAGTGGCGGTTGGATGCGCCTTGCGTCCACTTACCGTTGCGGGGGCAGCACAGGCCTTGCGGTTGCGGTATTCTTGCGACCGTCCGCGCACCTGTTTCCCGTTGAACCCTCCGGCGTGAGCCGCCTTCGGGCACCTGAAACGCGTCCACCCTTGCGGGTGAGGCGCGAATGATAGCGCGTTTCGCGCGGCACGCGACGCGAAAACGCAACGCGCCGGATCCGACCACCGACACCATGGCCACTCACCTGATCCTGGGCGGCGCCCGCTCCGGCAAGAGCACGCTGGCCGAACGGCTGGCACACGAATCGGGACTGCCGGTGACCGTCGTCGTCACCGCCGAAGCGCTCGACGCCGAGATGGCGGCGCGCATCGAGCGCCACCGCCGCGACCGGCCGGAAGGCTGGCGCACGCTCGAAGTGCCGGTCGCGCTCGCCGCCGCGCTCGCCGAGCACGCCGCCCCCGGGCGCTGCCTGATCGTCGATTGCCTGACGCTGTGGCTCGCCAATCTGATCGGCGATGCCGCGGATCTGCCCGCCGGTGCGGATGCGGCAGCCTTGCCGCGCGTGCGCGACGAACGCGCGGCGCTGCTCGCCGCCCTCCCCACCCTGCCGGGTGAGATCATCATGGTCGCGAACGAGGTCGGACTGGGCCTGGTGCCGGAGACGCCGCTCGGGCGGCTGTTCCGTGACGCCGCCGGGCGCCTCAATCAGGACGTCGCGGCGCGCTGCGAGCGGGTGAGCTTCGTCGCCGCCGGGCTGGCACTCGAGCTGAAGTAAGGTGCAGGGCACGGCCGGGACGGTCCCCGCACGACCGGCGACCACGTCACGGAACGGCTCGACGTTCTGCGCTACATTGGAGCCGAGAGGAAACGCACCATGAAACGGATCGGATCGCTCCGCTCGTGCTTACCGGTGGCCCCGCTGGCCGCGGCCTCGCCGGTGGCCGCGGCCGTGCCGAGTCTCGACGGCGCAGTGCTCGGGCCGGGGCTCGCCGGGTTCGTCGCGGCCCTGCCCGACGGACAACTGCTTGCCGCCTTCGGCGTGCTGGCCGTGCTGCTGGTCTTCGCGGCGGCTGCGCTGATGCGCCGCGCCACGCATTCACTGCGCCGCCGCATCCGCGAACTCGACGATGCGATCGCGGCGCGCGATGCCCAGGCGGAGTCGCTCGCGCGCCGCCTGTCGCAGACCATCCACGAACTGGAGGTCGCCCACCATCGGCTGCACGAGCAGGCGATCGGTCTCGAGCGCAAGTCGCACCTGGACGCGCTGACGGGGCTCGCCAACCGCTTGCTGCTCGACGAGCGCATCGGCCACGGCATCGTCCGTGCCCTGCGCCACAACGCTCGCATGGCCGTGCTGATGATCGAATTGCGAGGTCTGGCGGAACTCGCCGAGCGCTGCGGGCGTCCGGTCGCCGACGAGGTGCGCATCGCGATGGCGGCCCGGTTGCGCGGCATCGTGCGGGCCGAGGACACAGTGGCGCGGCTCGACGACGAGCGCTTCGCCGCCGTGCTCGAGGAGGTCTACGACCGCGACGACGTCCAGCGCGTGATGGCGGCCGCGGCGGAAGAGCTCGGCGCAGCGATTCCGGTCGGCGCCGAGCGCGCGCGGCTGGGCGTCGGGCTTGGCTATGCGTTCTTCCCCGAGGACGGCAGGGATGCCGCGGCGCTGCTCGCCTCGGCGGCGAACATGATCCAGGCCGCCGCGCCGGACCGCCGCGCCGTCGACGTGGGATAATCGGGCCCCTTCCC
>JARFTX010000108.1 GCA_029289265.1 Gammaproteobacteria bacterium
TCCTTCGGCAAGGACACCAAGGGCAAGCAGCGCCTGGTGATCACCGAGCCGGACGGCACCGCCCACGAGTTCCTGATCCCCAAGGACAAGCACCTGATGGTGCACGACGGCCAGGTGGTCAACAAGGGCGAGCTGATCGTCGACGGCCCCGCCGACCCGCACGACATCCTGCGTCTGCAGGGCGTGCCGGCGCTGGCGCGCTACATCATCGACGAGGTGCAGGACGTCTATCGCCTTCAGGGTGTGAAGATCAACGAGAAGCACATCGAAGTGATCGTGCGCCAGATGCTGCGCCGTGTCGTGATCTCCGACCCTTGCGATTCGCGCTTCATCCGTGAGGAGCAGGTCGAACGCTCCGAGGTCTACGAGGAGAACGAGCGCCTCGAGGCCGACGGCAAGCTGCCCGCGCAGTACGACAACGTTCTGCTCGGCATCACCAAGGCGTCGCTGTCGACCGACTCGTTCATCTCCGCGGCCTCGTTCCAGGAGACCACCCGCGTGCTGACCGAGGCGGCAATCATGGGCAAGCGCGACGAGCTGCGCGGTCTCAAGGAAAACGTCATCGTCGGCCGCCTGATCCCGGCCGGTACCGGAATGGCCTATCACCGCAGCCGTCGGGCACAGAGCGCCGGAGAGGACCTCGGCAGCGGTCACGCCTGGACGCTGCCGGCCGAATCCGCCGCGGAAGTGAGCGGGGATGTGACTCAGGATGCCCAGGCCGGTTGACGGGAGTGATCTTGACAGAATAAAATCCGGCCTCTTAATGCGGACTGACCAATCGTAGTCGGTCGCAGCCGGAATCATCCACCTCAGGCGGTCCTCGTGGGCCGCCTGGGTTTATTTGGAAATTCTTACGCTATGCCTACAATTAACCAACTGGTCCGCAATCCGCGGCAAAAGGTCGTCACCAAGAGCAAGGTTCCGGCCCTCGATGCGTGTCCGCAGAAGCGCGGTGTCTGCACCCGTGTCTACACCACGACTCCCAAGAAGCCGAACTCCGCGCTGCGTAAGGTTGCCAAGGTGCGCCTGACCAACGGTTTCGAGGTGATCTCGTACATCGGCGGCGAAGGCCACAACCTCCAGGAACACTCGGTCGTGCTGATCCGCGGCGGCCGGGTCAAGGACTTGCCGGGTGTGCGCTACCACATCGTGCGCGGTTCGCTCGACCTCCAGGGCGTCAAGGATCGCAAGCAGTCGCGCTCCAAGTACGGTGCGAAGCGGCCCAAGAAGGCTTAATTCCAGGCAAATCGAAATCAGCAAGAGGTTGTTATGCCCCGTCGTCGTGAAGTACCCAAGCGCGAAATCCTGCCTGATCCGAAGTTCGGCTCGCAGGACGTCTCCAAGTTCATCAACGTGATCATGCAGGCCGGCAAGAAGGCGGTCGCCGAGCGCATCGTCTATGGCGCGTTCGCGCACATTTCGAGCAAGGCCGGCAAGGATCCGCTCGAGGTGTTCACGGCTGCGGTCGGCAACATCAAGCCGGTCGTCGAGGTCAAGAGCCGCCGAGTCGGTGGTGCCAACTACCAGGTTCCCGTCGAAGTGCGCCCGTCGCGCCGCATGGCGCTGTCGATGCGCTGGCTGCGCGAGGCCGCCCGCAAGCGCGCCGAGAAGTCGATGGCGCAGCGCCTCGCCGGCGAATTGCTGGAGGCGGCCGAAGGTCGCGGCTCGGCGATGAAGAAGCGCGAGGAGGTGCACCGCATGGCCGAAGCAAACAAGGCATTCTCGCACTATCGCTTCTGAGCAACTCGAGCGATAGCGCAACGGGCCCTGAAAAAGGGCTCGATTGTTTTGTGGTGAGGCAAACCTACACTCGCGCCGCCGGCGCGATCTAACCAAGGCAGGACGTTACCGTGGCTCGCAAGACTCCTATTGAGCGCTACCGCAATATCGGCATCTCGGCGCACATCGACGCCGGCAAGACGACGACGACCGAGCGCATTCTTTTCTACACCGGCGTGAGCCACAAGATCGGCGAAGTTCACGACGGCGCTGCGACGATGGACTGGATGGTCCAGGAGCAGGAGCGCGGGATCACGATTACGTCGGCGGCGACGACCTGCTTCTGGAAGGGCATGGAGCAGCAGTATCCCGAACACCGCTTCAACATCATCGACACCCCGGGGCACGTCGACTTCACCATCGAGGTGGAGCGTTCGATGCGTGTGCTCGACGGCGCGTGCATGGTGTATTGCGCGGTCGGTGGCGTCCAGCCGCAGTCCGAGACGGTGTGGCGTCAGGCGACCAAGTACCGCGTGCCGCGGCTTGCCTTCGTGAACAAGATGGACCGCCAGGGCGCGAATTTCTTCAAGGTCGTCGACCAGATGAAGACCCGCCTCAAGGCCAATCCCGTGCCCATCGTCATCCCGATCGGCGCCGAGGAGCAGTTCGCCGGTGTCGTCGATCTCGTCAAGATGAAGGCGATCTACTGGGACGAAGCCTCTCAGGGGATGAAGTTCGACTACCGCGACATTCCGGCGACGCTCCAGGGCGAGGCCGAGAAGTGGCGCGAGCAGATGGTCGAGGCGGCTGCCGAGGCGAGCGAGGAACTGATGAACGAGTACCTCGAGAACGGCGATCTTTCGCCCGAGCAGATCGTCCAGGGCTTGCGTCAGCGCACGATCGCCTGCGAGATCCAGCCAATGCTGTGCGGCACCGCGTTCAAGAACAAGGGCGTGCAGCGCATGCTGGACGCCGTCGTCGATCTGCTTCCCTCGCCGGTCGATATTCCACCGGTCGCGGGCATCGACGACAGCGAGAAGGAGATTCTGCGCAAGGCCGATGACGCAGAGAAGTTCTCCGCGCTCGCGTTCAAGCTCATGACCGACCCGTTCGTCGGCCAGCTCACCTTCATCCGCGTCTACTCCGGCGTGCTGAATTCCGGCGACACGGTGCTCAACTCGGTCAAGAACAAGAAGGACCGCATTGGTCGCCTGCTGCAGATGCACGCCGACGAGCGCGCCGAGATCAAGGAAGTGCGCGCCGGCGACATCGCGGCTTGCGTGGGCCTCAAGGAAATCACCACCGGCGAGACGCTGTGCGACCCGTCGGCGCCGATCATCCTCGAGCGCATGGTGTTTCCCGAGCCCGTGATCCACGTCGCGGTCGAGCCCAAGACCAAGAGCGACCAGGAACGCATGGGCCTCGCGCTGTCGCGCCTCGCCCAGGAGGATCCGTCCTTCCGTGTGCGCACCGACGAGGAGTCCGGCCAGACCATCATCTCGGGCATGGGCGAGTTGCACCTCGAGATCATCGTCGACCGCATGAAGCGCGAGTTCAACGTCGAAGCCAACGTCGGCGCTCCGCAGGTCGCCTATCGCGAAGCGGTCCGCAAGGCCGTCGAGCAGGAAGGCAAGTTCGTCAAACAGTCGGGCGGTCGCGGCCAGTACGGCCACGTCTGGATCAAGCTCGAGCCGAACGAAACCGGCAAGGGCTACGAGTTCGTCGATGCCATCAAGGGTGGCGTGGTGCCGCGCGAGTACATCCCAGCGGTCGACAAGGGGCTGCAGGATACGCTGCCCAACGGCGTGCTGGCGGGCTTTCCGGTGGTCGACGTCAAGGTCACGCTGTTCGACGGCTCCTACCACGACGTGGATTCTAACGAGAACGCGTTCAAGATGGCCGCCTCGATGGCCTTCAAGGACGCGATGCGCAAGGCCAGCCCCGTCCTGCTCGAGCCGATGATGGCGGTCGTGGTCGAGACGCCGGAGGACTACATGGGCAACGTCATGGGCGACCTGTCCGGCCGTCGCGGCATCGTCCAGGGTATGGACGACCTGCCTGGCGGCATGAAGGAGATCAAGGCCGAGGTGCCGCTCGCCGAGATGTTCGGCTACGCCACCCAGCTGCGTTCGCTCACGCAGGGACGTGCCACGTATTCGATGGAATTCAAGCATTACGCCGAAGCGCCCAAGAGCGTCGCCGAGGCGGTCATCAGCAATCGCAAGTAATCAACGACACCAGACGAGGGTTCACCAAATGGCAAAAGGCAAATTCGAGCGGACGAAGCCGCACGTGAACGTAGGCACGATCG
>JARFTX010000058.1:0-11861 GCA_029289265.1 Gammaproteobacteria bacterium
GATCGCCACCGGCGCCATCCACATCGGCACCATGAACGGGAAGTTGAACGGCGTGATGCCGGCGGTGACGCCGAGCGGCATGCGCTGGCTCCAGTTGCTGATGCCGCCGCCGATCGCCTCCGAGTACTCGCCGGTGAGCAGCTGCGGGATGCCGCAGGCGAACTCGATCACCTCGAGGCCGCGCTGCACCTCGCCCTGGGCGTCGGGGAAGGTCTTGCCGTGCTCGCGCGTGATCAGCCGCGCCAGATCCTTGCTGTGGCGCTCGACCAGCTCCTGCATCTTGAACAGCACGCGCGCCCGACGCTGCGGGGTGGTCGCCGCCCAGTCCGGAAAGGCCTTGGCCGCGGATGCGACCGCGGCATCGACTTCGGCCTCGGAGGCGAGCGCGACCTTGCGCGCGGGCCGGCCCAGGGCCGGATCGAACACGTCGGCATCGCGATCGCTCGCGCCCGGACGCGCTGCGCCGTCGATCCAGTGGCCGATGTGGTCGGGGGCGTTGGTGTAAGTCAGGCTCATATCGTGGGTCCTCGCCGTGGGAGTGGGGTGGGGGCGCGTCATGAGCGCGCCTCGCCGGTCGGTCTGCCGGGCCTCGAATGCATTAAAGATCACTGGCGGGTCGCGCGTCCAATGATTTATTCTTTGCCTGGATATTAACGATGCTCATATCGGAATGGACCATTCGACGCTGCGGGCGTTCGTCACCGTCGCCCGCGAAGGCAACCTCACCCGCGCCGCCGAGGCCTTGTTCCTGACCCAGCCGGCGCTGTCGCTGCAGATCAAGAAGCTGCAGGGCGAGCTCGACCTGGTCTTGTTCGAGCGCACGCCGCGCGGCATGCGGTTGACCGAGGCGGGGCGCAAGCTGCTGCCAGCGGCGGAGCGGGCGCTCGCTGCGGTCGCCGAGTTCGGCGCGGCGGCGACCGGGCTGAAGGGCATGGTGAGCGGGCAGTTGCGGCTGGGCACCATCGTCGATCCCGAGTTCCTGCGCCTCGGCGCCTTCCTCGGGCGACTCGCCGATCGCCACCCGGGGCTTGCCTTCGAGCTGCGCCACGGCATGTCGGGGGCGATCGCGCGCGAGGTCGAGCTGGGCAATCTGGACGTCGCCTACACGCTCGGCCTGCCGGGGCTGCCCGAGTTCCGCGAGCGCTTCCAGGCGATTACGCTCACCCGCTTCACCTACCGCGTGGTCGCGCCGCCGGGCTGGGGCGGGCAGGTGCGGGGCAAGGGCTGGCGCGCGCTCGCCGCGCTGCCGTGGATCGCGACGCCACCCGAGTCGGTGCACCATCGGCTGCTCGCGCGCATCTTCGCAGCCGAAGGCGTCGAGCCCAACGTCGTCGCCCGAGTCGACCTCGAACCGTCGATGCTCGACCTGGTCAAGTCCGGCGTCGCGCTCGCGCTCGCCCGCGACAGCCTCGCGCTGCGCGCGGCCCACGCCGAGGGCGTCGTCATCGCAGACGCGGTCGCGGTCGAGGCCGAACTCGGCTTCATCTGCCGCACGGACCGCCGCCTGGAGCCGCCGATCGCCGCGGCGATGGCCGCGGTCGCCGAGGTCTGGCGCGCCGGTCGGGTCGAGGGCTGAGACGGGCCGCCGCGACCGCTGGAAAGCCGGAAAGATCAGCTCATCGTCATGGCTATCGGCGACCAGTAAGTCAGCAGTACCTACAATCGGCCTTCAAGCGATTCTCCGATGCGACTCACCCAGCGTGTCGGCTTTCGGGCAATAATCGCCGCTTTGCCCGATTTCGAATGCCATGGTCGCCCCGTCCGTCTCGCTTGCCGTCCTGATCACGACGCTGGTTGCGCTCGGGCCGCTGTCGACCGACTTCTACCTGCCGTCGCTGCCGGCGATCGCCGCCGCGCTCGCGACCGACGTCGCCAGCACCCAGCTCACGCTCTCCGTGTTCCTGATCGGCTTCGCGGTCGGTCAGCTTGCCTACGGGCCGCTCTCCGACCGCTTCGGGCGCCGGCCGGTGCTGTTGTTCGGGCTGATGGTCTATGTGCTGGCCTCGGTCGCGTGCGTGTTCGCGCCGGCGATCGAGGTGCTGATCGCGGCGCGCTTTCTGCAGGCGCTGGGCGCCTGCGCCGGGCCGGTGCTGGGGCGGGCGATCGTCCGCGACGTCTATGGGCCGCAGGACTCGGCCCGGGTGCTCTCCTACATGGGCGCGGCGATGGCGCTGGCGCCGCTCGTCGGGCCCGTCTTCGGCGGCGCGCTGACGGTGTGGTTCGGCTGGCAGTCGACCTTCGTCTTCCTGACGCTGTTCTCCTTCGTCCAGACGCTGCTGGTGTGGCGCATGCTCGAGGAGACCAACGCCCACCGCGATGCCGGCGCGACCCGTCCCGGGCGCATGCTCGGCAATTTCCGGACGCTGCTCGCCGACCGGCTCTACCGCGGCGTGCTGCTTTGCAACAGCTTCGCCTATGCGGGCCTGTTCGCCTTCATCTCGGGCTCGCCCTTCGTCTTCATCGGCATGTTCGGCTTCTCGCCGCAGGCGATGGGGCTCGCCTTCGGCGTCATGGTGTCGGGCTACATCGTCGGCACCAGCGCCTCGGGACGGCTGTCGCGGCGGCTCGGTTCGGCCCGGCTGCTGGCGATCGGCGCATGGCTGGGCGCGGCAGCCGGCTGCGCGATGCTCGCGCTGATGCTTGCCGGGTTCGTCCATCCGGCGTCCGTGATGGTGCCGATGGTCGGGTTCTCTTGCGCGATCGGGCTCATCATGCCGAACGCGACCGCGCTCGGGCTCGCCAACTACCCGAAGATGGCCGGGGCCGCCGCCTCGCTGATCGGTTTCGTGCAGATGAGCCTCGCCGCCCTGGTCGGCATGGCGGTCGGCCACACGCTGGGCGACTCGGTCGTGCCGATGGCGCTCGGCATCGCCGCCGGCGGCCTGGGTGGCCTCGCCAGCTACTGGCTGTGGGTGAGGCCGGCGCCGCAGCTGGGGTGAGGCTCACACCCCCCAGACCACCGGCACGCGGTCCTTCTGCGAGCACTCCAGCATATCGAGCAGCGGCCAGGCGCGCTGGGCGAGGGCGACGCGGGCGGCGATGCCGGTGCGGCCGGCCTCGCGGTCGGCCTCTTCCTGGTCGGGGTCTTGCTCCAGTTCGCGCTGGCGGGCCCTGTCCTGGGCGATCGCGAGGCGCAGCCGCTCGATGGCATCCGGAATTTGCTCGACCGTGACGATGCCCTTCGCATCCTCCGGGTCCTTGCCGATGATCGAGAGCAGCTCCTTGGCGTGGTGATGGAACATGATCACGTCGGAAGCGGCGTCGGATTTGAATGTAATCAGCATGGTGTCGTCCTCACAGCCCTTTGACCGCGTAGATGCCGGGGGCGTTGCGCCAGTAGCCCTTGTAGTCCATGCCGCAGCCGAAGAGGAAGCGGTCGGCGACTTCGAGGCCGGTGAAGTCGGCGCGCATTCCCGGATAGGCCTTGCGATCATGGAGCTTGTGGGTGAGGACGGCGGAGTGGACGCGCACGGCGCCCTCGCCGCGCAGGTAGTCCATGACGGCTGCGAGCGTGTGGCCCTCGTCGAGGATGTCGTCGAGCACCAGCACGGTGCGCCCGCGCAGATCCTGCGTCGGGCGCACCCGCCAGTCGAGCAGCGTGCCCTGCAGCGCGTTGCCGTAGCGGGTCGCGTGCAGATAGGCGAGCTCGAGCGGGAAGGGCAGGCGCGGCAGGATCTGCCCGGCGAGGATCAGCCCCCCGTTCATGACGACATAGACCAGCGGGTTGGTGTCGCGCAGCGCGGCGGTGATCTCGCCGGCCATGCGGTCGAGCGCCGCCTCGACCTGGGCGGCGTCGGCGAGGCAGTCGGCCTCCTCGCGGGCGCGGATGATCTCTTCCATGTCGACGGCCATCGTCCTGACTCCCGTTCTTTCCCGTCCATTCTACCGGAGCGCGCAGTCTGCCGGCCTTGCGGTTAAACTTGCGCCACTCGCCGAACACCGGACCGCCGCATGCCCATCCAGCAGATCGATCACCCCCTCGTCAGGCACAAGATCGGCCTGATGCGCGAAGCCGACATCAGCACCAAGAAGTTCCGCGAGCTCACCGCCGAGCTGGCGCGCCTGCTCGCCTACGAGGCGTGCAAGGACTTCGAACTGGAGAAGGTCACGGTCCAGGGCTGGGCCGGCCCGGTCGAGGTCGACCGCATCAAGGGCAAGAAGGTCACGGTGGTGCCGATCCTGCGCGCCGGCCTGGGCATGCTCGACGGCGTGCTCGACATGATCCCGAGCGCCAAGGTGAGCGTGGTCGGGATCGCGCGCGACGAGACCACGCTCAAGCCGGTGCCGTACTTCGAGAAGTTCGTCGGCCACCTCGGCGAGCGCATGGCGCTCGTCATCGACCCGATGCTCGCGACCGGCGGCTCGATGATCGCCACCGTCGACATGCTCAAACGCAAGGGCTGCGCACACGTCAAGGCCCTGGTGCTGGTCGCCGCGCCCGAAGGCATCCGTGCGATGACGCAGAGCCACCCGGACGTGGACGTCTTCACCGCGAGCATCGACAGCCACTTGAACGACGTCGGCTACATCATCCCGGGGCTGGGGGACGCCGGCGACAAGATCTTCGGCACCAAGCACAACTGACGACGAGTCGATCCCAAGAACAAGGCGGGCCGCGCGGGCCCCTGGAGAACAGACGACATGCGTGAGATTCCGATCCGCTCGGCTGCGGCCGAGCCGCTGTGGCGCCAGGCGATCTCGGGCGGGCAGATCCTCTTCGTCGCCTTCGGCGCGCTGGTGCTGGTGCCGCTGCTGACCGGGCTCAACCCGAGCATGGCACTGCTCGGCGCGGGCGTCGGCACGCTGCTGTTCCAGCTGGTGACGCGCCGCCAGGTGCCGATCTTCCTGGGCTCGAGCTTCGCCTTCATCGCGCCCATCATCTTCAGCATGCAGACCTGGGGCCTGTCGGCGACCATGGGGGCGCTCGCCTGCGTGTCGCTGATGTACTTCCTGTTCGCCGGGCTGGTGTGGCGCCACGGCGCCGAGATCGTGCACCGCTTCATGCCGCCGGTGGTGATCGGGCCGATCATCATGGTGATCGGGCTCTCGCTCGCCTCGGTCGCGGTGAACATGGCGATGGGACGCGCCGGCGACGGTTCGGCGCAACTCGTGCCCTATGGGACGGCGATGATCGTCGCGGCGATCTCGTTCGGCACGACGGCCGCGGTCGCGGTGTTCGCTCACGGCTTTCTGCGGCTGGTGCCGATTCTCGCCGGCGTCATGGCGGGCTACTTTGCGGCGCTCGCCTTCGGGCTGGTCGATCTCTCGGCGGTCGCGGCGGCGCCGTGGTTCGCGATGCCGCAGTTCGTCGCGCCGAGCTTCGAGCTCGCCGCCATCCTCTTCATGCTGCCGGTCGCGCTCGCGCCGGCGATCGAGCACGTCGGCGACGTCGTTGCGATCGGCCGTGTCACCGGCCGCGACTACACCGAGGAGCCGGGTCTGCACCGCACCCTCGCGGGCGACGGATTGGGCGTGCTGTTCTCCGGCTCGATCGGTGGCCCGCCGATCACCACCTATTCGGAGGTCACCGGCGCGGTGACCCTCACGCGCAACTTCAATCCGGCGATCATGACCTGGGCGGCGGTGCTGGCGATCGCGATGGCCTTCTTCGGCAAGTTCAACGCCTTTCTTGCGTCGATCCCGGTGCCGGTGATGGGCGGCATCATGATGCTGCTGTTCGGTTCGGTCGCGAGCGTCGGCCTGAAGACGCTGATGAGTGCCCACGTGGACATGGACGAGCCGCGCAACCTCATCATCGTCTCGTCGGTGCTGGTGTTCGGGGTCGGCGGGCTCGCGCTCAACCTCGACGGCTTCAGCCTGGCCGGGGTGAGCCTGTGCGGCATCGCGGCGGTGCTGCTGCACGTCGTGCTGCCGGCGCGGCGTCGCGCCTGAGCGCTCGATACGCGATGCCGAGCGCGAGCGACGGCGCGGCATGCGACCGCCGTTCCCGCCTGCGGTGAGCACACCGCACTGCGTTCGCCGCGAGCTGGCATGAACCGTCCGATCCCCGTCATCGTCGTCGCGCAACTCCTCGGCACCTCGCTGTGGTTCTCGGCCAACAGCGCCGCCGACGACCTGATCCGCGACTGGGGCATCGTCGCGGCGGACATCGGCACGCTGACCAACGCGGTGCAGCTCGGTTTCATCGTCGGTACGCTCATGTTCGCGCTCAGCGGTCTCGCCGACCGCTTTGCCGCGAGCCGGATCTTTGCCGTCTGCGCCGTGCTCGGGGCAGTCTTCAACGGCGCCTTCGCGCTCGTCGCAACGGATATGGCGACTGCCGTGCCGCTGCGTTTCGGCGTCGGCTTCTGCCTCGCCGGCGTCTATCCGCTGGGCATGAAGCTGGTGGTGAGCTGGGCGCCGGAGCGCTCGGGTGCCGCGCTCGCCCAGCTCGTCGGGATGCTCACGCTCGGCACGGCGCTGCCGCACGGGGTGCGCCTGGCCGGTGCCGGCTGGTCGTGGCAGGCGACGATCCTGGTGTCGTCGGCGCTGGCGCTCGCCGCTGCGGCGATGATCCTGCGCCTGGGCGACGGGCCGCATCTCAAGCGCCGCCACGGTGCGCCGCCGCTGCGGCTGGGGCGGGTCTTCCAGGCGTTCGGGATTCCGGCGTTCCGCGCCTCGGCGCTCGGCTACTTCGGACACATGTGGGAGCTTTACGCCTTCTGGACGCTGATCCCGACCTTGCTGGTGCTCACCGCGCTGGCCGATCCGGGCTCGCCGCAGGTGTCGGGGCTCGCCTTCGCGGTGATCGGGATCGGCGCACTCAGTTGCATCGCCGGCGGCTGGTGGAGCGACCGGGTCGGCAGCGCCCGCGTCGCGGCGACGGCGCTCGCGCTCTCGGCGTCATGTTGTGCGCTGTTTCCCTTGAGCGGGGGCTGGGGCGAGGGCTGGCGGCTCGCCCTGTTGCTGCTGTGGGGTGCGGCCGCGGTGGCCGATTCGCCGCACTTCTCGGCGCTGTCGGCCCGCGCCTGCCCGCCCGAGATCGTCGGCAGCGCGCTGGCTCTGCAGAACTGCGTCGGATTTGCGATCACCATGGTCGCGATCCAGCTCGGCACGGCCTGGGTGGATGGCTGGGGCGCCGGCATCGCCTGGCTGCTGCTGCCGGGGCCGCTGCTCGGGCTGCTCGGCCTCTACCCGCTGTGGCGGGCGCCGAGCCAGCCGGCCGGGCGTCGCTGACTCGGGCTTCGCGCCCGCACTTAGGGCGCGACGGCGTGAGGAACGCCGGCCGAGGCGGCGCCGCGCCGCTCCGCTGCGCCGGGACCGTCGGACCGCTTCGCCGCGCTGAAGCCGGTCAGGCCAAGCGGAATCGGCCGACAGCCTGCTGCAGCTCGGTGGCTAGCTGGGCGAGATTCTGCGCGGCGGCAGCCGATTCCTGGACTGCAGCGTTGTTCTGCTCGCCCATGCTGGCGATCCGCTCGATGTTGCGTGCGATATCGGTGCTCGCCGAGGATTGCTCGACCAGCGCCGTCGAGATCTCGCCAACGGCCGCGACGACCCGCTCGGAAGAGGCGTTGATCGTACCGATCGCCTCGCCGGCCTGCGCGGCAAGCTTGACGCCCGATTCGACCTCGCGCACCTGACGCTCCATGCTATCGACGGCCCGTTCGGTGCCGGAGGTGATCAGCCCGACCATGCGGGCGATATCGTTGGTGGAGGCGGCCGTGCGCTCGGCGAGCTTGCGCACTTCGTCGGCGACGACGGCAAAGCCGCGGCCCTGCTCGCCGGCACGCGCGGCCTCGATCGCCGCATTGAGTGCGAGCAGATTGGTCTGATCGGCGACCTCCTTGATGACGCCGACGACCGTCGCGATCTCGCGCGAATGACCGCCCAACTCCCGCACGGCTTCCGAAGCGCTGTTGACGGCGTCGGCGATGCGGCGGATGTCGGCGACGACCGCCTCGATCACGTCCTTGCCGTCGCGCGCGGACTGGCCCGACGTCTCCGAGATGCGCCTCGCGTCGCCGGCGAAGTCGGAGACGTGGTTGATGCTGACGGTCATCTCCTCGATCGCCGCCGCCATCGACGACGCCGCCTGCGTCTGCTCGCCGGTCGCCGCCGAGATCTGGCCGGAGGCGGCCGACAACTGCTCGCTCGAAGCGGCGATCTGCTCGGCATTGCGGGAGATCCGCTCGACCACCGTGCGCAGCGCCCCCCGCATTTCGCGCAGGGCGATCGCCAGTTGGCCGATCTCGTCGTGGCGATGGATGCGGATCTCGGTGGCGAGGTTGGCGTCGGCGATGTCGCGGGCGAATCGCCGGGCATCGTCCAGCGGCCGTGTGACGCAGCTGCGAATCAGCCAGATCGCGCCGCCCAGCCCGGCCAGGAGCCCGAGCACGATCTTGACGATGGTCGCGGTGACGAGCGACTCGTAGATGTCGTGATACTCCTCGTAGGTCGCACGCGCCGCGTGGAGTTGCACCTCGACCAGCTCGTCGATGAGCTCGGTGACGGGATCGATCGCGGGATAGAGCTGGTCCGCACTGATGAGGGCGATCTCGCGGGTCTGACCCCGTTCGAGCAGTCCGGCCATGCGTTCGACCAGGGCGTCGGCCTCGCGCATCAGGGGCCCGGCGCGCGCGACCAGCCGCTCCTCGGCGGCGGTCAGTTCGGTGGCTCGAAAGGCGGCCCAACGCTCGGCGAGCGTGCGCTGCGCCTGGCGCATCCGGGAGGCGGCCGCTCGCGCCTCGAGCGACCCGTCGCTCACCTTGTGCACGGCATCGACTACCGCGACCGCGTACTCATTGCCGATCGCCCTCAGGTCGCGCAGCGGCACGACCCGGTTCTCGTACACATTGTCGAGCCCGGCCAACGTTCGGTTCATGCCGATCAGGCCGTTCGCACCCAGCCAGCCGGCCAGGGCGAGCAGCAGGAACACGCCGAGATAGAGGCGCGTGCTGATCTTGAGGGTCTTGTGGGGAGGATTGGAGTTCATGTGCTGGAGGCCGCCGGTCGGTTGCGTTCGGGTCGTCCGGAATGGACGAGGCGGCGAATTGTACGCAGTCCAAAAAACGGATGTGTTCCATTTCTGGCGGGCGGTGTGGAAAAGGTTACGAACGGCGTCCGATGGGGGAGAGGGGCTGCGAAAGCGTCGTGGAACTCCGTCGAGCCGACCCGCAGGAATTACGGCCCGCCACGGCGAGCGTATCGGTGGCTGCGGTCGTGGGGGTGCGAGCAATGCAGCCTAGTGCAGCCCCGCCGCCACCGCTATCTTCCGGTACAGCGCGGGGTCGCGCGTGCGGCGGGCGATTTCGACCAGCGTGGTGCCATCGCGCATGGCGACGTCGGTCGAAGCGCCGGCCTCGAGCAACCGCTCGACGACGTCGAGGTGGTCGTTCGCGACCGCCTTGAGCAGCGCGGTCGAGCCGTCCTTGGCGGCAATATTCGGGTCGGCGCGGTGGTCGAGCAGATCGGCCACCGTGTCGAGGTGGCCGCGCGCCGCAGCCTGAAGCAGCGGCGTGATGCCGGCATGGCTGGTCACGTTCGGCGCCGCGCCGCGCCGCAGGAGCAGGCGCACGACGCTGCGAAAGCCGTTGTAGGCCGCCCAGTGCAGCGGCGTGTAGCCGGCGATGTCCTCGGCGTCGATGTCGGCACCGAACTTGACGAGCTCGAGCGCGAGCGATTCGCGCCCGTTGAAGGCTGCGACCATCAGCGGCGTCCAGTGCCGCGAGTCGCGCGCATCGATGTCGTAGCCGGCGTGGATGAAGAGCGAGCACACCGCATGATCGCCGGCCTCGGCGGCGCGGGTGAATGCGGTCGCGGTCAGGGGAATGCCGCGCTCATCCAGTTCCTTGACTGCGCGCTCGTTGGTCCAGTCGTAGCGTCGCACGGGTCCGGATCGGCCGAGCCTGTCCTCGTTCGGGGCGATGTGGCCGACTTTGTCGCAGGCAAGGCTCAGCGACATGATCTCGGCCGCGACCTCGGGCGGGAAGCCGCGCCGGTTCGGGCGACGTGAAACCATCAGGTCGGTGAAATACTCCGCCAGCGCGTCGGGATCGTCCCATAGCTGGTCGAGGCGCTTCGCCACGTGCGGAAACTGCGCGACGAGGTTGCGCGGATATCGGTTTTTTCCGCCGCCCGCCAGCAGAAACGCCAGGGGTGGCTGAGTGTCGCTCATGTCTGCTTCGGGCCGTGACGACCCGCCCTCACTGTTGAACATGCATCGCGGTGGAACGCATGCGCCGTGCCGGAGAGGTTGACCAGAAGAACGCGCAGCGAGTTGCTGCAGGCTACTCGGTTTCGCAGGGGCGGCCGGGCGGCCGCATTGGAGGTCGGCTGCTGGTCGGCAGCCAGGATGCCTGTTCGAAAAGCGTCATCCTAATCCAAAGCGAGCGACGCATGGTGGACGATGAGACCCGTCCGATTGTCGCCTCCGGCGCGAGATCCGTCGCCGTGGCGCGATCGGGACTCTCGCGGCGGACGCGCCCGTCAATCTCCCACGGCGGGGAAGAGCGCCGCCTTCACCTTGGCCTCGGTCAGCTCGGGGGCGCAGTACTCGATGAAACGCAGCGCGTAGCCGCGCAGGTAGTGACCGCGCCGCAGGGCGATGCGCGTGGTGTTGAGTTCGAACAAGCCCTTGCCGTCGAGCAGCGTGAGGCCGGCGTCGCGCTGGGGATGGAAGGCCATCGCGGCGATGATCCCGACGCCCAGGCCCAGTTCGACGTACGACTTGATCACGTCCGCGTCGAGCGCCGACATCACGATGTCGGGCGTCAGACCGGCGTCGGCGAACGCCGCGTCGATTCGGGCGCGACCGGTGTAGCCCTCGTTGTAGGTGATGATCGGATACTCGGCGAGTGTCTGGATCGTCAGTCGCGGCTCGCGCGTGAGGGGGTGGCCCTCGGGGACGACCAGCGCATGTTGCCACTGGTAGTACGGGAAGCTCACCAGGCCTTCCTCGTCGCCCAGCGCCTCCGTGGCGATGCCGATGTCCACTTCGCCGTCGCGCAGCATCGTGACGATCTCGCGCGGACTGCCCTGATGGAGTTCGAGGTGCACTTTCGGAAACGTCTGCTTGAAGCGGCTGACCACCGGCGGCAAGGCGTAGCGCGCCTGGGTGTGGGTGGTGGCCACGGCGAGGTGGCCGCGGTCCTTCTGCGCGAACTGCTCGCCCAGACGCTTGATGTTGTGAATCTCGAGCAGCACGCGCTCGACGAACGGCAGCAGCTCCTTGCCCGGCTCCGTCAGCCCGAGCAGGCGCTTCCCACGCCGCACAAAGAGCTCCACCCCGAGTTCGTCCTCGAGCTCCTTGATGTGCTTGGAGACGCCCGACTGCGCGGTGAACAAGGTGCCGGCCACCTCGGTCAGGTTGTAGTTGCGCCGCACCGTCTCGCGCACGATGCGCAACTGCTGAAGGTTCATGCCGCCTCCCGGGGGAAGACGCGCAGCGCCGACGGCACCAATCGCACCTGCTGGCCTTCGGTCAGTGCAAGTTCGACCACCCTCTCGCGGGGCAGCAGCACCTCGTAGTGCGTCGGCTCGCCGCGTTCGGCCGCCCCGGCGACGGCGTCCAGTTCCACGCGAGCGCTTGCCCCGAACGCCAGCACGCGGCCGACGACCGCGGCCACGCCCGCCGTGGCGGACGGGTCGGTGACGATGTCGAGTTCATGCGGGCGGGCGAAGCCCACCACCTCGCTGCCCTGGTCGGCGTCGCGCCCGTCGTGGGGCAGGGCGGCTTCACCCACCTTGACGTGCTCGCCTTCGACCCGGCCGTGGAAGAGGTTCACCGCCCCCAGGAAGCCATACACGAAGGGCGTGGCCGGATGCTCGTAGACTTCTTCCGGCGTGCCCACCTGCTCGACCCGGCCCTTGTTCATCAGCACCACGCGGTCGGCCACTTCCAGCGCCTCTTCCTGGTCGTGCGT
>JARFTX010000058.1:11871-22126 GCA_029289265.1 Gammaproteobacteria bacterium
GAAGATGGAGGTGACGTGCAGTTCGTCGTGCAGGCGGCGCAGCCAGCGGCGCAGTTCCTTCCTCACCTTGGCGTCGAGCGCCCCGAAGGGTTCATCGAGCAGCAGCACGCGCGGCTCGACCGCCAGCGCGCGGGCGAGCGCGATGCGCTGGCGCTGCCCGCCGGAGAGCTGCGCCGGGTAACGGTCGGCCAGCCAGTCGAGCTGCACCAGTTCCAGCAGGCGATGCACGCGGCGGCGGATCTCGGCCTCGTTCGGGCGCTCGCGCCGCGGCTTCACGCGCAGGCCGAAGGCCACGTTCTCGAACACCGTCATGTGGCGGAACAGCGCGTAGTGCTGGAACACGAAGCCGACCTGGCGTTCGCGTACATGGGTGTCGGAGGCGTCCTCGCCTTCGAGGATGACGCGCCCGGAGTCCGCCGTCTCCAGCCCGGCGATGACCCGCAGCAGCGTGGTCTTGCCGCAGCCCGACGGCCCCAGCAGGGCGACCAGTTCACCGCTGGGGAAGTCGAGCGAAACCTTGTCGAGCGCGGTGAAGGCGCCGAACTGCTTGTGGATGTCCTGTACCTGGATGCTCATCTCGGGATGTCCTTTATTCCGTGTCCTTGGCTGCGTGCCCGGCCTTCCATTCGATGAAGGACTTCAGGCACAGCGTCACCAGCGCCAGCAGCGCCAGCAGGGAGGCCACCGCGAAGGCGGCGGCGAAGTTGTACTCGTTGTAGAGGATCTCGACATGCAGCGGCATGGTGTTGGTCAGGCCGCGGATGTGGCCGCTGACCACGCTCACCGCGCCGAACTCGCCCATCGCCCGGGCGTTGCACAGGATCACCCCGTACATCAGCCCCCACTTGACGTTGGGCAGGGTCACCCGCCAGAAGGTCTGCCAGCCGCTCGCGCCCAGCACCGTGGCGGCTTCCTCCTCCTCGCGGCCCTGCGCCTCCATCAGCGGGATCAGCTCGCGGGCGACGAAGGGCACTGTGATGAACACGGTGGCCAGCACGATGCCCGGCACCGCGAAGATGATCTTGATGTCGTGCTCGAACAGCCACGCCCCGAACCACCCATGCGCGCCGAACAGCAGCACGAAGATCAGCCCCGCGATCACCGGCGACACCGAGAAGGGCAGGTCGATCAGCGTGGTGAGGAAGTGCTTGCCGCGGAACTCGAACTTGGCGATCGACCACGCCGCCGCCACCCCGAACACCAGGTTCAACGGCACCGAGATCGCCGCCACCAGCAAGGTGAGGCGCACCGCGGCGAGCGCATCCGGATCGGTGAGCGCCGTCACATAGGTGCCCCAGCCCTTCCTCAGCGCTTCGGCGAACACCGCCACCAGCGGCAGCAGCAGGAAGAGCGCGAAGAAGCCCAGCGCCACGGCGAGGATCGCGCGCCGCACCCAGGGCGCTTCGCGCGTGGCGGCATTGGTTTCGAAACGGCGGGCGTTCCCCCCCCCGTGCAGCACACCTGCGGCAGCCATCAGCGGTTCCTCCCGGTCCGTCTGGCGCTCCACGCCTGCAGCAGGTTGATGGCCAGCAGCATCACGAAGGAGAACACCAGCATCACCACGGCAATCGCCGTGGCGCCCACGTAGTCGTATTGCTCGAGCTTGGTGATGATGATCAGCGGGGTGATCTCCGAGACCATCGGGATGTTGCCGGCGATGAAGATCACCGAGCCGTACTCGCCCACCGCACGGGCGAAGGCCAGCGCGAAGCCGGTCAGCAGCGCAGGCGTCAGGATGGGCAGGATCACCCGCCGGAAGATGGTCCAGCGCTGCGCGCCGAGGCTGGAAGCGGCTTCTTCCAGTTCGGTCTCCAGGTCCTCCAGGATGGGCTGCACGGTGCGCACCACGAAGGGCACGCCGATGAAGATCAACGCCACCAGCACGCCGGTGGGCGTGAAGGCGACCTTGAAGCCCAGCGGCTCCAGGACGCTGCCCAGCCAGCCGTTGCCGGCATAGAGCGCGGTGAGCGAGATACCGGCCACGGCGGTGGGCAGCGCAAAGGGCAGATCCACCAGCGCATCGATGAGCTTCTTGCCGGGGAAGCTGTAGCGCACCAGCGCCCAGGCCAGCGCCAGCCCGAACACCGCGTTGATCGCTGCGGCGAGCAGCGAGGCGCCGAAGGAGAGCTTGTAGGTCGCCACCACGCGCGGCGCCGAGACGATGTCCCAGAACTCCGCCCAGGAGAGCGTGGCCGTCTTGAGGAACACCGCCGAGAGCGGGATCAGCACGACCAGCGACAGATACACCAGGGTGTAGCCGAGCGACAGCCCGAAGCCGGGCAGCACCCGGGTCTGCCGGGTGGGGTTGAACCAGGCTCCGGCTGCCGAGCGTGCCCGATGCAGCGGCGATCCAGCCTGTTCGAGCGTATGCGCAGTCATCGGCGCCTCGCCAAGGGGTAGTCGCCCGTCCGACCGGCTGGTGCGCTGCGGGCGGGCTTCATCACGAGCCGGGTTGCCGGCTGCAAGGGCACGTCAGGTGTCACGGTTACGCTCCTCGATGCGATGGACGGAGCGTATTGCTGCGTAAATATAACTGGAAGTCTTGAAATTGAATTTATATATTCATCAGAAAGAATATAGCAGCCGTGTGTGCAGGCCCTCGCTCTCCGCACGGCTGGCATACTTCCTTGTGCATCAGACGCTTGCGGGCGATCGCCGGGCAGGGTGGACGCTGCGCCCGCGCTTCTGAGGATTTCTGCATTGCTGCGCATTTTTCCTGCAATGCTTGTTGTGCCTCGAGGAGATAAGCAATGCTGATTTTGTTGGTTCAGTTATAAGGGCGCGGGTCTTAAATTCCTCGCCACTATTGACCCGCAAGGAAACCGCCATGCACTCCCCCATCCGTCTCAAGACCCTGATCGCAGGCGCCGCACTGGCCTTCGCCCTGCCGTTCGCCACCGCGCAGACGCAGGTCACGCTGCTCAACGTCTCCTACGATCCCACCCGCGAGCTCTATCAGGAGTTCAATCCGGCCTTTGCCAAGCATTGGGAGGCCAAGACCGGGCAGAAGGTCACCATCCAGCAATCGCACGGCGGCGCCGGCAAGCAGGCGCGAGCGGTCATCGATGGACTCGAGGCCGACGTGGTGACGCTCGCGCTCGCCTACGACATCGACGCGATCGCCGAAACCGGTCTGCTGCCCAAGGACTGGCAGGCCCGCCTGCCGCACAACAGTTCGCCCTACACCTCGACCATCGTCTTCCTGGTGCGCAAGGGCAACCCCAAGGGCATACACGATTGGGGCGACCTGGTGAAGCCGGGCGTGAGCGTGATCACCCCCAACCCCAAGACCTCCGGCGGCGCACGCTGGAACTACCTGGCCGGCTGGGCCTGGGCGCTGAAACAGCCCGGCGGCAGCGAAGCGACCGCCACCAATTACGTCCGCAAGCTCTATCAGAACGTGACGGTGCTCGATTCCGGCGCGCGCGGTTCGACCACCACCTTCGTGCAGCGCGGCATCGGCGATGTCTTCCTGTCGTGGGAGAACGAAGCGTTCCTCGCGCTGAAGGAGTTCGGCGCCGACAAGTTCGAGATCGTCGTGCCGTCGCTCTCCATCCTCGCCGAGCCGCCGGTCACGGTCGTGGACCGCGTCGTCGACAAGAAGGGCACGCGCGAGGTGGCGACCGCCTACCTCGAGTTCCTCTACTCGAAGGAAGGGCAGGAGCTCGCCGGCCGGCACTTCTACCGGCCGAGCGATCCCGAGGTGGCAGCGAAGTTCGCCGACCAGTTCGTCAAGGTCGAGCTGATCGGCATCGACGCGCTGGGAGGCTGGCAGGCGGCACAGCAGAAGCACTTCGCCGACGGCGGCGTGTTCGACCGGATCTATACGAGCCGCTGAGCGACGCGGTTGCTCGCGATCGGGTGGCGCGGTCGAGTGGCCGCGCGGCCCGATCGTGCAGCCGGGCCTTCGCAAGATGCCCGGCATCCGTCATCTCGACCGGTCGGCGTCGAATAGCCTCGCCAGCAGGTCGTGGGCCGTCCGATCCTGGCCATCTGGTCCGATCAGGGGGCGAATGCGTAATCGACTGTCAGCGGCGCGTGGTCGCTGAATCGCTCGGCCTTGTAGATTGCCGCAGCCCGGACGGTGGCGGCGAGCGCCGGGGTCGCGATCTGGTAGTCGAGCCGCCAGCCGACGTTCTTCGCCCAGGCCTGGCCGCGGTTGGACCACCACGTGTAGCAGGCGTCGGTCGCGTCGGGGTGGAGGCGCCGGTAGACGTCGACCCAGCCCAGGTCGTCGAACACCCGCGTGAGCCAAGCGCGCTCCTCGGGCAGGAAGCCCGAGTTCTTCTGGTTCGAGCGCCAGTTCTTGAGGTCGATCTCCTTGTGGGCGATGTTCCAGTCGCCACACAGCAACACCTCGCGGCCGTTGCGGGCAAGCTCCTCGAGGTGGGCGAAGAAGTGCTCCATGAAGCGAAACTTGGCCTCCTGGCGCAGCTCGCCACTGGAGCCCGACGGTAGATAAACCGAGATGACCGAGAGATTGCCCGTGACGACCTCGATGTAGCGCCCCTCGGCATCGAACTCGGGCACGCCGAAGCCCTCGATGATCCGTTCGGGCTGGCGCCGTGCATATACCCCCACGCCGCTGTAGCCCTTCTTCTCGGCGTAGTGGAAGTAGCCGTAGTAGCCGGGCGGGTTGAGCATCGTCGCGTCCAGGTCGGCGGGCTGGGCCTTGAGTTCCTGCAGGCAGACGAAGTCCGCGTTCTGGCCGGCGAGCCACTCGAAGAAGCCCTTGCGCGCGGCCGAGCGGATGCCGTTGAGGTTGGCGGTGATGACGCGTAACATGCGGACGACTGGATCCCACACACGAATAAAGCATGGATTTTAGCCGCGAATTCATCGATCTCGCTCGCCGCAAGGGCGTGCTGCGCTTCGGTTCGTTCATCACCAAGGCCGGGCGCAACTCGCCGTATTTCTTCAATGCCGGGCTGTTCGACGACGGCGCGTCGTTTCGCGCCCTGTGTGGCTTCTACGCCCAGGCGATCCGCGCCGCCGGCGTGCCGTGCGACATGTTGTTCGGCCCGGCCTACAAGGGGATTCCGCTGGTGGCCGGCGTCGCGATGCGGCTCGCCGAGGACGGCGTGAACCTGCCCTTCTGCTTCAACCGCAAGGAGGCCAAGGATCACGGCGAGGGCGGCACCCTGATCGGCGCCCCGCTTGCCGGCCGGGTGCTGATTCTGGATGATGTGATTTCGGCGGGAACCTCCGTGCGCGAGTCGGTCGAATTGATTCGCGGCGCGGGTGCGGCGCCCGCAGGCGTGGTGATCGCCCTCGATCGCATGGAACGAGGCCTGGGGCCACGCTCGGCCGTGCAGGAAGTGCAGGAAACCTTCGGCGTGCCCGTGATCGCGGTCGCGACCCTCGACGACCTGATCGGCTATCTGGCCGACAGTCCGGAACTCGCGGCCAATCTCGAGGCCGTCAAGCACTATCGGGACACTTATGGGATCTCCGCGGACAACTAGCCTGATCGTCGTCGCACTCGCGCTCGTGCCGGTTTCGGCCGCGGCGCAGCAGCATCTCGGGGCCAAGACCATCTACTGCTGCGAGGACGATCGCGGGGTGACGGCCTGCAGCGACATCCTGCCGCAGATCTGCTATGGCCGTGCCTATCGCGAGATTACGCCGCAGGGGACGGTTCGCCGTCACGTCTCGGCACCGCCCTCGCGCGAGGAGATGGCCCGACGCGATGCCGAGGCCGAACAACGTCGCTTGCGCGAGGTCGAGCGCTTGCGCCAGCGGCGGCTCGACGAGGCGCTGATGCAGACCTATACCAGTCTCGAAGAGGTCGACGTGCGCGAGGAGCGCGCCCTCGCCGATGTCGAGAAGACCGTGCGCGAGGTCCGGGCCAAGGAGATCGAGCTGATCGACCAGCGGGCGCGGCTGCGCAGCGAGGCGGAGTTCTACAAGGACCGCGAGCTGCCGCGCGAGCTGTCGGTGAGTCTGCGCAGCGTCGAGGCGGAACTCGCCGCCTACCGCAGCGTGCTCGAGGCCAAGGAAGGCGAGCGCGAGGCGATCAAGGCGCGCTACGCGACGGATCGCCGTCGCTATGCCGAACTGATCGCGGAAGGACAGGTCCGGCGCTGAGTCCGGACGGGTCGGCCGGGACGGTGGCGTGGGCGGCTGAGATGAACTTCCTCCAACCGCGACCGCGCGCATGAGCGATGCCGAGCCCGGAATCGTGCGGGCGGCCTGCCCGCACGATTGCCCTGACACCTGCGCGATGCAGGTCACGGTCGAGAACGGCCGCGCGGTCAGGCTGCGAGGCGACCCGGATCACCCCTTCACCCACGGTGCGCTGTGCACCAAGGTCGCGCACTACCTGGAGCGCGTCTATTCGCCGCAGCGCCTGCGCCACCCCCTGAAGCGCGTCGGCCGCAAGGGCGAGGGGCGTTTCGCGAGCATCTCGTGGGACGAGGCGCTCGACACCATTGCCGAGCGCTTCGCCCGCATCGCCGCAGACGATCCGCGCGCGATCGTGCCCTACAGCTACGGCGGCACGCTCGGCTTCGTCCAGGGCGCGAGCATGGACATGCGCTTCTTCCACCGGCTGGGGGCGTCGCTGCTCGACCGCACGATCTGCGCGGCGGCCGGCGCGGCCGGCTGGAAGGCGAGCGTCGGTGCCTCGATCGGCACGGACCCCGAGGCGATCGTCGGCGCGAAGCTCATCCTGATCTGGGGCGGCAACCCGGTCGTCTCCAACCTGCACGGCTGGCGCTACATTCAGGAGGCGAAGCGGCGCGGCGCCAAGCTCGTCTGCATCGACCCGTGGCGCACCGCGACCGCCGAGAAGTGCGACGTGCATCTCGCACCGTGGCCGGGCACCGACACGGCGCTGGCGTTGGCGATGATGCAGGTGTTGATCGCCGACGACCTCGTCGATCACGACTACGTCGCGCGCCACACCCTCGGCTTCGACGCCCTCGCCGAGCGCGTGCGCGCGTGCACGCCGGAATGGGCGGCGCCGCTCACGGGGCTGCCGGCCGAGGCGATCCGGGCGCTTGCGCGCGAGTACGGCAGCACGCGTCCGACCGCGATCCGCCTCAACTACGGGCTCAACCGCTGCCGGGGCGGCGGCATGGCGGTGCGCAACATCGCCTGCCTGCCTGCGCTCACCGGCGCCTGGCGCGATGCCGCGGGGGGGGCGCTGCTGTCGACATCGGGCAATTTCCCGGTCGACCAGCATGCGCTCGAACGCCCTGATCTTTATCCCGACGTCGAGCGCTTCCCGCCGCGCCATATCAACATGTCGACGATTGGCGAGGCGCTGCTCGAGGCCCGCGATCCTCCGTTGCGGGCGATCTACGTCTACAACTCGAACCCGGTGGCGATCGCGCCGGACAGCCGCCGCGTGCGCGCCGGCTTCGCCCGCGAGGATCTCTTCTGCGTCGTGCACGAGCTTTTCCAGACCGACACCGCCGACTACGCCGATATCGTCCTGCCGGCCACGAGCCAGCTCGAGCAGCGCGACCTGCACAAGGCCTACGGCCACCTCTACGCGGTCGCCAACGAACCGGCGATCGCGCCGCTGGGCGAGGCGAAACCGAACAGCGAGGTGTTCCGCCTGCTTGCGGCGCGCATGGGTTTCGACGACGCGCCGCTGCGCGATTCCGACGAGGACATCATCGCGGCCGCTTTCGACCGGCGCGACCCGCGCGTGCTCGGCTTTACCCGCGAGGCGTTCGCCACGCGCGGCTGGGCGCGGCTCAACCTGCCGCGCCCATTTGCGCCGTTCGCCCGGGGCGGTTTCCCCACGCCGTCGGGCAAGTGCGAGTTCCATTCCGAGTGGCTCGCCGCCCAAGGGCTCGACCCGCTGCCGGCATGGGTGCCGCCGCTCGAATCGCCGGTGAGCAACCCGGCGCTCGCCGCGCGCTACCCGCTCGCCTTCCTGTCGCCGCCGGCGCGCAACTTCCTCAACACCAGCTTCGCCAACCTGCCGCGCTTCGTCGAGGCGGAGGGCGGGCCTAAGCTCGAGATCCACCCCGAGGATGCCGCCGCGCGCGGCATCACCGATGGCGCGCGGCTGCGCATCTTCAACGACCGCGGCGCCTTCCACGCGTGCGCGGTGGTCACCGAGCGAGTGCGGCGCGGGCTGGTGGTGAGCCCCTCGATCTGGTGGCAGAAGCTCTCCGGCGACGGCGAGAACGCCAATGCCGTGACCTCGTCGGCGGCGACCGACATGGGCGATGGACCGGTGCTCTATGACTGCCTGGTCGAGGTCGAGCGCGCATGACGCCGGGCGCTGCGCCAATCTTTCGGGAGTAATGCCACGATGAGTCCGTCCCAGACGCTCGACGAGGTGGCGCAGCTGGTCGGCCGCGCCGAGCGTACCCTTTTCATCACCGGAGCCGGTATCTCCGCGGACTCGGGCCTGCCGACCTACCGCGGCGTCGGCGGCCTCTATCACGAGCGCCTGACCGATGACGGACTCACGATCGAGGAGGCGCTCTCCGGCGTGATGATGGCGAGCCGTCCGGCGATCGCGTGGAAGTACATCGCCGAGATCGAGGCCAACTGCCGCGGCGCCCGCCCCAACACGGCGCACATGGTGATTGCCGCGCTCGAGCGCGATCGCCCCGGGGTGTGCGTGCTCACGCAGAACGTCGACGGCCTGCACCGGGCGGCCGGCTCACGCAACCTGATCGAGATCCACGGCACCGTGCATCGGCTGCGCTGTACCGAATGCCCGCACGCACGCGAGGTGCCGGACTTCTCGGACATGCGCATCCCGCCCGAATGCCCGAAATGCGGCGGCGTGATGCGCCCCGACGTGGTGCTGTTCGGCGAGTGGCTGCCCGAACGCGAAGTCGCACGGCTCGAAGCGGTGCTTGCGCGGGGCGTGGACCTGGTGGTGTCGATCGGCACCACCAGCGTCTTTCCCTACATCGCCGAGCCGGTGTGGTGGGCACGCCAGGCCGGCGTGCCGGCGGTCGAGATCAATCCCGGCGACACCGAGGTGAGCCACCTCGTGACGCATCGGCTGCGCATGGGTGCGGCAGAGGCGATGGGCGAACTCTGGCGGCGGTTACATCCGGGCGTGCCGGACGCGGGCTGATCGGCCGGGCTATTGCGCCCGCGTCCATCGGGCAGAGATTCCCGCGCACAAGGGGTCGGCGCCCAAGACCCTCCGGATCACGCCCGCCTGGGGCTCGGGCAGCGTGGTAATCCGGACACGGAACGTGCGGCGGACCTACAGCAGCACGCGCTCGATGCCGCCGCTGTTCGCCCGTGCGACATACTCCGGCAGCCAGTTCTCGCCCAAGATGTTGCGCGCGATCTCGATGACGATGTAGTCGGCCTCGACGCCGCCCGCATCGTTGGCGTAGCGCGATAGCCCCTGAAGGCAGCTCGGGCAGGAGGTGAGCACCTTGACCGGTGCGCCCGGCGCGCCCTGGCGAAGCTCGGCCGCACCCTTCTCGATCTCCTGCTGCTTGCTGAAGCGCACCTGGGTCGAGATGTCTGGGCGGGTCGCGGCCAGCGTGCCGGACTCGCCGCAGCAGCGGTCGTTGAGGTCCACGCGCGTGCCCATCAGGGCGTTGGCGACCTTGATCCCCTGGTAGTGCTTCATCGGCGTGTGACAGGGCTCGTGGTACATGTAGCGCACGCCGTCGATGCCGTCGAGCTGGATGCCCTTCTCCATCAGGTATTCGTGGATGTCGAGCAGCCGGCAGCCGGGAAAGATCCGCTCGAACTGGTACTTCAGCAGCTGATCCATGCAGGTGCCGCAGGAGACGATCACCGTCTTGATGTCGAGGTAGTTGAGCGTGTTGGCGACGCGGTGGAACAGCACGCGGTTGTCGGTGGTGATCTGCTGGCCCTTGTCCTCGAAGCCGGCCGAGGTCTGCGGGTAGCCGCAGCACAGGTAGCCGGGCGGCAGCACCGTGGTCGCGCCGACATGGTAGAGCATCGCCTGGGTGGCGAGCCCGACCTGGCTGAAGAGCCGCTCCGAGCCGCAGCCCGGGAAGTAGAACACCGACTCGGCTTCGTCGCGCCCGAGGCGCGGGTTGCGGATCACCGGGATGACCTTGTCGTCCTCGATGTCGAGCAGGGCGCGGCTGGTGCGCTTGGGCAGGTTGCCGGGCATCGGCTTGTTGATGAAGTGGATCACCTGCGCCTTGAGCGGCGCCTTGCCCAGTGTGGCCGGCGGCGCCTTGGTCTGCGGCTGGATCAGGCCGAGCGCGCGGCCGATGCGGTGGCCGAGGCGCTGCGCCTTGTAGCCCCACTCGATCATGCCCTTGCGGATCAGCTTGATGGT
>JARFTX010000007.1:0-67052 GCA_029289265.1 Gammaproteobacteria bacterium
ACTCGCGACCTCAACCTTGGCAAGGTTGCGCTCTACCAACTGAGCTATTCCCGCCCGAAAGACCGCCATTATAGTTGCCGCATGCCGCCTGTCAACCCGGTTTCTGGCCGCCCCCGCCACGGCGTTCATGCCCGGCGAGTTGCGGCAGGGCGCGATGCAGGTAATAGCCCATCGACCACAGGGTCAGCGCGGCAGCGACGTACACCAGCACGCTGCCGATCATCCGGACATCGAGGAACAGGATCGACTCATAGTAGAGCAGCATCGGGATCGCGACCATTTGCGCCGTCGTCTTGAGCTTTCCGACGGTGGCGACCGCGACGCTCGCCGACTGGCCGACGCGGGCCATCCACTCGCGCAGCGCCGAGATCGTGATCTCGCGGCCGATGATGACGACTGCGATGATGGCGTCGACCCGCGCAAGCTGAACCAACAGGATCAGCGCGGCGGCGACCATAAGCTTGTCGGCGACCGGATCGAGGAAGGCGCCGAAGGCCGAGGTCTGGCCGAGGCTGCGGGCAAGGTAGCCGTCGAACCAGTCGGTGATCGCGGCGACGAGGAAGATCGTGGTCGCAATCAGGTTCTTGAGCGCGGGCGCGATCCAGCCGTCGGGCAGGTAGAAGACCCCGACGAACAGCGGGATCATCGCAATCCGGGCCCAGGTCAGGGTGTTGGGGATGTTGAGCGGCATCGCGCGGGCTCGTGGGGCAATGGGGTCGGGCCGGATGGCGGTCGGTCGGGGTTCAGCGCAGTTTATCGTATATCTGTTCGGCAAGCTTCCGGCTCACGCCGTCGACGCGGCACAGATCCTCGACGGTGGCGGCGCGCACGCCGTCGAGCCCGCCGAAGGCCGCGAGCAGCTTGCGCCGGCGCACCGCGCCGACGCCCGGGATGTCCTCCAGGCGCGAGCCGATGCGCGCCTTGGCGCGGCGCGCGCGGTGGCCGGTGATGGCGAAGCGGTGCGCCTCGTCGCGGATCTCCTGCACGAGGTGCAGTGCCGCGTGGCGGCCGCCGAGATGGAGCGGCGCGCGCGCGTCGGCAAAGACCAGCGTCTCCAGCCCCGGCTTGCGCCCTTCGCCCTTGGCGACACCGATCATCGCGACCGCCTCGAGCCCGACCTCGGCGAGGATGGCGCGGGCGGCGCCGACCTGGCCCTTGCCGCCGTCGATCAGAATCAGGTCGGGGCAGACGCCTTCGCCCGCCGCGACTTTGCCGTAACGGCGCTCGAGCACCTGGCGCATCGCCGCGTAATCGTCGCCGGCGGTGATGCCCGCGATGTTGTAGCGGCGATACTCGGAAGGCTTCATCGCGCCGTTCTCGCACACCACGCAGGAGGCGACGGTGGCCTCGCCCAGGGTGTGGCTGATGTCGAAGCACTCGATGCGCTGCGGTGACTCGGGCAGGTCGAGCGCCTCGCGCAGCGCGTCGAGCCGCGCCTCGATGCGGCCGGTGTCGCGCAGGCGCGACTGGATCGCGAGCTTGGCGTTGTTCTCGGCCATCTCCATCCAGGCCTTCTCGCTCGCGCTGCGCGGTGCGAGCGGCGCGCCGGGCTTGTCGGCGATCTCGGCCATCAGCGCGCGCACCGGCTCGAGTGGCACGTTCACAAGCAGCCGCCCCGGCAACGCGTGGTCGCGGTAGTGCTGCTCGACGAAGGCGAGCGCCGCATCGAGCGCGCCGCAGCCGGCGGCGCTGGTCGGAAACTGCGGCCGGTCGCCGAGGTGGCGGCCGCCGCGCACCATCGCGATGTTGATGCAGACGAGCCCACCCTCCTCGACCGCGGCGACGATGTCGACGTCTTCGTTGCGCCCGCTGTCGACGAACTGGCGATGCAGCACCGCCTGCAGCACGCGGATCTGGTCGCGGCAGGCGGCGGCCTCCTCGAAGGCGAGCCGCTCGGCGGCGGCCGTCATGCGCGCGGTCAGGTCGTCGATCACCTCGTTCGCCCGCCCATCGAGAAAGCGTGTCGCCAGCTGGACGTCGGCGGCGTAGGCGTCGCGCTCGATCAAACCGACGCACGGCGCGGTGCAGCGCCGGATCTGGTGCAGCAGACAGGGGCGCGAGCGGTTCTGGAACACCGGGTTCTCGCAGGTGCGCAGCCGGAAGGTCTTCTGCAGCAGCTGGATGCTCTCGCGTACCGCGCCGGCGTTGGGAAACGGCCCGAAGTAGCGCGCCCCCTTGGCAAACGCGCCGCGGTGGTAGGCGAGCCGCGGGAACTCGTCGCCGGAGAGACAGATGTAGGGATAGCTCTTGTCGTCGCGGAAGAGGATGTTGTAGCGCGGCGCGAGGCTCTTGATGAGGTTGTTCTCGAGCAGCAGCGCCTCGGCCTCGGAGCGCGTCGGCGTGACGTCGACGCGCTCCACCTGGGCGACCATCATCGCGATGCGCGGGCTTGCCTGGGTGCGCTGGAAATAGCTCGAGACGCGCCGCCTGAGGTTCTTCGCCTTGCCGACGTAGAGCACCCGCTCCTCGGCGCCGATCATGCGATAGACGCCGGGCTCCTCGGGCACCGTGCGCAGGAAGGACTTGGCGTCGAAGGTCCGGGGTGATTCAGTCATGGGCTTCGCGCGGGCACTGCCTGTGCCCTGCGTCAGGCGCCCTCGCCCGTCAGCGCCGCCACCGCCGCGCGCGCCTCGCGGTAGGCCGGATGGAGCTCGAGGTCGAACAGGTCGCCGTGGCGTGCCGTCGCGCGCAGGGCGAGGATGCGTGCGCGGCTCTCGTCGGCGACCGTCGGCGCCCAGCGGTCGAGCAGCTCGACGACCAGATCGGGACGGTTGCACACCAGCACCATGTCGCAGCCGGCCGTGTGCGCAGCCCGCGCCCGGGCGACGATGTCACCGACCACGGTCGCTCCCTCCATCGTCAGGTCGTCGCTGAAGACGACGCCGCCGAAGCCGAGCCGCCCGCGCAGCACCTCCTGCAGCCAGAACGGCGAAAACCCGGCCGGATTCGGGTCGATGTGCTCGTAGATCACGTGGGCCGGCATCACGCCCGCCAGGCGCTTGCCGAGCCTCTGGCGGTAGGGCGCGAGATCCGCCTCCCAGATCGCATCGAAGTCGCGCGGATCGACCGGGACGTCGACGTGCGAGTCGGCCTCGACGAAGCCGTGCCCGGGAAAATGCTTGCCGACGCAGCCCATGCCCGCCTCGGCCATGCCGGCGGCGAGCGCGCCGGCGAGCTTGGTGACGATCTGCGGGTCGCGGTGGAAGGCGCGGTCGCCGATCACGCGGCTGCCGCCGTAGTCGAGGTCGAGCACCGGCGTGAAGCTCAGATCGACGCCGTGGGCGAGCAGCTCGGCAGCCAACACGAAGCCGGTCGCCCGCGCCGCCTCCAGCGCCGCGACGTGCTCGTCCTGCCACAGCGCACCGAGCGTGCGCATCGCCGGCAGGCGCGTGAAGCCGTCGCCGCGAAAGCGCTGCACCCGCCCGCCCTCGTGGTCGACGGCGATGATGGGCGCCGGATCGCGCACCGCGCGGATCGCCGCGGTGAGCGCCTGAAGCTGCTCGGAGCCCGTGAAGTTGCGCGCGAACAGGATCACGCCGCCGACGAGCGGGTCGCGCAGGCGCTCGCGTTCGTCCGCGGTGAGCTCGGTGCCGGCGACGTCGAGCATCACCGGGCCGAGCGGAATGCGCAGCGGCTCGTCGGCGGGCTCCGGGTACGGCAGGTCGAAATCAGTCTGGGCAGTCATGGCGTCTCGATCACCGCGAAGGCGACGACGTAGTCGGCCTCGTCGGTCAGGCTCAGGTGGGCGGTCAGGCGCCGTTCGGCCATGTAGCCGGAGAGCGGCCCGTCGAAGCGGTAGAGCGGCTTGCCGAGCGCATCATGCGCGACCGACAGCGCGTGGAAGGTCGCCGGTACTGCGACGCCGGTGCCGAGCGCCTTGCCGAAGGCCTCCTTGGCGGCGAAGCGCTTGGCGAGAATGCGCGCCGGGTCGCGGCTGGCGGCGAACTCGTCGCGCTCGGCCGGCGCCAGCACGCGCTCGGCGAAGCGCGCGCCGTGGCGCTCGAGCGAGGCGCGGATGCGTTCGATGCGGACGATGTCGGTGCCGATGCCGTGGATCATGTGCGCGCTTCCCGACCGGCTCGGCTCACGCCGGCCGCCCCGCGGCCTCGCGCATCAGGCGCTTCATCTCCCGCACTGCCTCGCGCAGGCCGGAGAACACGGCGCGGCTCACGATGGCGTGACCGATGTGCAGCTCGCGCACGCCGGGCAGGCGTGCGATCGGCTGAACGTTGTAGTAGTTGAGCGCATGGCCGGCGTTGAAGCGCATGCCGAGCGCCCGGATCGCCTCGCCGGCGGCGCGGACCTTGTCGATCTCGGCGACCACGGCAGGGCTCAAGGCATCGCGCCCGGCCTTGTGAAAGGCGTGGGCGTACGGACCGGTGTGCACCTCGCAGACGCGCACGCCGATGCGCGCGGCGGCTTCGACCTGGGCGACGTCAGGATCGATGAAGGCGCTGGTGACGATGCCGGCCTCGCCCAGACGCGCGACGATCACACGCAGGCGCGCCTCCTGCCCGACCACGTCGAGCCCGCCCTCCGTGGTGATCTCCTGGCGCGCCTCGGGCACCAGCATCGCCATCTCGGGGCGCAGCGCGCAGGCGATGGCAACCATCTCTTCGGTGGCGGCCATCTCCAGGTTGAGCTTGACCTGGGTGAGGTCTCGCAGCTTGCGCACGTCCTCGTCCTGGATGTGGCGCCGGTCCTCACGCAGATGCACGGTGATGCCGTCGGCGCCGCCCAGGTGCGCCTCCACCGCTGCCCATACCGGATCGGGCTCCCAGGTGCGGCGCGCCTGGCGCAGCGTGGCGACGTGGTCGATGTTTACGCCCAGTTCGATCACAATTCCTGAAACTCCTTGAGTACGCGGCGGGACTCCAGCGGCTGCCCGCCCAGGTAGTGGTGGATGAGCCGGCGCAGCAGATCGCGGCTCTGCTGCAGCGTCTCGGCACGCTCGAACTCGCCGCGCGCCATGTCGAGCAGGGTGCGGCCGCTCACCGCTCGCGCGTCGGCCGCGTCGGCGCCGGCGGCGACCGGACCCTTTTCGATTATATAGAGGTAGTGCGCGCCGGCATCGACCGGCTCGCCGCTGTCGGCATCGACGTCGAGCCCGATGCCGTAGCCCAGCTCGCGCAGCAGCGCCAGCTCGAAGCGGCGCAGCACCGGAGACGGCGAACGCGCACGGGCGAGCTCGGCGAGCGCCGCGGCATAAGCCTCGAACAGCGCCGGGTGGGGATCCTCACGTGCGGAAAGGCGAACCAGCAGTTCGTTGAGATAGTAGCCGCAGAGCAGCGCGCGGCCCTGAAGCAGCGGCTGGCCGCCCTGCCATTCGGCCCGCACCAGCGTCTTGACCTCGCCACCGCCGCTCCAGTCGACACGCAGGGGCTGGAAGGCCATCAGCACACCGCGGAGCGCCGACATCGGGCGACGCGCGCCCTTCGCCACCATCGCCACCCGTCCGTGGTCGCGTGACAGCATCTCGACGATCAGGCTGGTCTCGCGCCAGGGATAGCTGTGCAGGACGAAGGACGGCTGCTGCTCGATGCGCTGCCTGATGCTCACGACAAATGACCAGCGATGGACGCGCCCGGCGCACCGGGCATCAGGCTATTCGTAGCCGAGGCTCTTGAGCGCGCGCTCATCGTCCGCCCATCCGCTTCGGACCTTGACCCACACCTCGAGATACACCTTGCCGTCGAAGAGTTTCTCCAGCTCGACGCGCGCCTCCGAGGCGATGCGCTTGAGTTGCTCACCACCCTTGCCGATGACGATGGCCTTGTGAGCGGCCTTGTCAACAATGACTGCAGCATGGATGCGGCGCAAGGCGCCTTCGGTCTCGAATTTCTCGATCTCGACCGCGATGCCGTAGGGCAGTTCGTCGCCGAGCAGACGGAAGAGCTTCTCGCGCAGGAACTCGGAGGCGAGGAAGCGCTCGCTGCGGTCGGTGATCTCGTCAGCCTCGTACATCGGCTGGCCTTCGGGCAGCAGCGGCTGGGCGGCACGCACCAGTTCCTCGATATGCGTGCCGCGCTCGGCGCTCAGCGGCACGATCTCGACGAACGGATAGACGCCGCGCAATCGGTCGATAAAGGGCAGCAGCTGCTTCTTGTCGGCGAGGCGGTCGACCTTGTTGATGACGAGCACGACCCGGGCATCCTTCGGCAGGACGGACACGACCTTCTCATCGTCCTCGCCGAAGCGGCCGGCCTCGACGACCAGGAAGACCAGATCGACGGAAGCGAGCGCCTGCGTGACGTTGCGGTTCATCGCGCGGTTGAGGGCGCTGCGATGACGGGTCTGGAAGCCCGGCGTGTCGACGAACACGAACTGGGCGTCGTCGCGCGTCAGAATGCCGGTGACACGGTGGCGCGTGGTCTGCGCCTTGCGCGAGACGATGCTGATCTTTTGCCCGATCAGCCGGTTCAGCAGCGTGGACTTGCCGACATTGGGTCGCCCGACGATGGCGACGAAGCCGGTACGGAACGACTCGACAGCGCCCGGCGCCGATGAGGATTCGGTGCTCATGCCTTGATGCCTCTGAGTTGCGCGAGGGCGTGCTGCGCGGATTGCTGCTCGGCCGCGCGGCGGCTCGGCCCGCGCCCGGTGGTGCGCAGATCGAACGCCTCGATGACGCACATGACCTCGAAATCCTGGGCATGGGCCTCACCGTGCACGTCCACGGTCACATAGTTGGGCAAGGGCAGCTTGCGCCCCTGCAGCAGTTCCTGCAACGCCGTCTTGGGATCCTTGAGCGCTTGGGCCGGATCGATCTCCGAGATCATCACGGCGTAGAGCCGGTCGATCACGTTCTTGACCGCCGTAAAGCCGCCATCCAGATACACGGCGCCGAACACGGCTTCGAGCGCGTCGGCCAGAATCGATGGCCGGCGAAAGCCGCCGCTTTTCAGCTCGCCCTCGCCCAAGCGCAGCACGGCGCCCAGTTCCAGTTCGTTGGCGACCCGGTGCAGGCCTTCCTGGCGCACCAGCGAGGCCCGCAGCCGCGACAGCTCGCCCTCACGCAGTTCGCCGAAACGCTCGAACAGCGCGATTGCCGTCACGCAGTTGAGGAGACTGTCACCGAGAAACTCGAGCCGCTCGTTGTTCGGCTGACCGAAGCTGCGATGCGTGAGCGCCTGTTCGAGCAGCATCCGGTCGCGAAAGCGGTAGCCGAGTCGCTGCTGCAATCGCTCGGGGTCACCGCTCACAATTTTCCTGCCGACGAGGCGCTGAAGTCGAAAAGGAGACTCACGTTACCCGCTACCGGAACCTTGCGCGCGTACTCGATCTCGACCACGGTCTTGCCGCCCTGCTTGTAGATATTCAGGTCCGCGCCGCGGACGCTGACGACGTTGTCGATCTGGCCTCGACGATCGAAGCTGCGGC
Source organism: Gammaproteobacteria bacterium (assembly GCA_029289265.1). Taxonomy (GTDB): domain Bacteria; phylum Pseudomonadota; class Gammaproteobacteria; order Burkholderiales; family Rhodocyclaceae; genus JARFTX01. The sequence goes on from JARFTX010000007.1 coordinate 7,381, forward strand.
GCAGCTCCGAGATGGCCGCCCCGCCGTCGCCCTCGTCGGCGATGACATTGACGATGCGCTGCACCGCCATGTACTCGGTGATCGCCGGCACCGCGCGAAAGGCGATCAGGAGCGCAAAGGCGAGCAAGGCGCCGACGATGAGCAGGCTGACCAGGGTCAGCCCCTGCTGCTTGCCGTTCATGTGCGAGGTTCTCCTCTTCAATTGAATCCACCGATGCGTTTCATGTCGCTGAAGTTGAACCAGATGAAGAAGGCTCGACCGACGATGTTCTCGTTCGGCACGAAGCCCCAGACCCGGCTGTCACTGCTCGCGTCACGATTGTCGCCCATCACGAAATAATGCCCTTCGGGCACGGTGCATGCCAAGCCCGATGCCGTATACGTGCATCGGTCGCGATGCGGAAAATCGAGCACGTGCGGTATGAAGGGCGGGATGTCGCGCTCGATCAGCACCGAGTGCTCGACCACGCCGAGGCGTTCGCGGTACATCGGCGAATAGTAGAGGCGATCCGTGTGCAGGAACTCGCCCTCGTCGATCAGCTCAACCACCTCGCCATTGATGCGCAGGCGCTTGTCGAAATATTCGACGCGATCGCCCGGCAACCCTACGACGCGCTTGATGTAATCGACCGACGGATCGGCCGGGTAACGGAACACCATCACGTCGCCGCGCTGCGGATCGTTGATCGCGATGACCTTCTTGTTGATCACCGGCAGCCGGATGCCGTAGGTCCACTTGTTCACGAGGATGAAATCGCCGACCGCGAGCGTCGGGATCATCGAGCCGGACGGAATCTTGAACGGCTCGACCAGAAAGGAGCGCAGCACGAACACGATCAGGATGACCGGGAAGAAGCTCGCACCGTACTCGACCCACCACGGCGCCGGCGTGCCGGGCGCACGGTGCTTGCGGGCGACGAAGCGGTCGAGCAGCCACAAGGCTCCAGTGACGACGAGGAGCAGAAAGAGGATCAGCGCGAAATTCACGGGGACTCCGTCCTTGTGTTCTTGGAATGGGATCGGGGCGGACGGCCGGCGCTCATCACTTGCCCTCGTCGGTGCGCAGCACCGCGAGGAAGGCCTCCTGCGGAATCTCGACGTTGCCGACCTGCTTCATCCGCTTCTTGCCGGCTTTCTGTTTTTCCAGCAGCTTGCGCTTGCGGCTGATGTCGCCGCCGTAGCACTTGGCCAGCACATTCTTGCGCAGCGCCTTGATGGTCTCGCGGGCGATGATCTGCGATCCGATCGCCGCCTGCACGGCGACATCGAACATCTGCCGCGGGATCAGGCCGCGCAGGCGGGCGGCGAGCTCCCGGCCGCGATAGACCGCGTTGGCGCGATGCACGATGTGCGACAGCGCGTCGACCTTCTCGCCCCCCACCATCATGTCGAGCTTGACCAGATCGGCGGCGCGATACTCCTTGAACTCGTAATCGAGCGAAGCATAGCCGCGCGAGACCGATTTCAGCCGGTCGAAGAAGTCCATGACGACTTCGTTCATCGGCATGTCGTAGACGAGTTGGACCTGGCGGCCGTGATAGCGCATGTCGACCTGGGTGCCGCGCTTCTGGGTGCAGAGCGTGATGACCGGGCCGACGTAGTCCTGGGGCAGGAAGATCGTCGCAGTGATGATGGGCTCGCGGATCTCCTGGATCTTGGAGAGCTCCGGCAGCTTGGACGGGTTCTCGACGCGCAGCACCTCGCCGCTGTTCATGACGACCTCGTAGACCACGGTCGGCGCGGTCGTGATGAGATCCATATCGAACTCGCGCTCGAGCCGCTCCTGCACGATGTCCATGTGCAGCAGGCCGAGGAAGCCGCAGCGAAAGCCGAATCCCAGCGCCTGCGAGACTTCCGGCTCGAACTGGAGCGAGGCGTCGTTCAGCTTGAGCTTCTCGAGCGACTCGCGAAGCTGGTCGTACTCGCTCGACTCGACCGGATAGAGGCCGGCGAAGACCTGCGGCTTGATCTCGCGAAAGCCCGGCAACGGCTCTTTCGCCGGCCGGCTGGCGGTGGTCACGGTGTCGCCGACCTTGGCCGCCTGCAGCTCCTTGATGCCGCAGATGACAAAGCCGACCTCGCCGGCCGACAGTTCGCTGCGCGACACCGAGCGCGGCGTGAACACACCGACCTGGTCGCACGGATACTGCGCGCCGGACGACATCAGCAGGACGCGGTCCTTGACCCGCAGCACGCCGTCGACGACGCGCACCAGCATGACCACGCCGACGTAGTTGTCAAACCACGAGTCGATGATCAGCGCCTTCAAGGGCGCATTCTCTTCGCCGCGCGGCGGCGGCACGCGCCGGATCACCTCCTCGAGCACTTCCTGCACGCCCAGGCCAGTCTTGGCCGAGCACAGCACGGCCTCGGAGGCGTCGACGCCGATGACGTCCTCGATCTCCTTGCGCGCGTTCTCGGGATCGGCGGCCGGCAGGTCGATCTTGTTCAGCACCGGCACCACCTCGACGTCGAGCTCGATCGCGGTGTAGCAATTCGCCACCGTCTGCGCCTCGACGCCCTGCGAGGCGTCGACCACCAGCAGCGCGCCCTCGCAGGCCGACAGCGAGCGGCTCACCTCATAGGAGAAGTCGACGTGGCCCGGCGTATCGATGAGGTTCAGGTTGTAGGTCCGGCCGTCCTTCGCCCGATACTCCAGGGCCGCGGTCTGCGCCTTGATCGTGATGCCGCGCTCGCGCTCGATGTCCATGGAATCGAGCACCTGCTCCTCCATCTCGCGCTCGGACAGCCCCCCGCAGAAGTGGATGATGCGATCGGCAAGCGTCGATTTGCCGTGGTCGATGTGCGCGATGATCGAGAAGTTTCGGATGTGCTGTTGCATAGGACAACGAAAGAGGGAGCTCGCGAGCCCGTCGTCGGGAGCGAATCAGGATGGGGAACGTGCGCGGACTTGCTCCATCTCCGGGCTCATGGAGATTCCACGCGCTGTATGGGGAAACCGGCACCCTCCGCCTCGCTGAATCGCCCGACCGGAATTCGACACATGCGCCGGAGCACCCGGGATGAACGGATGAAGCGTGACTAAGGCGCGGATTTTAACGGAAAACGGCCGAAATGGGCACGCACCGCAGGCTCGTCGAGATGGTAATGGCACAGGTAGGTATCGCCCGCCAGAAGCACGGGCACCATCTCGTCCCAGCGCGCCTCGAGCTCGGGGTCGGCATCGACGTCGACAACGCGCACGGCAAGCCCCAATTCGGCCGCGAGCGGCTCGAGTTGCGCGATCAAGTCGTGGCACAGATGGCGCCACTCCCGGCTCAACACGGTCAGCTCACGATCGGCTGGCGTCATTGTCCTGCCCGCACGGTCACGTACAACGCGCCGAGCCCGCGATGGACCAGCAGGGTGACTTGCTGACCTTCCCTGAGGCCCGAGGTGAGCCGATTGAACTCGGCGACCGTCGTCGGCACATGCCGGCGGCCGTCCGCGACGTACTCGAGGATCACGTCGCCCGATCGCAGGTCGGCGCGCGCCGCCGCGCCCTGCACCCGTTCGACGATCAATCCGCCGTCGACGGCCCGTTCGCGCCGCTGCGCCGCCGTCGGCACGGTCACCGTCAAGCCGAGCTTGTTGGGTGCCGCCGCAGGCGCAGGGCCGCCGCGCGCCCGAACACGGGCATCGTCCTCCCACTGCCCGACCGTGATGTCCAGCGCATGTCGCGCGTCGCCGCGCAAGACCTCGAGCACAGCGACTGAGCCCGGCCGGCTCGATGCGACGATGCGCGGCAAGTCGGCGGAATTGCGCACCGCCACGCCACCGAAACGCACGATCACGTCTCCGCGCTGCACACCGGCGCGCGCTGCAGGACTGTCGGGCTCGACCGAGCTGACCAGCGCACCTTCTGCCGACGGCAGCCCGAAGCTCTCGGCCAGCGCCGTCGTCACCTCCTGGATTGCGACCCCGATGCGGCCGCGCTGGACCTGGCCCGTGCTTCGCAACTGTGCCTGCACATCCATCGCCACGTCGATCGGAATCGCGAAGGAAAGCCCCATGAAACCGCCGGTGCGACTGTAGATCTGCGAGTTGACACCGACCACCTCGCCCTTGAGGTTGAACAGCGGTCCGCCGGAGTTGCCGGGATTGATCGCCACGTCGGTCTGGATGAAGGGCACGAAGTTCTCGTCCGGCAGATTGCGCCCCTTGGCGCTGACGATGCCAGCCGTGACCGAGTGCTCGAAGCCGAACGGCGACCCGATTGCGACCACCCACTCGCCGACCTTGAGTGCATCGGGCTCGCCCAGCACGACCGGCTGCAGACCGCTCGCATCGATGCGCACCACGGCGATGTCGCTGCGCCGGTCGGCACCGATCACGTCGGCCCGGAACTCCCGCCGGTCGGCGAGCCGCACCACGATCTCGTCGGCATCCTCGATGACATGGGCGTTGGTCAGGATGTAGCCGTCGGCATCGATGACGAATCCCGAGCCGAGCGAGCGGCTCTCCTGGTCGAAGGGCGGCGACTCGGGCAGACGCGGGATGAAGCGCCGGAACAGGTCGAACATCGGATCGCTCTCGTCGATCCAGGGTGCTGTCGGCCCACGGCCCTGGGCCGACGGCGTCGTGCTGATGTTCACGACCGACGGACCCTGGCTCTCCACGAGCGCAGTGAAGTCCGGCAACGATGTGGCGACAGCGCCTGACGACACGCAGGCGAGGCCCAGCACGAGGCTTGCCGCGGCAAACCAGCGACTCGATGCGCTCACGCAGCGCTCCCGCCCGACAAGGGGCACGGCGGCTCTTCGCGGACCACCGTCAGGCGCAGTCCATCGCGCCAACGCCGACTGCGCTGCAACATTCGATTGACGACGAAGGCGATAGCCAATCCGGCCACGCCCCCCGCCAGAGCGGCCACGTCCTCGCCCCCGGGAGTCGCCAGCACATGCCCCACTGCCCCGCCGGTGACCAGCAGCAACGCTCCGAGTCCGTAGCTTGCGAGCGCACCCCGCAGCGGAGCCGCCTCGTCGATATGAAGGCGCACACGGTCGCCGGGCTGGACGCCCGTCGCCTCGGGCACCCGGAACACGTCCTGCGGCCCCTTGATCGCGTAGGCGAGCTTTGCCGACCGGCAGCCGCCTGGTTCGTCGCAACGTCCACAACCGCCCGGACGATCCTCGACGCGGACCCAGGCGGCACCGCCCTCGACCCGCAGCACCACCGCGCTCGCCTCGATCATCGCGCGGGGCGCTCCATCCCGTCGCCGACGCGTTGCACGGCGCGCATCGGCACTTCGCCGAGAACCGTGATCAGATGGCCGTCCACCGTGCGCTTGTAGATATTGATCGCGCCCGTCGCCAAGGCGCCCAGGCCGGAGTAGTCATCCTGGGGATCGTCGACGGCCTCGATGAATACCGACATCGCCGCAAGACCGTCGCTGTACACTAGGTGAAGGACGTCGCGCTGATCGCGTCCGAGCGGTCGGCGCACGGCCGACTTCAGTGCGTAGCCCGGCAGCGGCATCGTCAGTGCCCAGCCGCTGTCCTCGACCGCCATCGCGTTGCCGTGGGCATTGACGATGCGCCAGTCATCGCCCTTGACGTAACGGGGCTTGAGCGCTTCGGCGTCGATCTCGCCGCCGATCGTGACGTTGCTGAAGGTGAATTGCTCGATGATCTCTCCGGCCTCATCCACCATCCGCGCCTTGAGTAGCAGGCCCGTGGCCACATCGGCCCACAACTGGTGGCCGTAACGCAGGTCGTCACGTGGCGCGAGCACGATCAACTGGCTGTCGAGCCCGGCCACCCGGCTGACCTCGCCGAGCGAGACGCGGTAGTTCTCGGCCAGACCGGCGAACGAGGTGGGCAGGCGCGCGGGAAACGCCCGACGACCGCCGGAACGGTCGATGATCACGGTCTTCTGATCGGGTAGCACGCACCGCACTTCGTTATTTGCGCGGATCACCTCGCGCGGGCTGCCGTCCAGCACCTCGAGACGCTCACGCTCGCCGCTCGCATCCACCATGTGGGCGATGCGCGACGTCTCGAAGTTGCGTCCCGACTGGTAGATGAAGGTCCCGGTATAGTTCAGCCGCTGCCCCGCGGTCGCGATACGGCCGAGCCACGAAAGCGGGTCGGAACTGGCCTGGGCTGCCGCGAACGGGCTGAAGAACGACGCACAAAGCGCCCATACGACGGCCAGACGCGTCATCGAGGGACATCCCCCAGCGTATCCGTAACGGTGCGCACATGGTGGATCACGCGCGGAATCGGGCCACCCGCATTCATGGCCTGATGCAGGAAGACGTACTCGCGATGGGGGTCGAGGCGCTCGGCTGCGACCAGACGCACCTGCGCGAGGCTCGCCTCGACCGCCTGGATCGGCGCCGCCGCCCCGGCGAATGAGACTCCGTCCTGAGGCTGGCTGTACAGGGTGTGAGCGACCCAGCCGACCGCGAGAATGCCCATCACCGAAGCCGCGATCGGCATCAGCACGCGACTGAGCGCGTCGTTTTCGGGCGCCTGCCGCCGCGGCGACGGCGCCAGCACGGTCGGCTCCGATTCGATATTTGCCATCACGCGAGCGGTCAACCCACCGCCATGTCGCGGCTCACCGCGCAAGACGTCGCCGATCAGGCAATAGGTTTCCCATTGCGCCTTGAGTTCCGGATCCCTTTCGATGCGATCCAGAACGGGCGCGCAGGAATGGTCGTCGAGATCCCCATCGAGCATTGCAGACAGTTTGTCTTTCATGTGTGACACCTACCAACGTTTGTCCGGGGCCGTATCCAGCAGCGGCCGCAAGCGTTCCGAAATGGCCTCTCTGGCCCGAAAGATTCGTGATCGAACCGTTCCGATGGGGCAATCCATGATATTGGCGATTTCTTCGTAGCTGAGTCCTTCGAGTTCTCGGAGCATGATCGCCGTTCTCAATTCCTCGGGGAGCGCCGCCATCGCTTCATCGACGGTCTCTCCAATCTGTCGCGTCATCAGTAGCCGTTCGGGCGTGTTGTTGTCACGCAACTGCTCGCCATCCTCGAGCGTCTCGGCCTCCTGCGCATCGAACCCCGTCGTCGTAGGCGCGCGCCGCCCCTGTGACACCAGGTAGTTCTTTGCGGTATTGATGCCGATCCGGTACAGCCATGTATAAAACGCACTCTCGCCACGGAACGCGCTCAGGGCACGATAAGCCTTGATGAACGTCTCCTGCGCGACATCCTCCACCTCGGCCGGATCGCGGATCAGGCGCGAAAGCAGTCTTTGCAGCTTGCGCTGGTACTTGGAGACCAGCAAGCCGAAAGCCTGCTTGTCGCCGCGCTGAACGCGTTCGACAAGTTGCCGATCAATCTCGCGATCGCTCATGAGCGGGTGCATTCTCTATGGAGGGCAAAAACCGCGCCAGTATAGCGATCCGCAAGACTTACGGCAAAGCGGAGCTACCTCGAAAGACAGGGCCCGGTGCGAATAGTTCAGACGCACGAGTGGTTTTGGTGCAATGCGAAGAGTACGCATTCCGCAACGCTCCGGATGCGACTTGCCAAATGGATGAAGGTCCGCGTCGAGACCTTGGCGGGAGCCGCGAGCGGCCTCTGGCGCACGGCGCCGGCGTGATATTCTCGCAGCTTCGCGCGCCCCCCGGAAAACGATCTTGAGCAAACAGTACGACGTCCTCATCTTCGGCAGCGGCACCGCCGGCCAGTCGATGGCGCTGCGACTTGCCGACCGGCTGCGCGTGGCGCTGGTGACCAAGCGCTCGCTGGCCGACAGCGCAAGCGCCTGGGCTCAGGGGGGAATCGCCGCCGTACTCGACACGGCCGACAGCATCGAGGCGCACATCGACGACACGTTCACCGCCGGCGCCGGCCTGTGCGACCCGCGCGCGACCCGCTTCGTGGTCGAGAACGGTCGCAACGCGATCCAGTGGTTGATCGAACGCGGCGTCCCGTTTACCCGCGGCGATGAATCGGCTACGGGCTACCACCTGACGCGCGAAGGCGGGCACTCGCATCGACGCATCATCCATGCTGCCGACGCGACCGGCGCTGCGGTGCAGGCGACGCTCTCCGAGCAGGTGCTCGCCCATCCCAACATCGACATCTTCGAGAACCACATCGCCGTGGACCTGATCCTGGGCGAGCGCGTCGGCCGACCCGAAGCCGGGTGCATCGGCGCCTACGTGCTCGACCTCCTGCACGGCCGGGTGATCGCCATGGCGGCGCGTCATACGGTCCTGGCGACAGGCGGAGCCGGCAAGGTCTATCTCTTCACCACCAACCCGGACGTCGCCACCGGCGACGGCATCGCGATGGCCTGGCGGGCGGGATGCCGGGTGGCGAACATGGAGTTCATCCAGTTCCACCCGACCTGCCTCTTCCACCCGCAGGCCAAGTCCTTCCTGATCTCCGAAGCCGTCCGCGGAGAAGGCGGCCGACTGCTACTGCCCGACGGCACGCGCTTCATGCCGGAGCACGACCCGCGCGAGGAACTCGCACCGCGCGACATCGTCGCCCGCGCGATCGACTTCGAGATGAAGAAGCGCGGCCTCGACTGCGTGTATCTGGACATCAGCCACAAGCCGGCCGACTGGCTGCGGGGACATTTCCCCAATATCCATGCCCGCTGCCTCGAACTGGGCATCGACATCACGCGCGAGCCGATCCCCGTGGTGCCGGCCGCACACTACACCTGCGGCGGCATCGTCACCGACTTGTCGGCGCGCACCGACGTCCCCGGCCTGTATGCGGTCGGTGAATCGGCCTGCACCGGCCTGCACGGCGCCAATCGCCTCGCCAGCAATTCGCTGCTCGAGTGCCTGGTGTTCGGCGAGGCCGCGGCCCGGGACATCCTCTCGCATCCCGCCACCGACCTGCCGGCGCTGCCTCCCTGGGACGAGAGCCGCGTCACCGATGCCGACGAGGAGGTCGTGATCGCCCACAACTGGGCCGAACTGCGGCGCTGCATGTGGGATTACGTCGGAATCGTGCGGACCAACAAGCGGCTCGCGCGGGCGCAGCACCGCATCCGCCTTCTGGCGCGGGAGATTCACGAGTACTACTCGAACTTCCGGATCAGCAACGATCTGGTGGAGTTGCGCAACCTCGTCGTCACCGCCGACCTGATCGTGCGCTGCGCACTGAAGCGGCACGAGAGCCGAGGCCTGCACTACTCGCGCGACTATCCGCACACCGCGCCGATTGCGCACAACACCGTGTTGCGCCCCTTCAGGCGACGCGCGCGCCATCCGGATCGTGCGAGCGATGCCGAAGCCACGCCCGCAACGTCGGCCAGTTCTCGGGGCGACTGAGCGCATCAGGGAGCAGCATCAGCGAACCGGTCGCGCGGCGGCCGACCGGCTCGTCGCCAGGCGCCTGCCATTGGATGAACATCGCCCAGCCGAAATCGGTCGAACTTGGGGCAACCCTGCCCCGGACCAGACCGTCGGGGCCTTCGATCGAGAGTTGTCCGTCAAGGTAAAGGGTGAGCACCCGTCCGGCGAGTCGGCGCCGTTCGCGCCGCAGGGCATGGACGAGCGAAACGGCCGCCACGGTCAGCCCGCCGACTGAAGCGAGCATGGGCATTCCGGGCGCCACAAACGCAATCGCCGCGATCGAATGGATCGCGGCGATCAGCCCTTGCAGGCGGCGAGACGGGCGCAGGCCCAGCTCGAGGGTTTGCGACACGCGCATCCCCCGTGCGACTAGATCCGCTTGAACGCGAGCGTCCCGTTGGTGCCCCCGAACCCGAACGAATTCGACATGGCGACGCGAATCTCCATCTGACGCGCCTGGTTGGCGACGTAATCGAGATCGCACTGCTCGTCCTGGTCGATCAGGTTGATGGTCGGCGGGGCAATCTGGTGATGCACCGCCAGCGTCGAGAAGACCGCCTCGACGCCGCCGGCAGCGCCCAGCAGGTGCCCCGTCATCGACTTGGTCGAGTTCACCGCGAGCGACTTCGCGTGGTCGCCGAAGCAGCGCTTGACCGCGGTCGTTTCGGCGATGTCCCCGAGCGGGGTCGACGTGCCGTGGGCATTGACGTAGTCCACCTCGTCCGCGTTCACGCCGGCGTCGCGTAGCGCATTGCGCATGCAGCGCGCCGCGCCGTCGCCGTCCTCGCAGGGAGCGGTGATGTGGTAGGCGTCGGCACTCATGCCGTAGCCGACCACCTCGGCGTAGATGCGCGCGCCGCGGGCCTTGGCGTGCTCGTATTCCTCGAGCACCAGCACGCCGGCACCCTCGCCCAGCACGAATCCGTCCCGGCCCTTGTCCCACGGACGGCTTGCCGCCTGGGGATCGTCGTTGCGGGTGGACAGCGCCTTCGCCGAGGCGAAGCCGCCCACCGCCAGCGGCGTCACCGTCGATTCGGCGCCGCCTGCGACCATCACGTCCGCGTCGCCGTACTGGATCAGACGAGCGGACTCGCCGATGCAGTGCGTCGCAGTGGTGCAGGCCGTGACCATGGACAGGCACGGCCCCTTGAGGCCGAACATGATCGATAGATTGCCCGAAATCATGTTGATGATGGTGCCGGGGATGAAGAACGGCGAGATCTTGCGGTGCCCCGCCCGGAGAAAATCGTCGTGAGTGGTCTCGATCATCGGCAGGCCGCCGATACCCGAGCCGATGTTCACGCCGACTCGCTCCGCATTCTCGGCGGTGATCTCCAGGCCGGAATCCTTCAACGCGTCGATGCCCGCGGCGAGCCCGTAGTGGATGAAGATGTCCATCCGGCGGGCTTCCTTCGGCGACAGGTACGCACCGACGTCGAACCCCTTCACCTCGCCGGCGATGCGCACCGGGAAGGCGGAGGCATCGAAGCGAGTGATCTCACCGATGCCGGAGCGACCACCCACGATGTTGTCCCAGGCTTGCGGTACGGTGTTGCCGACCGGGGAGATGATGCCCAGGCCGGTAATGACGACTCTGCGACGGGTCAATGTTCGCTCCGGTATGTGCTGTCGATTGCGGTTACTTCTTCAGATGGGCGTTGACGTAGTCGATCGCCTGCTGAACGGTGGTGATCTTCTCGGCTTCCTCGTCCGGGATCTCGCACTCGAATTCTTCTTCGAGCGCCATCACCAGCTCGACCGTGTCGAGCGAATCCGCGCCCAGATCATCGACGAACGAAGACTCGTTCTTGATCTCCGATTCGTTCACGCCAAGTTGCTCGGCAACGATCTTCTTGACGCGTTGTTCGATGTTCTCCATGAAGAGACTCCTTCCCTGACAAAAATTGAGATGTAAAAAACCGGCATATTCTACCAAAAACGCCGGGAACCGCTATCCAAACCAACACTTACGACATGTACATACCGCCATTGACGTGTACGGTCGTTCCCGTCACGTAGGCGGCCGCCGGGGACGCCAGAAACGCCACCGCTGCAGCGATCTCCTCGGGCCGTCCGAGGCGCCCCAGAGCGATCTGACCGAGCAGGGCATCGCGCGCTGCCTCGGGCAGGGCGCGGGTCATGTCGGTGTCGATGAATCCGGGGGCGACGCAGTTTACCGTGATATTGCGGCTGCCCAGCTCTCGCGCAAGCGCGCGGGTCATGCCGGCGACGCCCGCCTTGGCGGCGGCGTAGTTCGCCTGACCGGGATTGCCGGCGCTGGCCACCACCGAAGTGATGTTGATGATGCGCCCGGTGCGCGCCTTCATCATGCCGCGCATCACCAGCCTCGACATGCGGAAGACGCTCTTGAGGTTGGTGTCGATCACGGCATCCCACTCGGCGTCCTTCATCCGCATCGCAATGTTGTCGCGGGTGATGCCGGCGTTGTTGACCAGGATGCCGACCGCGCCGAAGCGCTTCTCGATGTCGCCGACGGCCGCGTCGCAGGCTTCCGCGTTCGTGACATCGAGCATCAGGCCACAACCGGCGATCTTCGCCTCCTCGAGCGCGCGGCCGATGTCGGCGGCGCCGGACTCCGAGGTGGCAGTGCCGACCACCGTTGCACCGAGCCTGCCCAGTTCAAGCGCCACGGCACGGCCAATGCCGCGCGAGGCGCCGGTCACCAGCGCAATCTGTCCTTCGAGCGAACAAGTCATGATTCCGTCCTCACTGCTGCAAGCGATTCCTGAAGGCTGGCCGCATCGTGAATGGAGCCGCCCTGCACGTCCTTCGCGATCCGCTTCGTCATGCCCGCGAGCACCTTGCCCGGACCGCACTCGATCACCCGGCCGATGCCGCGGGCCGCGATGGCCTCGACCGTCTCGATCCAGCGCACCGGGGAAAAGGCCTGACGCACCAACGCATCGCGAATCTGCGCCGGCTCGGTGCAGACTGCAACGTCGACGTTGTTCAATACGGCGATCTCGGGCGTACGCAACTCTACCCCGGCAAGGCGCTCGGCAAGGCGCTCCGCCGCAGGCTTCATCAGCGCGCAATGGAATGGGGCGCTCACCGGCAGCAGTACTGCGCGTTTGGCGCCACGCGCCTTGGCGGCTTCCATCGCCCGCTCGACGGCGGCACGCGCTCCCGCGATCACGATTTGCCCGGGCGCATTGAGGTTGGCCGGCTCGACCACCTGACCCTGCGCCGCCTCGGCGCAGGCCTCGCGCAAGGCGTCCAGTTCGATGCCGAGCAGCGCCGCCATCGCGCCTTCGCCCTCGGGCACCGCTTCCTGCATGGCCTGCGCGCGAAAGCGCACCAGCGGCACGGCATCGGCGAACTTCAATGCCCCGGCCGCGACCAGCGCCGAATACTCGCCCAGGCTGTGGCCGGCAACCAGCAACGGCGCGGGACCGCCGGCAGCACGCCAGGCCCGATATACCGCCACGCCAGCCGCCAGCATCAGCGGCTGCGTATTCACGGTCAGCGCCAGCCGCTCGGCGGGGCCGTCGGACACCATGGCCCACAGGTCCTCGCCCAGCGCGTCGGAGGCTTCGGCGAACGTGTCGCGCACCACGGGGTCGTCGCCGTAGGCGGACATCATGCCTACCGACTGGGAGCCCTGCCCCGGAAAGATCAATGCAAATGCCATGACTTGACAGTCCCTTGTCAGAATTCGAGCAGCGCCGCGCCCCAGGTGAAGCCGCCCCCGACACCCTCGAGCAGCACCCGCTGTCCGCGCCCGATACGCCCGTCTCGCACGGCCAGGTCGAGCGCAAGCGGAATGGACGCGGCCGAGGTATTGCCGTGGCGATCGACTGTGGTGATGACCCGGTCCATCGCCAGGCCCAGACGCTTGGCCGTCGCCTGCAGGATGCGGACGTTGGCCTGGTGGGGAATCAGCCAATCGAGGTCGCCGAGCTTCATCCGGCCGGCCTCGGCCACTTCCAGCGCGACATCGCCGAGAACCTTGACCGCAAACTTGAACACGGCCTGTCCGTCCATGCGCAGGAACGGGTCGCCGACCACCTGCCCGGCAGCGACACCGCCCGGCACGCACAGGATGGGATGGTGGCTGCCGTCGGCATGCAGCGCGCTGGCGAGGATGCCCGGCTTGTCCGAGGCCTCGAGCACGACGGCGCCGGCGCCGTCACCGAACAGCACGCAGGTGCCGCGGTCGGACCAGTCGAGAATGCGCGAGAAGACCTCGGCGCCGACCACCAGTGCGCGCCGGTGGCTGCCCGAGCGGATGAATTTCTCGGCAACCGTGAGTCCGTAGATGAAGCCGCTGCACACGGCCTGCACGTCGAAGGCGGCGCAGCCGTTCACGATGCCGAGCTTCGCCTGCAGCAGCGTCGCCGTGCTGGGGAAAATGTAGTCGGGCGTGGAGGTGGCGACAATGATCAGGTCGATGTCGTCGGGGACGAGTCCTGCGGCCGAAATGGCGCGCTCGCTCGCCAGCCGGGCCAGTTCGCTGGAGCCGATGTCCGGCCCGGCCAGATGGCGCGACCGGATGCCGGTCCGTTCGACGATCCAGTCGTCGGACGTCTCGATGCCGCGACTCACCAGATCGGCATTGGTCACCGGGTCGCCCGGCAGGTAGCTTCCGGTGCCGGCGATGCGCGCGTAAATCATGCTTTCACTCCGTCCATCGCCGCCATGCGTTGCGTGATGCGTTCGATCAGCTTGTTGCCGGCCGCCTCGGCGGCGCGGTGGATCGCCTGTTCGAACGCGAAGGCATCGGCCGAGCCATGGCTCTTGACGACGACGCCGCGCAAACCCACCAGGGCCGCGCCGTTGTAGCGACGATGATCGACCCGATGCTTGAAGCGCTTGAGTACCGGCATCGAGACGAGCGCCATCAGCTTGCTGAGGGGGCCACGACTGAATTCCTCGCGCAGGAAAGTGGCAAGCATCTGCGCCAGACCCTCCGAGGTCTTCAGCGCGACATTGCCGACGAATCCGTCACAGACCACGACATCGGTCGTGCCCTCGTAGATGTCGTCGCCTTCTACATTACCGTAAAAGTTGAGTCCGCTCGTCCTCAACAACTCGCCGGCCCGCTTGACGACGTCGTTGCCCTTCATCGCCTCTTCGCCGATGTTGAGCAGGCCGACCGAAGGGCGATCGATGTGCTCGACCGAGGCAACCAGCATCGCGCCCATCACGCCGAACTGCAAGAGGTGCTCGGGCTCGCAGTCGACGTTCGCGCCGAGGTCGAGCACGTAGGTCTGGCCCTTGCGCGTGGGCAGCACGGTCGCAATCGCGGGACGGTCGATTCCCGGCAGGGTCTTGAGCACGAAGCGCGAGATGGCCATCAACGCGCCGGTATTCCCCGCCGACACCGCGGCCTGGGCCCGGCCGGACTTGACCAGGTCGATCGCCACGCGCATCGACGAGTCCTTCTTGTTGCGCATGGCCGTCGCCGGCCCCTCGTCCATGCCGACGACCTCGGAGGCCGCCTGCAGGGTGAGGCGTTCGCCGAACTGCGTGGCAGCCTCGCGCCCGACACCTTCGAGAACTTCGGGCAGACCGACCAGGATGATCCGCGTACCCGGATGGCGGCGCAGGAAAGCTAGTGCCGCCGGGACAGTCACGGTCGGCCCATGATCGCCGCCCATGCAGTCTATCGCGACGGTGACATCCATCGATTTCTCTTCTTTGCGGGCGAATGAAACATAAAAAACGGCGCAGCCGCACTATGCGCTGCGCCGTCTTCGGCAGGGGAGATCACTCGCCCTTGGTATTGACGACCTTCTTGCCGCGATAGTAGCCGTTGGGGCTGATGTGGTGGCGCAGGTGCACCTCGCCGGTCGTCGACTCGACGGCGAGCGGGGGGTTGGTCAGAAAGTCGTGGGCACGGTGCATGCCGCGCTTGGACGGGGATTTCTTGTTTTGCTGAACGGCCATCAGTGCTACTCCTCGATACTAAAATGGTGCCTAGCCCGCCCCGCCCTGCTTGCGCAGTGCGGCAATCGCGGCGAAAGGCGATTGTTTTTCATCCCCGCCCAGAGGGCGTGGCGCATCACAACTGTCATGTCGGGGCACGACCGGCACGGCGAGGAGGATCTCGTCCTCGACCAGCGCCAGCACGTCCATGTCGGCATTCGCCTCGATGACGTCGAACTCGTCGATCTCGAGTTCCTCGTCGGGAATCTCCGCCCCCGGCTTCACCAGCCGCAGCACCGATTCCAGGTCGAGCACCCACTCCATCTCACCGAGGCAACGCTGGCAGCGCATCCGGAAGATTCCGGTCGCTGTCAGGCGCAGGCTCGGCTGCCCGTCGGCAGCGATCTCGCCTCCGAGCGTGTACGCGACGTCACCCACCCGATCGAGCAGCAGATCCCCGAGGCGCCCCAGTGCAACGAGCGGAACGCTGCCCGCGAGTTGCCCGGATTCCTTTGCGAACCTGAACGGATCGGCAATGATGCGACCTTGCGACATAGGGGCGGGATGATATTATTTCCGCCCTCCCCTGTCAAAGCGCGCGTAAACGCGTGCCGGCCCGCCCCTGCCAATCTGATGAAGCTCGTCCTCGCCTCGACCTCAGCCTATCGCCGCAGCCTGCTCGAGCGCCTGGGCATTCCCTTCGAAACGGCCCGCCCGCAGACGGACGAGCGCCCATTGAAGGGGGAGTCGCCCACCGCGACGGCACTGCGGCTCGCGGCCGACAAGGCGCGCGCGGTGGCCGACCAGTTCCCCGATGCGCTCGTGATCGGCAGCGATCAGGTCGCGCACCTCGGCAACGAGATCTTCGGCAAACCCGGCACCGTCGAGCGCGCGATCGAGCAGTTGAGCCGGATGCGCGGCCAGACCGTCGTCTTCGACACCGCGCTCGCAGTCCTCAACACGCGGACCGGGCGCGTGCGGCGAGAGAACGTCCCGACCATCGTCCGTTTTCGCGCGCTGTCCGACGATGAGATCGTGCGCTACGTCGAAGCCGAGCGTCCGCTCGATTGCGCAGGCAGCGCCAAGTCGGAGGGGCTGGGCATCGCGCTGCTCGAGTCGCTGTCGGGCGACGACCCGACCGCACTGGTCGGCCTTCCGCTGATTGCCCTGTCGCGCATGCTGCGCGCAGAAGGGCTCGCACTGCCGTGAAGCCGGCGCCGGGCACCCTCGTGCTGGTGCCGGTGAGTCTCGGCGACGTGCAGTGGTCGCACTTTCTCCCCGAGGAGGCGCAACGCGCCGCCGCGTCGATCCGCCATTTCGTCGTGGAGAACGCCAAGTCGGCCCGCGCCCAGCTCAAGGGCATCGGCCATCCCGTGCCCCTGCGCGAACTCGATCTCCGCCCCTTGCCCGATAACGCGTCGGCGACGGAACTCGATGCCCTGCTCGCCCCCGCGCTCGCCGGTCACGACGTCGGGCTGATGTCGGACGCCGGCTGCCCCGCGGTGGCCGACCCCGGCGCACGATTGGTCGCCCGGGCCCACGCGCTCGGGCTGCGCGTCAAGCCGCTGGTCGGACCGTCTTCCATCCTGCTCGCGCTGATGGCTTCCGGCCTCAACGGCCAGAGCTTCGCCTTCTGCGGCTACCTGCCCGTAGCCGAGGCCGAGCGCGATGCACGGCTGCGCCGACTCGAGGAAGAATCGCGCCGACTCGGCCGCACCCAGATCTTCATCGAGACGCCTTATCGCAACGGCCGCCTCTACGATGCGCTCCTGAGAGTCTGCGACGCGAGCACGCAAATCTGCGTCGCCCGCGACCTCACCACCGATTCGGAATGGATCCGCACCCTGCCGGCCGATGCTTGGCGCCGCCGCGAACGCCCCGACCTGGAACGCCGTCCGGCGCTCTTTCTGATCCTCGCCCAGTAAGCTGCGAACCGGCGCCGCGGCACTCGCGCTGCGGACGCACTCAGGATTTCGTCCGCAGCCAGTCGCCGAGCGCCGCCGGGGTATCGGCGATCGCGACCGGCGCAGCCTCTTCGAGCGCCGCGCGCGGATGCGCGCCGAAAGCCACCGCCAGCGCATCCACGCCGGCATTGCGCGCCATCAGCAGGTCGTGGGTCGTATCGCCGACCATCAGCGTGCGCCCGCGCCCGACGCCCAGCTCCGACATGATCTCCTCGAGCATCGCCGGATGCGGCTTCGAGAAGGTCTCGTCGGCGCAGCGGGTCGAGTGGAAGAACGCCCCCAAGCGCGTGTGCTCGAGCGCGCGGCGCAGGCCGAGCCGGCTCTTGCCGGTCGCCACCGCGAGCAGCCGCCCGGCGCCGGCGAGTTCCTCGATCAACTCGTAGGCACCCGGAAAGAGGCTCAACTCGTGATCGCTGGACAGATAGTGATGGCGGTAGCGCTCCACCATCTGCGGATAGGCCGCTTCCGGCAGTTCCGGCACGGCGTGGCGCAGGGCCTCGCCGAGGCCCAGACCGATCACGTGGCGCGCCCGTTCGTCGCTGGGCTCGGGCAATCCGAGGTCGCGGCAGGCCGCCATGATCGCCCGAACGATCGCGCCAGCCGAATCCATCAGCGTGCCGTCCCAATCGAACACGATCAGTTCGTAGCGCTCACGCATCGCGGGCGGCCTCCTCGCGATCGAGACGGTCGAGAAAGCCGCGCAGGTCGTCGGGCAGCCCGGCCTCGAGCGCCACAGCGGCACCGGTAAGAGGGTGCGCGAACTCGAGTCGCGCCGCATGCAGAAACATCCTCTTCAATCCCTTCGCCTCGAGCGCCTTGTTGAGCGTGAAATCACCGTACTTGTCGTCACCGCACAGCGGAAAGCCCAGATGCGCGAGATGGACGCGGATCTGATGCGTGCGCCCGGTCATCAGTTCCACGTCGAGCAGTGTGTAGTCCGCATAGCTGCGGACGCGGCGGACGATGCTGTGCGAGGCCTTGCCCTCGTCGCTGACGCGCACGCGCCGCTCGCCCTCGGGCGTCAGATACTTCAGCAGCGGCAGCCGCACATGCTGCATCGCATTGCGCCAGCGGCCCGGGACGAGCGCCAGATAGTGCTTGGTGACGCGCCCCTCGCGCATCATGTCGTGCAGGGCCGTCAGCGCGGAGCGCTTCTTGGCGACGATCAGCAGACCTGAAGTCTCGCGGTCGATGCGGTGGGCGAGCTCGAGCATGCGCGCCTCGGGGCGCTGGCTGCGCAATTGCTCGATGATGCCGTAGCTCACGCCGCTGCCGCCATGCACCGCCTTGCCGGCGGGCTTGTCGAGCACGATCAGCGCATCGTCCTCGAAGACGATGGGAAGCGGACGCCCGGCCGGCGCCGGCCCCGTGCGCTCGGGCTCCGCGATGCGCACGGGCGGGATGCGGATCTCGTCGCCTTCGGCCAGCCGATAGGTGGCGGCGACGCGTCCGCCATTGACGCGCACCTCGCCACTGCGCAGGATGCGATAGACGTGACTCTTGGGCACACCCTTGCACACCCGCATCAGGTAGTTGTCGATGCGCTGGCCCGCCGCGGCCTCGTCCACCCGCTCACGCCGCACCGCAATGGCTTTGCCTTCCATCATCATCCTGAAATATACTCTGGCCTGGAAGTCCCGGTTGCTGTCGGGGTTCCGGCGCGAAGCGCGTGGAACCGGACAGGACAACGAGCCCAAACAGCGAGCTCCCGGGTGACCAAATCATGCTCTCGCTGCCCCAAAGGGCAGTGATGGTAACGCAATCGACAATCTTCGATCCAATCGATCGAACAGTAACGTGTCGCACACATGCAGGATCAAGCGCTCCGGCCGTACCGGCGGGAGCGCGAGAGTATCGACCAGCCGACCCATCAACGCCTGAACCGTACCGGATGAAAGAAGCTTACAACCAGTGCTCCTGAACCCGTAAAGCGCGATGGTGCGCGCCGTTCGTCCTGCCCGTGTGCTGTCACGGGAGAACGAAACAAATGAAGCGCATGCTTTTCAATGCGACGCAGGCCGAGGAACTCCGCGTCGCGATCGTCGATGGTCAGAAACTGATCGACCTCGACATCGAATCGGCCTCGAAGGAAGAACGAAAAAGCAACATCTACAAGGCGGTCATCACCCGCCTGGAACCCAGCCTCGAAGCCGCGTTCGTCGACTACGGGTCCGAACGCCACGGCTTTCTGCCCTTCAAGGAGATTGCGCGCGCCTACATGGGCGGCGGTTCCGACGCCGGGAAGAGCCGCGTCCAGGACGGCCTCAAGGTCGGCCAGGAACTGATCGTCCAGGTCGAGAAGGACGAGCGCGGCAACAAGGGCGCGGCCCTCACCACCTATATCTCGCTCGCCGGCCGCTATCTGGTGCTGATGCCCAACAACCCTCGTGGCGGCGGCGTTTCGCGCCGTGTCGAGGGTGACGAGCGGGCCGAGCTGCGTGAGGTCATGGACCAGCTCGAAGTGCCCTCGGGCATGAGCCTGATCGCCCGCACGGCGGCGATCGGCCGCAGCGCCGACGAACTCCAGTGGGACCTCAACTACCTGCTGCAACTCTGGCAGGCGATCGAAGGCGCGGCCAAGTTGCAGGCCGGTGCCTTTCTCATCTACCAGGAAGGCAGCCTCGTGATCCGCGCGATCCGCGACTACTTCCAGCCCGACATCGGCGAGATCCTGATCGACACCGACGACGTCTACGAGCAGGCGCGCCAGTTCATGGCCCACGTGATGCCGGGCAACGTCGCCCGCGTCAAACGCTACAACGACGACGTGCCGCTGTTCTCACGGTTCCAGATCGAGCACCAGATCGAGTCGGCGTACTCGCGCCAGGTGTCGCTGCCCAGCGGTGGCGCCATCGTCATCGACCACACCGAAGCGCTCGTTTCCGTCGACGTGAACTCGGGCCGCGCGACCAAGGGCGCCGACATCGAGGACACGGCGTTTCGCACCAACCTCGAGGCGGCCGAAGAGATCGCTCGCCAGTTGCGCCTGCGCGACCTGGGCGGGCTGATCGTGATCGACTTCATCGACATGGAGTCGCAGAAGAACCAGCGCGACGTCGAAAGCCGACTGCGCGACGCGCTGCGCCACGACCGTGCCCGCGTTCAGACGGGCAAGATCAGCCGCTTCGGCCTGCTCGAGCTGTCGCGCCAGCGCCTGCGCCCGGCGCTCGCCGAGACGAGCTACATCACTTGCCCGCGCTGCAACGGCACCGGCCACATCCGCAGCACCGAGTCCTCGGCGCTGCACATCCTGCGCATCCTCGAAGAGGAGGCGATGAAGGAGAACACCGGCGGCGTGCACGTGCAGGTGCCGGTCGACGTCGGGACCTTCCTGCTCAACGAGAAGCGCTCGGACATCGCGCGCGTCGAGCTGCGGCACAAGATTCAGCTCATCATCGTTCCGAACCGTCACCTGGAGACGCCGCATCATCAGATCACGCGCCTGCGTCACGACCAGTTGAACCAGGAGGACATCGCGCTCGCCAGCTATGAAATGGTGGCTGCGCCCCCCGCCGAGGACTTGCGCCTTCCGGGCGGAGCGGAAGCCCGCCCGGCACGCCCCGAGGCGGTCGTCAAGGGCATCTCGCGCGATATGGCTACTGCCCCGCCCGCCCCCGCTCCGGTGCCGGAACCGGCGGCAGCGGCAGCTGCTCCCGCCTCCGAGCCGAAGCCGGGTCTGTTCCAGCGCCTGCTCGGCTGGCTGCGCAGCACCCCGGAGCCCGCCGCCGAAGCCAAGCCGGCCGCCGAAGCCGTAAGCAAGCGCGAAGGACGCCCCCAGCGCACCGAGCGCGGCGACGGTCGCCGCCAAGGCAGCCGCAATCGTCGCGAGGGTGAGCGCAGCGAGCGCGAACGGAGTGGCGAAGCCGCCGGTGGCCGCCGTGGCGAGGCCCAGGCCGGACTCCTGCAGGAGCGCGAACCGAGCGGAAATGGGCGAGGCAACCGTCGGGGCCGTGGCCAGCGTGCCGAACAGAAGCCTGTCGATGCGAACGAGAAGGTGGTGGCCGAGAAGCCGACCGGCGACAAGGTCGCAGTCGAGAAGACCGCACCCGCTGCACCGGCCGCAAAGCGGGTCGTAGATGCCCCTGCACCCGACCTGGCCGTCACCGAGGTCGAGGCACTTGGCGCGGATGCTGCCGAAACCGGGACCGAGATGGAGGTCGGCACGCCCAGCAAGCGGCGCCGGCGCGGGCGTGGCCGTCGCGGCGGGCGCGGCGAGGCACAGGGCAGTGAGGCCGTTGCGGCCGCCGGTTCGGTCGGCGACGAGGACGAAACGCTCGACCTGGCCGACGCCGAGGGCACGACCGCGATGGCGGCGAATGAGCCCCCTGCCGAAGCCGTTGCCAGGACCGACGAGATCCCGTCCGCAGAAGCGCTGCCGCCGGTGGTCGCCGGCGCGGCCAGTGCGGTCGAGGAAGGCCGCGAGGCTGCCTTGCCGCCGGTATCGATCCCGGCGGTGACGGTAACCGAAGGCGAGAAACGACAGTCGGAGTTGAAGGCCGGGGAGCCCGGTGAGGCCACGACGCAGTTTCAAGTGGCCGAAGTCGAACCGACCCCTGCCGACGAAGGCGAGGTCCGCGTGAAAATCGCCGAGGCTCAGCCCATGACAGCGCCGGTCGCGCCCGAAGTCGCGCCTGCGTCCGACTCCGGGGACACCCCCGCCGAAGCCGGTCGCAGCGCTCCCACGCCGAGCGAACCGACCGTTGCCGTCGAAGCGGCCCAGACCACGGTTGAGCGGGCCACCGCTGACGAAGCCGCAGCCGAGGCGGAGCGCGCGATTTCGCAACATCCCGCCCCCGCGACGGAATCGGCCATGGCGGCCGCAGACGAGACGGACACTACCCGCAAGCCGAGTCCGGCCGTTGCGCATCAAGCGGCCTCGGACCCGATCGACCTTGGCGATGCCCTTGCAGAAAGCGGCCTCGTGATGATCGAGACCGACCACTCGAAGGTCGGCACCGCCGCAACGGCAACGCCCGAGCCCGCCAGCCCGCCGCTCGGACGCAAACCCAAGCCGCCGACTGCCATCGCCGAAGAGCCGCTTCAACAGATCGAGACGATGAAGTAATCGATCGCGGCAGAGCGTCGCGAAACTGACGAGGGCCGTCCCATGGGGCGGCCCTCGTTGCTCGGGCACACGCGCATTCCTCACACCACCGCTGTCGCCGCCACCGGGACGATCGTCGTCAGCGCTGCGCAAGCGCCTGGAGCAGACCCTCGACCGCGTCCTCGCAGTAGTCCAGCACGGCCTCAAAACCGGCGTCACCCCCATAGTAGGGATCCGGGACTTCGTCGAGGGCATGGCGGCGGGCATAGCGCATGAACAGGCCCAGCCGCGGCCGGTACACCTCCGGGCAGATCCGCTGCATGGTCTCGAGATGCCCCGCATCCATGGCCAGGACCAGATCGAAGCGTTGAAAATCGGCGATCTCGAGGCGGCGCGCGCGCAGCGCCGACAAGTCGTAACCACGCCGCGCCGCAGCGCGCTGCGTGCGCCGGTCGGGCGGTTCGCCGACGTGGTAGCCGTGGGTCCCTGCGGAATCGACCTCGACATGCCCGGCCAGTCCGGCCGCGTCGATGAAGTGGCGCGCAACGCCTTCTGCAGTGGGCGAACGACAGATGTTTCCGGTGCAGACGAATAGGACTTTTGTCATGTGAATGGCCGGCCTCCCCTCCGGTGTCAGATCGTGCCGTGCTGGTCGGCGCCGAAGGCGCGCTGGCGCAGCCGGAACAATTCGTCGCGCGCCTTCGCCGCCTCCTCGAACTCGAGGTTGCGGGCATGCTCCTGCATCGCCTTCTCGAGCTTGCGGATCTCGCGCGCGAGCGCCTTCTCGTCCATCACGGCATAGTCGGCGCGCGGCTCGGCGGCCGCGAGCGCGGTGGCGGCACCCTCCGCGGCATAGACGCCGTCGATGATGTCCTTGATGCGCTTGCTCACCGACTTCGGCACGATGCCGTGCTCTTCGTTGAAGGCGACCTGCCTGGCGCGGCGACGCTCGGTCTCGTCGATCGCGGCCCGCATCGAGGCGGTGACGACGTCCGCGTAAAGGATCGCCTTCCCGTGAAGATGTCGGGCGGCCCGCCCGATGGTCTGGATCAGCGAGCGCGCCGATCGCAGAAAGCCTTCCTTGTCGGCATCGAGGATCGCCACCAGCGACACTTCGGGGATGTCAAGCCCCTCGCGCAGCAGGTTGATGCCGACCAGCACGTCGAAGGTGCCGAGGCGCAGGTCGCGAATGATCTCGACGCGCTCGACGGTGTCGATGTCGGAGTGCAGGTAGCGCACGCGGATGCCGTTCTCGGCAAGATACTCGGTGAGGTCCTCGGCCATGCGCTTGGTGAGCGTCGTCACCAGCACGCGCTCGCCGACTGCGGCGCGGCGCTTGGCCTCGGCGAGCAGGTCGTCGACCTGGGAGCCGGCCGGGCGCACCTCGATCTCGGGGTCGACCAGCCCGGTCGGCCGCACCACCTGCTCGACGATCTGACCCTGGTGCTCGGCCTCGTAGGCCGCCGGCGTCGCCGAGACGAACACGGTCTGCGGCATCAGCCCCTCGAACTCCTCGAAGGTGAGCGGCCGGTTGTCGAGGGCGGAAGGCAGGCGGAAGCCGTAGTCGACCAGATTCTCCTTGCGCGAGCGGTCGCCGCGGAACATGCCGCCGACCTGGGGGATGGTGACGTGCGACTCGTCGATGAACATCAGCGCGTCGGGCGGCAGGTAGTCGATCAGCGTCGGCGGCGGCTCGCCGGCGGCGCGCCCGGAGAGGTGGCGCGAGTAGTTCTCGATGCCCTTGCAGAAACCCATCTCGGCGAGCATCTCGAGATCGAAACGGGTGCGCTGCTCGATGCGCTGCGCCTCGACCAGCCGGCCCTGCTCGGTGAAGGAGCTGGCGCGCTCGCGCAGCTCGTCCTTGATCGTCTCGATCGCCTTCAGCACCGTCTCGCGCGGCGTCACGTAGTGGCTCGACGGATACACGGTGAAGCGCGCGAGCCGCTGTCGCAGGTGGCCGGTGAGCGGGTCGAACATCGTCAGGTGCTCCACCTCGTCGTCGAACATCTCGATGCGCACGGCGAGTTCGGCGTTCTCTGCCGGAAAAACGTCGATCACGTCGCCGCGCACCCGAAAGGTGCCGCGCCGGAAGTCGAGATCGTTGCGGGTGTATTGCATCGCCACCAGGCGCCGCACCAGGTCGCGGTGGGCGATGCGCTCGCCTTCACGCAGGTGCAGCACCATCGAGTGGTAGTCGACCGGATCGCCGATGCCGTAGATGCAGGAAACGGAGGCGACGATCACGACATCGCGGCGCTCCATCAGGCTCTTGGTCGCCGACAGGCGCATCTGCTCGATGTGCTCGTTGATGCTCGAGTCCTTCTCGATGAAGAGGTCGCGCGACGGCACGTAGGCCTCGGGCTGGTAGTAGTCGTAGTACGAGACGAAGTACTCGACCGCGTTCTCCGGGAGGAACTCGCGGAACTCGGCGTAGAGCTGCGCCGCGAGCGTCTTGTTGGGGGCGAGCACCAGCGCCGGCCGGCCGCATCGGGCGATGACGTTGGCCATGGTGTAGGTCTTGCCCGAGCCGGTCACGCCCAGCAGCGTCTGGTAGGAGAGGCCGTCGTCGATGCCCTCGACGAGCTTCGCGATCGCCTCGGGCTGATCGCCGGCCGGCGGAAAGGGCTGATGCAGACGGTAGGGACTGCCGGGAAAGGTCACGATGCTTGCGCTGCCGGCGAGACTCGTCATGCTAGAATTTCCTGTTGTTTCAACGCGTGCCGCCGGTGCCCCGAGGCCGGGCGCCGCGTCGTCGAGCCGCTCATTATTTCGCAAATCCCGGCGCTCGGCACGGCCGGATGGACCCGCAGCGGATGCACGGGTTCCCCGCCCGCGCCGCGCCCCAAATCTGGAGTCCACATGTCCGCATCGATCTTCGCCAACGTCGAGATGGCGCCCCGCGACCCGATCCTGGGTCTGAACGAAGCCTTCAACGCCGATGCCCGCAAGGAGAAGGTGAACCTCGGCGTCGGCGTCTACTACGACGACAACGGCAAGATCCCGCTGCTCGCCGCGGTGCGCGCCGCCGAGAAGGCACGCCTCGAAGCGGCCCCGCCGCGCGGCTACCAGCCGATCGAAGGCCCCGCCGCCTACAACGGCGCGGTGCAGGAACTGCTCTTCGGCAAGGGCGCCGACATCGTCGCGAGCGGCCGCGTCGTCACCGTGCAGGCGCTCGGCGGCACCGGCGCGCTCAAGGTCGGCGCCGACTACCTGAAGCGCCTCGATGCCGAAGCGGCGGTCTACATCTCCGATCCGAGCTGGGAGAACCACCGCGCGCTGTTCGAATCCTCCGGCTTCAAGGTCGAGAACTACCCCTACTACGACGCCGCCACCCGCGGCGTCGATTTCGCCGCGATGAAAGCCGCGCTCGAGAAGCTCCCGGCGGGCTCCATCGTGGTGCTGCACGCCTGCTGCCATAATCCGACCGGGGCCGATCTCACCGAATCGCAGTGGGGCGACGTGGTCGAGGCCTGCCGCGCCCGCGAGCTGGTGCCCTTCCTCGACATCGCCTACCAGGGCTTCGCCGACGGTATCGAGCCGGACTCGGCGGCCGTGCGCCTGTTCGGCGCGAGCGGCCTGCAGTTCTTCGTCTCGAGCTCGTTCTCGAAGTCGTTTTCGCTCTACGGCGAGCGCGTCGGCGCCCTGTCGATCGTCACCGATTCCAAGGACGAAGCGGCGCGCGTGCTGTCGCAGGTCAAGCGCGTGGTGCGCACCAACTACTCGAATCCGCCGATCCACGGCGGCGCCATCGTCGGGGCCGTGCTGAACTCGCCCGAGCTGCGCCAGCAGTGGGAAGACGAACTCGCCGGCATGCGCGAGCGCATCCGCACCATGCGCAGCAGCCTGGTCGAGCGACTCGCCGCGGCCGGCGTCGCGCAGGACTTCTCCTTCGTCACCCGCCAGCGCGGCATGTTCTCCTACACCGGGCTGACCGCGCCGCAGGTCGAAGTGCTGAAGAGCGAGTTCGGCATCTACGCCGTCTCGACCGGCCGCATCTGCCTCGCCGCGTTGAACTCCGGCAACATCGACTACGTCGCCCGGGCGATCGCCGCGGTCGTGGCGAAGTGACCGAGCCGACCGGCGGACAGGGTCTCGACGCGGCACGAAGTTGGCCAGAGTCCGCCTCGATTCTTGACGCCCCGCCGCGCATTGCATAGAATGCGCGGCTCTTTTCCCCGATAGCTCAGTCGGTAGAGCGACGGACTGTTAATCCGCAGGTCCCAGGTTCGAGCCCTGGTCGGGGAGCCAGAATTCGATTGCGACGCGCCACCTTGCGCGCGCAGCACGCCAGTAATTCCCCGATAGCTCAGTCGGTAGAGCGACGGACTGTTAATCCGCAGGTCCCAGGTTCGAGCCCTGGTCGGGGAGCCAGCAACAGCAAGAGGCCAACCTTCGCGGGTTGGCCTCTTGCTTTCACGCTGCGCTGCCGCCTGGCGGTGCGGGATAACAGACCAGGTATCTGACGTCCGTCAAGGTTGCGCCCGGTGCGATCCGTTATCCTCTGCCCGCTGTCGGTCTGAAGGTTTCAGGTCGCGCTCCGTCGGGGCGCCACAACAACAATCCTCTCCTGTTCCCGAGATCGCCCCCGGCCGGCGTGTTGCCGCCTGGGCGCCGACAGCGTCGTCTGGTCAACTTGGGCAGGATGAAGCATGTTCGATTCGCGGCAGGACCTTGCGACGCGCCGTGCGGCGGGGATGGTATTGAGTGCGGTGGTGATGCTGGCCGCGAGCGCGTGCGGTGGCGGAGGCAGCAGCGGTGGCGTGCGCGAATCGAACGACCCCGGCATCCCGACCCAACCGCCGCCGTCGGACCCCTCGCCCGGCACACAACATTCGGCCCCACAGCCTGAACCGGCGCCGGAACCCGCGCCACAACCCGAACCGGAACCGGAACCGGAACCCGAACCCACACTCACCCCGGCCGACTTCGAAACCCTCGAGTACGACCGCGGCCGCTTCCTGCCCCGCATCAACGCCGCCGACGCCTATGCGTCGAACGGCATCGAGCCCGTGTCGGGGGCGGGCATCGTCGTCGCCGTGATCGACACGGGCGTGGACGTCACGCATCCGGAGTTCGCCGGTCGCATCGCGCCCGGCGGCCGGATGTTTCTGACTGCGGGCGATCCGACTGAAGTGCGCGATCTCGACCCCGGCGGCCACGGCACCCATGTGGCCGGCATCATCGGCGCCGCCAAGGACGACCGGGGCATGCACGGCGTCGCATGGGGCGCGTCGATCCTGCCGATCAGCTATGGCGAGGGCCTCGTCAGGGACCGGGATCTCGCCGAGATGTTCTCGCATGCCCAGACGATGGGTGCGCGCGTCTACAACAACAGCTGGAGCATGAGTCACGACATCGACGACTTTGCCAGCAAGAACGCGCTCGAAGCCTTCATCCCGCGCACGGCGGCGGCGTTGCGCAGCATCGCCGCCGACCACGGGGTCATCGTCTTCGCGGCCGGTAACGACGCCGCGCCCAATCCGCAGTTCTGGGGCCGGGTGCCGGAGTTGCTCGATGAGTTGCGCGGCGTCTGGATGACGGTGGTGGCGGTGAACGGCTCGGGCACCCTGGCCTCGTACAGCAACGCCTGCGGCGACACGCTGACTGCGACCTGGTGTCTCGCGGCACCGGGCGGCAGTGGCGGCGCGCGTATCGTCTCTACCCTGCCCGGCGGCGGTTACGGCGAGAAGACCGGCACCTCGATGGCCGCCCCGGTGGTCGCAGGATCGGTCGCGGTGCTGATGGAAAAATTTCCAACCCTGAACGGCAGCCAAGTGGTCGAGCGCATCTTCCACACCGCCGACAAGGCCGGCATCTATGCCAATACGACGCTGTACGGTCAAGGACTGCTCGATCTGGGCGCCGCCGCTTCACCTGTAGGCGGACTCTTCGTGCCGCTATCGACGTCGATCCATGGCGAGGTCGCACCCCTCGGCTCGGTCGGCCTCGGTGCGTCCCCGGCCGAGGCGGCCCGGCTGCGCGAGGCGCTCGCCGGGCAATCGTTCCTCGCGGTCGACGGCTTTCAGCGCGCACCGTTCCGGCTCGATGCCGCACACTTCGTCGCCGAGCGCACCCTCGACCGTGAGCTGCTGGCTGACCGGATCGAACGCCGTGCAGGTCGGGTCGAGCTCGGCACCAGTCCCGCGCTCGCCGGCTACCGACAGCGCGGCGGCACCGAGCGCATCGTCTCGGCCGTGCTGCCAGCGGCAACACGGCTCAGCATTGCCGCCGATGCGCCGTTCGGTGCGCTCGCGCAGGCAATGGCGCCGCTTGCGCTGACGCCGGACGGCGCGCGCAATCTATTCGAACGGCGCCAACGCGCCGAAGGGCGTGCCCTCGGGCTGGGCTTCGGTCGCGACCTGGGCAGCGCCTGGCAGGCCGGTGTCAGCGCCTGGACCGGCGACGCGGACGGCCGCGCGCAAGCATTCGGCGCGCAGCTGGGCCGCCGCCTGGGCGATACGTCAATCGCATTGTCTCTCTCGCAGCACACCGTCCGCGCGGACCGCGAGGCCGGTCGCCACGACTTCGGCATCTCCGCAGCAAACGCCCGTTACGCGGCAGAGCGCAGCAGCTTGGCGAGCCTGCTCGCTTGGCGGCCCGACCCCGTATGGGAGCTCTATTCGGAACTGGAGTTCGACGCTTCACGCACCCACAGCCGCGCCGGCGACCACTTCGCGCTGCGGCGCGAGGCGCAGCGCGCGAGCGCGACTTTCGGAGCGACCCGCCGGATCGGCGACGGCAACCTCGCCCTCACCACCGCCTGGCGCGTCAGCGCCGCCCCGCGCACCGCCCTCTCCGTGACGGTGCCGGAATGGGTGCACGCGGACGGCTCGGTGACCCGCAAGACCGCCCGCACGGCCTGGTCCGACCCGCTCGCCCACGCCTTGGGCCTGCACCTGGCCGGCACGCTCGACCGCAAGGAACGCACGCGCTTCACGCTGGCCTTTACGCGCGACACCCGGAGCGGTACCGAGGCGACCGCCACGCTGAACCGGGCATTCTGATCCGCCGCGCTTTTGCCCGGGCCCAATCCCAAGGGCGGGCGGGCCGCAGGTTCGTCCCGACTCGCGGCCGCGTCAGTGCTCGCCGCGCCGCCTGTTCCGCCCGCCGCGCCCCTCCGACGCATAAGCATGGGCGGCGCTGGTCATCGCGGCCAGCGTCGCGGCGACCTTGTGATTGATGGTGCCCTTGGGGGTACGGCCCTTGGCGTCGGGCGTGCCGGCCTCGAGGCCGGTCAGGATCGTCATCGCCTGGTCGACGTTGGCCACCGCCCAGACGTGGAACTGTCCACGGCGGGCTGCCTCGACGACGTCGGCGCGCAGCATCAGGTGGCGGACGCTGGCGGTGGGGATCACGACGCCCTGCTCGCCGGTGAGGCCGCGTGCGGCGCACAGGTCGAAGAAGCCCTCGATCTTCTCGTTCACGCCGCCGACCGCCTGCGCCTCGCCGAACTGGTTGACCGAACCGGTCACGGCGATCGACTGGCGGATCGGCACCTCGGCGAGCGCCGAGAGCAGCGCGCACAGCTCGGCGAGCGAGGCCGAGTCGCCTTCGACCGGGGTGTAGGACTGCTCGAACACCAGGCTCGCCGACAGCGACAGCGGCTGGTGCCGCGCGTACCGGGCGGCGAGGAAGGCTGAAAGAATCAGCACGCCCTTGGAGTGGATCGCGCCGCCGAGCTCGATCTCGCGCTCGATGTCGACGACGTCGCCGTCGCCCAGGCGGGCGGTCGCAGAGATCCGCACCGGGTGGCCGAACAATGCGCTGGCGAGTTCGACCACGACGAGCGCATTGATCTGCCCGGCGCGCGCACCGTCGGTCGAGATCATCACGGTGCCGTCGAGCATGGATTCGAGCACCCGTTCGGAGTAGCGGCCGAAGCGGCGCGTGCGGGCGGCGATGGCGAGGTCGATCTCGGTCGCACCGATGGCGGCGAGGCCGGCGGCACGGGCGTGAAAGTCCGCTTCGCGCATCAGGTCGGCGAGCAGGCGCGTATGCAGGGACACGCGGCCGGCGTCCTCGGCGATGCGCGCGCCCTGCTCGACCATGCGCGCCACGGCGCCACGATCGAGCGGCAGCAGGCCGGCGGCGCGCGCCAGCTTGGCCATGAGGCACGCGAACTCGAGCACGTTGTCGTCGGTACGCGGCAAGTCGTCGTCGAAGTCCGCGGCGACCTTGAAGAGTTCGGGGAAGTCCGGATCGATCTCGGTCAGCGCGTAGAACGTCTCGCGATCGCCGATCAGCACCACCTTGACATCGAGCGGCACCGCATCCGGCGCAAGCGTCACGGTCGGGCTCCAACCCTGGGTCTCGGCCGGCGGCTCGATGCGGATCTCGCCGCTGCGCAGCGCGCGCTTGAGTCCTTCCCAGGCGAAGGGCTGGCCGAGCAGGCGTTCGGCGTCGAGCAGCAGATAGCCGCCGCAGGCGCGGTGCAGCGCGCCGGCGCGAATCAGGTTGAAGTGGGTGACCAGCGTGCCCATGTGGGCGATGTGTTCGATACGGCCGATCAGGTTGCCGAACGCCGGGTTGTCCTCGCGGACCACGGGCGCGCCGAGGGTCTCGGCGTGGCCGACGAGGAGGTTCAGCTCGTAGCGCTGGAACCGCGACCGCGCCTCCTCGCCCGCGCCCTCGTCGTCCTCCTCATCGACGGCACTGCGCCCCGTGGCCACGCCTTCGAGCACATCGCGCTCGATGCGGGTCAGGAAGTCGAGAACCTGCGGCAGATCGGCGAAGCGCTCGCGCGGACCTAGCAGCAGGTGGGCGATGGCCGGTGACAGGGCGTCGCGTTCGGCGCGCTCGATCGCTTCGCGCAAGGCCTTGCGCCACCCGGGAAATTCGTCGAGCAGATCGGCGAGCCGGTCGCTCCAACGCTCGACCGCGGCTTCGACCGCGTCGCGCTCGGCCTGCGGGAGCGCATCGAAAGCCTCCGGCGACAGCGTTTCCTCTTCGCGCGTGGGGGCGAACACGAATCCGTCGGCTGTGCGCAAGAGCGCAAGCCCTTCGGCCCCGCAGGCCTGACCCAGCTCGCGCAGGGCGCCTTCCTCGCGTGCCTTGTGCGCTTCGTTCAGGGACTCGATGCGGCTGCTGTGGAGTTCGCTTTCGAGCGCGGCGTCGATGGCCGGCCCGAGCTCGCGAATCAAGGTCTGCAGTTCGCCCTTGAGCGCGGCGCCGCGGCCGGCGGGCAGCGTCATCAGGCGTGGCTCGAGGGGGGCGTCGAAATTGTGCACGTAGCAAAGATCGGGCGGCACCGTGCCATCGGCGGCGAATTCGCGCAGCAGCCGCATCGCGGTCGCACGACGGCCGGTGCCGGACTCGCCGAGCACGAACACGTGGTATCCGGGCTGACGCATCGCCAGGCCGAAGCGCAACGCCTCCTCGGCGCGGGCCTGTCCGAGACCGCCCGGAACATCCGGCAATGCGACCGTGGTGTCGAAGTCGAAGGCATCGGGATCGCACCGATTCAGGAGGCGGTCGGCCGCGAGTGCTGCGGGTTGCACCATGTTGTGTGTTGTTCTCCGGGTGCCGGGGCGAGACGTCGATGCGGGTCGAGGTGGCTCGGCGGGATTGTCGAATGGGCCGCGCCGACGCCGGCCTGCTCGCGCCGGGACCGGGACGGCGCCTTGCATGCGCT
Source organism: Gammaproteobacteria bacterium (assembly GCA_029289265.1). GTDB lineage: Bacteria > Pseudomonadota > Gammaproteobacteria > Burkholderiales > Rhodocyclaceae > JARFTX01. The sequence goes on from JARFTX010000007.1 coordinate 39,191, forward strand.
GGGCAGTGTGCCGATAATCGTAGCAGGAACCGGCCCGCGCCGCATGGGCGCAGGGTTAGTCCGGCTTGGCGATTCAGAACTGTAAAACACTGCGCGGTGCGAAACAGTGCCGCTTGCCTGCGGTCAATTACAAACCCGCACCGACACGGCAACATCGCGGCACAGCACAAGAGTGGGCGGCATCATGAAAGTCATCCCGATACGATCCGAGGACAATCCGCTTGCCCGGCTGATGGCCGGCGACGCCCCTGCTCCCGCCCCGGGGCCGCTCGTGGATCGACTCGGTCGGGCCGTGCACGACCTGCGGATCTCGGTCACGGACCGCTGCAATTTCCGCTGCGTTTATTGCATGCCGCGCTCCGTGTTCGGCAAGGACTACCCGTTCCTGCCCCGCGCCGAGTTGCTGTCCTTCGAGGAGATCACCCGCATCGTGCGGCTCTTCGCGGCACGTGGGGTGCGCAAGATCCGCATCACCGGGGGCGAGCCGTTGCTGCGCAAGCATCTGGAGAATCTCGTCGAACAGCTGGCGGCAATCGGCGGGCTCGAGCTCACGCTGACGACCAACGGCGTGCTGCTTCCGCGCATGGCGCAAACGCTCAAGGATGCCGGCCTCGACCGCGTCACGGTGAGCCTCGACGCGATCGACGACGCGACCTTCCGCCGCATGAACGACGCGGACTACCCGGTCGCGTCGGTGCTGAAAGGGATCGAGGCCGCCGAGGCGGCCGGGCTTGCCCCGGTCAAGATCAACATGGTGGTGAAGCGCGGCATGAACGACCACGGCGTCGTCGACCTGGCCCGTCACTTCCGCGGCAGCGGCCACATCGTGCGCTTCATCGAGTTCATGGATGTCGGCAGCTCGAACGGCTGGAAGATGGACGCGGTCGTGCCCTCGCGCGAGATCATCGAGCGCATCGGTGCGGAGTTCCCGCTCGAGCAGATCGACCCCAACTACACGGGCGAGGTTGCCGAGCGCTGGCGCTACGCCGACGGCTCGGGTGAGATCGGCGTGATCTCGTCGGTGACGCAGGCGTTCTGCTCGACCTGCACGCGCATCCGCCTGTCGACCGAAGGCAAGCTCTACACGTGCCTGTTCGCCGACTCGGGCCACGACCTGCGCGACCTGCTGCGCGGCGACGCGTCGGACGCCGAGCTCGACCGTGCGATTGCAGCCGTCTGGCACGCGCGCAGCGACCGCTACTCCGAGATCCGCACCGCCAACACCGCGCGCGCGCACAAGATCGAGATGTCGTACATCGGCGGCTGAGCGCGGCAGGCGCGGCGTGTCCATTGCGCCCCGCGGCGGCGACCACCCGGTCGCAGCGTCGAGCACCCCCGCCCGGCGTCCCCGGCTGCATTTCCCATGGCGCCAGACCGTCGCCGCGCGATTTCGCGGGCCTAACCCGTGCGCGCCTCGGGGGCCGGAAGTTCGTCGAGCTGCGCGGATTCGATCTTCTGGAAGTGCGCGCTGATCTTGCGCGAACTCGTCTGCACGTCCTGCACGTCGCGGTTCGCCTGGTCGATGTGGCGGGCGAGCGCCCCCATGCGCTCGTCGAAACGCGCGAAATCCTTGGCGAGCTTGCCCAGCGCGTCCTTGATGACGTGGATCTGCTTGCGCGTCTCGACGTCCTTGAGCACGGCGCGCGCGGTATTGAGCACTGCCATCAGCGTCGTCGGCGACACGATCCACACGCGGCGCGCCTGGGCGTGGGCGACCAGCTCGGGATGATGGGCGTGGATCTCGGCGAACACCGCCTCGGCCGGCACGAACATCACCGCACCGTCCGAGGTCACGTCGGTGAGGATGTATTTCGCCGCGATCGCGTCGACGTGGCGCTTCACGTCGGCGCGGAAGGCGCTCTGGGCGAGCCGCCGCTCGGCCTCGCCCAACGCGTCGCGGTCGTTCATGCGCTGCCAGTTCTCGAGCGGAAACTTGGCGTCGACCGCGACCAGCCCGGTCGGAGCGGGCAGCCGCAGCACGCAGTCGGCGCGGGCGCCGTTGGGCAGCGTGTACTGGAACGCGTAGCCGTCGGGCGGCAGCGCATTCCTCACCAGGGCCTCGAGCTGCACCTCGCCGAAGGCGCCACGTGCGCGCTTGTCGCCGAGCAGCGTCTGCAGGCTGACGACGTTGGTGGTCAGGCCGTCGATCTTCTTCTGCGCCTCGTCGATGGTCGCAAGCCGCGCCATCACACTGGCGAACGTCTCGTTGGTCTTGCGGAAGCCCTCGTCGAGACGCTCATTCACATGACCGGAGATCGCCCGCAGGCGCTCGTCGATGGTGCGGGAGAGCGCTTCGAGGCTGGTCGAGAGCTGCTCCGCGCCGACCCGCAGCCCCTCCTGCAGGAGCTCGCGGTCGGCGCGGGCGTGGGCGGAGAGACGCGTCAGGACCTGCTCGAGCACCTCTCCGCGCAGGCGCTGGTGGGCGGCATCGACGCTGCCCGCGAGCTCGGTGAAGCGCGTGCCGACAAGCTCGCGCTGGGTCGCGAGCTCGGCCTGCATCTGCAATTGCAGGCGCTGCACCGCGTCGCGGCCGGCGAGCACCTGCTGCCCGAGCTCGGCCCGGGCCCGCTCGGCGTCCTGGGCATTGTGGCGAACCAGGCGGTCGGTCTGGTGCTCGAGGCCGTGCCGCAGCGCATCGATGAGCGCATCGTCGCGCGCGGCCAACGCCGCGGACAGGCTTGCATCGAGCTCGTGCGGCAGCCGCCGCCCGAGCCGGCCGACCCGCACAGCCGCCCACGCGCTCGCGACCACGACGGCCGACGCGAGCGCCAGCGCGACCAGCGCCAGCGCAACCCGGTAATCCTGCAATTCCACCAGTAGCGGCATCCCGTCCCCCCGGCTCCAGCCCGCATTTCCCACGTCGTACCCCGGACGGGGTACTGTATGGAATTATACGTCGAGCGAGCAGGCGCGGGCTACGCGAGCGCCCTCAGGCTCGCGAGCGGCGGGCGCCGCAGCAGGCTGCGCGTGCCGAGCCAGCCGCCGGCGACGACGCCAGCGGCGCCGACCAGCACGGCAACCGCCATCGGCAGCAGGCTGGGCAGGTAGGCCATCTTGAATACGTAGTGGGCGAGCACCCAGCCGATCGCCGAGGCGCCGAACCCGGCCAGCACGCCGGCGACGCCTCCCAGCACCAGGAATTCCGCGATCAGCGCCTGGCGGAGCTGGCGATTGCGCGCGCCGAGGGTGCGCAGCATGGCGAGCTCGAAGTCGCGCTCGTCGTGGGTCGACTGCAGCGCCGCATAGAGGACCACGATGCCCGCGGCGAGCGCGAAGGCGAAGACGAACTGCACGATCAGCACCAGCTTGTCGGTGACCGATTGCACCTGGGCGAGCACTGCCGCGACGTCGATCACCGAAAGATTGGGGAAGGCGTTGACGAGCGCCGTGGTGAAGGCGTGACTGTCGGGCGGTTGATGGAAACTCGTGACGAGGCTCGCGGGCGACTCCTCGAGCATCCCCGGCGCGGCAATGAAGAAGAAGTTCACGCGCATCGAGTCCCAGTCGAGTTCGCGCACGCTGGTGATCGGCGCCTCGACCGCGCGCCCCGACACGTCGAAGCGCACGGTGTCGCCGAGTTTCAGGCCGAAGGTGCGGGCGAGCCCGATCTCGATGGAGAATTGCGGCGCCTCCGGGTCCGCACCGTGCCAGCGGCCGGCGACAACGTGGTTCTGGTCGGGCAACCGGCTCGCATAGCTCAGGTTGAACTCGCGCTCGGCGAGCCGCCGCGCACGCTGATCCTCGTAGAGATCGGGATTGACCGGCGTGCCGTTGATCGCCGCCAGGCGCCCCCGGATCATCGGCAGGATCTCCGGCGCCTCGAACCCATGGGCCGTGAACAGCTCGGCAACCGGCTCGCGCTGGTCGGGCTGGATGTTGATGACGAAGCGATTGGGCGCGTCGGGCGGCGCAAGCCGGCGCCAGCTCTCCAGCAGATCGCCGCGAATCAGCGTGAGCAGCAGCAACGCGGTCATTCCGAGGCCCAGCGCGCTCGCCTGGATCACGCTCGCGCCCATGCGGCGGTTGAGCGCGGCCAGCCCGTAGCGCCAGCCGCCCCCGCGCAGGCTGCCCTCGCCCTTCAGGCCGGCAAGGGTGCGCAGCACGCCCCAAGCGCACAGCGCGAACAACCCGAGCGCGACGGCGAATCCGGCCGCCACCATCGCGCCCAGCCGCAACTCGCCGGCGATCCAGAAGACGATGCCGAACAGCACCGCGGCCCCGAGCACCCAGGCGGTGGCGCTGTTGCGCTCGATGCGATCGAGCTCGCGGCGCAGCACGCGCACCGTCGACACCTTGCCCAGCCGCAGCAATTGCGGCAACACGAAACCCACCAGCAGCGCGAGCCCCACCACCAGGCCGTGCGCGATCGGCAGCGGCGACGCGGGGGGAAGGCGCGCATTCATCACTTCGGCGAGCACGACCGCGAGTCCGAACTGGACCAGCCAGCCGAGCAAGGCCCCGCCCAGCGCCGCCGCGAGGCCGAACAGCACGAACTCGCCGATCACCGTCCACAGGACCTGCGACTGGCGCGCGCCGAGACAGCGCATGACCGCGCAGCCGTCCAGATGGCGCTGCATGAAGCGCCGCGCCGACAGCCCGACCGCGACCGCCGCGAGCACCACTGCGAGGAGCGCCGCCAGCCGCAGGAACCGCTGCGCCTGGTCGAGCGCGCCGCGCACCTCCGGCCTGGCGCTCTCGATGGTCTCGACCGACTGCCCGCGCCCCAGGTTCTGGCTGGCCCAACGCTCGAAGCCGTCCACCACGGCGAGATCGCCCGCTACGTGCAGGCGCCAGGTCGCGCGACTGCCTTCGACCAGCAGTCCGGTGGCGGCGAGGTCGGCGGCATTGAACATCGCCCGCGGCAGCAGGCTGAAGAAGTTGGCACCGCGGTCGGACTCGAAGGTCACCATCGCCCCGACCCGGAACTCGATCAGGCCCAGGCCCACCCGGTCGCCCACCGAGACGTCGAGCGCCGCGAACAGGCGCTCGTCCAGCCACACTTCGCCGGGCGCCGGCACGCCCTCGGCGAGCCGGTCGGGCTGGTTCGGCCCCGGCGCGATGCGCACGCTGCCGCGCAGCGGATAACCGGGCTCGATCACCTTCACCCCGGCGAGCTGGGCGCCCTCCTCGGTGCTCACCATGCTGGTGAAGAGCACCGTATCGACGGTCGCCAGGCCGCGCCGGCGCGCCTCGTCGTGGAACGCGTCCGGCCAGGGCCGGTCGGCGCGCAGGAGCAGATCGCCGCCCAGGAGCTGGTTCGCCTCGCGGTCGAGGCCCCGGGCGACGCGGTCGGCCAGAAAGCCGACGCTCGTGAGGCTGGCGACCGCGATCAGGATCGCGAACCCGAGCAGATGCAGCTCCCCTGCCCGCAGGTCGCGCAGCATCATCCGGAAAGCGAGTCGGAGTGTATTCATCTGGCCATTGACGCCGTGGCGTCCGATCGGTTCAATGGGGCGATGCCAGGAAGCGGCGCGCAAGCTCGACCCAATAGGCCGCGCCGACCGGGATGATCTCGTCGTTGAAGTCGTAATGCGGGTTGTGCAGCGTGCAGCCGCCCTCGCCCGGGCCGTTGCCGATCCAGACGTAGCAGCCCGGCTTGTGCTGCAGGTAGAAGGCGAAGTCCTCCGCGCCCATGCTCGGCCGCATGTCGGCGGCGACGTGGTGGGCACCGACCAGCGTCGTGGCGACCGCCTGGCAGAGATCGGCCTCGGCGACCGTGTTGATCGTGGCCGGATAGCCACGCCGGTAGTCGAGCGCGATCTCCACGCCGTAGGCCGCGCCGATCCCGGCACAGATCTCGCCCAGCCGCGCCTCGATGCGGTCCTGCACGCCGGCGCTGAACGCCCGCACCGTGCCCGACAGGCGCACCCGGTCGGGAATCACGTTGTAGGCCTCGCCGGCGTTGAACATCGTCACGGACACCACGGCGGGGTCGTGCGGATCGAGGGTGCGGCTCGCGATGGTCTGCACCGCCTGCACCAGCGCCGCCGCGGCCACCACCGGATCGATGCCGAGGTGGGGCATCGCCGCATGTGCCCCGTGGCCACGCACCTCGACGTCGAAGCGGTCGGCGCTCGCCATGGTCGGGCCGCGGTGCACGGCGAAGCTGCCGGCATCGAGGCCGGGCCAGTTGTGCATGCCGAAGATCGCCTCCATCGGAAAGCGCTCGAACAGCCCGTCGTCGATCATCGCCTGCGCGCCGCCGTCACCCTCCTCGGCCGGCTGGAAGACGAGATTCACGGTACCCTCGAAGTCGGCCGCCTGCGCCGCAAGCACCTCGGCCGCGCCGAGCAGCATCGTCGTGTGGCCGTCATGGCCGCAGGCGTGCATGCAGCCCGCGTGGCGCGAGCGGTGGGCGAAGGTGTTGTGCTCCTGGATCGGCAGCGCGTCCATGTCGGCGCGCAAGCCGACCGCGCGCCCGCCCGGCCGGCCGCGCACGACACCGACGACGCCGGTGCGGCCGATGCCTCGGTGGGTTTCGATGCCGAGCGCCTCGAGCCGATCGGCGACCAGCGCCGCGGTGCGATGCTCGGCGAACGAGAGTTCCGGGTGGGCGTGAATATCGCGGCGAATCTCCACGAGCTCGGCATGGCTGCGCCGCAGTGATTCGATGACACTCATGATCGGCTTCCTCGATTGCAATTCGGATTCGATCGGATCAGTTTATCTGCGCCGGGCCGGTGCGTCGAATTCCCCCTGGTGTGCCAGGACGGTGCGAACATGCCGCCGCGAAGCCCATGATTGGTGCAGCGCAACCGGCGCCGTTGCCGGCGCAAGCCGCCGGCGACGGATACTGCGAGATGCGGCCGCAAGTCACGCCGACTTGGCGCGGGAATTGCTGCATGCTGACAACGAGAGTCGAATCGAGGGTCGTTCATGTCCATCCACGTTGCCCTGCACCACGTCACCCGCTACCGGTATGACCGCCCCGTTCGACTCGGCGCACAGGTCATCCGCCTGCGGCCGGCACCGCACAGCCGCACCCGCATCCTGAGCTACACGCTCAAGGTCGAACCGGCCGGCCACTTCATCAACTGGCAGCAGGATCCGCAATCGAACTATCTGGCGCGGCTGAACTTTCCAGAGCGCACCCGCGAGTTGTGCATCGAAGTCGATCTGGTCGCCGAGATGGCGGTCATCAACCCCTTCGACTTCTTTCTCGAGCCGTACGCCGAGCATTTTCCCTTCGACTACGAGGCCTGGCAGACGGACGAGCTGGCCCCGTATTTCAAGAAGCTGCCGCTCACGCCCAGGTTCGCCGAGTACCTGAGCGGCATCGACGCCGGCGAGCGCCGTACGATCGACTTCCTGGTCGATCTCAACCGCGAGTTGTACGAGCACATCGCCTACCTGATCCGCCTCGAGCCGGGCGTCCAGTCGCCCGAGGAGACGCTGGAAAAGGCCTCCGGCTCGTGCCGCGATTCGGCCTGGCTGCTGGTTCAGCTCATGCGCCACCTGGGCCTCGCAGCACGCTTCGTGTCGGGCTACCTGATCCAGTTGAAGGCCGACCTCAAGTCGCTCGACGGCCCGTCCGGTCCCGAGGAAGACTTCACCGATCTGCACGCCTGGTGCGAGGTCTACCTGCCCGGTGCCGGCTGGATCGGCCTGGACCCGACCTCGGGCCTCTTCGCAGGCGAGGGTCATATCCCGCTCGCCTGCGCCCCGGATCCCTTCTCGGCGGCGCCGATCTCGGGCGCCCTCGAGGAATGCGAGGTCGCGTTCGGCCACGAGATGAAGGTCACGCGCATCCTCGAAGCCCCGCGCGTGACCAAGCCCTACACCGACGCGCAGTGGCTGGCGATCGAGACGCTCGGCCACGACATCGATGCGCGCCTGAAGGCGATGGACGTGCGGCTCACCCAGGGCGGCGAGCCGACCTTCATCTCGCTCGACGATCCCGACGGCGAGGAATGGAACACCACCGCAGTCGGCCCGAACAAGAAGAAGCTCGCGATCGACCTCTATCACCACCTGCGCAACAAGTGTGCGCCGCAGGGCCTGGTGCATTTCGGCCAGGGCAAGTGGTATCCGGGCGAACAACTGCCGCGCTGGTCGCTCGGCTGCTACTGGCGCCGGGACGGACAACCGCTGTGGCGCGACGCGGCGCTGATCGCCGACGAGCGTCGTGGCGGCAGTGCCGATGCCGCTGCGGCGGGCGCCTTCCTGCGCGGCGTCGCGGACCGGCTCGGCCTGTCGGGCGAGCACATCTTCCCGGCCTACGAGGATGCCTTCTATTACCTCTGGCGGGAGCGGCGCCTGCCGTCGAACGTCGATCCCTTCGACTCGCGCCTCGACGATCCGCTCGAACGCGCTCGCCTGGCAAAGGTCTTCTCGCAAGGGCTCGACGAGGTGGTCGGTCACGTCCTGCCGGTCGACCGCGATGCCGCGACCGGGCGCTGGCAGTCCGGGCCTTGGTTCCTGCGCGACGAGCGCTGCTACCTGATCCCGGGCGACTCGCCGATGGGCTTCCGCCTGCCGCTCGATTCGCTCCCGTGGACCGCGCCGCACGATTACCCATGGGTGCACCAGCCCGACCCGTTCGATCGCCGTGCGGATTTGCCCGCGCACTCGGCGCTGCGCCGGCACTTCGGCACCGAGGCCTGGCCGGCCACGGGTGGTGCGCGCGGCGGGACGGCGCGCACCCTCCTGCCGTCGCGCAGCCATCCGACCGACGAAGCACGGAAACCGGCGAGCCACGAATCGGCCGCCTGGATCACCCGCACGGCGCTCTGCGCCCAGGCGCGCGAGGGCGTGCTCCACATCTTCATGCCGCCCACGCGCAGCGCCGAGGATTACCTGGCGCTGGTGGCCGCCATCGAGGACACGGCCGAGGCCCTCGGCCAGCCGGTGCTGCTCGAAGGCTACGAGCCGCCCTCCGACCCGCGGCTCAGCCACTTCCGCATCACGCCCGACCCGGGCGTCATCGAGGTCAACATCCACCCGGCAGCCGACTGGGACGCCCTGGTCGACCAGACCACCCATCTCTACGAAGTGGCGCGCGAATCCCGCCTCACCACCGAGAAGTTCATGCTCGACGGCCGACACACCGGCACCGGCGGCGGCAATCACTTCGTGCTCGGCGGTGCGACGCCGGCCGACTCGCCGTTCCTGCGCCGCCCAGACCTGCTGCGCAGCCTGATCGCGTACTGGCACAACCATCCGAGCCTCTCGTACCTGTTCTCGGGCCTCTTCATCGGCCCGACCTCGCAGGCGCCGCGCATCGACGAGGCCCGCAACGACTCGGTCCACGAGATCGAGTTCGCCTTCCGCGAGATCGATCGCCTGTGCCGGCCGGGTCAGGAGGTGCCGCCGTGGCTGGTCGACCGGCTGCTGCGCAACCTGCTGATCGACGTCACCGGCAACACGCATCGCGCCGAGTTCTGCATCGACAAGCTGTACTCGCCGGACGGCCCGGCCGGCCGACTGGGGCTGCTCGAGTTGCGCGCCTTCGAGATGCCGCCGCACGCGCGCATGAGCCTGACCCAGCAGCTGCTCCTGCGCGCGCTGGTGGCGCGTTTCTGGGAGCAGCCTTATGCACCGGAGCGGCTCGCGCGCTGGGGCACCGAGTTGCACGACCGCTACCTGCTGCCGCATTTCATCTGGCAGGACTTCGCCGATGTGATCGCCGAGACGCGCGAGGCCGGCATCCCGATGCGCGAGGAATGGTTCGCCCCGCATTTCGAGTTCCGCTTCCCGAAATACGGCGACTACGCGGTGCGCGGGATCGAGCTGGAACTGCGCTCGGCGCTCGAGCCCTGGCACGTGATGGGCGAGGAAGGCGCAGCCGGCGGCACCGTGCGCTACGTCGACTCGTCGCTCGAACGCCTGCAGGTAAAGGCCTCGGGCGTGCCCCCCGAGCGCTATCGCATCACCTGCAACGGCGTGCCGCTGCCCCTGCAACCGACCGGCACCCAGGGCGAGTTTGTCGCCGGCGTGCGCTACCGGGCCTGGCAACCGCCCTCGTGCCTGCATCCGACGATCGGCGTGGACAGCCCGCTCGTGTTCGACATCGTCGACACCTGGATGAACAAGAGCCTCGGCGGCTGCCAGTACCACGTCGCGCATCCGGGCGGGCGCAGCTTCGAGACGCTGCCGGTGAATGCCTTCGAGGCCGAGAGCCGGCGCCTCGCCCGTTTCTTCCGCATCGGCCACACCCCGGGCCGCCTCGAGGTCGGCACGCCGCGCGTGAATCCCGAGTTTCCCTTTACGCTGGATTTGCGCAATCATTGACGGCACGGCGCCCCGCACACTGCGGGGCGCGTTTTCGGCCCCCTCCACCGCATGCCCGCTGGCATTTTCGACACGTATCCGCTTGCCGCCGACCGTTTCGACGAGATGCTCGCCGAACGCGGCAAGGCCCGGCCGCACTGGCGGGGTCTGGTCGAACGCCTGCAGTCGCTTTCCGACCAGCTGCTCGATCGGCGCGCGGACTTCGTGCGCGATGCGATCGAGTCCGACGGCGTCACCTACAGCGTCCATGCCGACCCCAAGGGCACGAGCCGTCCATGGGAGCTCGACATGCTGCCGCTGGTCCTGGACGGCGACGAGTGGGAGCGGCTCGCCGCGGCGGTCGCGCAGCGCGCGCGGCTGCTCGACGCCATCATGGCCGACCTCTACGGCCCCCAGGACCTGCTCCTCGAAGGTCTGCTCCCGCCGGCGCTGGTATTCGGGCAGCCCGGCTACAAGTGGCCCTGCCACGGCATCCGCCCGGCTTCGGGACGCTTCCTGCACCTCTACGCGGTCGACCTCGGCCGCTCGGCGGACGGTCGCTGGTGGGCGATCGGCGACCACACCCAGACCCCGTCGGGCGCGGGCTACGCGCTGCAGAATCGCATCATCGTCTCGCGCGCGTTTCCCGACACCTTCCGCAAGCTGCACGTCCAGACCTTGGCCGCCTTCTTTCGTGGCCTGCAGGAGAACCTCGCGCGCATGGCCCCGAGCGGGGGCGAGACGCCGCTGGTGGTGCTGCTCACCGCCGGCCCGTTCAGCGAAACCTATTTCGAGCACGCCTTCCTCGCCCGCTACCTGGGCTTTCCGCTGGTCGAAGGGCGGGACCTCACGGTCCGCGACGACACGGTCTATCTCAAGACGCTGCGCGGCCTGCGCCGCGTTCATGCCATCCTGCGCCGGCTCGACGACGACTATTGCGATCCGCTCGAACTGCGCTCCGATTCGGCGCTGGGCGTGCCGGGGCTTCTCGGGGCAGTCGCCGCAGGCCGGGTGCTGATCGCCAATGCGCTGGGCAGCGGGGTGCTCGAGAGCAGCGCGATCTTCGGCTTCCTGCCCGCAATCTCGGAGCGCCTCCTCGGGGAGCCGCTTGCCATCCCGTCGGTCGCGTCGTGGTGGTGCGGCGAGGCGCCTGCGCTCGAGTACGTGCTCGAGCATCTCGACGAATTGGTGATCAAGCCCGCCTTCGCCAGCATGCGCATGGCAAGCGTCTTCGGCCACACCCTTAAGGGCGAGGCGCGCCGGCAACTGGTTGAGTCGATCCGCGCGCAGCCGCACGCCTATGTCGCCCAGGAATGGGTCAAGCTCTCGCAGGCGCCGGTGTGGACGGGCAGGGCCGAACGCCCCCTGGCATCGCGTTCGGTCGGGTTTCGGCTGCTTGCCGCGGCCACGCCCAACGGCTACGCGGTGATGCCGGGAGCGCTGGCACGCGCCGCACCGAGCAGCGGGGTCGAGGTGCTGACCATGCAGCGCGGCGGCTTGTCCAAGGACACCTGGGTGCGCGCGCGCGGACCGGTGCGGCGCGCCAGCCTGCTCAAGAAGCGCCTCGGGGTCATCGACCTGCTCTACACGGGCAGCGACATCCCATCCCGGGTCGGCGAGAACCTGTTCTGGATGGGTCGGCACGCCGAGCGCACCGAGTCCTCGGCGCGATTGCTGCGCGCTGCGCTGTCGCGGGTCTCCGAGTCGCCCGAGGACTCCACCGCAGAGTTGGCCGGCCTGCTCGCGGCGGCGCGGCGCATCGGCGCAGTGCCCGACATCGACGCCCAAGGCGCGGCCGAGGCGCCGCCGCTGGCATCGCTCGAAGCGACGCTGCTCGCGGCGGTCTCGGACCTGCGACGCCCCGGCTCCGTCGCCGCCAACCTGCGCGCGCTCTCCGAAAACGCCCTGCACGTCCGCGAACGGCTGTCGACCGACAACTGGCATGTGCTGAACCGCCTGGAACAGGCCTTGCACCCCGCCCCCGTCACGGTGGACCAGGCGCTGGCGGCGCTCGACCACGTGATGCTCAGTTGCATTTCGCTGGCCGGCTTCGCGCTCGACGACATGACGCGCGACGAGGGCTGGCGCTTCCTGATCTTCGGTCGCCGCATCGAACGCCTGGCCGGGTTGGCAGGGCTGATCGCCATGGTGCTGCAGGCCGACGAGGAAGAATGCGAGGAAATGCTGGAGTGGCTGCTCGAAGCCGCCAACTCCATCGTCACCTACCGGGCCCGCTACCGGCGCACGCCCGAGCTGCTTCCCGTCGTGCATCTGCTGGTGTTCGACACGTCCAACCCGCATTCGGTGTGCTTCCAGCTGCATTCGCTCGAACGCTACATGCACCGCAGCGAGCAAGAGCTGGGGCATCCACCCTCGCCGCTGCTCACCGCGATCAGCGAGCGCCTGCGTCACTTCGACCTGACGCTCCTCGAAGCCGAGCACTGCGCACCGGGTCGCGCCGAACTCGCCGCCTTGCTCGCCGAGGCAGAGGAGACCGCCTACGCGCTCTCCGACGACATGCATCGTCGCTTCTTCATCCACACCGCGAAACCGGCCGTCGTCGAGGTCGCGGCATGAGGCGCATCCGCTATCACGTCCGCCACGACACGCTGTATCGCTACGATCAACCGGTCGGAGAATCGCATCAACTGCTGCGTCTGTTGCCGCGTACGCTGGCCTGGCAGGAGTCGATCGCGCACAGCGTCGAGGTCTGTCCCGAGCCGTCACGCGCCAAGAACTTCGTCGATCCGTTCGGCAATCGCGTCCGCGCCCTGCATTTCGAAGCCGATCACGACGAGCTGTCAATCCGCTCCGAGGTCTGGATCGACCTGATGTCGCGGCCCATGCCCGATATGGCCGCCTCCCCGCCCTGGGACACCGTGCGCGAGTCGTTGCGCTACAAGGCCGGGCACAGCATTTCGCGCGAAATGCTCGAGGCCGCCACGTTCCGCTACGAATCGACCTATATCCGACTGAAGCGCGATTTCGCCGATTACGCCCGGGCGAGCTTTCCGCCCGGCACGCCCTTGCTGGTCGGCGTCGAGGCCCTGATGCGCCGCATCTTCGCCGAGTTCAAGTTCGAGCCCGGAGCCACTGACGTCTCCACCCCGGTCACGACGGTATTCACGAGCCGGCGCGGCGTCTGCCAGGACTTCGCGCATTTCATGATCTCGTGCCTGCGCTCGCTGGGGCTGCCCGCACGCTACGTCAGCGGCTATCTGCTGACCCGGCCGGCCGCGGGCAAGAAGCGCCTGATCGGCGCCGACGCGACGCATGCCTGGGTGTCGGTGTTCTGCCCCGGCACGGGCTGGGTGGATTTCGACCCGACCAATGCCCTGCTGCCCGACCTGGAGCACATCACCATCGGCTGGGGCCGCGATTTCGGCGACATCTCGCCGGTGCGCGGGGTCATCATCGGAGGCGGCGGCCACGAGCCCGAGATCGCCGTCACGGTGGTGCCCGAGGACGAGTTCGCGTCCGTATACGGAGCCGCCGACGACCTGCCGTTCGAGCTGCGCCCGACCCCGGCCTGCAGCGCATGAGGACCGGCCCCGGCGCGCAGCGCCCGTTGCGGTGAAGCTTTTCTACGCCGACCACTTCGTGCTGCCGCTGCCCGAAGGCCACCGTTTCCCGATGGAGAAATATGCGCGTCTGCGCGCGACGCTGGCGTCGAGTGGCCGCTTCGGCCCCGGGGATTTCCATGTGCCGGCCGCGGCCAGCGACGACGAGCTGCTGCGCGCCCACGATGCCGACTATCTGCGTCGCGTCGTGGCCGGCGCGCTCGACGCCGCCGCGCAGCGGCGCATCGGCTTTCCCTGGTCGGCGGCGATGGTCGAGCGCTCGCGACGCTCGGCAGGCGCCACGCTCGCCGCCTGTCGCGCCGCGCTCGTCGAGGGATGCGCGGCCAACCTGGCCGGGGGCACTCATCATGCGCACCGCGACTTCGGCTCGGGCTTCTGCGTCTTCAACGACGCCGCGGTCGCCGCACTGGCGATGCGTGCCGAGGGCCGGGTGCAGCAGGTGGCGATCATCGACTGCGACGTCCACCAGGGCGACGGCACGGCGGCGATTCTCGCCAACGAGCCGGATCTCTTCACCTTCAGCATCCATGGCGCGCGGAATTTTCCGTTCCGCAAGGCCCGTTCGGACCTCGACATCGAGTTGCCGGACGGCACCCCCGACGAGGCTTATCTCGAAGCGCTCGCAGGCGGGCTGGACATCGTGTTCGTGCGCGTCGCGCCCGATCTGGTGATCTACCTCGCCGGCGCCGACCCCTACCGCGACGACCGCCTGGGGCGTCTCGCGCTCAGCATCGAGGGACTGGCACGGCGCGACCGTATGGTGCTAGACCAGTGCCGCGTGCGGGCCATCCCGGTCGCGATCGCCATGGCGGGTGGCTATGCGCGCGACATCGGCGATACGGTGGCGATCCATGCCGCCACGATTCTCGCTGCGGCCGACCTGTGCGATGGCGCCGCCTGCAGCGCGACCGTGCGCAATCGCGCATGAAGCAGTCTGCCCGCATCGCAGGCCCGATCGACGACGACCGCGGGCCGGCGACGGCCTGAAGGCATACGCCCGCTGCGGGCCTACCTGAGCTCGATCTGCAGCCTGGGCGGCTGGGCGGCGCGGCGGCGACGCTCCTGCTCGATCAGCTCGGCGATCTGGGTATTGCCGTTCTCCAGCGCCCAGCTCGCCGCCGTCTGCCCGCGGTCATTGCGCTGCTCGACGTCGGCCTCGGCCTGCAGCAGGCGGCGCACCACGTGGATATGACCGTTGCGGGCCGCGAACATCAGCGCGTTGGAGCCGTTGGGCGCGAGCGCATCGACGTTGGCACCGCGCACCAGCAGCCGGTCGAGGATGTCGAGGTGGCCTTCGAAGGCCGCGTAGATCAATGGCGTCCAGCCCTCGTGGTCAATCTCGGCGCCGGCGTCGAGCAGGCGGTCGACGATCGCCACATGGCCGCGCAGCACCGCCAGCATCAGGGCCGAATCGCCGACGAAATTGCGCTGCGAGACATTCGCACGGTGGCTCAGCAACGCGTCCACGGTCAGCAAGTGTCCCTCGCGGGCGGCGAGAATCAGCAGCGTATTGCCTTGGGCATCGATGGTGTTCGGGTCGAGGCCGCGGGCGAGGATGCCGACCAGCTGCCGCGTGTCGCCGCGCTGCGCGGCGCTCAGCGAGTCCTCGTAGCTGTTGCCGAAGGCGGCGCAACTGGCGGTGACGAGGACAAACAGGCAGGCAGCGGCGAGGCCGCGCAGCGGCGATTCAATGAGGGTTCGCATGTCGGAACAGCCTGAAGAAGTTGTCGGTGGTGGCGGTCTCGATGCGTTCGAGCGGTTCGTCGCGCAGCCGCGCGATCTCCTCGGCCACATGCACGACCCAGGCCGGGTGGTTGGTCTTGCCGCGATGCGGCATCGGCGCGAGATACGGCGCATCGGTCTCGATCAGCATCCGGTCGAGCGGCACGTACTGCGCGACCGCCTTCAGATCTTTCGCGTTGCGGAAGGTCACGATGCCGGAGAACGAGATGTAGAAGCCGAGATCGAGCGCCGCGCGGGCGACTTCGATCGACTCGGTGAAGCAGTGCATGACCCCGCCGGCCTCGGCCGCAGCTTCCTCGCGCATCAACCTCAGGGTGTCGTCGGCCGCCGCACGCGTGTGCACGATCAGGGGCTTCGCGCAGGTGCGCGCGGCACGGATGTGGGTGCGAAAGCGCGCGCGCTGCCACTCCGGCGCATCCTTGCGCCAGTAGTAGTCGAGTCCGGTCTCGCCGATCGCGATCACCTTGGGGTGATCGGCGAGCGCGACCAGACGGGCCTCGTCGGGCTCTTCCACATCGTCGTTGTCAGGATGCACGCCGACCGATGCGTACAGGTTGGGGTGGCGCTCGGCGAGCGCGAGCACGCGCGCGAAGGTTTCGAGCTTGACGCTCACGCACAGCGCCCGGCCGACGCCGTGGGTCGCCATCGCGCCCAGCAGTTCGTCCTCGCGCTCGAGGAGCTCGGGAAAATCGAGGTGGCAGTGGGAATCTATGAACATCGGCAGAAGATCGGGTCGGCGGGACGGCGACGTCCCGTTGCGCGCCCGCACGCAGTGCGGGTCAGAGCGTATGGGTCGGGCGCGAGGAACTCATCAATCCGGCTAGAATCGTCTCGATGCGGTTGCGCAGCGCCTTGCCGGACTCGTCGGCGCTGAACTGCAGACCGACGCCCTGGGTCTTCGCGCCCTGCGCCCCGTCCGGCGTGATCCACACGACCTTGGCGGCGACCGGGTGCTTGGTCGGATCGTCCATCAGCTGCAACAGCATGAAGACCTCGTCGCCGAGCGAATGTTTCTTCGGTGTCGGCACGAAGATCCCGCCGTTGGCGAGAAACGGCATGTAGGCCGCATAGAGTGCCGACTTCGAGTTGATGTTCAGCGACAGCACGCTCGGGCGTGCCACGTGGCTTCTGCTGGGTTCGCTCATCGTCGTGATCCGGCCACCGTTCGCGCGTAGCGCAAGAGCATGTCCTCGAGCATCAGTCGCGGGTTCAGCGGATGCTGCGCGACGCGACGGATGCGGCCGAACTCATTGTAGCAGTTCAGTGCAGCGGCATGACTGGTGCGCACCGCGAGCGCGGCGAGCACGCCGTCGTGGGCCGGGAAGTAGCGCACCCGCCCGCCCAGCCGCAGCGCCGCGAGATCGCCCACCCAGCGCTGCATCCAGTCGACGAGCTGCACCATGCCGAAGCCGGCGGCAAGCGCCTCCTTCGATTTCACCCAACTCTCCCACTGCCCGGCGAGCCGCAGCGGATCGCCCTCTGGCAGCCCCGCGACATCCTTGACGAAGCGCGCCAGCAGCGCGCCCCAGCCCTGCCCGGCCATGCGCTCTGCCGCAAGCGGCACGCCGCCGCACAGCGCGAACAAGGCCCGATGCGCGTCATCGCGCCCGCGCAGCCACGCCTGCGTGGTCTCCTCGGGCGGCAGGGCGAAGCTCCACTGCTGACAGCGGCTGCGAATCGTCGGCAACAGCCGGCGCGGGGCCGACGAGACCAGCACGAAGGTGCATTCCGGCGGCGGCTCCTCGAGGAGCTTCAGCAGCGCGTTGGCGGTGAAGACGTTCATCGCCTCGGCCGGATCGACGATGACGACGCGCCGTCCGCCCTGGTGCCCGGTGACCGCAAGCGCACGCTGCACCTCGCGGACCTGCTCGATGACGATCTGCGCCGACTTGCCCTTGGCAGGCGCCGCGTCGGCGTTGGCTGCGGCCTCGGCGTCCTCGCCCGCGGCCGCCTCGGCCGCCGGCACGAGGCGCATCAGGTCGGGGTGATTGCCGCTCGTGCGCAGCGTGCAGCCCCGGCAGGTGCCGCAGGCCTGCCCGTCCGCAGCCGGCGAAAGGCACAGCAGATGCGCGGCCAGCGCCTCGGCCAGATCGCGCTTGCCCATTCCGGCCGGCCCGATGAACAGCAGCGCGTGCGGCATGCGCGCGCCCAGTGCGACCAGCCGGCGCCAGTCGGACTCGAGCCACGGGTGGATCATCGGAACCAGCGCTCCGCGACGATCGCCTCGATCTCGGCGCGGATGATCTCTGGCTCGCGGTCGGCAGCGATCACGCGAATCCGCTCGGGTGCCCGCCGGGCCCGCTCAAGATAGGCGGCGCGCACACGCTCGAAGAAGTCGCGCTGCTCGCGCTCGAATCGGTCGGGCGATCCGCCGCTGCGGACGAGACGCGCCGCGGCGACTTCGGGCGCGACGTCGAAGACCAGCGTCAGGTCGGGCTGGAAGCGCGGGTGCACCCATGCCTCCAGCGCGTCGAACTTCGCCGTGTCGAGCCCGCGACCGCCGACCTGGTAGGCGTAGGTCGCATCGGTGAAACGGTCCGACACCACCCAGCGCCCGGCCTCGAGCGCGGGCAGGATGCGTCCCGCCAAGTGCTCGCGGCGCGCCGCGAACATCAAGAGCGCCTCGGTCTCGAGGTGCATCGGCTCGTGCAGCAAGAGTTCGCGCAGGCGCTCGCCGAGCGCCGTGCCGCCGGGTTCGCGCGTCTGCTCGACGTCGATCCCACGCTCGCGCAGCGCCGCCACCAGCGCGTCGATCTGCGTGCTCTTGCCGGCCCCGTCTATGCCCTCGAAGGTGATGAAGCGCGCCTGCATCGCTCGATTGTTCAACTGCCTCTCCCGCCGCGCTGGTATTTGTTCACCGCACGGTTGTGGTCGGTGAGGTTGCGCGAGAACTGGCTCGTGCCGTCGCCCCGGGCCACGAAGTAGAAATACTCGGAGGACTCCGGCTGGACCGCGGCGCGCAACGCGTCCCAGCCCGGCATCGCGATCGGCGTCGGCGGGAGCCCCGCTCGCGTGTAGGTGTTGTATTCGTGATCGGTGTCGAGATGATGGCGCCGCAAGCGCCCCTCGAAGCTCTCGCCGTAGCCGTAGATCACGGTCGGATCGGTCTGGAGACGCATGCCGATGCGCAGCCGGTTGGCGAATACCGAGGCCACCAGGCCGCGCTCGCCGGCCTGTCCGGTCTCCTTCTCGATGATGGATGCGAGGATCAAGGCCTCGTACGGCGACCCGAGCGGCACCGCCGGGTCGCGCATCGCCCAGGCCTGCTCGAGGCGCTGCTGCATCGCGTCGTAGGCGCGCTTGAGCAGGGCGAGCGCGCTGGAGTGCTTGTCGAACAGATAGGTGTCGGGAAAGAACAGCCCCTCCGGGTGCGACTCGGTCGCGCCGATGCGCGCGAGGATCTCGGCCTCGCTCAAGCCGGCGAGATCCTGGACGAGGTGGGGATGCGCCTCGATCGCCGCGCGCATCTGGCGGAAATTCCAGCCCTCCACCAGCAGCAGTTCGCCCTGCGAGACATCGCCGCTCGACAGCTTGAGCACCAGCAGCCAGGGCGTGATGCCCTCATGCACTTCGTAACTGCCGGCGACGATGCGCTCGGCCTTGCCACCGATGCGGGCGATCCAGTACAGAGCCTCGGGATGCACGCCGACGCCTGCCGCGGCGATCGCCCGCGCCGCCTGGCGCATGTTGAAACCGCGCTGGACGGTGAAATCGATCTCCGGCTGGGCGAGCGGGAGCGGCCGATGCACGTACCACCACGCACCGGCGGCCGCGAGCGACCCTGCGACGACGAGCAGAAGGACGAATCTGACGAGGAAGGACTTCATTGAACCGGGAGCTTGCGGGACTGTCGGAGCGTGTCGGGCAGACGGCGGGCCATCCGCGAACGAAGCTCCTATAATACTTCATCGCATTTTCGATCCTGACCCCGACACGATGAATTCGAACTGGCAAGCGTTTCTCGAACAGGAAGGCGCAATCATCGACGCGCAAGGCATCCGATTCCCCGAGCGTCCTGCTCCGGGTGGGGTCGCGGCCGTGCCTCTGGTGCATCTCGGCGTGCTGCGCAGCCGGGGGCCGGATTCGACGACCTTCCTGCACGGGCTCGTCTCCAACGACGTCAAGAAGCTCGCGCCCGACGGTGCCCAGTGGAACAGCTTCAACACGCCCAAGGGGCGGATGCTCGCGAGCCTCCTGCTGTGGCCTGCGGACGAGGGTCACCTGATGGCGGTCGCGGCCGACATCCAGGCGGCGTTCACCAAGAAGTTGTCGATGTACATCCTGCGCAGCAAGGTCAAGCTGAGCGATGCCAACGACGAGTTGGCGCTGATCGGCGTCACCGGCGACGGCGCCGGTGCGCTGCTCGCAGCGATGGGTCTGCCGGTGCCGGACGGCGACATGCGGCTCGCAACGGCTGCGGGGAGTTTCGTGGTCCGCCTCGACCCGCAGGATTTCATCCTGGCCGTACCGGTCGCCGAGGCCCCCGCCCGCTTTGCCGCGCTGCGCACCCAGGGTGCCGTCCCGGCCGATACAACGGTCTGGCAGCTCGCGATGATCCGGGCCGGCCTGCCGCTCGTCACGGCGGCGACTCAGGAAGAGTTCGTCGCGCAGATGCTCAATTACGAAGTGATCGGCGGGGTGAGCTTCAACAAGGGCTGCTATCCGGGCCAGGAGATCGTCGCGCGCACCCAGTACCTGGGCAAGCTCAAGAAGCGCATGTATCGCGTGCGCATCGACACGGAGGAGCCCCCGCACGCGGGCGCCGACATCTTCACGCCGGCTTTCGGCGAGCAGTCGGCCGGCAAGCTCGTCAATGTCGCGCCCGCGCCCGAGGGCGGCTTCGAGGCGCTCGCGGTGATGCAGATGAGTTGCGCCGAGTCCGGCGATGCCCGACTGGGCGGGCCCGACGGCCCCCCGCTCGCCTTCCTCGAGCTGCCGTACGCCCTGCCCTGACGCCGATGCGGACACGGCCGCCCGGCGCGGAGCGCCCGAGATGTGCCTGATCGTCGTGGGCTGGCACGCCCACCCCGACTTCCCGCTGGTCGTCGCCGCCAACCGCGACGAGTTCCTCGCCCGTCCGGCGATTCCGGCGCACTGGTGGGGGGACGCGCCGGGCCTGCTCGCCGGGCGCGACCTCGAGGCCGGCGGAACCTGGATGGGCGTGACGCGCAGCGGACGCTTCGCCGCGCTCACCAACTACCGTGATCCCACCCGGCACCGGCCGGGCGCCCCGTCGCGCGGGGCGCTGGTGCGCGACAGTCTCGCCGGCCATGACGACACCGGCGGCACGCTCGATGCCCTCGCCAACGTGAGCGGCGGTTACGCCGGCTTCAACCTGCTCTTCAGCGACGGGCGCAGCCTCGGCATCCACGAGAGCACGACCGGATCGGTGCGCGAGCTCGAGCCGGGCATCTACGGGCTCTCCAACCACCTGCTGGATACGCCCTGGCCCAAGGTGCGCCTCGCGCGCGAACGCTTCGCCGCGGCACTCGACGCACTGCCGGACGAGGCGGGATTTCTTGCGTTGCTGCGCGACGAGCAGCCCGCACCCGAGGGCGACTTGCCCGCGACCGGGGTGAGTCCGGAGTGGGAGCGGTGGCTCTCGCCGGCCTTCATCCGCGCGCCGGGCTACGGCACACGCTGCTCGACGGTCCTTGCGGTCGGCCGCGACGGACAAGTGCTCTTCCGGGAGTGGACCTGGCACGAATCGGGCAGCCTCGACAGCGAAGTCACGCACCGCTTCGTGATCGCCGAGCGCCGGCGCTGACGAGACGGCAGCCCCCGGCTGCACGCCCCGCCCTCAGACGAGGCGTCGGCGCATCAGGCGATGCTCGATGCCTGCCTCCATGAAGATCTCGCCTTCGGCCACGAACCCGTGCCGCCGGTAGAAGTCTTCGGCGTGCACCTGCGCGTGCAGCACGACCTCCGACATGCCGATCGCACGGGCCTCGCCGGTCAGCGCTTCGAGGATGGCGCCCCCGATGCCGCAGCCGCGCCAGGGCGGCAGCACCGCCATGCGCCCGATGTGGCCGTCCGGCAAGAGCCGCCCGGTGCCGACCACGGCGCCCTCGGCGCCAGCCGGCCGATTCGGCTCGTTCGGGGTCTTGCGCGCAGCGCCGCCCTCGCCGGGCGATCCTGACGCCGCAGCCCCCATGAGGCGGGCGACGGCCTGACGGCAGAGCGGATCGCGGCCGTCCCGCTCGAGCTCGCCCGGCACGCCCTGGCCGATCACGAACACGGTTTCGCGCACCGGCATCGCATCCGCGCCTGCCCGGGTCCAGTCGAGCACCTCGACGATCACCTCTGGCCTCGCCACGCTCATGCCTCGATGTCGACCGGGGTGCCCGCGGCGACGAGATCGAAGAGCTCGATCACGTCGGCGTTGCGCATGCGCACGCAGCCGTGCGAGCGCGGCTCGCCCATCGGCTGGTCTTCGGGCGTGCCGTGGATGTAGATGTAGCGCCGCATCGTATCGACCGCGCCGAAACGGTTGCGGCCGGGCTCGAGCCCGCGCAGCCACAGGATTCGCGACAGGATCCAGTCCCGCTCGGGATGGGCGCGGGCGAGCGCCGGCGACCACACCTCGCCGGTCGGCCGCCGCCCGCGGAACACCGCCCCGCACGGTGCACCGGCGCCGATGCGGGCGCGCACTTCGTGCCGGCCGCGCGGCGTGCAGCCGCTGCCCTCCTGCTCTCCGGCGCCGTTGTGCGCCGTCGACACCCGGTAGCGGCGGATGCAGGCGCCATCGTCGGCGAACAAGGACAGGCGCTGTGCGCCCAGATCGATGTGGATGCGCATCGCGCTCAGGCCGTCAGGCTGCGGCCGCGCCGGGCGGCAAAGAAGCTCGACAGGAGCGCGCCGCACTCGTCGGCGAGCACGCCGCCGCTCACCTCGGCATGGTGGTTGAGGCGGTCCTCGCCGAACAGGTCGATGACGCTGCCGGCTGCGCCGGTCTTGGGGTCGCGCGCACCGTACACGACTCGCGCGATGCGTGCGTGCATGATCGCGCCGCAGCACATCGCGCACGGCTCGAGCGTCACGAAGAGCTCGCAGCCCGGCAGCCGGTAGTTGCCGAGGCGCTGCGCCGCGTCGCGCAAGGCCATCACCTCGGCGTGCGCGGTGGGGTCGTGGCTGCGGATCGGCTGGTTGAAGCCACGGCCGACGATCTCGCCCTCGCACACCACCAGGGCGCCCACCGGCACCTCGTCGCAGGCCCCTGCCATGCGCGCCTGTTCGAGCGCCGCCCGCATGAATTCTTCGTCCTTCGTCATCGCAGTCCTCCAGGCCGAAGTCTACCCGACCCCCGCACCGGCCGCATCGCCGGGATCGGGGGTCCGCCCTCGCGGCGGCGGCACCCCGTCCGCGCGACAGGGCCGCGCGAACGCGTGTGAAACGGCAGGCGTGGTGGCAGAATGGCCGGATTCACCCCATCGGCCGGTCGGCGCGAGCTGCGGGAGCGCGGCGGCCGGACGAACTGCCGTGGAGGGCGCGTCATGAGCGAGATCGTCGACGTCGCGATCATCGGGGCCGGTTCCGCCGGACTCGCGGCCCTGCGTGAAGTGCGCAAGCGCACCGACCGCTTCGTGCTGATCAATCACGGCCCCTACGGCACGACCTGCGCGCGCGTGGGCTGCATGCCGTCCAAGGCCTTGATCGAGGCCGCCAAGGCCTTCCACCATCGCCACGCCTTCGACACTTTCGGCATACGCGGCGCACGCGGGCTGACCGTAGACCTGCCCGCGGTCCTGGAGCGCGTGCGCGAACTCCGCGACGGATTCGTCGCCGGCACGCTCAAGGCGACCGAGAACCTGCACGACCGGTCCATCACCGGGCGGGCACGCCTTGCCGGTCCCGACCGGATCGAGGTCGAAGGCCGCGAGATCCGCGCCCACAAGATCATCATCGCGACCGGCTCGAGCCCGATCGTTCCGGCTTCCTGGCCGACGCTCGGCCGGCGCCTGCTGACCACCGACAGCCTGTTCGAGCAGACCGGGCTGCCCAAGCGCCTGGCGGTCGTCGGGCTGGGCGCGATCGGCGTCGAGATCGCCCAGGCGCTGGCTCGGCTCGGCATCGAAGTCCATGCCTTCGGACAGAACCCGATGCTCGGCGGACTCAGCGATCCGTCCGTGAGCAAGGTGTTCGAGGCCTTGCTAGGCGACGAATTTCCCCTGCATCTCGGCGCGCCGGCGCAGGTGACGCTGCTCGACGAAGACCACATCCGGGTCGGCAACGGCTCGGCCGAGGCCGTCGTCGACGGCGTCCTCGCCGCGCTCGGCCGACGTCCGAACGTCGCGGACCTGGGCCTCGAGACGCTGGGCGTCACACTCGACGCGCGCGGCATGCCCGAGGTCGACCCCGCGACGATGCAGGTCGCCGACCTGCCCGTGTTCTTCGCCGGCGACGCCAACGGCCACAACGGGCTGCTGCACGAAGCCGCCGACGAAGGCCATATCGCCGGTCTCAACGCGATCAGCGACGACGTGCGCTGCTTCAAGCGCCGCACGCCGCTCGCGATCGTCTTCTCCGAGCCGGGCGTCGCGGTGGTCGGCAAGCGCTTCCGTGACCTCAACGCCTACACGACGCTGATCGGCGAGGTGAGCTTCGCCAACCAGGGCCGCGCCCGCATCGCCCAGCGCAACGCCGGGCTCATGCGCCTCTATGCCGAACAGGACACCGGGGTTCTGCTCGGCGCGGAGATGTGCGCGCCGGCCGCCGAGCACATGGCACATTTGCTCGCGCTCGCCATCGAGCACGCGATGACGGTGCGCGAGCTCCTGCGCCTGCCCTTCTATCACCCGGTGCTGGAAGAAGGACTGCGCACCGCGCTGCGCGACCTGGCCGGGCAGCTCCCGCCGTGCGGAGACTCGGACCTTGCGGCCTGCGACGCCTACGACGCGGAGGCCCTCGACTGAGACGGGCCCCGCCCATCCGAAGCATCGATCACGCGCACCGTCTGCGTGGCGGGCGGCAGGGCCTCGGAAGGAAGGACCGCCCCCGCAATCATCGCCGCACGACTTGCAGCTGCCTCGAGTTACGGCAAGACTTGGCGCATCGACTGCGCCAGTTCGGCGTGACCTCGTGCGCGGAGCGTGTCGGCGGCGTTGAGGCGATCGCGCGCGTCCTTGTTCTGGCTGAGCTTGGACTTGCCGACCAGCGAGGTGACGACGATCTCGATGCCCACGATGTTCTGCAGCATGGCATCGATGAACCCGGGCGCGGAGTCCGCCATCTTCCAGGGCCTGGCTTCGCCCGCTTCGTGACGCCGCGTCAGGCGGCCGACGATGGCACGAAGGAAGCGCTCGTCGTCGCGCACGGTGATCGTGCCGTGCGCATGGACCACCTCGTAGTTCCAGGTCGGCACCTGGCGGTGCGTCTCGTGCTTGCTCGGATACCAGTTCGGCGAGACATAGGCCTCGGCACCCCGAAAGACGACCATCACGGGCGTCCCGGTGGGGCAGCGCTCCCACAGCGTGTTGGCGCGGGCGACATGGCCCGAGAGCGTACCCAGCGGCCCCGCCTGCGGGTCGAACTCGAACGGGATGTGGTCGGCGTCGAGGCCGTCGTGGCCGTGCGTCACCAACACGCCGAGCGGGTGTTCGCGAATGATGCGCTGAAGCGCCTCGGGCCGGTGCTCGGCGAAGTGCGGGGGAATGTACATGGCGGGCGAAATGAGCTCGAGAGATTGGCAGGACCGCCCACTTTCGCGCCGAACCGGCTCAGGCGCAAGGCTCCGCCGGAGCGCTGAACCGCCCCACCGGCGGCGGACCAGGATTCCGATCGTCCCGGTGCCTCCGAATGCGTCTTGCGTCATTCGACAAGGCCAGCCGCTCTCGATCACTCCAGATCCCGCGCAAGCTGCACGGCGATCCGTGTCAAGGCCGTGGAGATTTCCTGCGCGAGCAGCGCTGCACCCTCAGCACCACACCACTCCGAGTAGGGCCGTGGCTCCGCGTGCGGCATCACGAATCGCTCGTACAAGGTCGAGCGCGGCGCGAGTGGGTTTTGAATGGGCAAGCCGGGGGCGTAAGACAGGATGCCGTAGTAACTGACGATCCCGCTGTCGGTCGCTTCAAGACGCAGCTCCAGCGCGATTTCAAGGGCCAGTTGCTGCGATTGGCCGACCTCCCTCAACCGAAGGACCGGCACGGACAAGGTCATGCTGTAGGGAGCACTTCGGGCCTGACCGGCCCCTGCGCCCTGCGGACGGCTGCCGATGTCGAGCGTGACACCCCTTTCGCCGGCAGCGCGCCCGAGTGCCGAGACGAACTGGGCGGGGTAATCGATCGCACCCACGGTGTTCGCAAGACGATCGATGCACGGTCGAGCTTCTTCGGCGCGCTCGTGGGCGCGAGTTTCGGCGCTGATACGCGATGCGGACTCGACCCCGATCGCCAACAGGTTGAATACGGATATCGCCCGCCCGGCGCCGGGAATGACGCCCCACGATGCCAGCTCGGCCCCGGTGAAGGCCGCCGAGATCTCGGCCGGAGCCCGCGCAACGACGTCAATGGCGCCAAGCTCTCGCAGACGCGTTCCTCCGCGGGCCTCGCCATAGGGAACCAGGGGCAGCGCGTGCTGTGCGAGCCCCGGCAGAAACGAAGCCACGGCCCGATTTGCTGACTCCGGATCACTGGCGAATTCGAGGTCCTCGCAAGAATCGATCAGGCCGCCCAGCCCGCGTCCGTTTCGGCATTCGGTGGACAGCGAGCCGAGATACACGACCGGCTTGTCGTCCGGCACCTGAAACCAGAATCCCTGCAGCGCCCGAAAGTCGCCCGGTGCCGCACCGGGCAGCACGAAGGCCATCAGCTCGGGTGCCCAGAAGCCGCCTCGGCCCGGCTGGAACTCATACTTCGTCAGCCGGCCGAATCTCGCGCTGGGGGCATGGTAGGCGACGGCGGGCGGGTTCTGCTCGACGCCGGGGGGCAGCACGAGCAAGTAATAGACGCCGGGCGGAAGCAACAGGTAGTGCCAGCCTTCGCCAGCCGCTCGCTCCGAGGGCGACGCGGCACGGATCTGCTTGGGTGCCTCCAGTCCGTCCAACTTGGCGAGGTAGGTCCGAAAGTAATTGTTGCTGTCTCCTGAGCTCGACGCGGAAACGGGCTTGCCATCGATGCGGAGCTTCAATTGGAGAAGGACGACGGCGAGTTGGCGGCTCTTGACCAGGTCGATTTCGGAAGCCGTCGGAGGTCGCACCGAGACCGACGGAGCACATCCGGTCAGCACGATCGCCGCAAGCAGGACTATGGATATATGCAACTGCATGGCCACCCTCACGTTACGAAGCGCTTACCTCAGCCGGCAAACTCGGATCGGCGCTCCATTCCGCCCACGATCCATCGTAAAGACGGACCCGCTCATAGCCCAGGACCTTGAGGGCCAGCAAGCTGCAGGCTGCCGCGAAGCCGCGACCGCAATAGGTGATCACCTCCTGATCAGGCGTCACGCCGACGCTCCGGTACAGGTTTCCGAGTGCGTCGGGGGAGGCGAAAGTGAACGAGCGCCCGCTGGCGAACATGCGTTCGCGCTCCGCCGCGGTCGCCGAGGCCAGCGTCGGGTCGATATTGGCCATGTAAGGCACGTTGACCGCACCGGGTATGTGCCCCGGGCGCTGGCCCCACAAATGGCGGTCACCGCCACCCCGATAGAGCTCGGGAGTCAGACAATCGACGATGACGGTGCCGGGCCGACCCATCGCGGCAACCACCTCTTCCTTCGACGCCTTCCACTCGGCCCGAACTCGAGGTGTGAACGTGGCCGGCGCGGGTGTGCAAACATCGGTGCTAAGCGGCCGTCCTTGGGAGACCCATGCGCGCAGGCCGCCGTCGAGCACACGCACGCGTTCATGACCGTAGTAGGACAGCGCCCACCAGAGACGCGCCGAGCCCAGGGGAAATCCCATGTCGTCGTATGCGATGACCAGCGTCTCAGCCCCGATTCCGAGGCGCTCCATGACCCGGGCGAACTGCTCCTCCCCTACCAGCATGTCCGGGACGGCATGGCGCAGGTCGGACAGATCCGAGACCATTCCCGCGAATACGGCCCCGGGAATGTGGCCGCCCCGGTAGCCGTCGTAGTCGTCGAAACTGATCCCGCGGCCGTTCTCGTACCGCGAGCGCCAACGGACGTCCACAACGCGAACGCAAGGGTCGTTCAGATGTGCCGCCAACCACTCGACGCTCACGAGGGGCGATGTATCGAGATCGACCTTCACTTTTCCGCCCTCCCTGATGTCCGTTATGCGTCGAACTCTCAACAGTCGTAGTAGACGGTATCGCGCGTCATGGGAAGCGCGGCCTGCGAGATCAATCGAGTCTGACCCCATCGAT
>JARFTX010000007.1:67152-90816 GCA_029289265.1 Gammaproteobacteria bacterium
TGCGACCTGCGCGTCGGTGCCGGTGCGGATCATCTCGTCCAGGCACGCCGGCACGATCTGCCACGACACGCCGTACCGATCCTTGAGCCAACCGCACTGCTCGGCCTCCGGTCGCGCGGAGAGCTTCTCCCAGTAGTGATCGATCTCCTCCTGATCTTCGCAGCGCACGATGAACGAGACGGCCTCGTTGAACGCAAATTCGTGCGCGTGGGCGCTGTCCATCGCCGCGAACCAGCAGCCCTCGAGCATGAAGTCGGCAAACATCACCGTGCCCTCCCTGTCAGGCGCCTGACGCGCGCCGTAGCGAACAAGATTTCCTTGCCTGGAATGCCTGAACACGGACAAGTAAAAGCCGATCGCTTCCTCCGCCTTGCCGCAATTGCTCCCCACGAACAGGCTGAACGGCACGATTGGCGGCCGCGGCTCGCCTTCGGGATTGGTCAGAATCAGCTGCCACGACAGTCCATACTTGTCCTGGATCCAGCCGTACCGTTCGCTGAACGGGTAGCCGCCGATCGGCATGAGCACCGTGCCGCCATCGGACAACTTCTCCCACACCTCGTCGATCTTCGCTCTCGCGGCCTCTTCCGGGGAGGGCGAGCGATCGAACAACAGCGGGTCGAAATTGACCATGAACGACACCGACGGATTGAACCTGAACAGCGGGCCAGCACTGATCGCCGCGAACTCATGACCCCACAACCTGAACGACACCACATCGCAATCGCCCGACGGCGTGTCGTGAAGAGTGGTCATATCGGTCACTGCCGAATCGGGAAATATCGAGGCGTAGAAGTGGGCCGCCTCCGCGGCCTCCTTGTCGTACCAGAGGTGTGGAACGATTTTCTGTTCAATCGGCGTCATGGCAGTTCCCCCGGCAAGGCGCAGGACAAACCCCGTTCCCATCGCAGCCTGGACAGCGGGCAAGAACCGTGGTCTGTCCCCGAGTTTCCGCCCCCGAATTTCCGCCCGAGTTTCTCGAATTTCCAACGCGCGCCGACACCGATCACCCCTGCAGGAACGCGCGCAGATCCGCGAGCAGCGCCTCGGGCGCCTCCTCGGGGACGAAGTGACCGCAAGGCAGCGGATGGCCTTCGACGGTGTCCGCCTTTTCCCTCCAAGTGGCGAGCACGTCGTAGATCGCATGCATCTTGCCGAACTCGCCCCAGATCGCGAGCAGCGGGCAGCGCACGCGCCGGGCGAGGTCGCGCTCGTCGTCCTCGAAGTCGCGCGTCGCCGCCGCGCGATAGTCCTCCAGGCTTGCGCGGATCGTGCCCGGCAGGCTGAAGGCTCGCAGATACTCCTGGAACAGCGGCTCCTCGATCGCCCCCGCGCAGTGGCTCAGCCCCCGGAACACATGGCGCAGAAATGGCTCGGGCGCGGCCGAGATCATCAGCTCGGGCAGATCGGGCGTCTGGAAGAAGAACCAGTGCCAATACGCGGCCGCCAAATGCCGGTCGGTCCGCGCCAGCACCGTGTGGGTCGGCACGATGTCGAGCACGCACAGCTTCGTCACGGCATCGGGGTAATCGAGCGCCTGCCGGTGACCGACCCGGCCGCCGCGGTCGTGGCCGACCAATGCGTACCGCTCATGCCCCAGCGCCAGCATCAGCTCGTGCATGTCGCGCGCCATCGTCTTCTTGTCGTAACCGTCGCGCGGCTTGTCGGAGTCGCCATAGCCACGCAGGTCCGGGCAGACGACCGAGTACTCCTCCGCGAGCCGCGGCGCGATTTTGTGCCACATCTGGGCGGTCTGCGGATAGCCGTGCAGCAAGAGCACGGGCGGCCCGTCGCCGCCCACCCACAGATTGATTCGGATGCCGTTTGCTCGGACCGTGCGGTGGTCCATTCCGGACATGAAGTGCATGGAGTGTGCCTCCGATCTGGGGGACGGCTCGGACGCTTGACCAGCCACCGCCTGGTTCCTGCTGTTCGTTGTACTGCAGGGACTGCAGGGCTTCCGGATGCATCGCAGTCCTCCCGACGCACGACGTTGCGGTCGCCCCGCGCGCGCCTGAGAAGCCTCGGCCGCGATGAAGACATGCAGCGAACATGCATGGTCGTGCCCCGGGTGGGGGAGACCCAGGGGATCGCCGAATCCTCTCGAGGCGCGCCCGGCAGCCCTTCAGTGCGTCGCTATTTCTCGGCGAAGCAGTAGAACAGGCCGTCGCCACCGGTGCCGCGCAAGGCCGTCTGGCTGCAACCGCCGCGGGTCGGATGCGCGGAATTCCACGACATCGCCCAGGCGTGGCCCACCGGGCCGACACGGTCGTGATGGCCGACCATCGCCGCGCCCTCTTCACCGTCCTTGGTCCAGTTGCCGCAGGTCATGTCGGCAAACGGCGGGCTGGGCGGGAATGCCGTGCCGTCCGGCCGGGTGCCGGTGAGGATGTCATGCCGGTTCGGCTTTTCGGTGCGGCCGTTGACCATCTGGCCGTTTTCGTCGAGCAGGGTCTCCTTGGTCAACTTGCCATTGCCGGAATGCAGATCCTCGACGTTCTCGGCGATCAACACGCCCTTGGCGTTGTGCCAGGGGCCGGTGCCGATCCGGTCGCGCGCGTGGACCACCTCGGGGTCGTCGAGCCTGCCGCCCTGGGTGCTCAGGTAGGCACGCCAGGTCTTATTGCCGGCGCCCGCGGCGGCGGCGAGTTGCTGACAGTGCCGATCCGCCCCCTCGAGGCCTCCGAGGTTGGCGCCGTTGCCGGGTCCGACGCTGGTGATGAAGAACGACATGTCGGCCGCGAGCACGCTCGTGGTCGTCGCCCCCCACAACATCAACGAACTGGCCAGAACCATCATCTTCTTTGTCCCGCTGCGCATGGGGAGCTCCTTGTTGTGGTTATGGAATCGACTTAGATGGAATGGAAGGCGATCGGTTCGCGACGGCGACTCCGATGTCCCTCCCGACATTCATCCTTGAACGAGGAGGAAAAGCGGCCCAGGCCCGGAGAAACCCTATTCGAGCGTTGCCCCCGTCACGCGCTTCAACCTTGGCTCGGCACCCGGCGCCGCAGGCCCAGCCACCATCGAAACACGCGGTGGACCGGATCCACGGGCCCGCAATACATCAACGGGCAGCCGCCCTCGATCGGCTCGACGCCGCGCGCGCGGCACAGTTCGATCGCCTCGCGCGAGACGCTGCCCTCGCCGAACGAGCGGTGAAACCAGATGTGCCGCACGCCCTGGTCGAGCGCCGCCCGCGCCACGGCAAGCGATGCCGACGGATGGGTGACGACCATTACCGCGTCGACCGGCGCGCCGATCGCGGCGATGTCCGGATAGCAGCGGACGCCGTCGATCTCTGCAGCGTTGGGATTGACTGGCACGACGTCGTGACCGGTCTCGGCAAGCCGGCGGAAGATCGCGTTGGCCGGCGCAGTGCGCGACCGGGACACGCCTGCGACCGCAATGCGCCGGCAGGCGAGGAAGGCGGCCACGGGCGCCGGCATCGTCGACATCGATCAATCTCCCGCCATACTTGCTATCCGCCCGCTTCCCTCGGGCCGCCCCGTCGCACGATTCGCATCAAAAAGGGGCCAGGCTCCAAAAAGCAAAAAGAAACAAAAAGGGGCCAGGCTCAAATTTCCAGCGCAATCTGCTCGCCTCGAGCGTCGGCCTGCTCCGCCCTGCGCGGCCGACCCCGCGGCCGGGGCTCGCGCCGCATGCCGGTAACGTGCTCGATCTCGTCGATGAAGCGTGAGCTGCCGAGCGGCTGACCCTGATTGAGCGCAAGGCGGATGTCTCCGATGGGGTCGTCATCGAGTCCCGGGCGGAACAGCGCACGATAGGCGGCGTGACGCACGGCCGCGTCCTGCCCGAGCTGCCGGTAGACCGGGTGCGGCGAGAGCAGCCGGTCGCCCTGCCCCATCCCGTTGGCGCGGTAACTGCTCCAGCGATAATCCGCGGGGTCGCCTACAATGCCGGCGCGCACCGGGTTGAGCTCGATATAGCGCTGACAATGCAGCAGGTATTCCTCCGCGTGCACCAGCGACGACTTGTAGCGGCTGTCCCAAAGCGTGCCGGTACGTCGGTAGGTCTTGTTGATGTACTGCACATAGCGCCGGCCCAGGGAGATCATCAATCGCGACACCGCGCCCGCATCCGGCGGGGTCAGCAGCAGATGAACGTGATTGGTCATCTGGACATAGGCGTGCAGTCGGCACCCGGTCTCGGTGAGCGCCTCGCCCAGCCAGGCCTGGTAGGCGAGGTAGTCGTCATCGGCAAAGAAGCAGGCCACACGGTTGTGGCCACGCTGCACGACGTGCAAGGGAAGACCGGGAAGGTGAATGCGTGGTCGGCGTGGCATATCGCAGAAACGGTAGCAGCTAGGAGGAAGAAAAGCGAGCCTGGCCCCTTTTATCCTTTATTGACAGTCCGCTGGAATGAAGTGTTAGAACTCATTCGTCGATGACCGCAGTGCGTTTCACTGACATTGAATGTTTGTGCCCTTCGACGATGTTTGATCTTGTTCTGAATAGCATCATGGCAACAGCTACCAATGTGATGGCGCCGATAACAGCGTGCTTACCGGAAACACTGGATTTCAAATCAAACTCGGGCAATACGGTCACTATCAGCGGAAGCCATACGGCAACAGTAAACAGACTTACCCATTGATTAATTTGCGAAACAGAGAATGGTGCCGGCCCTTCAATTACAGAGAGAACACCCTTCGCTTTTGGCCTGTGAAGCACGGTCTTATAAAGAGGGCCGGTAGTTCCATCCTCAAGCATATCAACGTGGTTCTCCCAGTTCTCTTGCCAGTACTTGCTACCTCTGTTTGTGAGAAACCAAGCAAGAGAGAATATCAACCCCACGCAGGCGAGTACGTAGGCATTAAATTCCTTGTCTTTCATGTGCTCGGCAGATAGCACAGCGAAGTAGCCTGCGAACGTGGCGGCAAGAAGTGTCCAGAAATACGTGGCGCGTTGCCAGTACAGGGAAATTTCAAATTTTCTGATATCAAGGGCGTGCTGAAGTGCATTATCGGCTTTTTTCGGATCTGGCGTCGTGCCGAGACCGAACGATTCTTTATATTTTTCTTCCGAAGTCACCAAAGGCTCCTGTGAGTTCTAACGTTGCAGCCCGTCCGGTGGAGCGCATTGTTGGGCTGCTGGCTTTGTTTCATGCTCTACCCGTCATGGCTGTATTCCAAGCGAGGAACTCGCCCTCACTACGGTTACATAGCCAGCGCTCTATTGCTGCACATAGGCCCTCGCCGTCGTCTCCAAGCGCCAAGAAGCCAGAAAGAGGTGGGACAAGGCGCGACAACACCGCTGCCAGTGAACGGAACTGAATTGACCTGACTTCAACGGAGAGGCCGGGTTTCCGAAGGGCGGCGGCCTCCATGTGTCGCCAACACTGGCTATGGAATAGTTGATCTTCAGGAAGCCTGAGCATTGAATCGGCGTCGTAGGCGGGTGACGTTCTCCAGCGATGCTTTACGCCATTCCTTGAGATACCTACGTACCTCAGATGTCCGTCGCTGGTGCTGACCAGATATAGGCATGCGCCTTTATCGCGCCACACTGCGTCATTGACGACCGTGTACTTCGCTTGCAGCCAAGGCCCAATACGTGCGTCTTTGGGATTCTTGACAATGTTGCGTTTCCAGCGCGGGCCTGTGAGGCTGTGGATGCGCAAGACGGTGGTTGCGGCGTTGTAGATTGAGTTTGCAAGATCAATTGCTGGCTGTGGCATATACAAAGGGATATTGAGTTGCGGGTGACGCGGTGAGTTGTAGAGCCCAACGATAGCCTTCAGCGGGCGGCAACGGCGAAGCCGTTGACGATCCGCTGCAAGCACTTGTTATGCATTAATTTACTGCGGCCCGGACAGCATCAGAAACTTCAACAGACTTGCGGCGGGCATACTCGATGGCTTCGGTTCCGGCCTTCAGAGTTGAAGCCTGGAGCTTTGCAGCTACAGGCGTGGCAGACATTATCGTGCGTGACACGATGTCCCTGCTGCGCTCGAAGAATTCGTTCGCTGTGGCTTCAACTTTCGCCGAGAATTCCGGATGGTTTTTCGGAGCACAAAGAAGTTCAACGGTCGCAGCTGAGCCCCCGACTACGACACCGACCACTACAATAACCGGGCCCGCAATTGCAGTTCCTAAAGTGCCCGCGATGTAGCCCCCGGATCCGGTAAGTATGTACGCACCGCTACTATGAGTGACTACTGTCAGTCCTGTCGCGCCTGCGATTGCGCTAGTGGCGGCTGCGCCACCCCCAGCTAAAGCGGAGACATGGCTTACAACCGCACTCTGACTTGGCGCGTAAGAGCAAATGACGTCAGAAGTGCTGTCGCCAGCACGAGCAACTGCCGTTGGCTCGTCCTGCTTTCCGCAGCCAGATGCAGCCACTGCTACGACAAGCGACATTGCCTTTGCCATTGTTGCTCGGTTCATTCTGGCATTCCTCATTTGATTGAGCTACGCAATCGAGTGCATAACGTGGAGGTCAGGGGCGCTGCGCGGCTTTATCGCGCAGCGTCCCTCTGAAGCGCCATGTTAGCTAGACACCTTGGTTTGCACTATGCATCGGTTGATTCACGATACTTTCCTTTTAGAAGAACCCTGGCGCGCGAGTGATCAAGGTGCTTTATTTGCGGGGGAGAGTCGGATCGGAAGTAGAACCAAAAGTACTCACCCTTCGGGGTTTGGGCGATTCTTGTGAGTGTGTAGGCCAGAAACACGCCACCGCTTTTTTCGACGATCTCATCTTCGTCGACCACCGTTGCGGTTGCTCCCTCAAACGCATATCGGGGTTCAGTCGAGGGGACTGACAGTTGGTTGAATGTGGACTCAGCCCCTCTACGGTGTTCATCCCGGTAGCGTCGTTCCTTGACGAAGTGACGCGCCAGAAGACCTGTTACCAATACCGCGAGGGAGACTCCGAGTATGTCCATTGCGACGGGCTAACGTTTGAGCTCAGGCGCGTGCAGCGGCGGGAGGCCGCTGCACGTCGGCTGGAGCGATTGGTTAGCCAGCGTTCGGTTAGAACGGGATATCGTCATCTTCGAACTCGAATGGCCCGTTGTACCGATAGACGGACTGGAGAACACTTGCAACACGCGTTAATGCCCTCGGAGTGTTATTGAGTAGCTCAGCACCGTCAGCTCCGAATGGGGCGAATACCTGTAAGGACCCCCTCTGATCGTTCCAATAAAGGCTAATCGAAGAAGAGTCTGGTGCTTCTTTGCCCTTGTGGATGAGCGGCCACCTGATATCCCAAGAGACTTCTTTTCTGAAATCATCGATCAAGACTTCGAGCCGTTTAGTATCCTTCGCTATGTCCTGATAAAAAGCATTGCACTCAGAGTCGAACCAGCGACAGTTGGCGGCGTGGAGATTGCTGTAATCAGGAAGGAAATTCGCAAATGCTTCGGCACGGAGGAATCGAATCCTGGAGAAAGTCTCCCGCTTTTTAATGATGTAGCGCGCGATGTAGTGTTCCGCATCAATGGGAGTGGCGCCGATTGCTTGCCCTTGAAACATAAGACGAATGAGGTCTGCGTCGACGATCGAGAGCAGGTTGAACTGGTAAACAGCAGGTGTCTTTCGGCGCTGCGCCAACGCTCCCAGTTCGTACGCCTGGGCCTTCATTAGCGATGTGACGGCGGCAAAGATGTTCTTGTCGTTCTGCGGACTGCCGGAGGTCTTGTTCATCTCCTGGAAGGCAAAAACTTCCACTGCTGGGGTTTGCAGGACACCGTCGACACCAAGCGCAGCGACTCCCTCGTGATAGCGCTTGGCAAACGTTGAACCGCTCAACTGAAATTCGAGGGCTTTGTCATTCGACCATGCATGAAGCGGTTGCCAATCGGAGTTCGGATCTTTTAGATCAATATCTCTAGCCAGAAGCGCCCATACGTTCGGCTCACTCTTCTTGCAGCTAATGATGAGCGTTGTGTAGACGTCAAAGTGCTGAACTCGGCTGGCCCTGTACGCGACCAGGTCGATCTCGCGAATTGACTCTTCCGCGTCATCCACGTAATACCTGTTGCTAATGACCGTCCACTTCGCACCTTTAAGCGCCTGAGCGATGCGGTTCTCAAGAACGAAGCCCGTCTTTGCGATTTGACTGGAGAGGTGGTCGTAAGACATTGGCTTGCTGGCTAACGACGGCCTTCAGCCGATGGCAAAATGCGCAGCATTTTGACGGTCGGCTGCAAGCACTTGTTGGAAATGTTTTCGATGTGTGCCATTAGCCGTTCCTGTTCGCAACAGATGGGCGAATTGCCTCGAATTCCTGGAGAACTTCAAACACTCCATGTGCGCGTAATGCCTTTTCGGTTAGCAGATCGTCCACATTGCAGAACCACCCGCCCCGCACGTTTCGCCATCCGTAGCGCTTCATGTAATGGAGCGTAAGGAGGTTCTCCTTCATCTCGGCCTCCTTTTGATCGGAGGTCCTCGTTTTCTTGCACTCGATCAACGCGATTGGGGAATGAACTCGCGTCCAAACAGCGCCCTTATGGTTCATGTGAGCGCTGATGCGCTGATGAACATTTGCCGACTGCCCCACGTAGTAGCACCCATGCTCAAGCTTAAGAGCGTAGAGAAGGATGTCATAGGCCACGGAGAGATTCCCAACGCCTCGCGTAATCGGCGGCCAAAGGTGGCAGAGCGAAGCGGCGCCGCCTTTGGCCGTCCGAGTTCACGCGATTGTTAGCGACTGGAATCAAAGAGTTCGCGGTGAGTACGCAAGTACTTCTTATGTCGCTCATCGATCTTCCTCAATCTCATTCCTTCGGAAAGGCCCAGTTCTGAGGCGAGACGTTTCGCCGAGGCCGAAAGCAATACGTGACCGTCATCGCCGAACGAGATATAGCCTCTATCGAAAAGTGCATCGTAAGTCGGCGAGAGCAAGATGCCATTGAATGGATCGAGTCGTTCCGCGTGGGTGGCGTCTTTCCATGGCTTGATATGAGACGCTTTCAAGATTTCCGGGAGCTGCACTCCGCTCAACGCACAACCTTCCCAATATTTGACTAGTTCATTTCGAAATCGCTGTTGACCTATCCGTGTCCTAATCGTGGCGGTGCCGTCTGTATTGGGCTCATCAAGCCCGGAGTCCTCTTCCTCATCATCGATATCTAGAACCCGGACAACGAAGTAGGAAGATGGGTTATTGAACACTACCGGCCGAATGAGCTCCTGCAGTTCACGAGGAAAGCTAATCTCGCGCCCACTCGTAATCTGGAAATGGTCGACTATATCGATCTCGAAACGTGGCTCAAACGTGATTCGAAGTAAGCGCTTCGTTCCATCCGTGAACTTGCAGTAATCAGCGACGTCACCATGGGAGTTCCACAAGTGAAGCTCCTTATTTCTGTCCCTGAATGGCTGCTCCCACGATGTATTGGAAATCTTCAATAGCTTGGCCATGTTTCCTGTCCAATTTGTTCGCTAACAGCTGTAGTAGACGGAATAGGACATAACGGGACTAGGCCGATTCCGCATATTACGCATTCCGCACGACGTTCACGCGCCCTGGAACAGCCCATCGCCCTGTCATCGCCGATGACCATAGCGAATGGTCTCGGCACTGTCAAACAACTCTGATACGGGCGACCGAATAGTCTGTAACCTGCTGAATTCACGTTGCGTTCTTTTCGCACCCCGACGCCCAAACCGGATGCCTTCGCACCTTTGGCGCGATGCGACTCGCAATCGGACCCGGCCCCGGAACGCGCACCAGCCTCACCCCACTCCAGAACACGATAGGCCGACTATCGCACCCCGGGCCGGCCGCACCCGGCGCGTGCCCGCTCGCCCATGCTCACCGCCCCTCCCGCGCCCGCAACGCTTCCTGCGCCTCGGCATTCCCCGCCAGCGCCGCGCGGCGCAGCCACTCGCGCGCGGCGGCCTCGTCGCGCGGTAGGCCCGCACCGGTCTCCAGCATCACAGCCAGCGCAAACTGCGCCTCGGCGTCGCCGCCTTCGGCCGCTTCGCGGAACAGCGTGGCGGCGCGTTCGAGGTTGCGGGGGACACCGCGGCCGGCTTCGTGGAGCCAGGCGAGGCGGGTGCGGGCGCGGAGGTTGCCGGTGTCGGAGAGGCGGCGGTAGATGTCGGCGGCATCGGTGGCGCGGCCTTCGGATTCGAGCAGGCGGGCGGCGAGGTAGTCGTCGGCGGCGGCGCCGGCCTGGAGCTGGGCGAGCTGGGCGGCGGCGTCTTCGTAGCCGGCTGCCGCGGCGCGTTCGAGCCAGCGTTGCGCGAGGGCGCGGTCGGGCGGGACGAGGCGGCCTTCGAGGTGGATGAGCGCGAGGCGGTATTGGGCCTTGGCCGAGCCGCCGGCGGCGCCTTTTTCGTAGGCGGCGAGGGCGGCGGCGGCGTCGCGGGGCTGGCCGAGGCCGTCTTCGGCGAGGATGCCGAGGTTGAACCAGGATTCGGCGACACCGCGCTCGGCGAGCGCCTCCCAGATGCGGCGGGCCGAGTCGTAGCGCGCCATCTTGAACTCGGCGTAGGCCTTGTAGAGGGCGATGCTGGGGTTGCGCACGAGGTCGGCGAGCTCGTCGTCGTCCGGGGTGGCGGCGACCGCGCCGTGCAGACACAGCGCGGCGAGGAGGATGGGCAGTGCGAGGCGTCGCAGCTTCATGGGTGTGGCCCTGGCGAGACGGGGAGATCGAGAAGCGCCGGATCGAGCAGTGCGGCGACGAACAGCGTGGCGACGGTCAGGTCGGCGGTGGTGCCTGGGTTGAGGCCGCGGCGCTTGAGGGAGTCGTCCCAATCGGCGAAGGCCGGGCCTGCCGCGGCGTGCGGATCGGCGTCGAGGCGGCGGTTCCACGGCTCGGCTTCGGCCGAGACGGCCGCAGCGAGGACGGGGCCGAACTTGCGGGCGAGGTGGGAGTCGGGAAAGCGTGCGAGCAGGCGCACGTACAGCGCCTGGATCGCGCGCGGCAGCGGCAGGCGGTGGGCGTCGAGGTCGTGGCGCAGCGTCGGGAGCGCGAAGTCGAGGATGTCGGCGTAGCCGCTGGCGTATTGGCGGGCGATGCGGTCGCGGTCGGCGGCGAGCGCCATCGCGGCGCGCAGGTCGACGCTGGGGGCTTGGTGGACGTCCTGCGCGTCGGCTTCGCCGAGGCCGCCGGGGTTGGCGAGGGCGATGGCGCGGAAGGCGGCGCGGGCGTCGGCGATGTCGAGGCCGCCGAGCACGGCGTCGAGGGCCGAACGCAGTGCTCCGGTCATGGCAGCCGTGGCACGCTCGGCGGCGAGCGCGAGCGGCGCGGCGAGCAACACGATGCCGAGGTTCGTATTGCAGCCGGCCACTTCGCGGGTGGCGCGGATCGCCGCTTCGATGCGCTCGCCGACGGGCCGGCCCGGGGCGAAGAGCGGCGGCGCGGCGGCGTCGGCACTGGCGAGGAATTGCTGCGCGTCCATGCCGTGGCCGGGCGAAGCGAGGCTGACGTTGCCCGGCTTGCGCACGGCGACGTCGAGGCGGCAGGCCCACAGGAAGGCGTCATGGGCGTGGGCGAAGGGGGCGCCAACCCGTTGCGTCATGCAACCACACCGGGCGCGGCGCTGGCGCCGCCCATGCGGCGGTCGACGAGGTCGTCGACGATCGCCTGCGCGATGTCGAGCTCGGTCACCTTCTGCAGGGCGCGCCAGGCGGCGACGCCATTCACCTCGATGACGACGGCGCCGGTGGGGGCGGTTGCGTCGGGGACGAGATCGACGCCGGCGTAGTCCATGCCGAGCGCGGCGCTCGCGGCCTCGGCCAGCGCCGCGAGCGCCGGGGTGAGCTCGGCCGGGCGGCAGCGGGCGCCGCGGGCGACGTTGTGGATCCAGTCGGCGCCGACACGCTGCATTGCGCAGAAGGCGCGGCCGCCGACGACCATGACGCGCCAGTCGAAGCCCGGCCTGGCGGCCTGCGGGACGAAGCGTTGCAGGTAGGCGACGCCGCCGTAGTCGGCGAGATCGGGCAGCGGCACGAGGGCGCCGTCGACCGCGCCGACGCGCGCGAGCCCCCTGCCCTGCGAGCCGAACAGGGGCTTGAGCACCAGGCTGTGGCCGGCGGCGGTCTCGCGCATCAGGATGCGGCGCGCCTCGGCCTCGGACTCGACTGCCCAGGTGGGCGGCGTGGGCACGCCGGCCTGGCGCAGCAGCAGGCTCGTCATCGACTTGTCGACGCTGCGCTCGATCGCGCGGACGTCGTTGTAGACCGGCACGCCGCATTCGCGCAGCGCGTGCAGGATGCCGAGCCGGCGCGTGACCTGCTCGAAGCTGCCGCCGGCGATGCCGCGCACGATGGCGGCGACCGGCAGCTCGCCGCCAAAGCCGGGCAGGATCAGCCCGTGCGGCGCGGCGGCGGTGTCGATGCGGCAGTCGGCGAGGTCGAGGCAGCGCCCGGCCAGTCCGCGCCGGGCGAGCGCGCGGCGCAGGCGCGTGGTGTGCCAGCCGGTCTCGTCGGTCAGGATCGCGACGTGGCCGGCCTTGCGGGCGAACGTGGCGATGCGCGCACGCTCCATGTTCAGCTCCCGGCGCGCGGCTCGGTCCACAGACGGCGCAGCAGCGCCATGTCGAGTGCGCCGGCGTGCCAGGTGCGGCCGCTCTCGAGGTTGCTGACCCAGACCTCGGCGGGGGCGAAGAGCGAGGCGTCGATGCGGTAGAAATCGTACTCGTAGTCGCGGAAGATCTGCGCGAAGGGGCGGCCGTAGTCAGTCGAGTTCGACGACGGCAGCGCCTCGGCGAGCGTCTGCGCGTCGGCGTCGGGGCAGCGGACGGTGAGGTGCACCTGGCCGCCGTAGAGGATGGCGTCGTTGGTGCGGCCCATGGCCTCGCCGCCGTCGGGGCTGGGCAGCGGCAGCGGCGCGGTGCCGCGGCCATCGACGATGCGGTCGAGCGGAAAGCCCAGCGCGTGCGCGCGGTGCAGCGCGACTTCGACGACGCGGCCGACGACCTGGGTGGTGCCGGCGAGGCTGGTCGTGGGGGTGAGGATCAGCGTGAGCGCCTCGGGGGCGAGCGCGCAGTCGCGCAGCACCTTGTCGAGGACGACCTGGGGCGGCTCGCGGTCGACCTCCAGCACCAGCACGCCGTGGTCGGCGCGGTCGCGGTAGCCGAGCTCGGCGAAGAGCTCCTCGCGGCAGGCGAGCGCGCGGGCCGGGCCGGAGCCGAGCGAGAAGAACTTCTTGCCGCCCGCCTCCTCCTTGCTCGCCGCGAGGCTCCAACCGGCGTACTGGCTGGCGAGGCAGGCGATGACCGGGTTCGCGGTCGTGACCTCGAGCCAGGTGGGCCAGTCCTCGCGTGGGGCGGCGGCGAGCCGCACTTCGCCCAACCCGCCCATGCAGATCTCGGCGATCAGGCAGCCCGCTTCGACGCTGCCCGTGGCGGCTATGCCGGCATCGACCAGGCGCACGCCGCCGTCGAGGCGGCGCTCGCCGATGCCCAGGCGCGACGCGCGCTCCAGCAAGGCGGCAAGGCGCGGGGCCGCGTGTTCGTTGACGCTCAGGCGCGGGGTTTCCGTCATGGCCGGTCTCCTCTCGTCATGTCATTGGGGGTGGCGATCGCGGCGCGAGCCCGCGTCGCGGCGGTGGTCAGTCATGACCGCTCTCCAGCAGCCGTTCGATCTCGGCGCGCCGCGCCCCGAGCGTCGCGCGCACTTCGTCTTCGGTCGCGGCCTCGGCCAAGACCGTGCAGACCGGGCCGTGGCGCGCAATCCGCGTGCCCGGCTGCGGGCGGTCGCGCAGCCACGGGCGGGCGCAGAAGGCGTCTGCGAGGAGCCGGTCGACGGCGAGCGCGCGGGGCGCGAACACGACCTCCTGGCCGCGCACACCCTGCTCCGCCGAGGCGGGCGCGTGATCCGGCAGCCGCGCACCTCGGCACACCTCGACGTGGGCACGCAGCAGACCGCCGCCCACGGCGGGATCGAGCAGCGCGAGGCTCGCCGTCGGGCGCGGGTTGAGCTCGATCAGCACCGGCTCGCCACCGACCAGGATGAAATCGATGCCGTTCAGGCCGCGCAACTCGAAGGCTGGAACCAGCCGGTCGAGCATGGCCTGGAGCCGCGCCAGCGACGGGGGCTCGAGCATCGCCGGCCCGATGCCGCCGAAGTACAGGCAAGGCTTGACGCCCACGGCGCGCACGATCTGGTGCGTGATGCCGACGAGCCGCCACCTTGCCCCGTCGGCGAGGACCAGCGCCGCCATCGGTGGCCCGTCGAGGCGGCGCTGGAAGTAGCTTCCCGGACCCCGGCGGCGCGGCGCGCGCGCAGCCGGGCGTACGTGCCAGCCGCCGGAAGCGTGCGCATCCTTGAAGTACCACTGCGCGAGTTCATCGGCGGGCGGCTCGGGGCGCACCTCGGCGTGGGCGATGCCGAGCTGCGCAAGGCGGGCGTAGAAACGTTGCGGCGTGCGTGCGAGCGTCGCCGTATCCGGCGCGTTGCCGAGCAGCGGCAGCCGCGCGTGGCCATCCTTGAGCAGCCGGGGATGGGACTCGAAGCCGCTGCCGACGACCCAGCCGGCGACATCCGAGCGTCGGGCGAAGCCTTCGAGCCGGTCGAGCAGCGCCGCCTCGTCGATCGCCAGCGTGCCGGCGCTGCCGATCGGATACCACTCGGCGGCGAGCTCGCGGGTGTCTGCGTCGCCGAAGACGTCGAGCGCGATCGGCTCCAGGCCGTCGGCGCGGGCGGCCTCGACCAGCAGCCGCGCCGAGGTCGCGGCGAAGGCGACGCGCAGGCCGGGAGGCAAGGTCAGGGTTTCTCCGCGACGACCCTGCGCGCCATGTCGAGCGCCTCGCGCACGCCCAGATAGCAGGCGGCGTCGGCCTCGCGCATGGCTTGAAGCAGGCGCTGCTGGACCTGGTACTTGACGTTGCCGACGGCAAGCGCGCCGATGCCGACCGCGGCGCTGCCCCCGAGCGGCTTGCCGTCGTCGAACACGTCGACGCCCTCGATGCCGACCGGCGGCACGGCGTTGACGTCGGCCGCGACCAGCAACCGCCCGGCGTCGCCGCGCTCGGCTGCGCTCATCACTTGCACGCCCGCGGCGGCGCAGGCGAGCACGACATCGGCCTCGGCGAGCAAGGCGCGGCGCGCGCCGGCGTCCGAGGCTGGCATGACCACGCCTTCGAGCGCCACGCCGAAGCGCTCGCCGGTCGTGCGCGCGGCCTCGACCGCGGCGGCGGCATCACGGCTGCTTGCGAGTTGCACGCTCGCGCCGGCCTCGGCGGCGAGCGCGCCGGCGATCCGTCCGACCGTGCCGGTGCCGCCCAGGATCAGCACGCGCCGGCCGGCGAGTTCGGCGTCGTGAACGCTCTTCAGGCGCCGTTCGACCGCGGCGACGAGCGCCGCGGCCGTGGTGTACGAGCCGCTCGGATCGGCCATCACGGAGACCTCGAAGGGCGGCACCATCGCGTTGCGCGCCGCATCGAGCATGTCCATCGCCAGCAGCACGTCGCGGCCGCCGATGAAGATGCCGGTGCGGCGCACGCCCTTGGGCCCGCGCGAGAAGATCGCGTCCTGCGTGAGGCCGCGCACCTCGGCGAGACTCACGCCGCAATACGGAAAGAGCACCTGGTAGCCGGCATCGGCGGCCATGTT
Organism: Gammaproteobacteria bacterium; assembly: GCA_029289265.1. Taxonomy (GTDB): domain Bacteria; phylum Pseudomonadota; class Gammaproteobacteria; order Burkholderiales; family Rhodocyclaceae; genus JARFTX01. Next base: position 82,689 of record JARFTX010000007.1, read on the forward strand.
GACGTCGAACGGGCTCATGTTCGTGCCCGGCGTGATCATGTGGAGGATGTAGGGACGTTCCATGGGGAGCCTTCCAATAGGTCAGGGAAACGGGTGCCCACGCCGCGCGCAGGAGAGCGCTCAGGCTTCGCTGCGGCAGCCTTCGGGCGTGACGGCGGCGCGGTCGGCGCCTGCCAGCGTCACGATCGCGCCGCGATTGCGGCCGGTGACGATGCGCGTGCGCAGCGCCGGGTCGAGTTGGCCTGCGGCCGCCACCCCGGCCAGCACGCGCCGCGCCTCGTCCTCGGAGGCGACGATGGCGAAGCCGGTCGGGCCCCAGGAGCTCTGGCCGACCGCGGCGGTGGTCGCGCCGGCGATCCATTTCATCGCGCGGCGCACCTCCGGGCTGGTGAACATCGAGCCGCCCTGATGCGCGGCGAAGTACGCGCCGATCTCGGCCTGCATCGCGCTCACGCCGGTCGCGAAGGCCTCGATGTCGCCGGTGGCAGCCCCCGGCAGCACCCGCATAAGGACCTGATGGCACAACGCCGCCGCGCGCTGCTGCGGGAACGGCGGCAGGTTCGCCATCGCGGCGCGCTCGGCCTCGCCGCACAGGCCGCTGCGGCGCGGATCCATCACCAGCACGACCCGCCACGCCTCGGGAAATGCGATGCGCGAGACGACCGGCGCCGCCGCGCCGCCCGCTCCCTGCCCGGCGTCGAGCAGGAGCCCGCCCGAATCGAAGCCGGCGACGCCGATCCCGGAGCGATGACCGCGCCCGAGCAGCCGGGCAAGCTCCACGGTCGGCATCGACAACGCGTGCAGCGTCGCAAAGGCGCGTCCGAGCGCGAGCGCGAGCTGCGTGCCCGAGCCGAATCCACCGTGCTCGGGCGGCGCCTGCCGCAGGCGCAGGCGCAGCGGCTCGCCGCGTCCGGTCTCGGCCTGCAACCGCGCGAGATGCGCGCTCAGCCGCTCGGTGTCGCTCGCCGCCTCGATGAGGTTGGCGCCCGCCTGCGTTTCGCGCGCAAGTTCGAGCACCGCAGACATGTCTTCGATGACCAGGCCGAGGCTGCCGAAGCGGCGGCCGAGGCTCGCGTCGGGGTCCAGAAATCCAAGGTGCAGGCGCGCCGGCGCCTCCACGACCACGGTCGATCCGCGTGCGAGGGTGTATTGCCCGCTCATCGCGGCACCCCACGGCATGGCGTCGGCCCGGTCAGCCCGGGCGAACGATTGGTCGGGACGATTGCATTCATTTCAGTCGTTCAGCAATCCTCATGCCATGGCGCGGGCGCACCGGCCGCCCGCATACCGCTGCCCAGAGTGTGACACTCCACCGGCGGTCGGGTGCAACAGGGTGTCACATTTTGCAACGCCTGCCCGGGCTAGTCCGCCCACGGCCGCCACGCGCGCATCGCGACGATCGTCGGATGGGCTCGGTTTTGGCCGCAGGCGCCCGTCGTCGCCTGCACTTCGAGCCCTATCGTGGGCCGATTCGCAGCCCGGGCAGCGCTCTGGCATGAATCATGATAGGTCATCCGAAGCACCGGGCTACCGGCCCGGGCTAGTGCGGCGGCCCCGGCTGTCCGCTCCACAGACCCACCATCCGGGAGGCTCGTTCATATGGCAAAAATCAATCGCATGCTCGTCGGAGAATCACTCGTCGGCGACGGCAACGAAGTCGCGCACATCGACCTGATCATGGGGCCGCGCGGCAGCGCTGCCGAGACGGCTTTCGCAAACTGCCTCACCAACAACAAGGACGGCTTCACTTCGCTGCTCGCCGTCGTCGCGCCGAACCTGTTGTGCAAGCCCGCGACGGTCATGTTCAACAAGGTCACGATCAAGGGCGCCAAGCAGGCCGTGCAGATGTTCGGCCCGGCGCAGCGCGCGGTCGCGATGGCGGTGGCCGACAGTGTCGAGGACGGCACGATTCCGGCCGACGAGGCCGACGACCTCTTCATCTGCGTCGGTGTGTTCATCCACTGGCTCGCCGAAGACGACAAGAAGATCCAGGACTACAACTACCAGGCTGTCCGCGAATCCATCCAGCGCGCGGTGGCAGGCACGCCGACCGCCAAGGAAGTGGTCGCGAAAAAGGGATCGGCGGAGCACCCGTTCCAGGCCAAGTAGGTCGCTATGCGGAGCCGATGCGTGCAGCCGTTTCCGCGACGGCTGCCGTCGAGAGGATCGGCGCCGCGGAGGGGGTCGCCGGCGAGTCTGCCGGCGACCTGTTGTCTACGGCTCGAACTCGCCGCCCGGCACGAGCCCGCGACCCATCAGGCGAAAGACCTCGGCCTCGCGGCGAGGCTGCGACTCGTGTACAGGTCCGCGCGCGCGCTCGATGGTGACCCCCACGCCGTCGACATCCTCGAACTTGCCCGGCTTGGTGACGGTGAGCCGCACCCAGTGGGCACCGAACTCGACCAGGACGATCTGTGCGAGCCGCTCGGCAAAGGCTTCCAGCAGGGTGTACGTGTGATCGCGAAGCAGCGTGTGAATCGCCTCGCGCACTGCGCCATAGTCGATGGTGTCCTCGATGCGGTCCGTGTTGCACGACAGGCTGCGCGGCAGACCCATTGCGACGTCGATGACGAGCGGCTGGGGATGATAGAGCTCGCTTTCGTGGATGCCGATCACCGTCTCGCCACGCAGGCCGTTGATGAAGATGATGTCCATCGCCGCCGGCGCGACGGCGGGCACATGCCCGAGTGGAACGATGGACTGCACGGCGTGTTGCGTCCGGAGCGGCTCTCTCAGAATCACTTCGACTCTCCCGTGATGAAACGGCCGGCCTCGCGGCCGCCCGGAACCCGCGCCGCGCCGGCCGCGGCGACTTGTGGTGCTGGCGTGAGGCTGTGCGGCGCGATGGGCTTCCTGTTGCGGTGGACAACGCCGCGGCGCCCCCGTGCCGCCCACCCAGTCGGCCCGCTGCGAGACCCGTCGGCCGGGCACGCCCATGTCGCGCCCGACGCTGCCACTGCGCATCATGGCAGTGGAAAGCACTTTTCGCGCCAATCGGCGACTTCGGCTAGACTGGGTCGTGCACACCGGCTTCCGCGCGTCGACGCTGCGTCCGCGCGAACGTCGCCTCCCACCTCCCGACGGCCCGCACGATGAACAGCCCGATCGACCCGCCCCCGCACAGCCCGTCCGGCCGCAAGCGTTTCGCCTGGGCGGTCACCGGCTCGGGGCACTACCTCGCCGAGTGCATGGAGCTGGCGATGCGGCTGCCGGACGTGGATTTCTTTCTCTCGGCCGCCGCCGAGGAGGTACTTCCGCTCTACGGCTACCGCGTCGAGACGCTGCGCGAGCAGTACCGCGTCTTCCGCGACAAGACCGCGAGCTCGGTGCCGGTCGGCATGCTCTACGAGGGCGTCTACCACACGGTGGTGATCGCGCCGGCGACGAGCAACACGGTGGCGAAGTGCGCCTTCGGCATCTCGGACACGCTGCCCACCAACATGCTCGCCCAGGCCGGCAAGCTCGGCATCCCGAGCCTGGTGTTCGCCTGCGACACCGAGCCGGTCGTGATCACCCGCAGCCCGCGCGACTGGGTCGAGCTGCGCCCGCGCAACATCGAGTTCGAGAACCTGGAGCGGCTGCGGGGCATCGACTTCTGCCGGGTGAGCGACACCTTCGCGCAACTCGAGGCGAGCCTGGATCACCGGCTGGCGGAGCTTTCCCTGACGTGGAACGCATCCTCTTTCTGACCGGCCGCCTCGCGCAGGCCAGCCTCGAACGCGTACTCGCCTCGCTCGAGCCGGCGCCCTTCACCTGGGAGGTACGCGAGCTCGGCCTGCAGGTCGCCGGGCTGATGACCGCCGACATGATCCGCCGCCGCCTGCCGCGCAGCGAGCCGATGCCCGCCGACCGCATCATGGTGCCGGGGCGCTGCCGCGGCGAGCTCGCGCCGCTTGCCGAGCACTTCGGCGTCCCGGTCGTGCGCGGCCCCGACGAGTTGAAGGACATCCCCGCCTGGTTCGACCGCAAGGCGAAGCCGGCCGACCTCTCGCGCCACGACATCCGCATCTTCGCCGAGATCGTCGACGCACCGCGCCTCAGCGTCGACGAGATCGTCGCCCGCGCGCGCGCCCACGCCGCCGACGGCGCCGACGTGATCGACCTCGGCTGCCTGCCGGAGACGCCGTTCGACCATCTCGAAGACGCCGTGCAGGCGCTGCACGAGGCGGGCCTGCGGGTGAGCGTCGATTCGCTCGACACGCGCGAGCTCGTGCGCGGCGGACGCGCCGGCGCCGACTACCTGCTGAGCCTCACGGCGGATACCCTGTGGATCGCCGACGAGGTGGCCTCGACCCCCGTGCTGATCCCGCGCGAGCCCGAGGACGAGGCCTCGCTCTACGCCGCGATCGACGCGCTCGCCGCGCGCGGCCGGCCGTTTCTCGCCGACGCCATCCTCGACCCGCTGCCCTTCGGGCTGGTGCGCTCGGTGTGCCGCTACCAACGGCTGCGCGACCGCTACCCCGAGGCGCCGATCATGATGGGCACCGGCAACGTCACCGAGTTGCTGGAAGCCGACACCTGCGGCATCAACGCGCTCTTGATCGGCATGGCGACCGAGCTGCACGCCTCCGCCGTGCTGACCACCCAGGTGAGCGGCCACGCCCGCCGCGTCGTGCGCGAGATCGACCTCGCGCGCCGGATCCTCCACGAAGCGCGCGAGTCGCGCAGCCTGCCCAAGGGACTCAGCGACGCGCTGATGACCGTGCACGACAAGCGCCCCTTCCCCGACACGCCCGAGGAGATCGCCGCACTCGCGCGCGCGGTGCGCGACCCGAGCTTTCGCGTCCAGATCGCCGCCGACGGGCTGCACGTCTACAACCGCGACGGCCACCACGTCGCGACCGACCCGTTCGAGCTGTTCCCCAAGCTCGGGCTGGATCACGACGGCAGCCACGCCTTCTACATGGGCGTCGAGCTCGCCCGCGCAGAGATCGCCTGGAGCCTCGGCAAGCGCTACGCCCAGGACAACGCGCTCGCCTGGGGCTGCGCCGCCGACCCGGCGCCGGATTCGCGCGCGCCCGACCACGACGCGCGGCCGAACGAGGGCAAGGAGGGGCCGGCTTGACCGCCCTCGACGAGGCCGGGGACATGGAAAGCAATCTCCCGGCAATCGACGCAAAGGAGAACCCGATTTGACCGCCATCTTCGAGACCGTGGTGACGACCGTCTCGCCCGAGGGCATGACGCACATCGCGCCGATGGGCATCCAGCACGAAGGCGAGGCGGTGCTGCTGAAGCCCTTCAAGCCGTCGCGCACGCTCGACAACGTGCTCGCCACCGGTGCGGCGGTGATGAACCTCACCACCGACGTGCGCGTCTTCGCCGGTTGCATCACCGGCCGCCACGACTGGCCGTGCGTGCCCGCGGAGTCGGTGCCGGGCGTGCGCCTCGCCGGCGCGCTGGCCCACGTCGAGCTGCGCCTCGACGCGGTGCGCGACGATGCGCAGCGTCCGGTACTGGTGATGCGGCGCGTCTGCGAGCGCACCCAAGCGCCGTTCGCCGGGTTCAACCGCGCGCAGGCGGCGGTGCTCGAAGGCGCAATCCTGGTGAGCCGCCTCGGCATGCTGCCGCGCGCTAAGATCGACGCCGAGATGGCCTACCTGCAGATCGCCATCGACAAGACGGCCGGCACCGCCGAGCGCGAAGCCTGGGGCTGGCTGCAGGTGGCGGTCGCCGACTATTACGCGCTCGCCGAAGGAGGCACGGCGCCATGACACGCGTACTGGTGAGCGTGCGCAGCCGCGCCGAAGCGCTCACCGCTGCAGCGGCCGGCGCACACCTGATCGACCTCAAGGACCCGGCCGCCGGCGCGCTCGGCGGACTGCCCGTCGAGACGATCCGCGACATTGTCGCGGCACTGCGGACGGGCGGAGTCCAGGCGCCGATCAGCGCGACCATCGGCGACGTGCCGCTCGACCAGCCGGACGAGATCGACCGCCGCATCGCTGCGGTCGCCGCCTGCGGCGTCGACCTCGTCAAGGTCGGCCTGCGCGGGCCGCTCGCCGCCCCGACGCTGGAGCGCCTGGCGGCATATTCGGCGGCGAAGATCGTCCCGGTGCTGATCGCCGACGACGGCGTGGACGCCCGCCTCGTCGCACATGCTGCGCGGCTCGGCTTCGCCGCGGTGATGCTCGACACCCAGGACAAGGCCGCGGGCAGCCTGTTCGAGCGCGTCGCGGCGCCCGAACTCGCCGCAACCCGCGAAGCCGCCCGCACGGCCGGCATCGCCTTCGGCCTCGCCGGCGCGCTGCGCCTTGCCGATCTTCCCCGGGTCGTTCGCCTCGCCCCCGACTTCGCCGGGTTTCGCAGCGCGGTGTGTGCGGGCGCGCGCAACGGCCCGCTTGATGGTGAGCGGGTGCGGGAGCTGGTCGCGATGCTGGGTCATTGTTTCGCCCAGCCTGAAACCTCCAAATCCCTAGCAGCACTAGGCTCTTGCGCGGACTGAATTTCACCCACCGAGTGCCGCAGGAACTGATTAGCAGGTCCCTTCCCCTTCAAGGGGAAGGACAGGATGGGGATGGGTTCTTGCTCCCGCACGATAGGCTCGCGTTCAATTCCCGCACGATGAACTCCACCACATCGTCCGTTTGCGCCAGTACTTCATTGTTCCAGAAGCGCACCACACGAAATCCGGCGCCAGCCAGTACCTCAGTCCGCACCGCATCCTTAACGGCCGCGTCCGCATGCTGTGAGCCATCTACCTCGACAACGAGCTGACGCTCCAGGCATACGAAATCGAGGACGTAGCCCTGAAAAGGATGCTGGCGACGAAACTTGACGCCAAGTTGCCTGCCGCGCAAGCGCCGCCAGAGCTTTCTTTCCGCATCGGTCATGGTCTTGCGCAGGCCACTTGCGAAGGTCTTGGTCGTAGCGTCGGTCTGGCCGTGCATAGGACTCCTTGTGACCCATCCCCATCCTGTCCTTCCCCTTGAAGGGGAAGGGACCTTCTAATCGCCTTTCGATGTTGAAGGACGAGCGGCACTTGTGAGAACGTCAGTCGTCCCGTGCTCTGCACTCAGCCGACTGCTGCGCGCGCGGAGCGCCTCCTCGACCATTGCGGACAGATCTTTTTCGCTGATCCCGACATTCGCAGCCTTTGCCTCCTGCGCGGTCAATTCGAAGATGCGCGCACGCACGGCCTCCTCGATGAACTGCGAGAGGTCCCCCTTGCGCCCGCCTCCGCGGCTGGCCAGAAACATTCGGAGCGCCTGATCGGTTTCCGTGGATACGGCCACGTTCCAGCGTGTCGTTGTCAAAGCTGCCATCTTCATTCCATCCGCGCTGTCAGGTGTTTATGTGTTTATATGTCTACACCCGACGATGCGCAAGTGCTGATCGAGACGGCCGGACGTAGTTCGAGACCGAATCAGTAATGGTAGCGGCCTTGCAGGAACTCCACGCGGTCATGTTTGACCAGGTACACGCAACGGTGCTCTTGCGTGATGCGCCGCGACCACACATCGGGGCCGAGGTACTTGAGCGGCTCGGGTCTGCCGATGCCGGCGAACGGATCGCGCACGATCGCGCGCATCAGCTCGACGAGCCGCTTGGCCACGCGGCGATCGGTATCGATCCAGTGCTGCAAGTCCTCGAGAAACTCGGGATGACAAACCGCCTGCCGATCAGCCTTCGGCATCCGGGCCCACCTTGCGCGCGAGATCGTCGAGCGAAGTCGGAGCAAGGCTCTCGCCGCGCGCCCTTGCCAGCGCGGCGAGCAGCCGTTCGGCGTTCTTCGGCGAGCGCAGCAGGTGGGCGGTTTCCATCAGGCTCTCGAGCTCGTCGGCGGCGAGCATCGCCACCGCGCCGCCCGAGCGGCGGCGCACGACGATGACCTCGTGGTCATCGACGGCGCGATCCATCAGCGATTTCAGCTGTTCGCGCGCCTGGCTGTAGGTCGTCTCTATCGTCATCGCGGCCCTGCACTTGTACATAATTCCTGTACCGAATTATCGCGAGGAACGCCTGGACCGGCAAGGCCGAATCCACCGCGATCCTCAGGCAACCGGCTGGCTTGGAACGCGGAGCTTGGCCCTCACCGAGTCGAGCGCGTCGCGGCTCGCGAGCTCGATGGGACATTGGATGCGGCCGGCCCATTGCGGGAAGGCGCGATCAACGATGGTGCGCTCGG
>JARFTX010000109.1 GCA_029289265.1 Gammaproteobacteria bacterium
CCAGCACGACGATGAAGACGTTGCGCCCGGACCACTCGATGAGACGATTGAGCATCTCAGTGGCCCTCGTGGCGGTGGCCGCCGGACGCACCGGACGATGCAGGGTGGGGAGCCGGCGTAGCGTCGATCAGGCGCGGGGACTCGGCACCCGAGTTCGCCTCGGGCTCGATCTCGACCACCACGAACTCGCCATCGCCCCGGTCCTCGAAGGCGAAGCGGATCGGCGTACCGGGCGCCAGCCCCTCGACCAGCGCTGGATCCTCCAACCCGAACTCCATCGACATCGCCGGCCAGGACAGCGCGGGGATCGCCTCATGCCGCATCATCACCGTTCCACTGTCGTCGAAGAAGTCTTCGAAGGCCCCCCGGGTCTCGAAGCGTGCCGGACCGGTCTCCGGATCACCCTCGCCGAAGTTCGCCAGCGCAGCCTGCAGGTTGCTCTCTGCATCGATCAGGAAGTTGGCCGACACGACCACCCGCTCGTCGCCTTCCAGGCCGGACAGGACCTCGACATGGTCGCGGTCGCGCAGCCCGGTCTCGACGAGCTGTGGGCGAAAGCGCCCTTCGCCCTCGGCGACCAGCACGATGCGGCGCTGGCCATCGTCGATGATGGCCGACGCCGGCACGCTCAGGCGCGTGGTGTCGCCCCCGGTGACAAGTTCCACATGGGCGAACATGCCCGGCCGCAGCAAACCCTCGGTGTTCGCCAGCTCCAGCCGCACCGGGGTGGTCCGGGTCGCGGCGTTCAGCGTCGGGTAAATGTAAGTGATGCGCGCGTCGAAACTGCGCCCTGGATAGGCATCGATGCCGACCCGCGCCGGCTGGCCGGGGGCGATCCGGGCGAGATCCTGCTCATAAACGTCGGCAAGCACCCACACCGCGGAAAGATCGGCAATGCGATAGACCGGCATGCCAGGGGTGAAACGCATGCCCTCGACCGCGGCCTTCTCGAGCACGATGCCGTCGGCCGGCGCGCTGAACACCACGCTGTTGCCGCCAGTCCCGCCCCCGACCTGCCAGTTGCGCAGCCGCGCACGGGCTGCCTCGGCGAGCCGTTGCGCGCCCTCGCGGGCCGCGGGGTCGGCCTCGCCCGCGCGCGCGCGCAGCTGCTCGGCGATCGCCAGCTCCTGTCGCGCCGACGCGAGCTCCGGGCTGTACACGGTAAATAGCGGCTGCCCCTTGCGCACCGGGTCACCGGTCGCGTTGACATGCAGGCGCTCGATCCAGCCCTCGAAGCGCGGCGACACGTCGTGGATGCGTCGCTCGTCGAGCTCGATCCGGCCGACTGCGCGCAGCGCCGCATCCAGGGCACGCCGCTCGACCGGCGCGGTCCGCACGCCGAGGCTCTGCAAGCGAGCCGGGCTCACCCGGACCGTACCGACATCGTCGCCCTGCTCATCGGCATAGACCGGAATGTAGTCCATGCCCATGGAATCCTTCTTGGGTTCCGGCGAGGTATCGGGCAGCCCCATCGGGTTGCGGTAGTAAAGGATCACGCGCTCGCCTGGCGCTGTTGCAGACGCGGTTGCCGGCGCTGCGGCAGCTGTGGCCGGAGATGACGCCGGCGCATCATCCCCTGCGGCGTGCGCGTCGAGGCTCAGGACAGGATGGCCAGCGTGGCCGGACGAAGACAGCTGGCCGGTGTAGTAGCCGGCGGCGAGCGCAACCGTGACGACAGAGACGATCAGGACAGGCTTGAGGACGGATTTCACAATGGGGTTCCCAGGAGTTGTTCCAGATCGGCCGCGCCCAGCGCGGCTTCGGCCTCGGCTTCGAGCAGCGCGAGACGGGCATTCAATACGCGCTGTTGGGCGGCGAGTACCGACGCAAAACCCACCGAGCCGGTTTCATAGCCTGCGCGTGCCGAGGCGAGGCCGGCCTCGGTTTGCGGCAGCAGGCTGTCGCGTATCAGCAAGGCCTGCCCGCGGCGCGCCTCGAGCGCGGCATGGCTTTCGCCGACGGCACCGGCCAGGCGGTGCTCGGCCGCGTCTCGACGAGCCTCGGCCGCGCCACGTGCGTACTCGGCCTCGCGCTCGCGGGCGCGGCGGCTCGCCTGCTGCAAGGGGATGTTGAGCTCGAACATCACGTCCCAGCTGTCACGCCCGCCACGGGGACGGTTGTTGGCGATCGACACCCCGAAATCCGGATAGCGGTCGCGATAGGTCAAGGCGCTGTTGCGCTCGGCCGCGAGGAGTTCGGAGCGGGCGCGTGCGAGCACAGGTGCATGCTGCGTCGCCTGCTCGACCAGGGACGCCAGCACGGCTGGAGGCGGCAGCATCGGCAATGCGACCGGCTCGGCCAGCGGCGCATTCGGCGCACGCGCCAGGAGCGCGTTCAGACTGGCCTGCGCGGCCGCTCGCATCCGAGCCAGTTCGACCGCCTGTATCCTCAAGGTGGTGAGCTCGCCCTGCACTTGCAACACGTCTTGCTGGGTGGTGAGACCGAGCCCGTAGCGACTCAGCGCCAATGCTTCGAGACTCTCGTTGAGCGCGATCGTCTCGTCCAGAATGCGCGCCTGGTCCGCCGCACGGAAGTAGGCGACATAGGCACGCCGGATCGCGGCCTCGATCTCTATCCTGGTCTGGAGAACGTCGGCAGCCGCCCCTTCGGCGAGCGCACCGGCGACTTCCCCACGCAGCGCACGCTTGCCCGGGAAAGGCAACATCTGCGACACCCGCAGCGTGGTCGTGCCGACCTCGCCGGGGAGCAGCGAGGCCGGGCGCCCGGGGTTCATCGCGTTGGTCACGTCCATCAACTCGATTTCGACACGCGGATCGGGCAAGGCGGTCGCCGACACCACCCTTTCGCGGGCGGCGGCGGCGTCGAGACGACTCGCGACGAGCGCGGGGTTGTGTTCGCGCGCATGGGCGATCAACGTGTCGAGATCGGCGCCCAGGGGTGTCTCTGCGGCGGCGACCGGGCTCCATGCCAAGGTCAGCGCCACGGTGAGCCGCAGCGCGTTCCGAAGGGGGAAGATGAAGACTGTCATCGGGGTCATGATGTGGACATCGATCTCGGGTGGTCGGCCAGAGAAACTCCTCGGCGCCGGCTGACGGTTTTCAGGCCTCGAGGCGTCGGGCCTCTCGGCCCCGATCGATCAGTTGCCTTGCTTCTCGATCGCGGTAACGATGAACTCGTCGCCGTCCTTGTCCGCGGCGAAACGGATCTTGTCGCCGTTGGACAGCCCTTCGAGCGACGCCTCACCGCTCACCCGGAAGGTCATCGTCATCGGCGGCATGTCGAGATTCGCAAGCGGGCCATGAGCAATCGTCAGCGTACCGGCACCGGCATTGACCCGACGGACCGTACCTTCCGACATGCCGGTCGCAGCGGCGTCGGCGGCCCCCGCGCTTGCCGCGGCCGGGGCGTGACCACGGTGGTGTCCGGCGTGTCCAGCCTGCGCCATCACCTGGCCGGCACTCAGGCCAAGCAAGCCTGCGAGCGCAACCGAAACGATGACGACACGGGGAAAGAAGGTGGGTGACAAGATTTTCATGACAATTCTCCTGATCGGGTGGGGGGTGAATCATGGCCGTTTGCCGCGGTGATACCGATGCCCTCAGCCTATCGACCCCGGCATGATGCGAGTGCGATCCGGACAGCAAGCTGACACCGGGATTACATCTTTGTAATCTTCACGACACCCCTGGCAAGCACTGGCAGAATCTCCTCATCGCAACAGGCGGAACACATCGGTGAAAATTCTGATCGTCGAGGACGAACCGAAAACCGGCGACTATCTGCGCCAGGGGCTGGGCGAAGCCGGCTTCGTGACCGACCTGGCGCGCGACGGCCTGGATGGCATGCATCTTGCGCTCACCGGCGACTACGATCTGCTGGTGCTCGACGTGATGCTGCCCGGTGTCGATGGCTGGACCATCCTGCA
>JARFTX010000110.1 GCA_029289265.1 Gammaproteobacteria bacterium
CTCTTCTTCGTGAGCCCCAGCTTCCACCAGCGCGTCGTCGACACCGCCGTGCTGCTCGGCGGCGTCGACCGCGACACGCTCAACCTCGCGCTCTCCTACCGCCTCGATATCTGGGAGCCAGCCCTGGCGCTCGCCGGCGACAATTGGCTGCTCGGCATCGGCCCCGGCCACATGACCGAAGCGATCAAGCCCTACCTCGATCCGGCCTCGATCTACGTCACCGCCGAGGTCGACATCCTGCACACGCACCAGGTGCTGATCGAGATCCTGCTCGGTACCGGCGCGATCGGGCTGGCGGCCTTCCTCGCCTATTACGGCTGGCTGGTGCGCGAGCTTGCACTGCCGCGCGCTGCGGCGGCGAGCTTCGGCTGGGGCTGCCTGCTCGCCTTCGTGCTGATGTGGCTACCCTTCGGCAGCCACAAGGACTTCTTCGGCTCGGAGCAGGTGCTGATGTCCTTCTACCTGCTGGGGCTGGGCTTCGGCTTCTCAGCGCCGCAGCGTCTGGAGAATCCGACCGTATAGCTGCTCTGCGAGCACCCACGGCCGCGCCCTGCGCAGCGCCCGCCGCGAATACAGGCGCGCGCCGGGTTCAGCGGCGGCAGCCTCGGTGTGCCGCTCGCCGACGATGCGGGAAACGGTCGCGATGAGCGAGTACTCCTCAAGCACGCGCCGGCGGGCCTCCATGATCGCCGGCAGGCGCTTCTCGTACTCGCCCGAAGCGATGGCGGAGCGGATCACGCGCGCTGCCTCTTCGGGCCGGTCGAGATCGATCGGAATGAAGCTCTCGTCCGGAAAGTAGTCGGCGGCGTTGGGACACCCTGCATAGAACGGCAGCGTGCAGCCTAGGAAGGCATCGGCGAGCTTCTCCGTCCAGTGGTGCGCTCCGCGGTAGTTCTCGATGGCAAGGTGGTAGCGGAACGTGTCGAGCGCGTCGGCCTTGTCCGCCATCGGTCGCACACCCCGCCCGAAAATTTCCAGCTCGGGCATCACGCCCTTGAACCACCAGGTGAAAGTGAAGCGCCGGTCGTGCAGCGTATGCCCCTGTCGCTTCGACGAGCAGACGGTCGAGAGATCGGCCGACTTGGCGAGCGGCGGATGCGCCCGCATCGCGTCGATGCTTCGATACGCGCCCGGCGCCGCGCCATAGAACCAGTGCAACGCCGGCTGGCCGTGGATGCGCCGAGGGTGCGGCAGGGCCCACTCCTCTTGGCTCGTCAGAACGTGACCGAACTGTGCGCAGTAGCTGCGCCCGTAGACCTTGATCGACGAGGGCTCCGTCGTGACGAGCAACGTGTGGCGGCGCGGACAGGCGAGCGCCTCGACACGGCTCGAGCGCCGCTCGCCGGCGCGCGGTGGCAAGTCGTCGTAGACAACGAGCCAGTCATAGTCGCGCGCATCCAGGTCGAAGACGAATTCGCACTCACCCCAGTACGGCATGCCGCCGGGAAAATAGCGCAACAGTTCCGCTTCCGGCATGCGGCTCATCAGCTTGACGCGAATCGGGGCCTCGCGCGTGCCCTGCCGGCCTGCCATCACTTCAAGCCTTGCGCAGCGCCGCCTCGGCGTCCGTCCATGCGCGCTCGATCCACTGCGCCGGCCTGATGAACTTGTAGAGGCGCTTGTAGGCGCGCTTTTCGGGCCAGATGCCGCGCGCGGCCTCATGCGGATTGGGCGAACCGGGGAAGGCGACGACACGGCAGTCGGCAGGCACCTGCGGCGCCTTCCAGAAGCGCAGCGGCCAAGCCGGCACGCACTGCACCTTGAAAAGCTGGCACCACGGGTCGGGCCAGAACGCGACCTCGCCGATCTCGCGGCTCACGTAAGTCTGCTCGTTGGTGTGGGCGCGCAGGATCCGTTCGAAGTCGGTGAGCATGCGCTCGAGCAGAATCGGCGCACAGCCCGCTCGGAAGCGATACACCGAGGTGTTGCCAATGCCCTGGCCGGGCTGCGTCCAGTTCTGCATCACGACGAAGGGCTTGGCGGGCTCGTACTCGAAGAAATCGTCGAGGCTGCCGGTGACCACCACGTCGAGATCCAGGAACAGCCAGTCCCCCTGGAAGCCGAACAGGTCCTCAGGCCGCGCCCACAGCGCGATCTTGCGCCACCCTGTGAGGCAATAGGGCATGGGGATGTCGACGGTCGGGCAATCGAGGCATTCGACCTCCGGCCTCACGCCGTCCGGGTCGTCGGTGAGGCAGACGAAGCGCAGCGGCCCCGTGGTGCGATGACGGACCATCGCGTAGAGCTTGTTCACGTAGTCGGCACCGTACAGGGTGCCCCACTTCATGCAGACGACTTGTTTCATGGCGGCCATGCGCCGTCCCTCCCGTTCGATTCGTTTCGCGGCATGGCCAGTCCGGCCACCACCCCAGGCGCTCAGCCCGCCACCTCGCGATAGAGCTCGAGCGTCTGCGCACACATCGCCGCACGGCTGAAACGGCCGTCGCGGCGCACCGGGCGCTGCGGCTCCGCGAGCAGGCTACGCACCCGCGCGCACAACGCCTCCTCATCGCCCGGCGCGACCTCGCCCGCTGGAAACAACTCGGCGAGTATCTCCCCGACCCCGCCGCGCGCCCAACCGACCACCGGCACGCCCAGCGCCAGCGCCTCGAGCGCAGTGCGGCCGAAGCTCTCCGGCTTCTCCGACAGGGACAGCACCAGGTCGCTGCGGCTGAAGATCTCGCGGATGTCGCCGCGCAGCCCGGTGAAACTGATGTCGGCCACGAGGCCCGCCTCGCGCACGCGGCTCCGCAACTCTGCGAGGTATCGCTCCTTGCCGCGCTCGGCCCCACCGACGATCAGTCCGTGCACCGGCGTGCCCGCGCCGCGGAGGCGCCCGATGAGCCGAATGAAGGCCTCGTGGCCCTTGAGCCGCGAGATCCGTCCGGGAAGCGTCAGGACGCGCCGGCCGCCGAGCTGCGGGCACTCAGACTCCCAGCGCGCCAGCCAATCCGCATCCGGCCGATAGTCCCACGGGAACTCCGCCTCGTCCACGCCGCGATAAATCACTCGCAGCCGCTCGGGCGGACACGCCGGATAACTATCGAGCACGTAGCGACGCGCGGTCTCCGAGACCACCTCGACCAGATCGCCACGCGTCATGATCGCGCTCCAGGCGCTCACCGAATACAGCCCGTGCACGCTGGTGACGAAGGCCGGCCGCGCCGCCGTGGGCATGCCGCGCAGGGCGAACCACGCGATCCAGGCGGGCAGGCGCGAACGCGCATGCACGACGTCGGGCGCGAGCGCCGCGACAAGGCGGCGAAAGCGGCGCACCTGGAGTAGCGCCATCGGCGACTTGCGATCGACGGGCAGCGCGACGTGCTCGCTGCCCTCGGCTTCCAGGCGCTCGACCAGCCTTCCGCCGCGCGACACGACGATCGAGCGGTGACCGGCTTCGACCAGCGCACGGGCGATCTCGAGCGTGCCACGCTCGACGCCGCCCGAGTCGAGCGCGGGCAGGGTCTGCACGACGGTGAGGCGGCGTGCGCTCATAGGGCGGCGTTTGTCACGAATTCGATCGGCGTGGGATAATCCGGCGCCACGGCGGGGGTCCTGAGCAGGCAAGGCCGCGAGATTCTACCGCACCGCCCGCACGAACCCCCGCATTTCCCGCCCGCCGCGACGCTGCGGCCACCGACCGCCTTCCGCCCATGAGAAAGAAAGCCCTCATCACCGGCATCACCGGCCAGGACGGCTCCTACCTCGCCGAATTCCTGCTCGAGAAGGGCTACGAGGTGCACGGCATCAAGCGCCGCGCCTCGCTCTTCAACACCCAGCGCGTCGATCACATCTACGAGGATCCGCACGTCCCGGACCAGCACTTCATCCTGCACTACGGCGACCT
>JARFTX010000059.1 GCA_029289265.1 Gammaproteobacteria bacterium
CCGCCTCGACCGCGAGCTTGCCCATGCCGTCGATGCTGAAGATGCTCTCGACGATCACCGAGCCGGCGAGCAGGCTCGGCAGGAGCGTCGCCGACACGGTGATCAGCGGCAGGAGCGAGTTGCGAAAGACGTGGCGCCACAGCACCGTCTCCTCGTCGACGCCCTTGGCGCGCGCGGTGCGCGCATAGTCGGCGGCGAGGTTCTCGAGCAGCGACGAGCGCGTGAGCTTGGCGAGGAAGGCAAGCCCGCCATAGGAGAGCGCGATGACCGGCAGCACCAGGTGCCAGGCGCGGTCGAAGAGGTAGCCCGCCTGCACGATCTCGACCCCGGCGGCGCGCGCGAGCCCGACGCCCAGGCCCAGGCCGAGGCCGCCGGCGAGCGCGATCCGCAGCGCCGGCGCCGGCAGGCCGGCGAGCGCGCCGGTGAGGATGCCGCCAGCGAGCGCGAGCACCGCGTGCAACGCGCCCGGCGCGAAGCCCGTGAGGTCGGCCGCCATCAGGTAGCCGAGCACGGCGCCGAGCGCGGCCCCGCCGCCGCGACGCAGGGTGCGCGGCGCCTGCGCCGCGGCCCACACCAGCAGCGCCGTCGCGACGCCGACGACGACGAACAGCAGCGCCAGATCCCCCCCGCTCGCGAGCCACGGCAGAAAGGTCTGGTCGAGCGCCTCGCGGCGCACCAGGCCGGCGGTCGGGAACCAGCGCCAGTACTGCTCGGAGGCGAAGAAGCCGATGAAGAGCACCCCGGCGAGCATGGTCGGCACCGACCACAGCCCGAGCAGCACGACGTTGGAGGCGACATCGAAGCGCCCGCCGCGGGCGCGCGCCGCCTGCACGCCGATCGCGATCGAGACCGCGTAGATGAGCGGGATCGACAGGAGGTTCAGCAGCAGCGTGATCGGCAGCCGCTCGGCCAGCAGGTCGGTGACCGGCCGCCCGTAGCGGAAGCTCACGCCCAGGTCCGAGCCCTTCCACAGCGAAAACGCGCCGAGGCTGCCGTCGGCCTCGCGCACGAAGCCCACCGGCGAGATGTTGTTGAGCCACCGCACGTACTGCACCGGCGGCGGCTGGTCGAGGCCGTAGAGGCGGTTGTAGTAGTCCTCGAGCGCCCTGCGCGTCTCGGGCTCGAGGTTCATGCCGTCGACCAGCGACTGCGCGCTGATGCCGCCCGGCGCCGCGGCCATCACGACGAAGACCACGATGGTGATGCCGAGCAGCGTCGGCACCATCAGCAGCGCGCGGCGCAGCAGGTAATTCAGCATGCCGCGCTCAGCGCCTGCGCTGCAGTGCCGCCGGCACGTAGATCTCGACCGGCACCGACATCAGGTTGAGCCCGAGCGGCGTGACCTCCAGGTTGTGGAGGCGATGGTCGATGAAGGCGAGCGTCTGGCGGCGGAACAGGAAGGTGTAGGGCTGGTCGGCGACCATCACGCGCTCGGCGGCCTGCCACAGCTGCATGCGCTTCGCCTCGTCCACCTCGCGGCGGGCGGCATCGATCAGGCGGTCGAGCTCGGGGTTCTGGTAGTGGATGAAGTTGTCGCCGCCTTCCATCGTCTGGGTGGAATGGAACATCTGGAAGATGTCGATCTCGACGCCCGAGGTCCATCCCAACGTGATCGCATCGAAGTCCTTGTTGCGCAGGTTCTCGAGCATCACCGACCACTCGGTCGGGCGCGGCCGCATGACGATGCCGGCGCGCGCGTAGAGGTCGCGCAGGAACAGCACCATGCGCCGGGTGTCCTCGTTGTCCTGGAAGAAGGTGAGTTCGAACTCGAAGGGCTTGCCGTCGGGCCCGACCAGCACGCGGTTGCGCTCGACGTAGCCGGCCTCGGCAAGCAGGGCGCGGGCGCGCTCGAGGTCGTAGGGAATCGGATCGAGCGCCGGGTCGTGCTGCGGCGAGCGCGGGTTGAACGGGCTCACCGCGGGCTCGGCCTGGCCGAGCATGATCTCGTCGATCACGCGGGCGACGTCGGTGAGGTGCGTCATCGCGAGCCGCACCCGCGCATCGGCGAAGCGCGTCGGCGCGCCGCCACGATTCTGATTCCAGGCGATGTAGTTGTAGCCCGCGGTCGGACTCATGTACTCGAAGTTGTGGGCGCGCGCCATCAGCGCGGCGTCGTCGAGCAGGCTGCGATACTCGCGCGGCCGCGCGCCATAGACGTCGATGTCGCCGTTGCGGAAGGTGGTGAGCCGCGCGCTGTCGTTCTCGATCACGCGCCAGACGATGCGGTCGAAGGAGCCGGCGACCGGGCCCCAGTAGCGCGGGTTGCGCTCGAGTTCGACGCGGCCCTGGTCGGGCGTCCAGCGCTCGGGGTCGGCAAGCCGGTAGGGGCCCGAGCCGAGCAGCAGGCCCCGGCTCTCGTTGAAGCGGCGCGGTTCGTCGAGGAAGCGCCGGTAGAAGTGCTCGGCGAGGATGTCCATGCTGCCGGCGAGCTGCAGGCTGTTGAAGTAGGGCTCGGCGAAGACGAATTCGACGCGGTGGTCGTCGAGGGCGGTGACGCGCTCGATCTTGGCCAGATAGGCGCGCGAGCGCGGCGCGGCGATCGCCTCGTTCATGATGAACTCGAAGGTGAAGGCGATATCGCGGGCGGTGAGCGGCACGCCGTCTGAGAAGCTCACGTCGCGGCGCAGGTCGAAAGTGATGGTCAGGCCGTCCTCCGAGATCGTCCAGTCCTCGGCGACCAACCCGCGCCATTCGAGCGTGTCGGGGTCGCGCGTGATCAGCGACTCGATCACGTAGCTCTGCACCTCGGCGGCATAGGCATCGGACGACACCAGCGGCGTGATCGTGCGCAGCCCCGTGCCGAAGGCGAGCATCAGCCAGTCGCCGCTCGCGTGGTCAGGCTGCGCGGCGGCGCGGCGGGCGCGCTCGAAGGCATCCGGCCCGCGCCGCCCGCCGGCGGCGATCTGCCCGTCGCCAAGGGCCGCCAGGCCGGGCTGCGGCCCACCGCTGCGCAGCGCCTGGTCGAGCTCGCGCAGCAGCGCGCGGGTGCGGCGCACGTCGTCGGCCTGCTCCTGCATGATGCGGGTCATCTCGGCCATGCGCTGCCACTGCCGGTCGACCTGGATCATCAGCAGCACGAGCAGCACCGCGATCAACGCGAAGCCCAGCCACAGTCCCCAGCGACTCCCCCCGTTTGCTGCCGTCTTCATCGATCGTCGTCCGTCGGTATGGCGTTCCGGTCCGAGACTTTAACCCAAGGTGGATCGTGCATGAACATGTGCTGTGACCGCGTCCGGGGCGCGCGGTTGCGTACCCTGCCCCCACCGCTCAGCCGATCGGCGGGTTGGGCGTGCGCAGGCTTGCCGGCAGGCGGGTGTCGCCGGTGAGCCAGAGGTCGATCTGGCGGGCGGCGTCGCGCCCCTCGCCGATTGCCCAGACGACGATGGAGGGGCCGCGGCAGGCGTCGCCGGCGGCGAACACGCCGTCGACGCTGGTCATCATGCGGGCGTCGACCGGCAGTGTGCCGCGCGGACCCGCCGCCAGGCCGTCGGCGGCGAAGGGGGCGAGCTCGGGCCCGGCGAAGCCGATCGCGATCAACACCAACCCGGCGGGCACGCGCACGTCGGAATCGAGCACGCGCTTTGCGACGCGCCGCCCGGCCCGGTCGTAGCTCCACGCGACGCGCTCGAGGCGAAGCTCGTCGACGCGGCCGTCGCCGTCGGAGTCGACGAAGGCGGCGCTGTCGAGGCTGAACTCCTCGCGGCCGCCCTCCTCGAGCGCGTAGGTGGGGTGGTGCACGCGGGGCGGCTCGGGCCAGGGGTTGGTGGCGGGGCGCTGGGCGGGGCGGCGCGGGTTGATGCTCACCTGGACGACCTCACGCGCGCCCTGTCGGTGCGCGGTGGCGACGCAGTCGGCGCCAGTGTCGCCGCCGCCCAGCACGACGACGCGGCGGCCGCGCGCCGGGGCGGCCGGTCGCACGCGGCGGCCGGCCTGGCGGCGGTTCTCGCGCACCAGAAAGTCCATCGCAAGCTCGATGCCTGCGAGCGCGCGGCCAGGGATCGCGACGTCGCGCTGCACGGTCGCGCCGATCGCGAGGCACACCGCGTCGAAGCCGCTGCGCAGCTGGGCCAGTGTCACGTCGCGGCCGATTGCGGTGCCCGGGCGGAAGGCGACGCCCTCCTCGGCGAGCTGGCGCACGCGGCGCGCGACGCGGTACTTGGCGAACTTGAAGTCGGGGATGCCGTAGACCATCAGCCCGCCGATCGCGTCGTCGCGTTCGAACACGGTGACGCTGTGGCCGGCGCGGTTCAACTGCTGGGCGCAGGCGAGCCCGGCCGGGCCGCTGCCGACCACCGCGACGCGCCGGCCGCTGCGGCGCGACGGCGGCTCGGGGCCGATCCAGCCGCGCGCCCAGCCCATGTCGACGATGGCCCGCTCGATGCTCTTGATCGTCACCGGCGATTGGTTGCGCGCCAGCACGCAGGCCGGCTCGCACGGCGCCGGGCAGGTGTAGCCGGTGAACTCGGGGAAGTTGTTGGTCGCGTGCAGGCGCGCGAGCGCCTCGCGCCAGTTGCCGCGGGTCACCAGATCGTTCCAGTCCGGGATCAGGTTGCCGATCGGGCAACCACCCATGCAGCTCGGCACGCCGCAGTCCATGCAGCGCTCGCCCTGGGCGCGCAGCGCTGCCTCGTCCCAGTCCTCGGCATAGATCTCGCGATAGTCTCCGATGCGCTTGCGGGTGTCGCGGTATGCGATCGGAATGCGGGGATGGCGCAGGAAGCCGTTCGGGTGGCGCTCGCTCACGGTTCGTCCCTCCGCGCAGGCGCAGACCGCCAGGCCGGCCAGCTGCAGCGTCCGGCAGCGCGGGCCACCGGACCCCGGAGGTCGCGTCCGAACGTGGCGCAGCGGCTTCGGGCACGGGCGAGCCGGGTGCCCACCAGAGCGCCCCCCCGCGCCTCAGGAGTGCGTCGCGAGCGCATGGCGCACCCGCGGCGGCGGCGCGATGCGCGGGTCGCGCCCGTCGCGCAGCGCGCGCGCGAGCACCTCCGCCCAGGCGCGCGGCATGACCTTGACGAAGCGCGGCCGCAGCACCTCCCAGCGCTCGAGCACGGCAGCCGCATGCGCGCTGCCGGTGAGCGCTGCGTGGTTCTCGACGAGCCGCCGCACCAGCGCCTCGTCGCGCGCCTCCACGAGCGGCTCGAGCGCGACCATCTCGCCATTCACGCACGCCGCGAAGCCGCCCGTCTCGTCCAGTACGTAGGCTTCGCCACCGCTCATGCCGGCGGCAAAGTTGCGCCCGGTCGGGCCGAGCACGACGACGATGCCTCCGGTCATGTACTCGCAGCCGTGGTCGCCGACGCCCTCGACGACAGCGAGCGCGCCCGAATTGCGCACCGCGAAGCGCTCGCCGGCCTGGCCGTTTACGTAGGCCTCTCCCGCCGTCGCACCGTAGAGCGAGACGTTGCCGACGACGATGTGCTCGGCCGCGACGAAGCCCGCCCCGGCCGGCGTGGTCACCAACAGGCGCCCGCCCGAGAGCCCCTTGCCGAAGTAGTCGTTGGCATCCCCCGTGAGGTGCAGGCTGACGCCGTGCGCGAGAAACGCGCCGAAGCTCTGTCCGGCCGAGCCCGTACAGCGCACGACAATCGAATCGGGCGCGAGCACGCGCGCGCCCAGCCGGTGCACGATCGCCCAGCTCAGCAGCGCGCCGACGGCGCGGTCGCGGTTCCTGAGCGCGAGCTCGAGCGCAACCGGGCGACCGCGCGCGAGCGCCGGCTCGGCGGCGCGCACCAGCGCATGGTCGGGCTGGGCGGCGAGGCGGTGCGTCTGCGCGCCGGTCTTGCGCGGCGCGTCGTCCGAGGCCGGCCGCACGAGCAGGCGCTTGAGGTCCGGGCGCAGGCCGCGGGCAGTCGGCGCCGCGCGCGGGCGCAGGCGGTCGACCCGGCCGATCATCTCGTCGACGGTGCGAAAGCCGAGCGCCGCCATCGTCTCGCGCAGCTCGCCAGCGACGAAGCGCAGGTAATTGACGACGTGCTCGGGCCGACCGGCGAAGAGCTTGCGCAGCGTCGGATCCTGCGTCGCGATGCCGACCGAGCACGTGTTGCAGTGGCACTTGCGCAGCATGATGCAGCCGAGCGCGACCAGCGCCGTGGTGCCGAAGCCATACTCCTCGGCGCCCAGCAGCGCGGCGATCGCGACGTCGCGCCCGGTGCGCAGGCCGCCGTCGACGCGCACGCGGATGCGCGAGCGCAGCGCGTTGGCGAGCAGCACCTGCTGCGTCTCGGCGAGCCCCAGCTCCCACGCACCGCCGGCCGACTTGATCGAGGTCTTGACCGAGGCGCCGGTGCCCCCGCACTCGCCGCTGATCAGCACCGCGTCGGCCCCGGCCTTGGCGACCCCGGCGGCGATGGTGCCGACGCCGGCGACCGCGACCAGCTTGACGTGGATCTCGGCCTTCGGGTTGGCGCAGCGCAGATCGTGGATCAACTCGGCGAGATCCTCGATCGAGTAGATGTCGTGGTGGGGGGGCGGCGAGATCAGGCCGACTCCCGGTGTCGTGCAGCGCGCCGCGGCGATGCCGGCGTCGACCTTGCCGGCCGGCAGCTCGCCGCCTTCGCCGGGCTTCGAGCCCTGCGCCATCTTGATCTCGATCTGGCGCGCGTCGGCGAGGTACTCGATGGTGACGCCGAAGCGCCCGCTGGCGACCTGCTTCATCGAGCAGGCGCGCACGCTGCCGAAACGCTCGGGATGCTCGCCACCCTCGCCGGTGCCGGAGCGGGCGCCGATGCGGTTCATCGCCACCGCGAGCGTCTCGTGCACCTCGCGCGACAGCGAGCCGAAGGACATCGAGCCGGTCGCGAAGCGCGGCAGGATCGCGTCGATCGGCTCGACCTCGGCGAGCGGCACGGCCTGCGCCGGATCGGGGGCGAACTCGAGCAGCCCACGCAGCGCCGCGTCGCGCCCGGGCCCCTCGTTGCACCAGGCGGCGAACTCGCGCCAGGCCGACTCGTTGCCATTGCGGACGGCGTGCTGCAGCCGGCCGATGGTCCACGGGTTCCACACGTGCAGCTCGCCGTCGCGCCGCCAGTAGAACTCGCCGCCCGCTTCGAGCGCGGCGCTCCCCGGCAGCGCCAGCGCCCAGGCGCGGGCGTGGCGGGCGAGCACTTCGCGCTCGAGCTGGGCGAGGCCGAGGCCGGAGACCGCGCACGGCGTGCCGGCGAAACAGGCCTCGATCAGCTCGTCGTCGAGCCCCAGCGCCTCGAACACCTGCGCGCCCTTGTAGCCTTCGAGCGTCGAGATGCCCATCTTCGCCATCACCTTGAGCAGCCCGCCTTCGAGCGCCTCGCGATAGCGCGCACCAGCCGCCTGCGCGTCCGCCCCGGCGCGACCGTCGGCGGCGAGTCGCGCAACGGTTTGCCAAGCGAGCCATGGATGCACCGCCTCGGCGCCATAGCCGATCAGCGTGCAGAAGTGATGCACGAGGCAGGGCTCGCCGCTGTCGAGCACCAACCCGGCGCGCGTGCGCAGCCCCCGGCGCAGCAGATGGTGATGGACGGCACCGACCGCGAGCAGGCTGGGGATCGGCACGCGCGCCGGGCCGACGCCGCGGTCGGACAGGATCAGGAGCTCGCAGCCGCGCCCGACCGCCTCCTCGGCGCCACGGCGCAGCCGCTCGAGCTCCTCGGCGAGCGTGCCCTCGGGAGCGAAGCAGAGGTCGAGCGTGCAGGCGGGCAGGCCGCGCTCGGCGAGCCGGCCGAGCGCCGCGAAGGCCGCGCCGGTGAGGATGGGCGTCGACAGATGGAGCCGGCGGCAGTGCTCGGGGCGCGCCTCGAGCAGGTTGCCCTGGGGCCCGAGGTGGCTGCCGAGCGAGGTCACCAGCGCCTCGCGCAGGTAATCGATGGGCGGGTTCGAGACTTGGGCGAAGAGCTGGCTGAAGTAGTGGAAGAGCGGGCGATCACGCGCCGACAGCAGCGCAGGCGGCGCGTCGTTGCCCATCGAGCCGAGGGGGTCCTTGCCCGCCTCGGCCATCGGCTCGACGAGGCGCTCGATCACCTCGTAGGTGTAGCCGAAGCTGCGCTGCTCGCGCACGAGCAGGGCCTCGTCCGCGGCGGCCGCGCAGCCCTGCGGCGCCTCCTCGAGCTCGTCGTCGAGGCGCACGCGGTTCGCGTCGAGCCAGGCGCGGTAGGGCGGCGCGGCGAGCTCGGCGAAGAGCGCGTCCTCGGCGACGATCGCCCGCGTCCGCGTATCGGCGACGAAGAGCTGGCCAGGCTTGAGCCGGCCCTTGTAGACGATGTCGCCCACCGGCACGTCGAGCAGCCCGGTCTCGCTGCCGAGGATCAGGCGGCGCCCCCGCGTCACCCAGATGCGGCACGGCCGCAGGCCGTTGCGGTCGAGCACCGCGGCGACGCGCTCGCCGTCGGTGGCGACCACCAGCGCCGGCCCGTCCCACGGCTCCATGATGGTCGAGTGGTAGTCGTAGAATGCGCGCCGCCGCGCGTCCATGCGCGCGTCCTTGTCCCAGGCCTCGGGAATCATCATGCGCAGCGCATGGGGCAGGCTGCGCCCGGACTCGACCAGCAGCTCGAGCACCGCGTCGAAGGCCGCCGAATCGCTCGCCGCCTCGTCGATCACCGGGCGGAGCTTGTCGATGTCGGCGCCGAAGCGCGTGCTGGCGAGCCGCGGCTCGCGCGCCCGCATCCAGTTCTTGTTGCCGCGCAGGGTGTTGAACTCGCCGTTGTGCACGATCAGGCGGTACGGGTGGGCGAGCGGCCAGGCGCCCAGCGTGTTGGTCGAGAAGCGCGAATGCACCAGCGCCAGCGCCGAACGCACGCGGGCATCGCTCAGGTCGGGGTAGTACTCGTGCAGCTGCGCGGCGGTGAGCAGGCCCTTGTAGACGACGCGGCGGCGGTCGAGCGAGCACAGGTAGAGCTGCGCCTCGGGCTGCTCGGCGCAGGCGCGCCGCTCGATCGCGCGGCGCAGCACGTAAAGGCGGGCATCGAGCGCCTCCGGGTCCATCGGCGCCGCCGGTGCGACGAAGAACTGCCACACCGCCGGCTCGGTGTCGCGCGCGCCCTGGCCGAGGCCGGAGGCGTCGGTCGGCACGTCGCGCCAGGCAATGAGCGCCAACCCCTCGTCGCGCACGACCGCTTCGACCAGCGCGCGCAACCGCTCGCGCGCCGCCGCCTCGCGCGGAAAGAAACCCTGCCCGACTCCGTAGCCGCCGCGTGCCGGCAGCCCCGGCACCACCGCGGCGAAGAACTCGTGCGGCACCTGCAGCAGCATCCCGGCCCCGTCGCCGGTGCGCTCCTCGGCACCGCGCGCGCCGCGGTGGCCGAGGTTCTCCAGCATCGTCAGCGCATCGGCGACGAGCGCATGGCTGCGCACGCCGTCGAGATCGACGAGCGCACCGACGCCGCAACTCGCGCGGCCGACCGAGGGATCGGCGAGACCGGTAATCGTGGGCACCTCCGGCATGGGGTCGCAATTAGGCGGAGCACCAAGTTTATTTATAGCAAGCGGCACGGCCCTCGGCCGGCGCACCGGATGCGGCCGCGACGCGTGCGCAATTTGAATTCGTCCAAAAATGATCCGACAATGAACCATCGTCATCGCCGCCGGAGCCGACCATGAAGCTGGTGCGAGCACGCGAGCACGCGCTGGGTGTCGATCCGCAGCGGTCGTGCCGCTCCTGGCGGGCGGCCTACCGGCGGGTGCGTGGCGACAGCGAGCGGCTGTGCGCGCCGCTGCGCACCGAGGACTACGTGATCCAGACGACCGATGAGGCGAGCCCGGCGAAGTGGCACCTCGCCCACGTCACGTGGTTCTTCGAGACCTTCGTGCTGCGCGACTACCTGCCCGGCTACAGCGAGTTCGACCCGGCCTTCCGCGCGCTGTTCAACTCCTACTACGAGCAGATCGGCGCCTTCCACCCGCGCGGCGCGCGCGGCCACCTGTCGCGCCCCGACGTCGAGGAGGTCTACCGCTACCGCGCGCACGTCGACCGCCACGTCGAGGCGCTGCTCGACGAAGGCCGCGACCAGCCCTGGCCGGAGATCCTCGAGCGCCTCGAGATCGGCCTCAATCACGAGCAGCAGCACCAGGAGCTGCTGCTCACCGACCTCAAGCGCAATTTCAGCGCCAATCCGCTGCGGCCCGCCTACCGCACCGACCTGCCGCCCGCGCCGCGCGCCGCGCGCCCTGCGCTCGAGTGGATCGCCTTCCCCGGCGGCGTGGTCGAGATCGGCGCCGCCGCCGAGGGCTTCGCCTACGACAACGAGCGGCCGCGCCATCGCAGCTTGCTCGAGCCCTTCCGCCTCGCCTCGCGTCCGGTCACCAACGGCGAGTTCCTCGCCTTCATGGAGTCGGGCGGCTACGCAAACCCGGCGCTTTGGCTCACCGACGGCTGGGCGCGGGTGCAGTCGGACGGCTGGAGCGGTCCGCTCTACTGGGAGCGCCAGGGTGGCGAGTGGTGGCAATTCACGCTCGCCGGCATGCGCCGCCTCGACGCGGACGAGCCGGTCTGCCACGTGAGCTTCTACGAGGCCGACGCCTACGCGCGCTGGGCCGGGCGGCGCCTGCCGACGGAAGCCGAGTGGGAGATCGCCGCGGCGGAGCAGCCGATCGCCGGCAACCTGCGCGAAAGCGGCCTGCTGCACCCGTCGATCGCGGCGCCCGGCGAGGGCCTGCGTCAAGTATGGGGCGACGTCTGGGAGCACACCGCTTCCGCCTACCGGCCTTACCCCGGCTACCGCTGCGCCGAAGGGGCGCTCGGCGAGTACAACGGCAAGTTCATGTGCAACCAGATGGTGCTGCGCGGCGGCTCGTGCGTGACCCCGGGCGACCACCTGCGGCCGAGCTACCGCAACTTCTTCTATCCCCACGAGCGCTGGCAGTTCCAGGGCTTTCGGCTGGCCGAGGACGACACGTGAAGGCGCCGCCGCCGAACTTGAGCTTCGACGACCTGCACCCGCCGGTCGAGGACTTCCGCGCCGCGGTGCTCGACGGCTTCGCCCGCCGCCCGCGCCGCCTGCCACCGGTGTTCTTCTACGACGCGCGCGGCTCGGCGCTGTTCGAGGCGATCACGCGGCTCGCCGAGTACTACCCGACCCGCACAGAGATCGCGATCCTGCGCGCCCACGGCACGGCGATCGCCCGCCACGTCGGCCGCGACACCCAGCTGGTCGAGCTCGGCAGCGGCAGCGACGTCAAGATCCGCGTGCTGTTGGAGGCGCTGCGCCCGCGCGCCTACGTGCCGGTCGACATCTCGCGCGAGCACCTGCTGCGCTCGGCCCGCGCGATTGCCCGCGACCACCCCGACATCGCCGTGCACGCGCTGTGCGCCGACTACACCCGCCCCTTCGCGCTGCCGGCGGCGCCGCCCGGCGCGCGCCGCGCCGCGTTCTACCCCGGCTCGAGCATCGGCAACTTCGACCCGGATGACGCGGCGCGCCTGCTCGCGCGCGTCGCCGCGCTGCTCGGGCCCGACGGGCGGCTGCTGATCGGCGTCGACCTCAAGAAAGACCCGGCCCGCCTGCACGCCGCCTACAACGACGCGCAGGGCGTCACCGCCGCGTTCAACCGCAACCTGCTCGCGCGCATCCGCGACGAGCTCGGCGCGACGCTCGACCCCGACGGCTTCCGCCACCACGCCTTCTACAACGCGCCGGCCGGGCGCATCGAGATGCACCTCGTCGCGGCCCGCGCCCAGACCGTCGTGATCAACGCGCAGCGCTTCGATTTCGCCGAAGGCGAGAGCCTCCACACCGAGAACTCGTACAAGTACGACGTCGCGGAGTTCACCGCGCTGGCGCGCCGCGCCGGCTTCGCCCCGCGCGAGGTGTGGTGCGACGCCGAGCGGCTGTTCAGCGTCCACTGCCTCGCCGTCCGCAATCCCGATTAGGCCGCACGGCACGCCTGCGCCGCTGGCGATTGGCGCAGAATGCACGGACCACGGGTGCCTGTAGCGCAGGTGTGAAGGTGCGCATCACTCGCCAGCGTACGGTCGGAAGAATCGCCCGACCCAGTGGTGCGGACATAGCAGCCGGAGTAACGACCGGCCGCCCGTGGCCCCTGCTTCGGGCTGGATCGGGGACTGGCGGCGGCGCAGCACCGCGTGCAGGAGCGTGTTGCAGTATGCCTTCGGGCTGCCGAGGCAAGCATCGTGTCAAGCGACACGAGGAACTGACCCCCTGACGAGGGAAAAAACCGAGCCTGGACCCTTTTCCGGGCTTCATAACCAGGTCGGCACGGCCTACGACGCACTGAGGGCCGATCCTTCTCGTGCAGTCACCGCGGACCAGGTGCGGGGCCGGCTCGCCAGCGAGCACGCTAAAGCCCGATGAGCTACCGCGTTGTCTTCAGTCCAGAAGCCGAAGAACAGCCTGCAGAACTATACCGTTACATCGCTGCGGCTGCCTCGCCCGAGATTGCTGCGCGATACACCGAAGCCATCGTGGGTCACTGCGAAAGCCTGCGCACGTTTCCTCATCGTGGCAACACCCGCGATGACGTGCGACCAGGTCTGCGCGTCACGAACTACAAGAAGCGGCGGTTCAACTCTCTCGCGGCCGGTTCGTGAGCGCATCGAGCCGCGGCAGGAGCTCCTTCCACTCGGGCGCCGGGTCGGTGGCGATGATGAGCGTGTCGGCGGCCTCGTCGGGGCCGGGTGGCTCGCGGGTGGCGAGCTGCGCCTCGAGCACCGCGAGGTCGGCTTCCGAGGCGTCGCCGCCGCGCGCCGCGCGTTCGCGCACGCGGGCCCGCAGCACCTCGGGCGGCGCCTCGAAGGCGAGCACGACGCAAGGCGCGCCGAGCTCGCGGGCGAGCGCGCGGAAGGCGTCGCGCTGGCCGCGCGCGAGACAGGTCGCGTCGATGAGCGCCGGGCGGCCGGCGGCAATGACGGTTCGGGCGAGCTCGGCAAGCCGGGCGTAGGTGCGCCGGCTCGCTTCCGACGTGTAGAGGCCGGCGCCGAGGCCGGAGCCGCTCTCGGCCTCGGCGGCGAGGCCGGCGAGGCGCTTGCGCTCGACGTCGGAGCGCAGCCGGATCGCGCCGCGCGCCTCGACCAGCGGCTGCGACTGGCTGGTCTTGCCGGCGCCCGACGGGCCGCTCGCGACCCACAGCGCGGCGCGCCGCGGGCGGGTGTAGCGGGCGGCAAGCGCGAGGTAGCCGCGGCACTCGTCGAGCGCGAGCGCGCGGCGCGCGCCGGCGAGTTGCTCGAGGCGGATCGCCGCGACCTTGGCGCGCACCATCGCGCGGTAGCACTGGTACCAGGGCAGCAGCGCGAGCGCCGCGTAGTCGCCGGTGCGCGCGAGCCAGGCGTCGAGGAAGCGGTTGGCGAGGTCGGCGCGGCCGTGGGCCTCGAGGTCCATGACGAGGAAGGCCGCGTCGGCGACGACGTCGATCCAGCGCAGCGCCGGGTTGAACTCGATCGCGTCGAAGAGCCGCGGCTCGGCCCCGAGCAGCACCAGGTTACCGAGGTGCAGGTCGCCGTGGCCCTCGCGCACGTGCCCGGCGGCGAGCCGCCGATCGAAGGCGGGGCGCAGGCGCGCGAACTCGGCCTCGGCCCAGCGCTCGATCGCCGCCAGCTCGGCCAGCAGCTCGGGCGCGTCGAGCCGCTCGCGCAGCTGCGCGAAGTTCTGGCGCGCCGGCGCCCGCACCGCGTCAGCGTCGCCGTAGCCGCCGCCGGGTGCGGCGACCGCCGCCGCGGCGTGAAATTCGGCGACGTGGCGGGCCACCTGGTCGATGAGCGGGCCGTCCAGCCGGCCTTCGGCGAGCAGCGCACCGAAGAGCGCCGCCTGGTCGAAGCGGCGCATCCGCACCGCGTAGTCGAGAACCGGCCCGTCGCCGCCGACCACCGGCGCCTGCGCCGGCCCGGCGATGGCGACGACGTCGAGATAGAGCTCGGGGGCGGTGCGCCGGTTGAGTCGCAGCTCCTCGTCGCAGGCGGCGCGCCGCCGCGCGAGCGTGCCGTAGTCGAGAAAGCCCAGTTCGAGCGGCTTCTTGATCTTGTAGGCATAGTCGCCGGCGAGCAGCACCCACGAGATGTGGGTCTCGATCAGCCGCACCTCGCCGACCGCGTGCCGCCAGGCGCGCGGCTCGAGCAACCTCTCGACGATCAGCGCATCAGGTGCTCCCGCCATCGGACTCTCCCTCGTTGCCGTGGTCCCATGATACGCCGCACGGCGCGCGCGGCCACCCACCCTATCCAGTTCGCGTAGCGGCCGCCCGGAGCAGCGTCCCCGTCCGCGCTACAGGCGAGTCCGATCGCAGCCCGCGGCCTGGCGAGGCGTGGTGGCGGACAGGCACCGGGCAGCCGGTCGCCGGCGCGCAAGGGGGCGATCGGCCGTTGCAGTGGATCCGGTGAGGAAGCGTCAGTCGAACAGCTCGGCCTGCGCGAACGGCGTGCCGGCTCGGTCCTTGGCCGACAGCAGCGGCTCGGCCTCGAGCGGCCAGGCGATGGCGAGCGCCGGGTCGTCCCAGGCGATCGTGCGCTCGTGCTCGGGCGCGTAGTAGTCGGTGGTCTTGTAGAGGAAGTCGGCGGTTTCGCTCAGCACGACGAAGCCGTGGGCGAAGCCGGGCGGGATCCACAGCTGGCGGTGATCGGCGTCGGAGAGCTCGACGCCGACCCAGCGGCCCAGCGTGGGCGAGGTGCGCCGGAGATCGACGGCGACGTCGAACACGCACCCGCGCGCAACGCGCACCAGCTTGCCCTGCGGTTGCGCGATCTGGTAGTGCAGGCCGCGCAGCACGCCGCGCGCCGAGCGCGAGTGGTTGTCCTGCACGAAGGCGACGTCGAGCCCGGTCGCCCCGCGGAAGCTGCGCGCGTTGAAGCTCTCGAGGAAGAAGCCGCGCGCGTCGCCGAAGACGCGCGGCTCGAGGATCAGCACGTCGGGGATCTCGGTCGGGATCGCCCGCATCAGAACACCCGCTCCTCGAGCAGTCGCATCAGGTACTGCCCGTAGCCGTTCTTGGCGAGCGGCGCGGCGAGCCGGCGCAGCGCGTCGGCGTCGATCCAGCCGGCACGCCAGGCGATCTCCTCCGGGCAGGCGATCTTCAAGCCCTGGCGCTTCTCGATGGTCTGGATGAAGAGCCCCGCCTCGAGCAGGCTCTCGTGCGTGCCGGTGTCGAGCCAGGCGTGGCCGCGCCCCATGACGTGCACGTCGAGCTCGCCGCGCGCGAGGTAGTGGCGGTTCACGTCGGTGATCTCGAGCTCGCCGCGGGCGCTGGGCTTGAGCTTGCGAGCGATCTCGGCGACGTGCTCGTCGTAGAAGTAGAGGCCGGTCACCGCGTAGCGGCTCTTCGGCCGCGCCGGCTTTTCCTCGAGGCTCACGGCGCGGCCGCGCGCGTCGAACTCGACCACGCCGTAGCGCTCGGGGTCGCTGACGGCGTAGGCGAACACCGTGGCGCCGGCCTCGCGCGCACCCGCCGCGCGCAGCTCGCGGGCGAAGTCGTGGCCGTAGAACAGGTTGTCGCCGAGCACCAGCGCCGAGGGCGCGCCGGTGAGGAAGGGCTCGCCGATCACGAAGGCCTGGGCGATGCCCTCGGGGCTCGGCTGCACCGCGTAGTGCAGGTCGAGCCCCCACTGCGCGCCGTCGCCGAGCAGCTGCTCGAAGCGCGGCGTGTCGAGCGGCGTAGAGATGATCAGGATCTCGCGGATGCCCGCGAGCATCAGCGTCGCGAGCGGGTAGTAGATCATCGGCTTGTCATAGACCGGCAGCAGTTGCTTGGATACCGCGAGCGTGGCCGGATGCAGCCGGGTGCCGGAGCCGCCGGCGAGGATGATGCCCTTGCGTCGGGTGGTCATGGCTGTCGCCTCCTGTGGGTGTGGTCGGCACCGCCGCGCCGTGCGCCGCCCCGCCGTCTCACGGCGTGATCTCCTCGACCATGCGGCGCACGCCGGTGCGCCAGTCGGGCAGCACGAGGCCGAAGGCTTCGCGCAGGCGGCGCGTGTCGAGGCGCGAATTGAGGGGCCGCGCGGCCGGGGTCGGGTAGTCGGCGGTCGCGATCGGCGCGATCTCGCGCACCGCGAGCCGCACGCCGCGCTCGCGCGCGGTGGCGACGACGAAGCGCGCATAGTCGCACCAGGTGGTCTCGCCGGCCGCGGCGAGGTGGTAGGTGCCGCCGAGCGCCGGCTCGGCGCGCGCGGCGCGCAGCGCGTGGGCGGTGACGTCGGCGATCAGCTCGGCGCCGGTCGGCGCGCCGACCTGGTCGGCGACCACGGTCAGCCGCTCGCGCTCGGCCGCGAGCCGCAGCATGGTCTTGGCGAAATTGCCGCCACGCGCGGCGTACACCCACGAGGTGCGCAGCAGCAGATGCCGGCAGCCGGCGGCGCGAATCGCCTGCTCGCCCTCGAGCTTGGTGCGGCCGTAGACGGAGAGCGGCGCGGGCGTGTCGTCCTCGCGCCAGGCGCGCGTGCCGCCGCCGTCGAAGACGTAGTCGGTCGAGTAGTGCACCAGCCAGGCGCCGGCACGGGCGGCCTCGGCGGCAAGCGCCGCGACGGCGGTCGCGTTGATGGTGCGCGCGGCGGCCTCGTCGGCCTCGGCGCGATCCACGGCCGTGTAGGCGGCGGCATTGACGATCACGTCGGGGCGCAACGCCCGCACGCTCGCGGCGAGCGCGTCGGGGCGGGCGAGATCGCCGCAATGCCCGGGCGCGCCGTCGCGCGACAGCACGACGAGCTCGCCCAGCGGCGCGAGCGCGCGCTGCAGCTCCCAGCCGACCTGGCCGTTGGCGCCGAGCAGGACGATCTTCATGCGCTGCCCCTGGTGGCCGATCGGCCGCACCGGCGCGCCGCACCGCCTGCGCACGGTGCGCATCGCGCGGTCGGCTTCGGGTCGGGCCTGCCGCGTGTCATGCCTGCGTCTCCGGCGCGCCATATTGGCGCGCGACCCAGTCGCGGTAGGCGCCGCTCTGCACGTCGGCGACCCAGCCGGGGTTGGCGAGATACCACTCGACGGTCTTGCGCAGGCCGCTCTCGAAGCTTTCGGCCGGCCGCCATCCAAGCTCGCGCTCGATCTTGCGCGCATCGATCGCGTAGCGCCGGTCGTGCCCCGGGCGGTCGGGCACGAAGGTGACGAGCCGGGCGCGCGGTCCGGCCGCATCGGGCGCGAGCTCGTCGAGCAATGCGCACACGGCATGCACGATCTCGACATTGGGCTGCTCGTTCCAGCCGCCGACGTTGTAGGTCTCGCCGGGGCGGCCGCGCGCCAGCACCTCGCGCACCGCCGCGCAGTGGTCCTTGACGTAGAGCCAGTCGCGCACGTTGCGCCCGTCGCCGTAGACCGGCAGCGGCCGGCCAGCGAGCGCGTTTACGATCATGAGCGGGATCAGCTTCTCGGGGAACTGGTACGGGCCGTAATTGTTCGAGCAGTTGGTGGTCAGCACCGGCAGCCCGTAGGTGTGGTGCCAGGCGCGCACCAGATGGTCGCTCGCCGCCTTGCTCGCCGAGTACGGGCTGTTGGGCTGGTAGGCGCGGGTTTCGGCGAAGGCCGCCTCGTCCGGGCCGAGCGAGCCGTAGACCTCGTCGGTGCTGACGTGCAGGAAGCGGAAGCGCGCCCGCGCCTCGGCGTCGAGCCCGCTCCAGTAGGCACGCGCCGCCTCGAGCAGCGTGAAGGTGCCCTCGACGTTGGTCCGCACGAACGCCGCCGGGCCTTGGATCGAGCGGTCGACGTGGCTTTCGGCGGCGAAATGGACGATCGCGCGCGGCCGGTGGCGCGCGAGCAGCGTGTCGACCAGGGCGCGGTCACAGATGTCGCCGCGGGCGAAGATGTGGCGCGCGTCATCGGCGACCGAAGCGAGGCTCTCGAGATTGCCCGCGTAGGTCAGCGCGTCGAGATTGACGACCGGCTCATCGGAACCTGCCAGCCAGTCGAGGATGAAGTTCGCGCCGATGAAACCGGCGCCGCCTGTCACGAGGATCACGTGCCGAGTCTCCCATGGATATGTGCGCGAGGGGGCGAATTTAACATGACGACGCCCGGCCCCGCCCACCTGCGCGGATGCCGCGGGACGGGCGGAATGCGCCACCCCGGCCGATGCCCCGGGGCGCTCCTCCGTGGAGGAGGGCCCCGGCGTGGCGCGCGCTCAGCGCGGAGCGGCCTCGCCCGTGTAGGTGATGCGATAGAGCGCACCGGCGAAGTCGTCGCTGACCAGCAGCGAGCCGTCCTTCATCACCGCGACATCGACCGGGCGGCCGCGATAGACGCCGGTCTCCTCGTCGAGCCAGCCGTCGGCGAAGACCTCGGTCGCTTCGGCGTTGCCGTCGGCGCCGAGGCGGGTGAACATCACGCGCGCGCCGATCGGCGTGGTGCGGTTCCACGAGCCGTGCTGCGCCGAGAACAACCCGCCGCGGTATTTCTCCGGAAATGCCCGGCCGGTGTAGAAGACCAGGCCCAGGTCGGCCGCGTGCGCCTCCATCTCGACCTGCGGCGGTACCACGTCGGCGGGCGGCGTGTCGTTGGCGAAGTCCGGAATGCGGAAGTCCTTGCCGCCGAAGTAGGGATAGCCGAAGTGCTGCCCCGGGCGGGTCGCGCGGTTGATCTCGCCCGGCGGCACGTCGTCGCCGAGGCCGTCGGTCTGGTTGTCGGTGAACCACAGCGTGCCGTCGGCGGGGTTGAACTCGAGTCCCACCGAATTGCGGATGCCGAGCGCGTAGACCTCGCGTCCGCTGCCGTCGAACGGGTCCATCCGCACGATGCCGCCGATGCCCCACTGGTCGTAGAGGGCGAGCTTGTCGCGCGGCTGCACGTTGTAGGGCTGGCCGAGGGTCACGTAGAGCTTGCCGTCGGGGCCGATGCGGCAGGTGCGCGCGCCGTGGTTGAAGCTCTCCTCCTCGACCGGGATCAGCCTGCCCTGCGGCACGACCTCGATCACCGCGACGTCAGGCCCCTCGTAGAAGAACTCGGCGGCGGGGAAGTTGAGGATGCGGTTGTGCTCGACCACGATCAGGAAGCCGTCGCGGGTCCAGCACACCCCGTTGGGTACCTTGAAGTCGAGCGACGGCGCGAACGGCTTGACCTCGTCGGCGATGCCGTCGCTGTTGCGGTCGGTCACCGCCCACACGGTGGTCTTGCGGGTGCCGACGAACAGCATGTTGGTGCTCGGCGCGACCGCCATGTGGCGCGCATCGGGCACGATTGCGTAGAGATCGATCCGGAAGCCCGGCGGCAGCCTGACGCGCTTGAGATTGTCGCGGATCGCGTCCGCATTGCGGCCTTCCTGCAGTACCGGCGGGATGTTGAGATCCACGCCGGAGACCTTGAACTGCTTGAGCTTCTCGAGGTTCTGGGCCCCGGCGCCCGATGCCAGCGCCATCGTCAGGGCGGCCGCCGCCACGGCAAGCCAACGCTTCGTGTCCATGCATCTCTCCTCGTCAACGTGATGGAATGGACGAGCCGGCATGCGACCCGCCCGACGTCGGAGACCGGCCGCCATGGCGCGGCCACGGCCTCCCGATCGGCTCGTTCAACGCATCCAGGACACACGGAACCGGCGCGGCCGACGGTCGACCCGGTGGCGGGACGCCGCCGCCTGCACGGCGTGCAGGCCACCCGCCAGTTCAGGGGGATATTTGATGATAGACGGCGTTCGCCAGCGGCAACAGGACGTCGCGGCCGAATTCGGCCGTCAGCGCATAGCCGAAGTGCCGGTCGACCCAGTAGAACACCGCGACGCCGTCGCGCTCGGCGTAGCGGAAGGCGGTGGCCGGCTCGGCCGGCTCGCGCACGCTCACGTAAAGCGTCACCCGCTGTCCGCCTTCGTCCTCGTACATGAACTGCGCGCCCGGCCCCTGCGCGGCCGGCAGCAGGCGGCCGCCGAGGAGCGCGAAGCCGTGCGCGCCGAGATCGGGAATGCGGACCGGCGTGCCGAGCCGCTTGGTGAGCCAGGCGACGAGATGCGCCTCGTCCTCGGCCGAGACCTCGACCGGATGGCGCACCTCGGGCACATAGACGGCGTGCGCGATCGCCGCCTCGCGGACGAAGTCGACCCGGGCGAGCGGCGGGGCACCGCTGTCGCGACCGAACTGGTAGCCGACGCCGGCCCCGGCCAGTGCCCCCACCGCGACCCACGCTGCGACCGCCGCGGCGCGCAGCGCGAGCCGGG
>JARFTX010000060.1 GCA_029289265.1 Gammaproteobacteria bacterium
GTCGGAGGTGATGTTGCGGATGCAGTTGCCCGAGGTCTGGATCGCGTGCATCTGCACTTGCGCGAGTTCGGCCAGGATCTCCGGCACGCGCTCGAGCGCCGGCCAGTTGAACTGGATGTTCTGGCGCGTCGTGAAGTGTCCGTAGCCGCGGTCGTAGGTGCGCGCGATGTGGGCGAGCTTGCGCAGCTGGCGGCTCGCGAGCAGCCCGTAGGGGATCGCGATGCGCAGCATCGGCGCGTGGCGCTGGATGTAAAGGCCGTTTTGCAGGCGCAGCGGGCGGAATTCGTCGTCCGACAGCTCGCCGGCGAGGTAGCGCCGCGTCTGGTCGGCGAACTGGCTGACGCGTTCGTCGACGAGGCGCTGGTCGTATTCGTCGTATCGGTACATTCTGGCTTCTCCGTCGGCGGCGGCCCGCGGCTGCGCCGGCCTTCATGGGGTTGAGGCGCATGGTATCGGCCGCTCATAGGTTCAGGAAGCGGCTGGTGGTTAAACTCAAATAACTCTTGGTTATAATTGTGAGCGCGGCAGCACGGCGCCCGGCGGTACGGGTCATGGGGTGGGGAGAGACCGGCAATGAATCTTCAGCAACTGCGCTACGTCTTCGAGGTCGCGCGACGCGGCCTCAACGTCTCGGAGGCGGCCGAGGCGCTCTTCACGTCCCAGCCGGGGGTCTCCAAGCAGATACGTCAGTTCGAGTCCGAGCTGGGCGTGGACATCTTCGTGCGCCACGGCAAGCGCCTGGTGGCGGTCACCGAGCCGGGCCGCCACGTGCTCGCCATCGCCGAGCGCATGCTGCGCGACGTGGACAACCTGCGCCAGGTCGGCGACGAATTCAGTCGCGAGTCCGAGGGGCGGCTGTCGATCGCGACCACCCACACCCAGGCGCGCTATGCGCTGCCCCCAGTGGTGCGCGAATTCCTGCGGCGCTATCCCGGCGTGCGGCTTGAACTGCACCAGGGCAATCCCCGCCAGGTCTGCGAGATGGTGCTCTCGGGCGAGGCCGATCTGGCGATCGCGACCGAGGCGATCGCCGACTACGAGGATCTGGTGATGCTGCCCTGCTACCAGTGGAACCGCTGCGTCGTCGCTACGCCGCGCCACCCGATCCTGCACGAGCAGCCGCTCACGCTCGAGGCGATCGCGCGCCACCCGCTGATCACCTACGACGACGCCTTCACCGGTCGCAGCGTCATCAACAAGGCCTTCCTCGGGCGCGGGCTCAAGCCCAACGTCGTGCTCACCGCGATCGACTCGGACGTGATCAAGACCTATGTCGCGATGGATCTGGGCATCGGCATCCTCGCCCGCATGGCCTACGACCCGGCCGAGGACAAGCGCCTGGGCATGGCCGACGCCGCGCATCTGTTCGAGTCGAGCACGACGCGCATCGGCCTGCGCCGCAACGCCTACCTGCGCGGCTACGTGTATGCCTTCATCTCGGGTTTCGCACCGCACCTGACGCGCCGCATGGTCGAGACGGCGCTCGCCGGGGGCGGCGAGGACTATCAGCTCTGAGGGGCGCCCGCGGCGAGTTCGAGCATCAGCTCGATGCGGGCGGCAGCCGGGGTGAGCCGGCCTGCCGGACGGGTGCCGAGGCGCTCGTCCACGGAGCGTGCCGACACCGTGCCGCCGACGCAGCGCGAGGCGCGCACCACCGCCACGCCAGCCGCGGCCGTGCGCACCACCGCCTCTTCCCAGTAGTCGGGCAGGCTGCCGTTGCCCGGCAGCACCAGCACGATGCCGCACGCGCCGGCCCCGACCGCGGCGTCGAGCAGGTCCGGCGCGCTGCCGGCCGCGACGTAGAGCAGATCGACGCGCGGCAGCTCGGCGAGGGTGGCGGGCAGTGCGACTGCAGGCCGGCGCGGCACCGGCGGGGCGAAGTAGCGCACCGTGGTCGCCGCTTCGATGCGCCCGCAGGCATCGCCGGCGAAGGCGGCGAGCTCGCCGCGCTGCTTGCGCGCGCTCGCAGCCGGCAGGATGGTGCCTGCAAAAGCGACCAGCACGCCGCGGCCGGCGCTTGCCGGGTCGGCCGCGACCCGCACCGCCTCGTACAGGTTCATCGGCCCGTCGGCGGACAGTGCGGTCGCCGGGCGCATCGCGCCGGTGAGCACGACCGGCTTGTCGCCGGCGAGCACCCGGTCGAGGAAATAGGCGCTCTCCTCCAAAGTGTCGGTGCCGTGCGTGACGACGACCCCGGCGATCGCCGGATCGTCGAGCCGCGCCCGCACGCGGTGCGCGAGCGCGAGCCAGTGCGCAGGCGTCATGTCCTTGCTGTCGAGTGCGAAGAGCTCCTCGGCCTGCAACTCGGCCACATCGCCGAGCTCCGGCACGGCCGCGAGCAAGGCGGCGGCGCCGAGGCTGCCGGCGACATAGCCGGTGGTGTCGGTCTTCGAAGCGGCCGCGCCGGCAATGGTGCCGCCGGTGGTGATCAAGGCGAGGGTGGGGCGGGTGGTCATGACAAATCCATTCTTGACGATTCGGGTGCAGCGCTCACGTCGCCTCCGCCTCCTGCTGCTGCAGCGCCCACATGCGTGCGTAGTCGTCACCTCGGGCGAGGAGCGCGAAGTGCGTGCCGCGTTCGGTGATGCGCCCCTGGTCGAGCACGATGATCTCGTCGGCGTTCATCACGGTGGACAGTCGGTGGGCGATCACCAGCGCCGTGCGCCCCTCGGCGGCGCGTTCGAGCTGAGCCTGGATCGCCTTCTCGGTCTTCGAGTCGAGCGCCGAGGTCGCCTCGTCGAAGATCAGGATCGCGGGATTCTTGAGCAGCGCCCGGGCGATCGCGACGCGCTGCTTCTCGCCGCCCGAGAGCTTCAGGCCGCGCTCGCCGACGCGCGTCTCGTAGCCATCGGGCAGGCGCGCGATGAACTCGGTGAGCTGCGCCGCCTCGGCCGCGGCGACGACCTCGTCGTGGCTCGCGTCGGGGCGGCCGTACTGGATGTTGTAGTAGAGCGTGTCGTTGAACAGCACCGTGTCCTGCGGCACGATGCCGATCGCGCGGCGCAGGCTCGCCTGGGTGAGCGAGCGGAGGTCGTGACCATTGATGCGGATGCCGCCCTGCTGCACGTCGTAGAAGCGGTAGAGCAGCCGCGCGAGCGTCGATTTTCCGGAGCCCGAATGGCCGACCACCGCCACCGTGTGGCCGGCGGGGATCTCGAAGTCGACGTCGTGCAGGATCGGCCGTTTCGCGTCGTACGAAAAACCCACCTGCTCGAAGCGCACACTCGCTGGCCCCGGCGGCAGTTCGTGGGCGTCGGGGGCGTCGGTGACTTCGCGCCCCTCGTGCATCAGGCCGAACATGCGCTCGATGTCGGCGAGCGCCTGGCGCAATTCGCGGTAGATCACGCCGAGGAAGTTGAGCGGAATGTAGAGCTGGATCATGAAGGCATTGACCAGCACGATGTCGCCGATCGTCATCGTGCCGTCAGCGACCCGGATCGCCGCCTGCCACATCATCGCGGTGACCCCCACCGCGATGATCGCCGCCTGACCGAGATTGAGCAGCGAGAGCGACTGCTGGTTGATGATCTGCGCGTGGATCCACTTCTTGAGCTGTTCGTCGTAGCGGCGCGCCTCGTATTCCTCGTTGTTGAAGTACTTGACCGTCTCGTAGTTGATGAGGCTGTCGATCGCGCGCGTGTTCGCCGCCGAATCGAGCTCGTTGGCGCGCCGCCGCAGCGCCGTGCGCCAGTTGGTCACCTTGACCGTGAAGGCGATGTAGAGGACCAGCGTGACCAGGGTGACGAGGCCGAACACGGCGTCGTAATTCCATAGCAGGATGCCGATCACGAGCCCGATCTCGACCAGCGTCGGCAGGATCGAATACAGGGTGTAGCTGATCAGCGAGCCGATCGAGCGGGTGCCGCGCTCGATGTCGCGGGTGAGTCCGCCGGTCTGGCGGTCCAGGTGAAAACGCAAGCTGAGCGAATGCAGGTGCCGGAAGACGCGCAGCGTGATCTCGCGCACGGCCTCCTGCGTGACGCGCGCAAAGATGAATTCGCGCAGCTCCGTGAACAGCGAGGTGCCGAAACGCAGCACCCCGTAGGCGAAGAGCAGCGCCGCGGGGACGACGATGAAGGCCTGCTCGCGCGTGATCGTCAGCGCGTCGATGACGTGCTTGAAGATGATCGGCACCGACACGTTGGCGCCCTTGGCGGCGACCAGGCAGAAGAGCGCAAAGAGCACGCGCCCCTTGTAGGCCCACAGGTAGGGGATCAGGCTCTTGAGGGTCTGCCAGTCGCGACGTTGGGCGGGTTCGGGGGCGGGCAGGGCAGTGCTCGAGAAGGCGCGTCGCATGCCGGCGATTCTAGCCCGCATTTCTCACACCGTCGCTACTGTGGCCGCCGATACGCCGGCGCGGGGGGCGGCCTGCTCGTCAGGTCGTTCCCGAATCCGCCGCGCCCGGCCGCGGCACGGGCAGTCCGACCAGTGCCGCCCAGGCGTTGAGCGCCGGCATCGACTCGGCCAGGACCTCGCGCATCGTCGCCGGGTCGATGCCGAGGATGGTTGCGCGCAGGGTCGCGGCGGCGAGTTCATCGTCGCCGCCGGCAAGCGCAGCCTGGCTCAAGGCGCAGGCGAGCTGCAGGGCGCCGGCCAGGGTGTGCGGCTTCGAGCCGGGCGCGAAGCCCCCGCCTTCGGGGTCGCGTTGCCAATACACGACATCGGCGAGAGCCGTCGGCACGTGCCAATCGGCGAGCAGCACGGCGGAGAGCTCGTGATGGTCGAAGCCGAAGCGCTCGCGCTCGAGCGCGGCAAGGTCCCCGTGGGCGAGTTGCGCCTGGGCCAACAGCGCCGAGTACTCGGCCGGCACCGCGGTGGCGAGCGCGAGCCGGCCGATGCCGCCGAGCAGGCCGAGCGAAAACGCGTCGGCCCCGCGCAATGCCGCGCAATGTCCGGCCAGCCGCTCCATCAGGATCGCTGCGTGCAGCGACCCGATCCAGAAGCCCGGGTAGTCGAAACCCACACACTGCGTACGACCGCGCTGATTGACCAGAGAAAGCGCGATGGCGTGTGCGCGCACGAGGTCTAGGCCTAGCCGCAGCACCGCGCGGCGCAGGTCGAGCCCCTCGCTCATGCCATGGAAGCGCGAGGCGCGCGCGGCGCTCAGCACGTAGCCGGCGAGCGCCGGGTCGGTCTGCACCACGCGCAGCACGTCGTCCATCGAGGCATTCGCGTCGGCGGCGAGCTCGATCAGCTTGGCGGCGGTGCCCTGCGGGCTGGGCAGGGATTCGGCCCGCAGCAGAAAGTCGCGGATGTCGCTGACGGTGCGGTCGCGGTCGCGCGGGTGCGGGTTGCCGCTCATTGCGCCGCCTGCCCGGCGGGGCGGTAATCGTCGAGCACGTCGGAGACGATGCGGTCGAGGAAGGGTTCGTCGTCGAAAAGCGCCGCCTCGCCGTTCAGAAACTTGCGCGCGAGCTCGACGCGGGTCAGCGCGAGCGCGCGCTGGCCCTGGCGGTTCGCGAACAGAAACATGGTGCGCGCCGGGCTGATCCACGTGAGCCGGACCGCAAGCGGATTGCCCGTGGCCGGGCGCAGCTCGACCCAGGTGCCGCGTTTGAGGTGATCGAGCTCGAGCGGCTCGGGCTCGGTGGCTATCTCCTCGGCCTGCCGGGCCGGGGCGGCAGCCGATGTCGAAGCGCTCGCCTGAGCCGCCGGCGATTGCGGGGCCGACATCCCGGACTTGACCGCCGCGGCGTGCAGCTTGACCAGATCGGAGAAGAAGCCGTCGCGGCTCTCCGGTCCGACCTTGGCCTCGTCGAGCGCGGTGCGCAGGCTGCGCAGCAGGCCGGGCAGCAGCTTCACCAGGCGCTGGCGGTCCTCCGCGACGGTCTTGGGCTGCACGCTCCACACCAGGTCGTTCATGGTCTCGACCGCGCCGCGCCAGGCGGTGCCGTCCTCGCCGCCGTCGAGGGCCGCGCGGGTCAGTACGACCACCCACGCTTCGCTCAGGAACTTGCGAACCGATTCGGGCAGCGTCGCGTCGCCCACGTGCGCGGCGAGGACGCCCAGCGCGACGCCGCGGGCGATCTCCTGACGCTCCTTCTTCTCGAGCTGAGAAGTGAGCGCCGCAGACTTGCGATCGATCGTGCTGTCCTGCTCGGCGAGCCAGGCCTCGAATTGCTCCAGGCAGGCCGTGAACACGCTGTGGTCCTCGCACGCCTCGTTCTGGATGCGCAGCACCAGCGGCTCGGCGACTTTGTAGAGCGCCGTGTCGACCGAGAACTCGCCGTCCCAGGTGGAGGCTGCCTGCGCCAGCGCGCTGATCAGCCGCCGCGCAGGGTGCTGGCGATTGGAGAAGAAGCCGTGGTCGGCGAGAGCGAGCTTGAGCACCGGGAGCTGAAGGCGACCGATGAGACCCTTCATCGCCTCCGGGACACGGTCGTCGTCGAAGATGAAGTCGAACACCGTCGCGACCACGTCGATGACGATGTTGTCGACCGACCCGCCGTGCTTGCCGAGGCCGGCGTCGACCAGGCCGTGCAGGATGTTGACGGGGCCGAGTGCGCCGGCATCCACGGCGAAGCGATCGGCACCGAGCGTGACCTCCTTTTCACCCTGCTGAAGGCGGGTCAGCAGGGTCATCAGTTCGGTACTGGGGGCCGGTGCGCCGAGCGTGGATCGGGAAAACTCCTGGCCTTCGCGCGGGGTGAGGATCTGGCGCAGCATGTCGGCCGCATCGCCGTCGGCTGGCGGCTCGTGACGCCGTCGCGGGCGCTTGTCTTCGATACCACCGCGCCGGACCGCATGGCGGACGCGCGGCTGAATGCGGCGCGCGACGAGGTGCTGGTTCACGTCGCGGTAAAGGGTGGCGAGCTCGGGCGCGAGGCGGCGGGCGAGCAACTCGAACAGCAGCGCCTTGGCTTCCCGCGGCGCCTGGATCGACCAGCACGCTTCCTTGAGCGCCTCGCTCACCGATTCCGGGCCGACCGGGTTCGTCGCCGAGTCGAATTCATCGATGCCCAGCATCATCGCAACCCGGGGCTCGAGATCCTTCAGCTCGCTCTCGGCGGCCCCGCGCAGCACGTT
Source organism: Gammaproteobacteria bacterium (assembly GCA_029289265.1). Lineage (GTDB taxonomy): Bacteria > Pseudomonadota > Gammaproteobacteria > Burkholderiales > Rhodocyclaceae > JARFTX01. Next base: position 7,027 of record JARFTX010000060.1, read on the forward strand.
CGCCTGGCCCTTGACGGTGAGGGCTTCGGAATAGGCATCGTCATCGACCAGCGACAACTCCATCGGAGCGTTGGTCTGCGCCCCATAGAGCGGCGCCTGGGCCGCCGGGCGCTTGCGCGTGAGTTCGCGGAAGGCGTGATCGAAGGCGCTGGCGAAGGCTTGTTCGAGTGCCTCATCGCCGCGCGCCAACTGGCGCTGCAGGTCGATGAACACCTGGGTGTCCTCGGGCGTCGGCGAAGACTGGATCCGGGCATCGAGTTCGTCGACCAGTGCCTGCCGCAGCGAGGAGAGCGTCGTGCAGGCTCGGTTGCGCAGCAGTTCATGGCACTCGGCGAGTACCCCCGCGTAGGGTCGGAATGCACCCTGGTCGCTGCTTGGCCTTTCGGTCGTGGTGTCGCTCACGCCTCGCTCCGTCGGATTGCAGGTCGCGCCAGACTGTCATGGCACGATGCCGGCAAGCCGGGCTGTTTGACTGCATAACGGCGCCCGCCGTGCGTTCTTGATAGTGTCGCACAGTGCGGCAGCCGGACGGAACGGTCTGCAGCCGAAAAGCACTGCGTCATTTGTCACCGCGTGTCGCGCAGGGTATCTTGACACGGTCAGAATAAGCCGTACCATTCAAACAAACGTTTGAATCAGTTGCGGGACTGCCCGCCCACGCTCGGGAATCACCTTCATCGATGCGTCGTCGCGACCGACCGACCGGTACCCAGGCTTCCCGCATCGCCGATGCGGCGCAATCGTTCGCGCGGGAGGGGTTGCCATGACCTGACCGGCCCGTCCATCCGTATCCGAGCACCCCAAATAATAGACGCGCAAAGCCAGTGCACCGGCTCGAGCCGGCCGTCCCGGAGGAGACATCGCATGAATCGGATCACCCAGCGTCCCGGCCCGCAGCGGCCGGCGTTTCGCCTCGGCACACTTGCCGCGGCCTTGGCGTTCGCCCTCGGCGGCGCATCCCCCGTACTCGCCTTCGAATTCTCGAGCGCGGACGGGGAAATCACCGGCAGCTTCGATACGACGATCTCCGCAGGGGCGCTGTGGCGGATGCAGTCGCGCGACCCGGCGCTGATTGGTGTCGCCAACGGCGGCACAGCCCGCTCGGTGAATGAGGACGACGGTAACCTGAACTACAGGCGCGGGGAACTCGTTTCAGCCGCGATCAAGGCTACTCACGATCTGGAAGTGAACTATCGGGATTACGGCGCTTTTGTTCGTGCGTCGTACTTCTATGACGAAGCCGTCATGAGCAAGGGGGCACTCAGTTCGACGGCCAAGAACCAGACTGGGCGGGATTTCGAGTTGCTCGATGCGTACATTCGTGGGCGCCTCAATCTCGGTGGTCGCGATCTGAACGTGCGAGTTGGTCGCCAAGTGGTGAACTGGGGTGAGAGCACCTTCATCCTTAACGGCATCAACGTACTGAATCCGGTCAATGTGAGCCGTTTGCGCATTCCCGGTTCCGAACTCAGGGAAGGGTTGATACCGACAAACATGATCTGGGCATCGCAGGAGGTCACCGACCGGCTGTCGATGGAGGCCACTCTGCTGCTTGAGTGGAAGAAGACCAAGATTGATCCGGCGGGAACGTTTTTCAGCGCCAATGACTTCCTGAGTCCGGGCGGGGAGAACGTCTTTATTGGATTTGGCCGGCGAAACGACTTGCGGGGGGGGATCACGCCGGCGAATCCCTTTGTCCTAAACGACGACGGTCCCGTGTGGGCGCCGCGCGCGCCCGATCGTGAGGCGCGCGATCGTGGGCAGTACGGCATCGCGCTGCGCTATTTTGCGGATCAGCTCAACAACACCGAATTCGGCGCATACCACATCCGGTATCACAGTCGCATTCCATTTGCCTCGGGTTTGGCGGGAACACCGACCTTCCTCGCTCCCGCGGGTCTCGTCGCGCCTCCAGGGTTGGGACCGATCTTCGTCCAAGGTAATGCGAGGTATTTCGCCGAGTTTCCGGAAGACATAAAGCTGTGGGGATTGAGCTTCAACACTCTCGGTCCATGGGGGATAGCACTGCAAGGTGAGTATTCCTACAGGCCCAATCAGCCCGTGCAATTGGCCGCCCCCGAGCTACTGCTTGCGGCCCTCGGGCAGGCAAGCCAGATTCCGGCATCGAACGTTATCGTTCGCCCAGACGGACGGGTCGAGATCAGGGGATACCAGCGCCTGAAAACACATCAGTTCCAAGTTACTGGGACGAAGGCAGTGCCCCAGGTCGCCGGTGCGGAGCAATTGGTTATGGTCGGTGAGGTTGGATACACCCGCGTGGGCCTACCAGGCAATGTTCCGTTCAACGCGCAAGGTGTTTTCTTACCCGCGCCGGGGTCCGCGACGGCAACGTCGTTTGGCTCGACCCAACCATTGTTTGCGACGAAGAACTCATGGGGTTATCGCCTGGTGGCGCGCGCCGACTATCCGAACGCTCTCGTTGGTGCAACGCTGTCCCCGCGGATTGTCTTTTCGCACGACGTCAAGGGGCGTAGTCCGACCTTCAATGAGGGTGCGAAGGCGGTCACGCTTGGTCTCGGGATGAACTACAGGCAGAGCTGGCAAGCCGATATCGCTTACACGTCGTTCTTTGGCGGCAGGAAGATCACGGGCTCGGATCCCTTCCCGTTCTCAACGCTCTTGCCGGCTGGGCAGACGCCGTCCTACGCCAGCCACACCAATCCGCTCAAGGATCGAGACTTTCTCGCGATCAGCGTGAGCTACTCGTTCTGACCCGCACCCGACAGCAGGAGACCACGACATGCGTATGAGTTATTCGATTCTCGGGGCGGCGCTGGCGGTCGCGGTTGCGGCGGGGCCGGCGGCAGCGCAGGTTTCGGCCGCGGAGGCGGCCGAGCTGGGGCGCAGTCTCACGCCAATGGGCGCCGAGCGCGCCGGCAATGCGGACGGCACGATCCCGGCCTGGGACGGCGGGCTGACCGCGCCGGTCGCGGGCTACGTCGAGGGCGGCCATTACCCGGATCCGTTCGCCGACGACCGGCCGCTCTTCACCATCGATGCCTCCAACCTCGCGCAGTACCGCGACAAGCTCACGCCGGGGCAGATCGCGCTGCTCGAGCGCTATCCGAGCTGGAAGATGAACGTCTATCCGACGCGGCGCGGCGCTGCGTTTCCCCAGGGGCACTACGACGAGACCGTCGCCAACGCGACGCGCGTGCAACTCGCGCCGGACGGCAACGGCTTCACCGGTACTGCCGGCGGCATTCCGTTCCCGATCCCGAAGAACGGCATGGAGGCGATCTGGAACCACCTCGTGCGCTACCGCGGCGAGGCCTATGCGATGAACTGGAGCCAGGCGGCGGTGACGCGCCAGGGCACCTACACCCAGGTGCGCTTCGAGTACGAGTACGACTTCCACTACGGCAGCCTGACGCGCCCGGTAGCCGAGCGCGAAGAGGGCAAGCTCTTCAACTTCCTGCAGACGGTGACCGCGCCGGCGCGGCTCGCCGGCCAGATCCTTCTGGTGCATGAGTACCTGACGAACCGCCAGGCCTGGACCTACAACCCCGGCCAGCGGCGGGTGCGGCTCGCGCCCAACGTCGCCTACGACAACCCCGGGACCGCCGCCGACGGGTTGCGCACCAACGACGACTTCCTGATGTTCAACGGTGCAATCGACCGCTACGATTGGGAGTTGGTCGGCAAGCGCGAGATCTACGTGCCGTACAACTCGTACAAGCTCGTGGGCGACACGATCCGCACGTCCGACGTGCTGCAGGCCGGCCACATCAACCCGGATCATGCCCGCTACGAGCTGCACCGCGTATGGGTCGTCGATGCGCGCCTCAAGCCCGGCACCAGCCACATCTACAAGCGGCGCACCTTCTACATCGACGAGGACTCGTGGATGATCGTCGTCGCCGACAAGTACGACGCGCGCGACGAGCTCTGGCGCGTCTCCGAGCAGCACAACATCAACTTCTACAATATCCCGATGCAGTACCCGTCGCTCGAGGTGCACCACGACCTGCAGTCCGGGCGCTACATCGCGATGGGCCTGCGCAACGACGAGTCGCGGATCTACGAGAACATCGACCGCTCGGGCGCGCACTTCACGCCGGCCGGTCTGCGCCGCCTCGGCACACGCTGAGCGAAACTCCCGTCCCGCGCCGCCCGGGCTCCGGCCCGGCGGCCGTGGGCGCTGCAAGAGTCCATAGCCCATGCGCAAGGCCATCGGCATCTTTTTCACGGTGTTCGTCGCCGTTGCGGCGAGCTTCGCCTTTTCGCCGCGCCCGATGCCGCCGATGCCGCCGACCGAGACGCGCATCGGCCACCTCGTGATGCTCGACGCACAGGCGCTCGACGGGCGCGTCGTCGCCGTCGGCGAGCGCGGCCACGTCTTCGTCTCCGACGACACGGGCGTGAGCTGGCGCGGCGTGGCCTCGCCCACCGAGGCCACCCTCACAGCGCTCGCGGCGGTCGACGCGGCGCGCCTCGTCGCCGTCGGCCACGATGCGGTGATCCTCCACAGCGGCGACCGCGGCGAGCGCTGGAGCGTCGTCTACGAGGCGCCCGAGGAACGCCGGCCGCTGCTCGCGGTGTGGTTCGACGGTGCCGGTCACGGCTTCGCGGTGGGTGCCTATGGCCACTTTCTCGAAAGCCGAGACGGCGGCCTGAGCTGGGAGGCGCGAGAGATCGACGACGCGGAACTCCACTTCAACGCGATCACGCGCGCCGCCGACGGCACGCTGTTGATTGCCGGCGAGGCCGGCACGCTGTTGCGTTCGAGCGACGGCGGTGAGAGCTGGGAGCGGCTCGATTCGCCCTACGAGGGTTCGCTGTTCGGCCTGCTCGCCCTGCCGGATGGGGCCGTCCTCGCCTTCGGCATGCGCGGTCACGTGCTGCGCACCGAGGACGGCGGGGAGAGCTGGGTCGAGCTCGACTCGGGGGTGCAGGCGTCGATCTTCGGGGGGCGCCGGCTTGCGGACGGCACGGTGCTGCTGGCCGGCCAGAACGGCGTGCTGCTCGCGAGCGGCGACGGCGGGCGGACCTTCGCTGAGCAGGTGCTGCCCGAGCGCCGCTCGCACACGGCGCTGCTCGGCACCGGCCGCGGCGCCGAGGTGCTGCTGGTGGGCGAACAGGGATACTTGCGCGGCACGCTGCGCGTGGAGGACGGCAGACGATGAACAAGAGGCGGGCGGTCGAGTCCCTCGGCAATGTGCTGTTCGCCCGGCGCGGCATCTTTCTCGCGCTGTTCGTGCTGGCGACCGTGCTGCTCGGGGCCTCGGCGACGCGGCTGCAGGTCGATGCCGGCTTCGAGAAGATGATCCCGCTCGAGCATGAGTACATGCGGACCTTTCTCGCCTACCGCAATACCTTCGGGGGCGCGAACCGGGTGCTGGTGGCGCTGCGCAAGCACGATGGGGACATCTACGACGCCGACTTCATGGAGAAGCTCAGGGCGGTCACCGACGAGGTGTTCTTCATCCCCGGCGTCGACCGCGCTACCGTGACCTCGCTGTTTACGCCCAACGTGCGCTTCATCGAGGTCGTCGAGGAGGGCTTTGCCGGCGGCAACGTGATCCCGGCCGGCTTTCAGGGCACCGAGGAAGACCTCGAACTGGTGCGCGAGAACGTGCTGAAGTCGGGCCGCGTCGGCCGTCTGGTGTCGAACGACCACCAGGCGGCGATGGTCAGCGCCGAACTGCTCGAGATCGACCCGTCGAGCGGGGCTCGCCTCGATTACGTCGTGGTGTCGCGCCAGCTCGAGGACATCCGCGCGCGCTTTGCCGGCGACGGGCTCGACGTGCACATCATCGGTTTCGCCAAGGCCGTCGGTGACATCACCGAGGGCGCGCGCGGCGTGCTGATGTTCTTCCTGGTCGCCTTCGCGATCACGGCGGTGCTGCTCTACTTCTATTCCGGATCGGTGCGGCTCGCGGCGCTCACACTGCTGTGCGCGATGATTCCGGTGGTGTGGTTGATGGGCTTGCTGCCGCTGGTCGGCTTCGGCATCGACCCGATGTCGATCCTGGTGCCGTTCCTGATCTTCGCGATCGGCGTCAGCCACGCCGTGCAGATGACACATGCCTGGCGACTGGAAGTGATGGGCGGGGCCGACCCGCTCGGCGCGGCGCGTGGGGCATTCGAGCGCCTGTTCATTCCCGGGGCGATGGCGCTCACCACGACGGCGGTCGGCTTCCTGGTGATCATGCGCATCGAGATCGACATGGTGCGCGAGCTCGCGCTCACCGCGGGACTGGGCGTTGCGCTGATCCTTATCACCAACATGCTGCTGCTGACCGTCCTGCTGTCGTACCTGCGGCTGTCGACGGCCGAACTCGCGCGTGCCGCGGGCGCCGAGACCAAGGACCATTGGTTGTGGCGCAAGCTCGAAACGCTGGCCGAGCCGCGGCGCGCGCTCGTCGTGCTGGTCGGCGCCACGCTGCTGCTGGGGGCGGCCACCTGGAAGTCACGCGACCTGGTCACCGGCGACCTCGGCCACGGTATCCCCGAACTGCACGAGGATTCGCGCTACAACCGGGATGCCGCGGCGATCGTCGCGTCGTTCTCGATCGGCGTCGACGTGCTGTCGGTGATCGCCCAGACGCACGACGTCGACGGGGCATGCACCGACTTCGAGATCATGGACCTGATCGACCGCTTCGAGACGACCATGCGCGGCGTGCACGGCGTGCAGAGCGTGATCGGGCTGCCGGGCGTCGCGAAGACCATCAACGCCGGCTGGAACGAGGGCAACCCGCGCTGGCGCGTGCTGTCGCGCGAGCCGACCGTGCTCGCCCAGTCGGTGACGCCGGTCGACACCGCGACGGGGTTGCTCAACACTGATTGCAGCGCGATGCAGGTGATGATCTTCACCCAGGATCACGACGGCGTGACGATCGCGCACGTCGTCGACGAGGTGAAGCGGTTTCGCGACGCCAACCCCTCGCCCCATCTGGAGTTTCTGCTCGCCGCGGGTAACGTCGGCGTGATGGCGGCGACCAACGAGGCGGTCGACGCCGCCTCGGTCACCATCCTCGCGCTGGTGTTCGGCGCGATCAGCGCGCTCTTCTTCCTCGAGTTCCGCTCCTGGCGCGCGACGCTGTGCATCGTCCTGCCGCTGGTCATGGTCGCGGTGATGTGCAACGCGCTGATGGCGCTGTTGGGCATCGGGCTCAAGGTGTCGACGCTGCCGGTGGTGGCGATCGCGGTCGGCATCGGCGTCGACTACGGCATCTACTTCTACGAGCGCATGGCCTGGCGCTTCAGCCACGGTGACGACCTAGCCGAGGCCTTCTACCAGGCGCTCGCACAGCGTGGCACGGCAGTGCTGTTCACAGCGACGACGATGAGCGTCGGGGTCGGCACGTGGATCTTCTCGGCGCTCAAGTTCCAGGCCGACATGGGGCTGGTGATGGCCTTCATGTTCATCGTGAACATGCTCGGTGCCTTGCTGCTGCTGCCCGCGCTCGCCGCCTTCCTGCTGCAGCCGCGGCCGGCGGCCGCGCCTGCCGCGGCGCGGGCCTGAGTCGAGGATTTCCGCCCATCTCCCTGCCGGTTGCCGTCGGCAGCACCCGACCGACTCCCAGGCACGGGCCGGCAGGAGGTGCAAGCGTCGCTCCGCGACGCGGCGCCCGCTCGCGCCCGAGCCGGCTCGCCGCGGTGGTCCTGCCCGCGCGCTTGCCTATAATTCCGTTGATACGACCCGGCAGGGGGCGCACGCGATGGCGGCGAACGAAGAACTGCGCGAGGCGATCGTCGATGCGGCGGTCGCGCGGGGCGAGCGCGAGCACTGGGAAGCGGTGCGGCTGCACGACGTCGCGGCCGACCTCGGCATCACCCTCGACGACATCCGTCGCCACTTTCGCGAGAAGGAGGACCTCGTCGACGCCTGGTTCGACCGCGCCGACGCGGCGATGCTGGGCGCCGCCGCGGCCGAGAGTTTCGCCGTGCTGCCGACACGCGAGCGATTGCAGCGTCTGATCATGGCCTGGCTCGATCATCTCGCGCCGCACCGCAAGGTCACGCGCGAGATGATCCTCGCCAAGTTCGAGCCCGGTCACCTGCACATTCAGATCCCGGCGCTGATGCGCGTGAGCCGTACCGTCCAGTGGGTGCGCGAGGGCGCCGCGCGCGACGCGACCTTCGTGCGCCGCGCCCTCGAGGAGACGGCGCTCACGACGATCTACCTGGCGACCTTCTTCTTCTGGATGAGCGATGCTTCGGAGGGCTCGGCGCGCACGCGCCGCTTTCTCGAGCGCAGCCTCGCCGGGGCCGAGCGGCTCGACCACGTGGCGTGGGGCTGCAACTTCTGCGGCTGGCTTCGCGGCGGCGTACAGGCGAGGCCGGCGGCACCGGCCGACGGAGTGGAAGAGCCGACGCTCTGAACGGCCGGGACCATGGACACGCTCACTCATGCGCTGAGCGGGGCGCTGCTGGCGGGCGTGTGCGTGCGCTCGAAGCCCGGGCCGGCCGCGCTCGATCCGCGCCGCGCCGCCGCCGCGGGCTTCGCGGCGGCGGCCTTCCCCGACATCGATTTCGCGCTGCGGCTCGTCGACACCCTGACCTACCTCAACTGGCATCAAGGGCCGACCCATTCGCTGGTCCTGCTGCCGGCCTGGGCATGGCTGCTGGCGTGGGCTTTCGCGCAGCTCGATCCCCGCCGCCCCGGCTGGCGCGCCTACTTCGCTCCCGCCGCGCTGGGCCTGCTCGCCCACATCGCCGGCGACGTCATCACCGCCTACGGGCCGATGCTGCTGTGGCCGCTGACGGACGCCCGCTTCGCGTGGCCGCTCGCCTTCGTGCTCGATCCCGTCCTATCCACGATCATCGCGCTCGGTCTTGCCGTCGCGCTGCTCGCGCGGCGGCCGCGTGCCGCCGCCGTGGGCGTCGTCCTCGCGCTCGCTGCCTACGGCGGAGTGCTGGCCGGGCTGCGGCTGCAGGCGCTGCAACTCGGCCACGCCTACGCCGCGCACCACCTCGCAGTGCCGGCGCGGGTCCATGACTTGCCGCAGCCCTTGTCGCCGCGAAACCGGATGATCGTCGTCGAGGCCGGCGACGGGTATTTTCTTGCCCGCGTGAAATTGGGTGTCGCGTCGCGACGCGAGGCGCGTGTGGCGTCCGTCCCCGGCCTGCCGGCATGGCTCGCGCGCATCGACGCGGCCTACCCGTCCGAGGCGGACATGCCTTGGCGGCACGTCGGCCGCTTTGGCTCGGGCGGCGACGCCGCGCTTGCCCGCCGCGCGTGGCCGGACCCGGCCTTCGCGCCGTTTCGACGCTTTGCCGAGTTGCCGGTTCTCGACCGGGTCGAGCGCGACGGCAGCCGCGTATGCGTCTGGTTCTACGACTTGCGCTTCAGCTTTCCCGAGCTGCCGCCGTCGTTCCGCTTTGGCCTGTGCCGCGACCGTCCGGCCGATCCCTGGCGGCTTGCGCGCGAGCGCGGCGCGTTCTGGATCGATTGAACGCGCCGCCCTCGTGGCCGATCAGCGGAAGCCGACGATGATGCTCAGCATGAGCGTCAGCACCACCAGCAGGGCGGCCCACGCGATGACGCCGGCCATCAGCACGAAGCTGCCCATCACCCGCGCCTTGCTCTTGTCGTCGAGCTTGAACAGCGGATAGACGCCGTGATAGATCAGCGCCGCCGACGCGACCCACGCCAGTGCGACGACGACGGCGGTGAACCACGCCGACGGCACGAACAGCGCGAGCGCCGAAAGCCACAGCGGCGTCGGCGCGATGGCGGCGAGAATGAAGGCATCGTGGTAGTCGGGCTTGACGTCGACGACGTCGCCCATCTGCTGGATGATCGAGGCCATCAGCGCCACCATCGCCAGCTCCGCCAAGAAGAAGGCGACCGCGACGGCCATCGCCTCGGCGACCGTGAACGCGGGCACCAGTGCCGGGAACACGGCGCCGGGCGCTACCAGCATCGCATAAAGCATCATCGCCGGCGGGATCAGCGACATCGGCACGACGTACACCGCGAAGAGTTTCTTCACGGTCGGATGGACCTGGATCAGCTCCTGCCAGCCCTCCTGGTACGAGTAAAGCATTTTCGGAAGATTGTGCGTATTCATCGTTCCCCTCCTTGGTCTCGATGACCTCGATTGGACCGCCGCAAATGCCGATCTATCCGTCGGCTCGACCCTTGAAGTCTAGGTCTCCGGTCGCGAATTGCCAGCGACGCGGCCGGTGACCCGGCGTCCTCGATGCCGCTTGCGGCAAGACCGGGCGCGCGGCGCTTGACAGCCACGCAGGATGCCGTACCATTCAAACAAACGTTTGAATGAGGTGGTCGATGGAACCGCCCGCGCGCCGGAGCCCCACGCCATGAAAGCACCTGTCGACCGAGTCTTGCCCGATACGCGCAGCCGCATCCTCGACGCGGCGGAGCTGCTCTTTGTCGAGCACGGGCTGGATGCCACCTCGATGCGCATGATCACGGCGCGCGCCGGGGTCAATCTGGCAGCGGTGAACTACCACTTCGGCACCAAGGACAGCCTGATCCAGGAGGTCTTCCGGCGCCGGCTCACCGAGCTCAACCGTCGCCGGCTGGCCGAGCTCGACCGGCTGGAGGCGGCGGCCGGCGGCGGCCGGATCAAGCCCAGCCGCATCCTCGAGGCCTTCTTCGGTCCGGCGCTCGAGCTGGCGAGCGACACCGAGAACGGCGGCAGCACCTTCATGCAGCTGCTCGGACGCACCTACACCGAGCCCAACGCCTTCGTCCGGCAGTTCCTCGCCGAGGAGTTCGCCGAGGCGATCGGGCGCTTCCTCGGCGCGCTGTACGCGGCGTTGCCCGAGGTGCCGCGCGAGGAGATCCTGTGGCGCTTCCACTTCATGATGGGCGCGACCTCCTACGCGATCGCGGGCACCGACGCGCTGCAGCTCTTCGCCGGCCGCTTCGACGACGCCGACCCGACGCGCTTCAAGCCGCGACTGATGTCCTTCCTGCTCGGCGGGCTGCGCGCGCCGCTCGCCGAATACCCGGACGAAGCCCGATAGAGAGGCCACGAACGCTTCGCGCCACGGCGCGTCAATTGAGATGAAGAGGCGGACGACCGCGGCACAGACCGCGGCGCCGCGAAGAGAGGAGACAACGATGATCGGGTGGTTTCTGCTTTCCCTCCCTCCCTTGGCAGGTGCGCTCGCCTACGGGCGAGCGCCATTTTTTGCCTGGGCCGGGGCGGGATTCGCGTGGCTGGCGGCGCTCGCGTTCGCGACCGGCTGGTCGGCCTGGGCGGCCGTCCTCGTGCTGGCGCTCTACGGCGCCGCCGCGTGCCTTATCGGGCTCGAGCCGCTGCGCCGGCGCTTCGTCACGGCGCCCATCTTCAAGGCGTTCCGCGCCGCGCTGCCGTCGATGTCGCAGACGGAGCGCGACGCGCTGGAAGCCGGCACGGTGTGGTGGGAAGGCGAGCTGTTCTCGGGGCGGCCGGATTGGGCGAAGCTGCTCGCCTACCCGTGGCCCAGGCTCACCGAGGAGGAGCAGGCCTTTCTCGATGACGAGTGCGAGGCGCTTTGCCGGCTCACCGACGACTGGGCCTTCGCGCAGCGCCAGGACATGACGCCGGAAGTCTGGGAGTTCATCCGCAGCCGCGGCTTCCTCGGCCTGATCATCCCCAAGGAGTACGGCGGCAAGGGCTTCTCCGCCTTCGCCCACTCGCAGGTCGTCACCAAGCTGTCGACGCGCTCGTCGGCGCCGGCGGTGACCGTGATGGTGCCGAACTCGCTCGGCCCGGCCGAGCTGCTGCTGCACTACGGCACCGACGCACAGAAGGCACACTACCTGCCGCGGCTGGCGCGCGGCGAGGACATTCCCGCCTTCGCGCTGACGAGTCCCTGGGCCGGCTCGGACGCCGCTTCCATCCCCGATGCCGGCGTCGTCTGCCGTGGCACCTGGCAGGGGCGCGAGGTGCTCGGCATGCGGGTGAGCTTCGACAAGCGCTACATCACGCTCGCACCCGTGTGCACGGTGTTCGGGCTGGCGTTCCGCCTCTACGACCCCGAGCGCCTGCTCGGCGAGGCCGAGGATCTCGGCATCACCTGCGCGCTGGTGCCGCACGACCATCCCGGCGTCGACATCGGGCGCCGCCACCTGCCGTTGAATGCGGTGTGGATGAACGGTCCGATCCGTGGCCGCGACGTCTTCATGCCGCTCGACTTCATCATCGGCGGGCCGAATATGGCCGGGCAGGGCTGGCGCATGCTGATGGAGTGTCTGGCGGCTGGGCGTTCGATCTCGCTGCCGAGCTCGAACACCGGCATGCAGAAGATCACTGCGCGGGCGGTCGGGGCCTACGCGCGGGTGCGCTACCAGTTCAAGACCGCGATCGGCCGCTTCGAGGGTGTCGAGGAGGCGCTCACGCGCATCGGCGCCAACACCTATCTGTCCGACGCCGCGCGTATCCTCACGGCGGGCGCGGTCGACCTCGGCGAGAAGCCGTCGGTCGCGTCCGCGATCGTCAAGTACCACGTCACCGAGCGCGCCCGCCAGACGGTCAACGACGGGATGGACGTGGTGGGGGGCAAGGGCATCTGCCTCGGGTCGCAGAACTTCCTCGGCCGCGCCTACCAGCAGCTTCCCGTCAGCATCACGGTCGAGGGCGCGAACATCCTCACCCGCAGCCTGATCCTGTTCGGCCAGGGAGCGGTGCGCTGCCATCCCTACGTGCTTGCCGAGATGCATTCGGCCGAGCGCAACGACCTCGACGCCTTCGATGCGGCTTTCTGGGGGCACGTCGGCCATACCGTGTCGAGTGCGGCGCGCGCGGCGCTGATGGGGCTGAC
>JARFTX010000111.1 GCA_029289265.1 Gammaproteobacteria bacterium
CTACCCGCCGACGCCGTCGATGAAGATCATCGCCGACATCTTCCAGTACACGTCGTCGCACATGCCGAAGTTCAACTCGATCTCGATCTCCGGCTACCACATCCAGGAAGCGGGGGCGAACCAGGCGATCGAGCTCGCCTTCACGCTCGCCGACGGTCTGGAGTACGTGCGCACCGGCATCAAGGCGGGCATGGACGTCGACACCTTCGCCGGGCGCCTGTCGTTCTTCTGGGCCGTCGGCATGAACTTCTACCTCGAGATCGCCAAGATGCGCGCGGCGCGCCTCTTGTGGTGGCGGATCATGAAGCAGTTCAACCCGAAGAGCCCGAAGTCGATGATGCTGCGCACCCACTCGCAGACCTCGGGCTGGTCGCTCACCGAGCAGGATCCCTACAACAACGTCGTGCGCACGACCATCGAGGCGATGGCCGCGGTCTTCGGCGGCACCCAGTCGCTGCACACCAACGCGCTCGACGAGGCGATCGCGCTGCCTACCGAGTTCTCGGCCCGCATCGCACGCAACACCCAGATCATCATCCAGGAAGAGACGCACATCTGTAACGTGGTTGACCCTTGGGCCGGCTCCTACATGATGGAAAAGCTCACCCAGGACATGGCCGACAAGGCGTGGGAACTGATCGAAGAGATCGAGGCCATGGGCGGCATGACCAAGGCGGTCGAGTCCGGCTGGGCCAAGATGAAGGTCGAGGAGTGCGCCGCCGACAAGCAGGCGCGCATCGACTCCGGCAAGGACGTGATCGTCGGCGTGAACAAGTACCGGCTCGCCAAGGAAGATCCGATCGAGATTCTCGACATCGACAACCACGCGGTGCGCGAGGCGCAGGTCGCGCGCCTCCAGAAGATCCGCGCGACGCGCGACGCGGCGAAGGTCGGCGCGGCGCTCGACGCGCTCACGCGCTGCGCCGAGAGCGGCGAGGGCAATCTGCTCGACCTCGCCGTCAAGGCGATCCGGCTGCGCGCGACGGTCGGCGAGGTCTCGGATGCGCTGGAGAAGGTGTGGGGCCGGTACAGCGCCAATGCGCAGAGCGTCTCCGGCGTCTATGGCGCCGTCGTCGAGGGCGACGAGGGCTGGCAGGCGCTCAAGGCCGACATCGACGCCTTTGTCGCCGAGGACGGCCGCCGGCCGCGTGTGATGATCGCCAAGCTCGGCCAGGACGGCCACGACCGCGGCGCCAAGGTGGTCGCCTCGGCCTTCGCCGATCTCGGCTTCGACATCGACGTCGGCCCGCTCTTCCAGACGCCCGAAGAAGCCGCGCGCCACGCTGTCGAGAACGACGTCCATGCGGTCGGCGTCTCCACGCTCGCCGCAGGGCACAAGACCCTGGTGCCGGCGCTGATCGCGGCGCTCGAGGCGCTCGGTGCCAATGACATCGTCGTTTTCGTCGGTGGCGTCGTGCCGGCGCAGGACTACGACAAGCTCTACGCGGCCGGCGCCAAGGGCATCTTCGGTCCCGGCACGCCGATCCAGACGGCCGCGCGCGAGGTGCTGAAGCAGATCCGCGCGGTGCGGGCGGTGGCGTAAGACGCTTCGCGCGCACCGTTACATGATGCGAGGGGAGCAGGAGAACTTGTCCCAGACCGCCGCGCAATCCGCACTGAGCGCTGCCGACCAGGCCCTCGTCGACGGCGTCCTCGCTGGGCAACTGCGTGCGCTCGCCAAGACGATTACCCTGACCGAGTCGAGCCGCGAGGACCACAAGGCGCGCGCCGCGGCGGTGCTCGAGGCGCTGCTGCCGGCCTCCGGACGGGCGCTGCGGGTGGGCATATCGGGCGTGCCGGGGGTCGGCAAGTCGACCTTCATCGAGGCGTTCGGCCTGCACCTGATCGGGCAGGGGCTGCGCGTCGCGGTGCTGGCGGTGGATCCGTCCTCGTCGCTGCGCGGCGGCTCCATCCTCGGCGACAAGACGCGCATGGAGCGGCTGTCGCAGCGGCCCGAGGCCTTCATCCGGCCGAGCCCGTCGGCCGGTTCGCTCGGCGGCGTCGCCGAGAAGACGCGCGAGACCATGCTGGTGTGCGAGGCCGCGGGCTTCGACGTCGTGATCGTCGAGACCGTCGGCGTGGGCCAGTCGGAGACCGCGGTCGCGGGCATGACCGACATCTTCTGCCTGCTGCAGCTGCCCAACGCCGGCGACGAGCTGCAGGGCATCAAGAAGGGGATCATGGAGCTCGCCGACCTGATCGTCATCAACAAGGCGGATCTCGACGCTTCGGCGGCGCGGCGCGCGCAGTCGCAGCTGAAGGCGGCGCTGCACATGCTTCGCCCGGCGAGTCCGAACTGGTCCGTGCCGGTGCTGCGGCTCTCCGCGCTGCAGAAGACCGGCGTGCAGGAGTTCTGGGAGACGGTGTGCCGCTTCCGGGATACCATGCGGCGCACAGGGGAATTCGACGCGCGGCGCCGCCATCAGGCGCTTGCGTGGATGTGGGAGTTGATCGACACGGGACTGCGCAGCCGCTTCCGGGCGGATGCCGGCGTCAGGGCCGAGCTGCCGTCGCTTCAGGCGGCGGTCGAGGCCGGTACGACGTCGCCCTCGGCGGCTGCGCGGCGGCTGCTCGGTCATCTGAACTAAACGGGTCGCGCCCGCCGGCGCGGCCTGTGGCTGGACTTTCAAGGGAGAGCATGGATGAAGGACATCATCAGGCAACTGGACGAGAAGCGTCAGCGGGCCGCGCTGGGCGGAGGCCAGAAGCGCATCGACGCGCAGCACGCCAAGGGCAAGCTCACCGCGCGCGAGCGCATCGAACTGTTCCTCGACGACGGCAGCTTCGAAGAGTGGGACATGTTCAAGGAGCACCGCTGCACCGAGTTCGGCATGGGGGCCGACCATACGCCGGGTGATGGCGTGGTGACGGGCTACGGGACCGTGAACGGTCGCCTCGTGTTCGTGTTTTCGCAGGATTTTACGGTGTTCGGCGGCTCGCTCTCCGAGACCCATGCCGAGAAGATCTGCAAGGTCATGGACCACGCGATGAAGGTCGGCGCGCCGGTGATCGGCCTGAACGACTCGGGCGGTGCGCGCATCCAGGAAGGGGTGGACTCGCTCGGCGGCTACGCCGACGTGTTCCAGAGGAACGTGCTGGCCTCGGGCGTGGTGCCGCAGATCTCGCTGATCATGGGCCCCTGCGCCGGCGGCGCGGTGTATAGCCCGGCGATGACCGATTTCATCTTCATGGTCAAGGACTCGTCCTACATGTTCGTGACCGGGCCCGAGGTCGTGAAGACCGTGACCCACGAGGAGGTCACGGCCGAAGAGCTGGGCGGCGCGATCACGCACAACACCAAGTCGGGCGTGGCCGATCTCGCCTTCGAGAACGACGTCGAGGCGCTGATGATGACGCGCCGCCTGATCGGCTTCCTGCCCTCCAGCAACCGCGAGAAGGCGCCGACGATTCCGGCCGTCGACCCCGCCGACCGGCTCGACATGTCGCTCGATACGCTGGTGCCGAGCAATCCGAACCAGCCCTACGACATGAAGGAAGTCATCATCAAGATGGTCGACGACGGCGACTTCTTCGAGCTGCAGCCGGACTACGCCAAGAACATCATCATCGGCTTCGCGCGCATGGAAGGCGCCCCGGTAGGCATCGTCGCCAACCAGCCGCTGGTGCTGGCGGGCTGTCTGGACATCAAGAGCTCGATCAAG
>JARFTX010000061.1 GCA_029289265.1 Gammaproteobacteria bacterium
ATGATAGTGAGGACCTCCCTTGCGAAAGTAGGTCATCGTCAGACTCAACCTCATTCCAGAAATGGCCGCTCCCGAATCGGGAAGCGGCCTTTTTTGCTTCTCGCGTCATCGAAATGCATTGGTGCGGCGGGGCGTGCCGGCGTGACTCACTGCGGCGCGTCGGGCACAATGCCGCGATCGATTCGAAGTGTTCTGGCCAATGGATTTTGACGTCATCATCGTCGGGGGCGGCCTGGCGGGCGCGAGCCTGGCAGTGGCCTTGCGCAGCAGTCGCCTGAAGGTCGCGGTTGTCGAAGCGCGGGCGCCGGTGCGTCTCGCTGGGTGGGACGCCCGCATCTACGCGATCAGTCCGGCCAACCAGCGCTTCCTGACCGATTTGGGCGTCTGGCGCCACCTGGACGCGTCCAGGCTCACGCCCGTTGAGGGGATGAAGATCTTCGGCGACGCCGGCGGCACGGTTTCGTTCTCGGCCTACGAGGCGGGCTTGGGCGAGCTTGCCTGGATTGCGGAGTCCAGCCTGGTGCACGGTGAGTTGTGGGAGACTCTCAAGCGTCAGCACAACGTGTCGTTACTGTGTCCTGCGCGTTGCGCCGCGCTGAGCTTCGAGGCTGGTGAGGCGACCCTGACGCTGGAGGATGGGCGGCGGGCGCGGGCGCGCCTCATGGTGGCGGCGGACGGAGCCAATTCGTGGGTGCGCGAGCAGGCCGGGATCCAGGTACAGCGCTCGCCGTACGCCGAGCGGGCCGTGGTCGGCAATCTGGCATGCAAGCGCGGACACGGCAATATAGCCTTTCAATGGTTTCGAGAGGATGGCGTGCTCGCTTACCTGCCCTTGCCGGGGCAACGCATTTCAATTGTCTGGTCGGCGCGTGATGCGGTCGCCGACGAACTGATCAGGCTTGACGGGGCGGCGTTTGCGCGCCGTGTCGCCGTGGCGAGCGGTGGTCGGCTCGGTGAGCTCACGCTCGAGAACGTTCCGGCCGCCTTCGATCTGCAGATGATGCGGGTGGCGGAGGTGGTGCGGCCGCGCCTCGCCCTCATCGGCGATGCAGCGCATACGATCCACCCGTTGTCGGGTCATGGCATCAACCTCGGGTTTCAGGATGCACGCGAGTTGGCAAGCGTGCTCCGCGATCTGCCTGCCTGGCAGGATCCGGGTGAGCTTTCGGTGCTTCGCCGCTATGCGCGCGCGCGCGCGGAGGAGCCGCTTGTGATGCAGTACGCGACCGATACATTGAGCCGATTGTTTCGCCACGACAACTCGTTGGTGTCGTTGGTGCGCAATGCCGGAATGAACCTGACCGGGGCGATGCCCGTCCTAAAAAGCCTGCTCGTACGCTATGCGACGAGCGGCAAACTTTGAACTGGAGATGCAGATGTTTCGACAAGTGATGCGTTCTACCTTGGCGGCTTGCCTTTTTGCCGGTTTCAGCGTGGCTCATGCGGACGAAGCGGCCGTGCAGGCGGCCATGGAGGCGTTCATCGGCGTCGCCGCGGTGAAATCGGTCGCCGCTACGCCCTATGCCGGTCTGTACGAGGTCGTCCTCGACAGCGGCGAGCTGATCTACACGGATGCGAAGGTGAGCTTCATCATCGACGGCAGGATCATCGACACGAGTAACCGGCGTGACGTGACCCAGGCACGGCTCAACCAGCTTTCCGCGATCGATTTTTCGACGCTGCCGCTCGAGCATGCCATCAAGCAGGTGCGGGGAGACGGCAAGCGACTCATCGCCTCGTTCGAGGATCCGAACTGCGGCTATTGCAAGCGCCTGGCCCAGGAACTGGCGACCATGAGCGACGTGACGCTATATACCTTTCTGTTCCCGATCCTGAGCCCAGACTCTGACCAGAAATCCCGCAACATCTGGTGCGCGCAGGACCGGGCTGCAGCCTGGAACGACTGGATCCTGGACGGGAAGACGCCGGCCGCCGCGAGTTGTGACACGGCCGCCGTCGATGCCAACGTGGCGCTGGGGCGACAGATGGGCATTCAGGGCACGCCGACGATCTTCCTGGGGGACGGGCGCCGCATTGGCGGTTACGTGCCGGCAGCTCAACTGGAGCAGATGCTCTCGGAAGTCGGCCGATAAGGGCAGGGTCGGAGGAACAGGAGCCAGTGGGAACGTTGAGGAAGGCCGCCCCTGCGGGGGTCAATTGCGCGGGGCGGCCACGCCGGACAAGCATCGCGCACGGTGCAGGCCGTCCTGGTGGAAGTCACCGAGCGGGCGCCTGAAGGTGTAATCGAAGGGCGCCGCGATCCATTCGCACGCCGTGCCGCCGGCACTGCCGCTTGGAAGCGTGAAGGGAAGGGCGATGACGAAGCCGGCGGCTCCGATCGCCGTGGCGACCAGGCCGAGTGGTCGGGCGACGACGAGATCGACGGCCATGTCGCTGCCGCGGTCGCCCGTGACGGTGCCGCGCTCGGGACCGTAGGTCGTCGCGCACGAGATCAGTGCAAGGGACGCGAGCGCTGCGGCGGGAATTGCCCGATTGCGGGCGTATGGATTGGGCATCTTGGTACTCCCTGTGGGCCCGTCTGAAAAGGGCGGCGCGTTCGTGATGGCGGTGCTTTCAGTGACCGTGCGCGGCCCTGTCGCCTCCGAGCTTGGGTGCATGCAAGGGCTGAACCGTTCCGCGCAGTGCGGGTTTCCTATGTTGCGAGGGCGCACGACCGCCCTTCCGCGAGCGTCGATACGATACAAGATCCGGCCTGCAGGCCGTGAGTGCCCATGCTGACCAAATCGGACCTTTTGGCGCTGGCGGCCATCGCCCTCTGGGGCACGCTGGCAACGCTCGGCGTGGCGCTCGCGCATGTTCCGCCTTTCCTTCTCACCGGACTGGCTCTGCTGGTCGGGAGCAGTATCGCACTTCCGCTCTCGCGCTTCCGGCTGATGCTGTGGCGGGTGCCGCTGCGCACGCTCGCACTTGGCGTCTACGGGCTGTTCGGGTTTCACTTTCTGCTCTTCATGGCCTTGCGGCATGCGCCGCCGGTGCAGGCAAACCTCATCAACTACCTCTGGCCGCTGGGCATGGTGGTGATGGCGCCGCTGTTCCTGCCGCGCCTCGGGCTGCGTCCCGTCCAGGCGCTCGCCGCGCTGGTCGGCTTCGCGGGGGCCGCGCTCGCCATTCTGGGGCGAGGCGATGGCGGGAAGGCACTGAGCCTGGAGTTCGAGTGGGGGTATCTGCTGGCGCTCGGCTCGGCCTTCGTGTGGGCGAGCTACTCGCTGCTGACTCGGCGCGTGGCCGCGTTTCCGACCTCCGCAATTGGCGGCTTCGCCGCGCTGTCGGGTGCGCTCTCCCTGCTCTGTCACGTCTGGCTCGAGCCCGCCGTGGCATTGACGGGGCGTGATGCCGGACTGATCGTGGTCATGGGCCTCGGCCCCTTGGGCGCGGCATTCTTCCTTTGGGATGCGGCCCTCAAGGGCGGTGACCCGCGTCGCATCGGACTGCTGTCTTTTCTGACGCCGCTGCTCTCGACGGCGATCCTGCTGGTGACCCAGGCGCAGCCGCTCGACTGGAACATCGCCTTGGCGGCGGCGATGATCGTCGGTGCGGCGATGCTCGGCTCCAGAGCCGGGCACTCACGGGTGGTACGTTCGGGCGATGGGCGGTAGGGCGGTGCCGGGACGGTCGCTGCATTGGGTCCCTCCGCGATTGCGCGCTCAGCTCTTTTCGCCCTTCGCGGCCAGATAGATGCCCGCCAGCAACAGGCTGAAGCCGACGAACTGAAGCGGTGCGAAGCCCTCGCCGAAGACGAGGAATGCAAGAAAGGCGCTGCCGACCGGTTCGCCCAGCGTGACCACGGCAACGAACGTCGCCGAGACGTAGCGTAGCGACCAGTTGTACGCGGTGTGCCCGAGCAATTGGGGACCCAAGGCCATTGCCGCGAGCAACAGCCAGGCAGCGGCAGAATGCGAAAACAGCGGTGCTTCGGCCACTCCGCTTGCGAAGAGCAGGAACAGCGTCGCCCCGCCATAGGCGAGCCAGATGTAGGCGGGAAGGGCGAGTCCCGCGCGCAGGCGCCGGCCGATCAGCAGGTAGGCGGAAAAGCTCCAGCTGCCGACCAGCGCGAGCGCATTGCCGAGCACCGGATTCGTGCCGGGTGCGGCCGTCTGGCTGTCGCTCCAGAAGATGAAGAGACTGCCGGCGAGCGACAGGGCGATGCCCCCGAGCATCAGCGCACGCGGGCGCTCGCGGAACAGCACGAATGAGGCGAGTCCGATCCACAGCGGGTTGGTGGTGACCAGAGCCGTGCTCGAGGCCACCGAGGTGTATTCGAGCGAGGTGATCCAGGTTGCGAAATGGAGCGCCAGAAAGAAGCCGGCGGCGAGTGACAGAAGGATCTGGCGCGGCCCCAGTGCGGCGAGATCGCGGCGCGATTGGAGCAGCGCGAGCGGGGTCACGAGGAGGGCGGCGATCCCGAGCCGCCAGGTCGCCACGGCGAGGGAGCTCACCCCCTCGGCCTGGGCGAGCCGGGCGAAGATGGCGCCGAAGGAGATCGCGGTGAGGCCGACGCCGAGCACGACGAACGGCAGCCAGCGGGCAGGTGTGTTGCCAGGCATGGATTTCTGCGCGTGGAGCGGAGGGTTTCCGCCTCAGCCGTGCCCGCCGCCCTCCAGGTAGGCAGCCCGCACTTCAGGGCTTTCCAGCAGCTCGCGGCCGGTGCCGGCAAGCGTGATCTGCCCGTGCTGCAGCACGTAGCCGCGATGGGCGACGCGCAGCGCCTGGTTGGCGTTTTGCTCGACCAGCAGGATGGTCATGCCGTGGTCCCGGTTGAGCTCGCGGACGATTTGGAAGATCTTGCGGATGTAGATCGGCGCGAGCCCGAGCGAGGGCTCGTCGAGCAGCAGCAGCTTGGGCCGGCTCATCAGCGCGCGGCCGATCGCGAGCATCTGCTGCTCGCCGCCCGAGAGCGTGCCGGCGCGCTGCGCCTGACGTTCGGCGAGGATCGGGAAGAGCGCCTGCACGCGCGCGAGGTCGGCCGCGTAGTTGGCCGGGTCGGCGTGGGTCGCGCCCATCTGCAGGTTTTCCAGCACCGTCATGCGCTGGAAGATGCGCCGCCCCTCGGGCACCAGCGCGATGCCGCGGCGCGCGATCTCGTGCATGGGCACCCGGGTGATGTCCTCGCCGTCGAACACGATCCGGCCGGCGCTGGCGCGCGGATTGCCGAACAGGCTCATCATCAGCGTCGACTTGCCGGCGCCGTTGGCGCCGATCAGGGTCACGATCTCGCCGACCTGGACCTCGACGTCGATCCCGCGCAGTGCGTGGATGTGGCCGTAATGGGCGTGCACGCCCGCCATCGTCAGCATCATGGCGCCACCCCCTCGATCTCGCCGACCTCGTCGTCCTCGCCGAGATAGGCCTTGATCACGTGTGGGTCGTGCTTGACCTTGTCGGGCGGGCCTTCGGCGATCTTGCGGCCGTAGTTGATCACGCCGATGTGGTCGGAGACGTTCATCACCACGCTCATGTCGTGCTCGATCAGCAGGATGGTCATGCCGAGCTCGCGGCACAGGTAGAGCAGGAGTTCGTTGAGTTCGGCCGATTCGCGCGGGTTGAGGCCGGCGGCCGGCTCGTCCAGGCACAGCAGCACCGGCTCGACGCACAGCGCCCGCGCGATCTCGATGCGGCGCTGGATGCCGTAGGGCAGGTCGCCGGCGGCGTGATCGGCGAGCGCCTCGAGCTTGAGGCGCTCCAGCCACATCGCGGCACGCTCGATTGCGTGGCGCTCGGCGCGGCGGTAGCCGGGCAGCCCGAGCAGCCCGGCGAGCGAGAAACGCGAGGCGCGCTGCAGCACGTTGTGCTGGGCGACGATCAGGTTCTCCAGCACCGTCATCTTCGGGAACAGGCGGATGTTCTGGAAGGTGCGCACCACCTGGGCGTCGCGCGCGACGCGGTGGCTGGCGAGCGCCTCGAGGCGGATCTCGCCGCGCCTCGGGTGGGCGAGGCGCAGCGTGCCGAAGGTGGGCTTGTAGAAGCCGGTCAGGCAATTGAAGAGCGTCGTCTTGCCCGCTCCGTTGGGGCCGATGATGCCGGTGATCCGGCCGGCCGGCACCTCGAGCGAGAGGTCGTCGATGGCGGTCAGGCCGCCGAAGCGCATGGTCAGGTTGCGCACCGAGAGCAGCGTCGTCATCGCGCGCCCTCCCGGCCGCGGGCGGCCGTGTCGAGCGGCTTGAGGCGCAGCGTCGGCTCGCGGTGGGCGAGCAGGCCGCCGGGCTTCCATACCATGATCAGCACCATCGCCATGCCGAAGAGCAGCATCCGGTACTCGGCGAAGTTGCGGCCGAACTCGGGGATCAGCACCAGCAGGGTCGCCGCCAGCACCACGCCCATCTGCGAGCCCATGCCGCCCAGCACGACGATGGCGAGAATGATCGCCGACTCGGTGAAGGTGAAGCTCTCGGGCGAGATGAAGCCCTGGCGCGCGGCGAAGAACACGCCGGCGAAGCCGCCCAGCATCGCGCCGATGGCAAAGGCCGAGAGCTTGATGTGGGTGGTGTTCATGCCCATCGCCTTGCAGGCGATCTCGTCCTCGCGCAGCGCCTCCCAGGCGCGCCCCACCGGCAGCTTGCGCAGGCGCGAGACGAACACATGGGTGAGCAGCGCGAGTACCAGGATCAGGTAGTAGAGGAAGATGATGCGATGCATCGCCGAGAACTCGAGGCCGAAGAAGCCGGCGAAGGTCTGCTCGCCCTCGGGGGCGCGGCGCGCGAATTCCAGCCCGAAGAAGCTCGGCCGCGGAATCGAGCCGATGCCGTTGGGGCCGCCCGAAAGTTCGGTCCAGTTCACGAGGATGACGCGGATGATTTCGCCGAAGCCCAGCGTCACGATCGCGAGATAGTCGCCGCGCAGGCGCAGGATCGGGTAGCCGAGCAGGATGCCGAAGCCGGCGGCGATCGCGCCGGCGACCGGCAGCGCCTCCCAGAAGCTCCAGCCGAACTGGGTCGACAGCAGGGCGTAGGCATAGGCGCCGACCGCGTAGAAGGCGACATAGCCGAGATCGAGCAGGCCGGCGAGGCCGACCACGACGTTGAGCCCCCAGCCGAGCATCACGTAGATCAGGACCGTGGTCGCGGTGTCGACGACGTAGCGGTTGTCCGAATAGAAGATCGGCAACGCGACCGCGGCGCCGAGCGCGATCCAGCCCAGCAGGTTCACCGCCCGCTGGGCGCCGCGTGCGCGGTCGGCGGCGGTGGCGGTGCTGGTGCGGTCGCGCGCGAGCTTGCGGGTGCGCAGGCGGTCGAGTGCCCAGCGCAGCGCCAGCCGCCCGGAAAAGGCCGCGGCGACGAAGACGGCGAGGAGCCCGAAGCGGGTGTCGACCGCGAGCCGGCCGCCGACGTCGACGGTGGTCAGGCCGATCAGCGGGATGCCGAGCACCAGGCCGACGAAGGCGACCCAGCCGGCGTCGCGCAGGCGCTCGGCCGGGGTCATGGAGTGGTGGGCGAAGACGATCGCGCTCATCACACCTTCTCCACTTCGGGCCGGCCGAGCAGTCCCGACGGGCGCAGCATCAGCACCAGGCACAGGATGCTGAAGGTCGCGACATCCTTGTACTCGGCCCACAGGTAGGCGGCCCAGAAGGCCTCGATCAGGCCGATCAGCAAGCCGCCCAGCATCGCCCCGGGCAGCGAGCCGATGCCGCCCAGCACCGCCGCGGTGAAGGCCTTGATGCCGGCGAGAAAGCCGATGAAGAAGTCGACGACGCCGTAGTAGACGGTGACCATCACCCCGGCCACCGCCGCGAGCGCCGCGCCGAGCATGAAGGTGAGCGAGATCGTGCGGTCGACGTTCACGCCCAGCAGCCCCGCCATGGTGCGGTCCTGCTCGCAGGCGCGCTGCTGGCGGCCGAACGGCGTCTGCGTGATCATCCAGGTGAAGGCGATCATCAGCACCACGGTGGTGACGATGATCAGCAGCTGGCTCCAGCCGATCTGCACGGCAAAGCCCGGCGCGTCCCACAGCACGACGCCGCCTTCGAGCACCGGCGGGATCGGCTTGACGCGCGCCCCCTGGGTGAGTTGCACGGCGTTCTGCAGGAAGATCGACATGCCGATCGCCGAGATCAGCGGCGCGAGCCGCGTCGAGCCGCGCAGCGGGCGGTAGGCGGTGCGTTCCACCGCCCAGCCGTAGGCCGAGGTGAAGAAGATGGCGACGACCAGCACGAAGGTCAGCGCCAGCGGGATCGAGGTGACGTCGGCGGCCGCGAGCAGCGTGAAGGCGGTGATCGCGATGAAGGCGCTCACCATGAAGATGTCGCCGTGGGCGAAGTTGATCATGCCGATGATGCCGTACACCATCGTGTAGCCGATCGCGATCAGCCCGTACATGGCGCCTAGCGTCAGCCCGTTGATCAATTGTTGAAGTGCGTAGGCCACGATGTCTCCTTCGCTCGGGCCGCGCGGTGACGGACAGCAGTTGCCGTCCGCGCCCTTGGCGGTCGCGCAGGGGTTGCATTTCGATGGGTCGGCCGCCGTGCGGCAGCCGACCGCGCGGGGCACCCGGCGCGCGCCGGGTGCCCCGTAGCCGGAAGCGATGCCTTACTGGGCGTAGTCGTACTGGCCGCCCTGCCACCGGTAGACGACGAAGCCAGGCGCCTGCTGGTCGCCCTTGGCGTCGAACGCGAGATTGCCGATGACGGTGTCGAAGCTGCCGCCGCGCATCGCCTTCTCGAGCGCCGCGTAGTCGACGCTGCCGGCCGCCGTGGCGGCCTGCTCGAAGAGTTGCATCGCGGCGTAGGCGTAGAGCACGTAGCCCTCGGGCTCGACCTTGGCAGCGCGGAATTTTTCGACGACCGGGGCGGCGTCGGGATTCTTGCGCGGGTCGGGCGAGAACGTGAACATGACGTTGTCGGCGGCCGGGCCGGCCGCGGTGACGAGCTCCGAGTTGGTCATCGTATCGCCGCCCATGACCGTGAGCTGGAGCCCCGCCTGCTGGGCCTGGCGCAGGATCAGCGCGACCTCGGTGTGGTAGCCGCCGTAGGCCATCACCTCGACGCCGGCCTGCTTGAGGCGGGTCACCAGGCCCGAGTAGTCGCGCTCGCCGGCGGTGATCGCCTCGCGCAGAGTGGGCTTCATGCCTTTCGCCTCCATCGCCTTGGCGATCTCATCGGCCAGCCCCTTGCCGTAGGCGCTCTTGTCGTCGACGACGGCCACCTTCTTGCCGGCGAACGCCTCGGCGATGTAGCTGCCGGCGACCATGCCCTGCTGGTCGTCGCGGCCCATGATGCGGAAGATGTTGTCGAGGCCGCGCTCGGTGACCTGCGGGTTGGTCGAGACGGTCGCCATCAGGATGTCGGCCTCGTTGTAGACCTCGGAGGCGGGGATGGTCGAGCTCGAGCACCAGTGGCCGTGCATGAACACGATCTTGCGATTGACCATGGTGTTCGCGACCGACACGGCCTGCTTGGGATCGCAGGCGTCGTCGCCCACCTCGAGCTTGAGCTTCTCGCCGAGCACGCCGCCGCGGGCGTTGATGTCGGCGATCGCCATCTCGGCGCCCTTGCGAATCTGGTCGCCGGCCGAGGCGTACTGACCGGTCATCGGTCCGGCGATCGCCACGGTCAGGTCGGCGAGCACGGCGGTGGAAAGGCTGCCGAGGGCGAAGCAGGCCGTGGCGAGCAGGGTTTTCTTCATGAAGCGTCTCCTTGGTGATTGTGATTCGAGCGTGGATTCGAGCAGAGGCGCACCGTATGGTGGCGTTCTGCGCCCGCGCAATTTAAGCGAATTTCAAATCATTGCCATCCGTACTGCCCCTATTGTGCGCTGCAGAAGCTCGGGCGGCGGGGCCGCTCCGCCCGGGATCGTTGCTCAGTGGACTGCCCTCCTCGGCCTGGAGGCCGCGGTGTCGCGATGGGCAGGGTTATCCGCCATGCTCGGCTCATGCGCCCATCGCCATCAGGCTGGCGTTACCTCCCGCGGCGGCCGTGTTGATGCTGACGCTGCGCTCGTGTACCAGTCGGGCGAGGTCGTAGCCGGGGGTCGGGCGGACCAGCGGCAGGATGGGCCCTCGCCGTGCGGCAAGCCGCTCCAGCCAGTGGCCGGCCGCGGCGTCGTCGCCGTCGAAGAGCAGCGCGCCGAAGTCGGTGTCGAACCATCCGGCATCGATCGAGGCGTGGCTGCGCACCGCCGCGGGCAGCGCCGCGCACACGCGGCGAGCGAGCGGTGTGTCCTCCATGACCAGCCGATTGCTACTCGCCAGTGCGGCGAGAATCTGATGCAGATGGCCTGCGACCGAGCTGGCGAGCCCGGCGATCGTGCCGCGGGCGACGAAGCGCAGGCTGTTGTCCTCGCCGGTCGGACCGGGCAGCGGAAGCCGCAGCCCGGTGATCCGGCGGCTGCGGCAGGCGTCGGCGCGGTCGCGCAGCGTGGCCAGTTCGTCGCCTTCGAGCAGTGTGCGGCCGTCGGCGTCGAGCCACCCGAGGAAGGTGTCCAGCAGGCGGAGGTCTTCGTCGCCGGTCGCCCGTTCCACTGCCAGCGCGCCGATCTCCAGGGCCGGCCCCGGGCTGCGCTGAAGCAGCCGGTGCAGGTAGAGCGGGCCGCCCGCCTTCGGGCCGGTGCCCGACAGGCCCTCGCCGCCGAAGGGCTGGACGCCGACCACGGCGCCGATCATGTTGCGGTTCACGTACAGGTTGCCGACCCGGGCGCGCGCGACGATGCGCTCGACCGTCTCGTCGATGCGGGTGTGCACGCCCATCGTCAGGCCGTAGCCGGTCGCATTGATCGCGTCGAGCAAGCCGTCGAGCTCGGCGGCGCGGTAGCGCAGCACGTGCAGGACGGGGCCGAAGCGCTCGCGGCCGAGCTCGGCGAGGCCGCCGAGCTCGATCACGGTCGGGGCGACGAAGGTGCCGCGCGCGCACTCGGCAGGCAGCGCGAGGCAGGTGACGCGCGCCCCGCGCGCCTGCATCGCGGCGACGTAAGCCTCGAGGTCGTCGCGGGCCTCCGCGTCGATCACCGGACCGACGTCGACGCGCACGTCGGCCGGGTCGCCGACGTGCAGCTCGTCGAGCGCCGCGCGCAGCATGTCCAGCACGGGCTCGGCGATGTCCTCCTGCAGGCACAGCAGGCGCAGCGCCGAGCAGCGCTGGCCGGCCGAATCGAAGGCCGAGGCGAGCACGTCGGCGACCACTTGTTCGGGCAGCGCCGTCGAATCGACGATCATCGCGTTCTGCCCGCCGGTCTCGGCGACGAGTGGGATGCCGCCGCCGCGTACGGCGAGGCTGCGGTTGATCTGGGCCGCGACCTCGGTCGAGCCGGTGAACATCACCCCGCGCACGCGCGCATCGGCGACCAGCGCCGCACCGACGGTCTCGCCGCGGCCGGGCAGCAGTTGCAGCGCCTCGCGCGGGACGCCCGCGCCGTGGAGCAGCGCGACCGCCTGCGCGGCGATCAGGGGCGTCTGCTCGGCCGGCTTGGCGAGCACCGCGTTGCCGGCGGCGAGCGCGGCGGCGACCTGGCCGGTAAAGATCGCGAGCGGGAAGTTCCACGGGCTGATGCACGCGATCGGCCCGAGCGGCGGGTGGGTCGCGGGATCGAAGTCGCGCGCCTGCAGCGCGTAGTAGCGCAGGAAGTCCACCGCCTCGCGTACCTCGGCGACGGCGTTGGCCCACGACTTGCCGGCCTCGCGCACGGCCAGCGCGAGCAGCGTGTCGACGTTGCGCTCGAAGCGCTCGGCGGCGCGCACCAGGATCTCGGCGCGCTGGGCCGCCGGGCAGCTCGCCCAGTCGGGAGCGGCCGCACTCGCTGCGGCAAGGGCCGCCTCGATCGCGGCGGCGTCGGCTTCGACGACCGCCCCGACGACGTCGCCACGGTCGGCCGGATTGGTCACCGGCGCGCCGCTGCCGGCGGGGACGCCGCCCGCGCGTGCAAGCGTCGGTGCGGCAGCGAAGGCCGTCGTACGCGAGGTGGCGAGCGCCGTGGCAAAGCGCGTGCGCACCGTCTCGCTCGCCAGGTCGTAGCCGGCCGAGTTCACGCGCCCGGCGCCGAACAGCTCGGCCGGCAGCGGAATCTTCGGGTGCGGCGCGCCGGCGAGCGGGGCGGCCTGCTCGACCGGGTCGGCGATCAGGTCCTCGACCGGCACCGCCTCGTCGACAATGCGGTTCACGAAGCTCGAGTTCGCCCCGTTCTCGAGCAGGCGGCGCACCAGATAGGCGAGCAGGGTCTCGTGGCTGCCGACCGGCGCGTAGATGCGCACCAGGCGGTGGCGCTCGGGGTGGCCGACGAGTTGGTCGTAGAGCGGCTCGCCCATGCCGTGGAGGCACTGGAACTCGTAGTCGCCCGGTTGCCAAGCGGCGCGCCGCGGATCGGTGCCGGCGAGGTGGAATACCGCCGCCAGCGTATGCGCGTTGTGAGTCGCGAACTGCGGATAGACATGCTCGCGCGCGGCGAGGAGCTTCTTCGCGCAGGCGAGGTAGCAGACGTCGGTGTAGACCTTGCGCGTGAACACCGGATAGCCGGCGAGTCCGTCGATCTGCGCGCGCTTGATCTCGGCATCCCAGTACGCGCCCTTCACCAGCCGGACCATCAGGCGGCGCCCGCAGCGGCGCGCCAGTTCGATCACGTGATTGAGCACCAGCGGCGCGCGCTTCTGATAGGCCTGGACCACGAAGCCCAGGCCCTGCCAGCCGGCGAGGGTGTCGTCGGTCGCGAGCGCCTCGAGCAGATCGAGCGAGAGGTCGAGGCGGTCGGCCTCCTCGGCGTCGATGTTGAGCGCGATGTCGTGGCGTCGTGCCTCGGTGCACAATTGCCTGAGGCGCGGCAGGAGCTCGGCCAGCACGCGGTCGCGCTGCGACCAGGTGAAGCGCGGATGCAGCGCCGAGAGCTTGACCGAAATGCCGTTGCCGTCGATCACGCCGCGACCGGCCGAGGCCTCGCCGATCGCCCTGATTGCGCGCTCGTAGTCGTGGAAATAGCGCTCGGCGTCGGCAGCGGTCATCGCCGCCTCGCCCAGCATGTCGAACGAGTAGCGGTAGCCCCGTTTCTCGTGGTTGCGGGCACGCGCGAGCGCCTCGTCGATGTCGCGTCCGGTGACGAACTGCTCGCCCAGCATGCGCATCGCCAGATCCATGCCCTTGCGGATCAGCGGCTCGCCGCCACGCGCAACGAGGCGGGTGAGCGCGGACGACAGGCCTTCCTCGCTCGTCGTCGCCACCAGCCGGCCGGTGATCAGCAGCCCCCAGGTCGCGGCATTGACGAACAGCGACGGACTGCGGCCGACATGCGACCGCCAGTCGCCGTCGGCGAGCTTGTCGCGGATCAGGCGGTCGGCGGTCGCCTTGTCGGGTACGCGCAAGAGCGCCTCGGCGAGGCACATCAGCGCGACGCCTTCCTGGCTGGAAAGCGAGAACTCCTTCATCAGCGCGTCGACGCCGCTCGAGCGGCTGCGCCGGGTGCGCAGGCCGGTGACGAGGTCGCGGGCGAGCGCCGCGACGGGCTCGCGCAAGGGGGCGGTGAGGCGGGCGGCCTCGACGAGCGGCGGTACGCAGACCTGCTCGGGCAGGCGCCAGGCGGCAATTATCGCTTCGCGCAGCGCATTGCGCGGCTCGGCGGGCAAGGCTGCGGCGGCGCGATCACCCCTGGACGCATCAATCGGCGCCACAGGGAGGGCGGGGCTGGAAAAACTGCTCGAATTCACGGCCGTACACTCCTCGGCGAGACGATCCTCGCGGTGCTGCGGGGATCGTTCGGATCGGCTGAATTCTTGGGCAAGAATGAAAGTTTATGGCTCCAAAAATCGTTCTTATGCGGCCATAATTACCGTTTTCAGACTCTCTGGCAGGCGAATTGCCTGCTGCGCTGCAATGGACCGTATCGATCAGAAGATCCTCGTCGAACTGCAGGCCGATGCGCGCCTGTCCATCGTCGAACTCTCGCGCCGCGTCGGCCTCACCAAGACCCCCTGTGCCGAGCGCGTGCGCCGCCTCGAGAAGGCTGGCGTGATCCGCGGCTACCACGCGGCGCTCGATGCCGATGCGGTCGGCGCCGGTCATCTGGTGGTGGTCCAGGTGCTGCTCACCAGCACCACCGAGCACGACCTGCGCCGCTTCAACGACGCCGTCAAGCGCATCCCCGAGATCGAGTCCTGCCACATGATCGCCGGCGACTTCGACTACCTGCTGAAGGTGCGCACCCGCGACATCAACGAGTACCGCAAGGTGATGGGCGAGCGCGTCTCGGCGCTGCCGTGCGTCAAGCAGACGCACACTTACGTCGTCATGGAGGTCGTCAAGGACGACCACTGCCTGCCGGTGCGGGCCGCGGGCTAGCCCGTCGGTCCGACGCCGGCACCCGTTCCGGGCGCTGCAGAAAGTGGGCGTCAGCGATGCCGCGGTTCAGGCTGTGCGGGGTGCGAGCACCGCCGGGGGCGCAAGGGCTTCTTCCATGGCCTTGCGGATCGCGTAGGCCTGTGTCGTCGTGTCCATCGCGACGTCGTCCCAGGTGAGGCTTTCGCCCTTGCGCACCGGCCGCACCAGCCTGACGTCGTGGGCGAGGCCGAGCGGCAGCCCGCCCATCGCGGCCGAGCGTGCGGCGGGCATCAGCTTGCCCCAGACCGTGTATCCGCCTTCGCCGTCGAGCACCTCGCCCGCCTGCAGATCGCGCTTGGCCGTTGCCACCACGTCGGCGTGCCAACCTGCCGCCACGCCGGTCGCCTCGCCGCGCAGCGCAACGCTCGCCACCGACACGCCGACCTCCAGCCCGATCAGGTGCCAGCGCTTGTACAGCGTGAAATAGCGCCCGCTCGGGTCGGTGTGGGCGTTGTACTCCTCGAAGCAATTGCGGATGTACTCGGTCTCGCCCTCGACCGTGACCCACACGCCCATCCGGATGTCGTAGGGGATGCGCCGGCCGTCGGCCTCGAGCGACGAGATGACCTCGACCATGCCCTTGTGCTCGAGCACGCCGCCCTCGCTCCGGGGTCGGGTGACGAAGGGAATATCCTCGACGCTGGCGGGCGGATAAAGCAGGCCGTCGCTCGGCACCGCGAGCCCGGTCGCGTTCGACACCGCGGTCGATTCGATCGAGGGCTTGGAGCCGTCGAGGAAGCTGTTGAACATCTTGGGGTTGAGCCCGCCGCGCGCCGCCTGCTCGGGGGTGAGGCCGTAATTGCCCCACACCGTATCCGGGGTCGACTCGCAGAAATGCGGCAGCCACTTGTGGCCGCGCCCCGCCGCGACGACGGGAAAGCCGCAGGTGCGCGCCCAGTCGACCAGATCGCAGATCAGCGCGGGCTGGTCGCCGAAGGCCATCGAGTAGACCACCCCTGCCTCGGCCGCCTTGAGCGCGAGCAGGGGGCCGCAGAACGCGTCGGCCTCGACGGTGACATTGACGACGTGCTTGCCATGGCGAAACGCTTCGAGGCAGTGATCGACCGCGGCGATGGGGTGCCCGGTGCATTCGACGACGACGTCGATCGCCGGATGACGGACGAGCGCCATCCAGTCCTCGCCGACATGCGTCGTGCCGGCCGCGAGGGCTGCATCGAGCGAGGCCGCCCGCGTGCGGTCCTCAGGCCAGCCGACCCTGACCAGGTTGCGGCGTGCCGCCTCGGGTGACAGGTCGGCAATGCCAGCCAGGTGCACGCCGGGGATGCGCGGCACCTGCGCGAGATACATGGAGCCGAACTTGCCGGCGCCGATCAGTGCGATGCGCACCGGCTGCCCGGCGGCTGCGCGCTGCTGAAGTTTTGCGTACAGGCTCATGGCATTTTTTGCAGGGAAATGGGGAAATGAAGGCTGCGGGTCGATCCCTTCGGTCTGGGCGCAACGGGCCGTGGCGGTGGCAGACGCGGCCGCAATTTCTGCCCAACGATCGGGCAAGTATCCCGGCGCGTGGCGTCCGGCGTCAATCCGAAGCAGAAGCAAGGCAGGCTGGGCGGGATCCGCACCGGCCGGGCAGGGGTGCCCCATTGCCTTGCGCGGTGCGTCCCGTAGTTTGCCGCGCTATGATGTGCGTATCGAACGCCCGACCGCCGCGGCGATGCACCGGGCATCGGTGCCTCATCCAAGCGTGGTGGTTCCGCCCGAAGCGCCGCCCGGCATGACGCGATGACCAACCGCAACCTCGCCCCGATCGACGAGTCCGCCCCCATGTTCCGTGCCCGCGGACTGACCAAGGTGTACCGCATGGGCGAGGTCGAGGTGCACGCCTTGCGCGGGGTCGATCTCGACCTCTACGCGGGCGAGTTCGTGGTTTTGCTCGGTGCCTCGGGCAGCGGCAAATCGACGCTGCTCAACATCCTCGGCGGGCTCGATGCGCCGACTTCCGGGGAGGTCGAGAGCGGCGGGCATGTGTTGAGCGGCGCCGACGAGGAGGCGCTCACCCGCTTCCGGCGCGAGGCGGTGGGCTTCGTCTTCCAGTTCTACAACCTGATACCGAGCCTGACCGCGCGCGAGAACGTCGCGCTGGTGACCGAGATCGCCCAGGCGCCGATGCGCCCGGACGAGGCGCTCGCGCTGGTCGGGCTCGGCGATCGGCTCGACCACTTTCCGGCGCAGCTCTCCGGCGGCGAGCAGCAGCGGGTGGCGATCGCCCGCGCGATCGCCAAGCGCCCGGCGGTGCTGCTGTGCGACGAGCCGACCGGCGCGCTCGATTCGACCACCGGCGTGCGGGTGCTGCAGGCGCTCGAGCGCATCAATGCCGAGACCGGCGCGCTCACCGTCGTGATCACCCACAACGCGGTGATCGCTCAGATGG
Organism: Gammaproteobacteria bacterium; assembly: GCA_029289265.1. Taxonomy (GTDB): domain Bacteria; phylum Pseudomonadota; class Gammaproteobacteria; order Burkholderiales; family Rhodocyclaceae; genus JARFTX01. The sequence goes on from JARFTX010000061.1 coordinate 16,695, forward strand.
CCGACCGCGTGATCCGGCTCTCGGACGGCCACATCGTCGGCATCGAGCGCAACGCGGCGCGCGTGCCGGCGACGGAGCTCGCCTGGTGAGGGCGCTCCATCACAAGCTCTGGCGTGATCTCGCGCAGCTTCGCGGGCAGGTGCTGGCGATCGCGCTGGTGATGGTGGGCGGCATCGGCATGATGGTGATGGCGCTCACCAACTACGATGCGCTGTCGACGACGCGCGCGCTCTACTACGGCGAGTACCGCTTCGCCGAGGTGTTCGCCCAGACAAAGCGCGCTCCGCTGGCGCTGCTCGAGGCGGTGCGGGCCGTGCCCGGCGTGCGCGAGGCCGAGGCGCGGGTGGTCGCCGCGGTAAATCTCGAGGTCGCCGGCTATGACGAGCCGGTCACCGGTCAGCTCGTATCGTTGCCGGGACCCGGCGATCCGGGCCTCAACCGGCTGTTCATGCGGGTCGGGCGCCTGCCGGTGGCTGACGACGAGGTGGTGATCGGCGAGGCCTTCGCCGAGGCGCACCGGCTCGCGCCGGGCAGCCGGCTCACGGCCGTGATCAACGGCCGGCGCCAGGCGCTCACCGTCAGCGGGATCGGGCTGTCGCCCGAGTTCATCTATCAGATCCGCCCAGGCGATCTCGTGCCGGACTTCGCCCGCTTTGGCGTGCTGTGGATGGCGCGCGAGTCGCTCGCGCGCGCCTTCGACCTCGACGGCGCCTTCAACGACCTGGCGCTCACGCTCACCCGCGATGCGCGCGAGGAGGACGTGATCGACGCGCTCGATGCGCTGCTCGCGCCCTACGGCGGGGTCGGTGCGCACGGGCGCGAGCTGCAGCTCTCGCACCGATTTCTCGACGAGGAGCTCGCCGGGCTGCGCGTCATGACGCGCATGTTCACAGTGATCTTTCTCGGGGTCTCGGCCTTTCTGCTCAATGTCGTGATCGGCCGGCTGGTGAGCGCGCAGCGCGAACAGATCGCGGTCCTCAAGGCCTTCGGCTACAGCCGCTGGGACGTGAGCGTGCACTACGGCCAGCTCGTGTTGTCGATGGTGAGCGTGGGCATCGTGCCGGGGCTCGCGCTCGGGGCGTGGATGGGGCAGGGGCTCGCGCGCCTTTACATGACCTTCTACCGCTTCCCGTTTCTCGAATGGTCGCTGCCGCCGTGGGTGTTCGCTGCGGCCTGCGGCTTCGCGCTGGGCGCCGCGGCGCTCGGCACCGTGGGCGGGCTCGCGCGGGTGTTCCGGCTCTCGCCGGCCGAGGCGATGCGGCCCGAGGCGCCGCCGGTGTTCCGCCGCACGCTCACCGAGTGGCTGGGCTTTGGCGCGCTGGTCGATCCGGCCGCGCGCATGATCCTGCGCAACCTCGAGCGCCGGCCGCTGCGTTCGCTGCTGTCCGTCGTCGGAATCGGACTGGGCGTCGGCATCCTGGTGATGGCGCGCTTCCAGGCTGGCGCGATCGACTACATGATGGGCGTGCAGTTCGGCTTCGCCCAGCGCGACGACCTGATGGTGAGCTTCACCGAGCCGGCCTCGGCGCGTGCCGCCCAGGAGCTTGCCGCGCTGCCCGGGGTGCTGGCCGTCGAGCCCTTCCGCAATGCCGCGGTGGAGCTGCGGCACGGCCATCGCGAGTATCGCACCGCGCTGCAGGGCCTGCCCGCAGAGGGCGGCTTGCGGCGCGTGCTCGACCGCGAACTGGTGCCCATCGCACCGCCGCGCGAGGGGCTGCTACTCACCGACTATCTGGCAGAGCTGCTCGCGGTGCGCCCCGGCGACGTGCTGGAGGTCGCGTTCCTCGAAGGCCACCGCCGCACGGTCGCCGTGCCGGTTGTCGGCGTGGTCAGCGAGTACGTCGGGGTGGGCGCCTATGCCGAGCGCGGCTACGTCAATCGCCTGCTCGGCGAGGGCGAGGCGCTGTCCGGGGCGTGGCTCGCGATCGAGCCCGAAGCCCGCTCGGCGCTTTTGCGGCTCTTGCGCGAGCGCCCCCGGGTGGGCGCCGTGACCGATCGCCTGGCGATGATGGAGAGCTTTAGCGAGACGCTCGCGCAGAACGTGCTGACCTTCACGCTGATCTCGACCCTGATGGCGACCAGCATCGCGATCGGCGTGGTCTACAACACCGCGCGCATCACGCTCGCCGAGCGAGGCCGCGAGCTCGCGAGCCTGCGCGTGCTGGGCTACACCCGCAACGAGGTGCGCGCCCTGCTCATGGGCGAACTCGCCACGCTCTCGGTGGCCGCGCTGCTGCCGGGCTTTGCGCTCGGCGTGGGCATGGCGGCGCTGCTCGTGCACGGCTTCCAGTCCGACCTGTACCGCATCCCGCTGGTGTTCACGCCGGGCGGCTTCGCGCTCGCCGGGCTGGTCGTGCTCGCCGCCACCGTCGTCTCGGCGCTGCTGGTGCGCCGCCGTCTCGACGGCCTCGATCTCGTCGCCGTACTCAAGACCAAGGAATGAAACGATGAATCTTGCCCGCAGCCTGCGCCGTGTCGCCGCCGTCGCGGTGGTTGCCACCCTCGTCGCGATGGCACTGTGGCCCACCGCAACGCTCGTCGACAGTGCCGTGGTCGAACGCGGCGAGGTGCGCGAGACGCTCGAGGCCGAAGGCCGGACGCGGCTGCGCGAGCGCTACCTGATCAGCGCGTCGGTCGCGGCGATCGCGCGGCGCCTCGCGCTCGAACCCGGCGATGCGGTGGCGGCGGGGGACGTGCTGGTGGTGCTCGACCCGGTCGCCGCGCCGACTCTCGATGCGCGCGCCCGGGCCGAGGCAGAGGCCCGGCTCGCCGCCGCTCGCGCCCGCCACGCTGCGGCGCGTGAGGACTTGCGGGCGGCCGAGGCGCTCGCCGTGCAGGCCCGCGCCGAGGCGCTGCGGCTCGAGCGGCTCGCGGCCCAGGGCATGGCCGCGGTCGAGGCCACCGAG
>JARFTX010000008.1:0-84484 GCA_029289265.1 Gammaproteobacteria bacterium
GCCAAGAGCGTCGAACACGGTCACGATTTAAACCACGTTAAACTTAACTCATTCCGGCGGCTTCACTTTGATCGCCGCAAGTTCACCGCCCGGGGAGCTGGACGTGAAATCGAGCGATGCCGCCGCTGAAATCCGGGTTGCCGTGCTCGGCGAATGGGTGCCCTCCCAACTGGCCGACGTGCTGGCTCTGCAGCGCGCCGAAGAACCCGAGACCACCGCCACCCTGGTCGGATGGACAGCCACCGCATCAATGCAGGAACTGCCGGGCAACCGCTTCGACTTGGCCCTGTCCACGGCCGCATGGCAGTGGCCGAACTGGGAATGCGAACCGCTGTGGCACAGCACGCTCGCGGTCGCGGTCGCCAAGCGCTCACACCTGTTGGCCTACGGTGAGGTACCTTGCCAGGAAGTGCTCAAGCAGCCGTTGATCTGCGCGCAGTCAACGACCGATGAGTCGTGGCGCGCGGTGGCGCAGCACGTATTCTCTGACGAGTTGCAGCGGCGCGAGCAGGTGGTCGACACCTTCGACGTAGCAATGACGCTCGTTGCGGCAGGATACGGCATCGCCATTGCGCCTGCCGCGAGGTTGGCCGGCTACCGGAGCCACGGCATCGCCGCGCGGCCGCTGGCCGGCGCACCGGCCATCGTAATGGCCTACCTGCTACGTCCCTGCACGTCCTTGAACGAGTCCCAAGAGAGGTTCATCCAGCGCGCGCGCTCGATGTCCTGAACACCTTTTGCGGGCATTACTCCCGCTCAATCACATTCAGCAGTGCCCTGCGCCGCTGCGACAGCGGCCCAAAGGTTTTCATGATCTTGCTCATGGGATCGCCGCCGGCCAACGCGTCCAGGGTATCCGCCCAATCCTGCATGATGAGGGTTCGCGAGGCAATGTACTTGGTGTGATCATAAGGCGCGCGCGAGGAATCCTTCTTCCGCTTCGAGTGCGCCAGTTGCAGATCGACCCGGTTCTCGGGATAGCTCAACAATCCAAGCAGCGTTGTCGCCGTTGAGCGAAAGCCGTGCGAGGAGAACTGACCGCCGTAGCCCATGCGCTCCAACACCTTGTTGAGCGTCGTGGCTGACATCACTTCTCCTGGCTTCCGATAGCTGGGGAACAGCACCTTGCCCCCGCCAGTCAGTGTGTGCAGTTCCTTCAAGAGCACGATCGCCTGCTTCGAGAGCGGAACGATATGAGGCTGGCGCATCTTCATCCGGCCTTCGGGAACCGTCCAGAGGGCATTGTCCAGATCGAACTCGGACCAATACGCCTTGCGCAGTTCGGCTGTGCGAACAAAGGTCAGAGCCATCAGCCGCAGCGCGATCACGGTAGTCCGGTAACCCGCATCGTCCAAGCTGTTCAAGAACTTCGGGATGTCCTGCCACGACAACGGCGGGTTGTGCCGAACCCGCGGGCGCTTCACTGATCGCTTCAGCAACGCAGTCGGGTCGTTTTCGCAAAGCCCTTCTCCCGATGCGTATGCGAAGAGCTGACCACTCCACTGCCGGATCAAGATCGCCACCGTAGGAGCGCCGCGATCAACCACCCCTTGGATGATGGGCCGCAGGTGAGATGCCTTGATCGCGCCGATCGGCAGCTTGCCGAGCTTGGGAAACACGTCCTTCTCAAGATAGGTCTTCACCTGGCCGGCGTAATAGTCGCTCCAATGCACGTTGCTCGCCATCCACCTGCGGGCAACTTCCTCGACGGTGTGCTCGTTCTGCTCGACTTGGTTGGCGATCTTGACCCGCTTCTCCAGGATCGGATCACGCCCCTCGCGAATCAGATTGCGCGCCCAATCTCGCTCCTGTCGTGCAGCCTCCAGAGTCACCTTGGGGAACGGACCAATCGAGTAGACCTGCGCGGCGTTACCCAGGCGATACCGATACCACCAGAGCTTGCTTCCATTCGGCTGTATGCGCAGGAACAGGCTGCCGCCATCCCTGAGCGTGTAGGCCTTGGGCTTGGCTTGCGCCGTCTCGATCTTGCGTACTGTGAGGAGATTGAGAGCCATGTGTATAACGCCCTCCAGGGGAATCGTTACTCACATGGTTATACACTTTTGCAGTGGCTTGGTCTAGACAACGACAGAACTCTCCAGACTATCAACCATTGAAATTCAACGTCTTAGATATGCCACCTGGAACTCAGCGGCACTCTATGGCGTTCAATCGTAGTTGTCGATCATCAGCAGCATGAAGCCACCCCTCCTATCGGTCACTCGGCGGACCGGACGCCAAAGGTGTCGCGCGTCTGCGCCGGCGAAGCGACCGCCATGCCCAGCTCGCGCAGGATGCCAGCGAGGCGGGCGACCTGTTCGGCGTTGCTCGCGAGCGGGGCACCGGACGGTGCGACCAGGTTGTTCTCGAACCCGACCCGGCAGTGGCCGCCGGCAAGCGCGGCCTGCACGTTGCAGGCGAGCTCGGGCGGGCCGAAGGCGCACAGGCCCCAGCGCCAGTGGCCGGGGATGTCCGGCAGGTAGGCGAGGAGGTCGGTGGGCCGGCTCACGCTGGCGGCATAGCGGCCGAGCACGATCAGGACGAAGGGCTGCGCCTGCGGCAGCCATCCGGCCTCCGCCCAGCGCCGCAGTGTCGCAAGCTCGTCGTGGCGGTAGACGATGTACTGCGGCACGGTGCCGGCATCGGCGACCTCGGCGAGAAAGCGCTTGACCTCGTCCTGCTGCGCGTCGTCGCCGTCGCCGAGCAGCTCGGTCAGGTTGAAGGTGATCATCTCGGGGCGCAGCCCGCGCGCCACCGCCATCATGTCTTCGGGCGCGAACACGCCGACGCGCTCGGTGGTCGGCTGCACGACGATGTCGCAGGCTTCGCGCACGGCGGCGATCGCCTCGCGGTAGCGGCCGACGTCGAGGCTGTGGCCGCCGCCCTCGTCGCGCACGTGCAGATGCAGGATGGCGGCGCCGGCATCGCGGCAAGCACGCGCCTCGGCGGCGATCTCCTCGAGCGAGAGGGGGATCGCGCGATGATCGGCCTTGGTCCGGCGCGCGCCGTTGGGCGCGACGGTGATCGAGACCGGTCCTGTATCGGCGGCCGCTTCGATCATACGTCCACCTTGGGATGCATCTTTGCGACGGCAGCATCGACCGACTTCACCAGCAGCGCGACGAGCCGCCCGATCTGGGCCTTGGTGATGATGAAGGGCGGCGCGATCAGCACGTGGTCGCCGCGCCGCCCGTCGATGGTGCCGCCCATCGGGTAGATGATCAGTCCGTTCTCGAACGCGATCTCGCGCAGCTCGCGGTGGAAGGCGGCCTCGGGCTCGAACGGCGCCTTGGTGTCGCGGTCGGCGACGAATTCGATGCCGACGAAAAGACCCCGGCCGCGGATGTCGCCGACGTGCGGATGGTCGCCGAGCGCCTTGCGGATCTGCGTCATCAGTTCCTCGCCCATCTTGCGGCTGCGCTCGACGAGCTTGTGCTGGTCGATGTACTTGACCACTGCGGCGCCCGCCGCCGCGGCGAGGGGATGACCCATGTAGGTGTGGCCGTGCTGGAAGATGTGGCGGCGGTTGTGGAAGGTGTCGACGATGCGGTCGTGCACCAGGGTCGCGCCGACCGGCACATAGCCTGCGGCGAGCCCCTTGGCCATGCAGATCATGTCGGGCACGACACCGAACTGGCGGATCGCGAACCACGAGCCACAGCGGCCCAGGCCGGTCATCACTTCGTCGGCAATCAGCAGCACGTCGTACTTGTCGCAGATCTCGCGGACGCGTCGGAAGTAGTTGTCGTGCGGCACCAGCGCGCCTGCCGTGGCGCCGACGATGGGCTCGGCGATGAAGGCAGCGACGTTCTCGGGGCCGGCTTCGAGGATTGCGCGTTCGAGATCTTCGGCGCACTCGATCCGGCAAGTTGCGGGCGCCTTGTCGAACGGGCACCGGTAGCAGTAGCACGGCGCCACCCGCGGCGCCTTGAACAGCATCGGCTCGTAGATCGCGCGGCGCCAGCGGTTTCCGCCGGCGGCGAGCGCCCCCAGCGTATTGCCGTGGTAGCTCTGCTCGCGGCCGATCACCATCCACTTGTCGGGGCGGCCCATCTGCACCCAGTAGCCGCGCGCGAGCTTCATCGCCGACTCGACCGCCTCGGAGCCGCCGGAGACGAAATAGACGTGGTTGAGCCCGCCCGGCGCCCGCTCGGCGAGCAGCGCCGCGAGCTCCTCCTGGGCGGCATTGGTGAACTGGCTGGTGTGCGCAAACTCGACCGACTCGAGTTGGCGCTTCATCGCGTCGATGATCTCGGGCACGGAGTGCCCGAGCGCCGAGACGATGGCGCCCCCGCAGGCGTCGAGGTAGCGCTTGCCGTCCTCATCGAAGAGGTACGGCCCCTCGCCGCGCGCGACGACCGGATAATGTGTAAACGGATTGCGGTAGAAGACGTGCGTATCGTCGTCGATCATGATCGAAGGTCTCCGGCGGCCTCTGCCGCCGCGGTTCGCGGGTTCAGTCGGGCCGCGTATCGAGCCCGGCCTCGGCCATCTCGGCCGCGCGCAGCATCGCGCGGGCCTTGCTCTGGGTTTCCTGCCATTCCGAGTCGGGGTTCGAGTCGGCGACGATCCCGGCGCCGGCCTGGACGTGGATCTGCCCGTCCTTGACGACCGCGGTGCGGATCGCGATCGCCAGATCCATGTCGCCGTGAAAGCCGATGTAGCCTGCCGCGCCGGCATAGATGCCGCGCTTGACCGGCTCGAGCTCGTCGATGATCTCCATCGCCCGCACCTTGGGCGCGCCGGACACGGTGCCCGCCGGGAAGGTCGCGCGCAGCACGGCGAGCGCGTTCAGCCCGTCCTTGAGCCGGCCTTCGACGTTGGAGACGATGTGCATCACGTGCGAGTAGCGTTCAATCATGAACTGCTCGGTGACGCGCACGGTGCCGGTCTCGGCGACGCGCCCGGCGTCGTTGCGGCCGAGGTCGAGCAGTTGCAGATGCTCGGCGCGCTCCTTCTCGTCGGCGAGCAGATCCTGCTCGAGGGCGAGATCTTCGGCGGGACTCGCGCCGCGCTTGCGGGTGCCGGCGATCGGCCGCACCGTCACGCGCCGCCCGCCGCCATCGTCGTCGAGCCGGACCAGGATCTCGGGCGAGGCGCCGACGACGTGGAAGTCTTCGAAGTTGAAGAAGAACATGTAGGGCGAGGGGTTCAAGGTGCGGATCGCGCGGTAGAGCGCGAGCGGCGTCGCGCCGAAGGGCTTGCTCATGCGCTGCGAGAGCACCACCTGCATGATGTCGCCGTCGACGATGTATTGCTTGGCGCGCACCACCGCGGCCTTGAAGGCCTCCTCGCCGAAGCTCGAGACCGCCGGCTGCGGCTCGGCATGGACATCCTCGGGCAGTTCGACCGGCGCACGCAGCCGCCGCAGCAGATCGCGCAAGCGCTTCTTCGCGCGCTTGTAGGCGCCCGGCACCTCCGGCTCGGCATAGACGACGAGGGTGAGCTTGCCCGAAAGGTTGTCGACAATTGCGATCTCTTCCGACAACAGCAGCAGGATGTCGGGTGTCGCCAGGCTGTCCGGCGGTTCATGCTTCGCGAGCCGCGGCTCGATGTAACGCACCGTGTCGTAGCCGAAGCAGCCGACGAGCCCGCCGGCGAAGCGCGGCAGCCCGTCGCGCGGCGGCACCTTGATGCGCCCCATGAACTCGGCGACGTAGTTGAGCGGGTCGCCGTAGTCGCGGCGCTCGACGAGGCGGTTGCCGGTGAGCAGCAACGCCGAGCGGCCATAGACCTCGATGCGGGTCGAGGCCGCGAGCCCGATCATCGAGTAGCGGCCGAAGCGCTCGCCACCCTGCACCGACTCGAGCAGATAGCTCCAGGGCTCGTTGGCGAGCTTCAGGTAGATCGACAGCGGCGTGTCGAGGTCGGCGAAGGTTTCCAGGGTGACCGGAATGCGGTTATACCCCTGGGCTGCAAGGTCGTTGAATTCCTGCTCAAGCATGATGACTCCACGGCGTCGATTCGGTGCGGGCGATGCTCGCGGACCGCTGTGCCGGTCCGGCATCGAAAGGGCGGATCAGTGTCCGGCCGGCCACGAGCGCCAGCGACGCCAGCGCAGCGTCCTCGCCGCGCGCAGGTCGGTTGCCCAGTTCGAAACCCGTTTGTCGTGAGTCACGGTAGAGGATGCGAGAGGTTGAAGGCCTACGAAAATCGCTCAGGCGGGCGCGATGCGCTCCAGCGCCTGGATCGCGTTCGATAGTAGCCCATCGCATTCTATGGTGTCCACCGGCATGCCCTCGCTGTACCCGTATGTCACGAGCAGCACCGGCATGCCGGCGCCGCGCGCGGCGAGCGCGTCGTTGGCCGAGTCGCCGATCATCAGCGCCGAACGGCTCGCGACACCGAGCAGTGCGCAGGCGTGATGCAGCACCGCCGGGTCGGGTTTCTTCACGGGCAGCGTGTCGCCGCTCACCACCGCCGAGAAGTACGGGGCGATGCCGGTGCGCTCGAGCAGCGGCAGCGTGAAGGCTTCGGCCTTGTTGGTGACCACGGCCAGCGGCAGGCCCCGGTCGCGCAAGGCGTCGAGCGTCTCGGCGATGCCGGGATAGACCCGGGCCTCGCGGCCATTGACCTCGGCGTAGTGGCGGCGGAACGACACCACCGCCTGGGCGATGTCCTCCTCGCTCGCAAGCGTACCCTCGGTCATGAAGCGGCGCACCAGATGCGGAATGCCCTTGCCGACGAAGTCGTGGATCTCGGCCAGCGGGCGTGGCGCACGCCGCATCTCGACCAGCGTCCGGTTGGCCGCTTCGGCGAGATCGGCGATCGTGTCGAGCAAGGTGCCGTCGAGATCGAACAGCACCGCACGCACGGGGAAACGCTGGACGGTCACGACGCGCTCGCTGCCAGTTCGGCCCGCAGCGCGGCGATCACGCTGTCGTAGCGGTGGGGGTCGGTCTCGCGCCCCGCGCCGAACACGGCCGAGCCGGCGACGAAGGTGTCGGCGCCCGCACGCGCGATCTCGGCGATGTTGTCGATCTTCACCCCGCCGTCGATCTCGAGCAGGATGCGCCGGCCGCTTCGCTCGGTGTAGGCGTCGAGCTTGGCACGCGCGGCGCGCAGCTTGGCGAGCGTCTCGGGGATGAACTTCTGGCCGCCGAAGCCGGGGTTCACGCTCATCAGGAGCACGATGTCGAGCTTGTCGAGGACGTGGTCCAGGTAATGAAGCGGGGTGGCCGGATTGAACACCAGACCAGCCTGGCAGCCGCTGTCGCGGATCAGGCCGAGGCTGCGGTCGATGTGCTCGGAAGCCTCGGGGTGGAACGTGATCAGGTTGGCGCCGGCCTTGGCGAAGTCTGGAATGATGCGGTCGACCGGCTTCACCATCAGGTGCACGTCGATCGGTGCGGTGGTATGCGGGCGGATCGCCTCGCACACCAGCGGCCCCACCGTCAGGTTGGGGACGTAGTGGTTGTCCATCACGTCGAAATGGATCCAGTCGGCGCCCGCCGCGACCACGTCGCGCACCTCCTCGCCCAGTCGCGAGAAATCGGCTGAAAGCAGGCTGGGGGCAATGCGGTACATCGGGCGTCTCCTGGCTGCGGGGCAAGCAGCGATTCTACCCGCATCGCCACCGCCGGGTCGCATCGACCCTCAGCGGATGCAGACCTTGCGCACCTGGACCATGTCGGTGACGCCGGCGAGCACCTTCTCGATGCCGTCCTGACGCAGCGTGCGCATGCCTTCGTCGAGCGCGGTGGCGAGCAGTTGCGCCGCGCGCGCGCGGTCCTGGATCTGCTGCTTGATGGTGTCGGAGCCGAGCATCAGCTCGTGCAGGCCGATCCGCCCGGCGTATCCGGCGTTACAGTCCGGGCAGCCCACCGGACGATACAGGGTGAAGCGCCCTTCCCCGTCCGCGTGCTCCTTGCGCCAGCGCTCATGGATCGCGCGTCGCGAGGCGTCGGGATCGGCGCGGAATTCGGTCGTGACGTGCATGTCCTCGCAGTACTCGTCGAGCAGCCGTATCACTTCCGCCTCGTCCGGGCGGTAGGCCTCCTTGCACTTCTGGCACAGGCGTTTGGCGAGCCGCTGGGCGAGCACGCCGAGCAGCGCGTCGGCGAAGTTGAACGGATCCATCCCCATGTCGAGCAGGCGCACCACCGACTCGGGGGCGCTGTTGGTGTGCAGCGTCGAGAACACCAGATGACCGGTGAGCGAGGCCTCGATGCCGACCGACACGGTTTCGGCGTCGCGCATCTCGCCGACCATGATCACGTCGGGGTCGGCGCGCAGGAAGGCGCGCATCATGGTCGCGAAGTCGAGCCCCGCCTTGCGGTTCACCTGCACCTGGCGCAGGCCGCGCTGGGTGATCTCGACCGGATCCTCGGCGGTCCAGATCTTGGTCTCGGGCGTGTTGATGTAGCTGAGGATCGAGTGCAGTGTGGTGGTCTTGCCCGAGCCGGTCGGTCCGCACACGAAGAACAGCCCGTAGGGCTTGGTGACGGTGCGCTTGAGCCGCTCGAGGTTGTGGGCGGTGAGCCCAACGTCGTCGATCGGGCGCGGCTCGCCATGCGACAGCAGGCGCATCACGACGTCCTCCATGCCGCCGGCGGTGGGCACCGTCGCGACGCGCAGCTCGATGTCGAGCGGGGCGTACTTGCGGAAGCGGATCTTGCCGTCCTGGGGCTTGCGCCGCTCCGAGATGTCGAGATCGCACATGATCTTGATGCGGGTGACCAGCGGATTGCGGTAGCTCGCCGGGACCTTGATGTAAGGTACCAGCGCGCCGTCGCGGCGGAACCGGATCAGGGTCTTCTCCTTGCCGGGACGTGGCTCGATATGGATGTCCGAGGCCCCCTGCCGGTAGGCGTCGATGATGATCTTGTTCACCAGCTTGACCAACTCGTTGTCGGCCGCGGCGGTGACGTCGTCCGCGACCGAACTCTCCTGCTCGTCCTCGAGATCGGAGATCAGGTCGGAAACCGACGCGTCGTCGAAAGCCGGCTCGAAGAACTGATTCACCGTCTGCTCGAACTCGCTGCGCGTGGTCACCCGCAGTGCGAGCCGCCGCTTCGGAAACACGTTGTGGGCGACACGCGAGGCGCGCACGTGCTCGGGGTCGGTGGCGAGGATGACGATGCCCTCAGGAGTTTCCTCGAGCGGGATCCACTGGTTCTGCAGCACGTATTCGCGCTTGATGTTGCGCAGCAGGTCGACCTGGCGGATGCGGTCGGCGCGAAAGGATTCGTAGGGTACGCCGAAGAAGCGCGAGGCCGCCGCGCCGATCTCGGCCAGAGTCAGCTGACAGGTCTCGATGAGCGCGGCCTCGACGGAGGTGCCGGCCTTGCGCGCGGCGCGGGTCGCCTCCTCGAGTTCTTGCTTGGTGATGCGGCCATCGACGATGAGCGCGTGGTAGCGCGAGCGCAGCGCCGCCGGCGCCGCGCGCAGCTTCTCGAAGGCCACACCCAGCGTCTGCGCCAGGCCCAGCGCCCCCTCCTCGAAGACCGCCGCGAAGGCTTCATCACCGGCCGTGTTGTTGATGAGCTGGAGCACGCCATGCAGCCGGCCGCTGTCCGCGTCGATGAGCGGCGCGACCAGCATCTGGCGACAGCGAAAGCCGGAGCTTTCGTCGAGATCCTTGCGAAACGCGAGCGTCGGGGAGATCGCCTTCAGTTCCTCGTCGTCATAGACATTGCGCAGGTTCAGCATGTGGCGGGTCAGGGCCACATAGCCCGCGATGCTGTTCTCGGTCAGCGGCAACTCGACCCGATGGACCGAATCGAGGCCGGTCTTGACCCGCGCGATCATGGTCTGGCCGGACTCGTCGACGGTGTAGATCGTCAGCCGTTCGGCGCCGAACAGTTTGCAGATGTCCGGGGCCAGCTCGAAGATGATCTCGTCGGTTTCCTGGGTCGCATGAATGCGCGTCGTGATCGCCTGAAGCCCCTTGAAGAAACCGAGGCGTTTCAGGATTTCGCTGTCTCCCGACCTGCGTTCGAGCATTTGATTCATGTAGCCTGCGCCCCCTGAGCGAAAACGACGGACCGGATATTCAAGGTCCGAACGTTACCACAGCACCGACGCGGACTTCGGCACCGCAGGCGCGAGTGGGAACCAGACCTGCAAGGCTCCTGGCCCTAGAACTCGAGCACTTGGCCCAGCTCGAGGCAGGTCGGACTGAAACGCTGGATGCTGGCGGTGACCTGCTGCATGATGAGATCGTCCTGTCCCGGCTTGAGGTGGCTGATATGCACCTGCGGGCGTACCACGATCTCGTCGAGAAAGGCCGCGAGCATGCTTGGGCAGAGGTGGCGCGAGGCCATCGCCAGGCCATGCTGCTCGTCCGGAAACGCGGTCTCGATTATGAGGTGGCGCAGGTTTTCGAGCTGGTTGATCGCTTCGATCAGCTGCGGACAGTAGGCGGTGTCACCGGAGTAGACCAGCTGCCCCCTGCCGCTGTCCAGGCAAAACGCGACGGCCGGGACGGTGTGCTGGGCCGGCAGCGGGGTGATGGTGCGCTTGCCCAGGCGCACCGGTTCGCCCACGCGGATCGGCTGAAAGCGAAGGAACGGCCGCTGCCGATCGGGAATCGCGGTGAAATCCGGCCAGATCAGCCAGTTGAAGATGTGCGAGCGCAGGATGCGGATGGTCTCGGCCGTGGCATACACCGTCACGGGCATGTTGCGGGCCTCGCCGACGGAGTCGACCAGCATCGGGATCGAGGCGATGTGGTCCATGTGCGAATGCGTGACAAACACATGGTCGATCCGCACCAGCTCGTCGAAATCGAGATCTCCGACGCCGGTGCCACAATCGATGAGTGTGTCGTCGTCGGCCAGGAACGCGGTCGTGCGTGCACGCGCGCCTCCGATTCCGCCACTGCAGCCAAGCACCCTGAATTTCATTTGGTCCGGTTCATACGCCGCCGTGCCGCACCTGCGTCGGGGCGGTCGGAGAAGGTCAGATTCGCAGATTGAACCCTATCACCGGAGCACCGATCGGGACGTGCAATTCCTCACGAAAAGCACATACGAAAAGCATCAACGCAACACGAATTCCATCTTGACACCGGCAATCTCGATGACGTCGTGATCATTGAGACGATGCGCCTGGGCATCGAGATCGCGGCCGTTCACACGCGGAAAGCTCGAGCCCTCGACGTGAGTGATGAAGTATCCGTGCGGACGGCGCGTGATCACGGCGACCTGCTTGCCCGGCTTTCCCAGCGTCGTCAGCGCCTTGGAGAGTTCGAGCTCGCGCCCGCTGCTGGTGCCGCCCAGCACGCGGATCACGCCCAGCCGTGCCTCCGTGGCCGACTCGCTGGCGAGCGAGTCGCGCACGTCGGGAGGCAGGAGCTGGGTCTGCGATGGGCTCGGTCCAGAGGTCTGGCCCGGGGCTTTCGAGCGCGTCAGGTCGCGCTCCGGGTTCACCTCGAAGGGCTCGAGTGCCGCAGTGTCGGTGAATGTCGCGCTGGCGGATTTGGCGCTGTCGAGGATGTACTTGAGGCGATACTTTCCCAGTTCGACGATGTCGTTGGCCTGAAGCACATGCTTCTTGATCGGCTGCCCGTTGACGTAAGTCCCGTTGGTGCTGTTGAGGTCCTCGAGGAAAGCGTCGTCCAGGATGGTCGTGATCGCAGCATGCTGGCCGCTGATTGCCAGATTGTCGATCTGGATGTCATTGTTCGGCTTGCGCCCGATCGTGAGCCGCTCCTTGTCGAGCGCAATCTCCTTGAGCACCAGCCCGTCCATGCTGAGGATCAACTTGGGCATCGTCATCGGTTCCGTTTCATGCGCATCCGGGCGTGACCGTGGCTGTCACCCCGAACTGCTGGCCAAATTGAAATCATACGGGCAAACGCGCCACGATGACCGTCACATTGTCTCGTCCGCCGCTCGCATTGGCGCAATCGACCAGTTGCCGGGCGATTTCGGCGGGATCTCCGGGACGCCCCAGAAGATGCTCGATCTCGACATCGTCGAGCATGTCGGTAAGCCCGTCCGAGCAGAGCAGGAACACATCGCCGGCTTGTGCTGCGTGCACCGCGATATCGGGAATCACGGTGCGATCCACCCCCAGCGCGCGCGTGAGCAACCCACGCGACGGAGACCACCGGGCATCCTCGACCGTGATGACGCCGCCATCGATTTGCTCCTGCAGGACAGTATGGTCCCGCGTAAGCCGCTCCAGGCGCGCGTCGCGTAGGCGGTAAAGGCGCGAGTCGCCGACGTGCGCACTCACCACAGAGGCGTCGACGAAGGCCGCGACCACGACCGTGCTGCCCATGCCCGCGAGTTCCGGGCGAACCAGACCGGCATCGAGAATCTCGGAATTAGCCTCGTCAACCGCGGCGAGCAAGGCCTGTGCCGTGTGATCGACCGCCACGCCGTCGACGAGATCCGCCCCCAACCGCCGCGCGACCGCGTCCACACCGAGACGTGCCGCGACATCGCCACCGTGGTAGCCCCCCATGCCGTCGGCGAGCACGGCCCAGCCCCGCGCGGCATCGATCGCGAGCGCGTCCTCGTTGCGTGCCCTGACGCGCCCCGTGTCTGTACACGACGCGAATTCGATCACTGATGCCTCCCGGGCTGGTCGCGATGGTCGATCTTGCGGGCCCTCAATAGGGTAGTGCCGTCCCGAGGCCGCGCTCGCGCGCTGTCGCGATCACCCGCGCCGCAACCGCGATATCCTGGATTGCCATGCCCTGCGACTCGAACAGCGTGATCTGCGCGGGGTCGGTGCGCCCCGGGCGCACCCCGGCGATCACCTCGCCGAGTTCCACCCAGCGCCCGGGTTGCGTGCGTCCCTTCTCGAGCAGCGGCAGCAGATCGCCAGCCTCGCGCAACGCGGTCTCGCGCGCGTCGACGCAGATCACCTCGGCACGCCGAACGGCCGCCTCGGGGATTTCCTGACGGGCGAGACTGTTCGAACCGGCGGCGTTGATGTGAGTACCCGGTGCGAGCCATTGCGCTTCGAAGAGCGGCTTCGGCGACGTCGTCACCGTGACAACGATGTGGGCCTCGCGCACCGTCTCCTCGGCGCTTGCCGCCGGCACCACGGCCTGGCCCGTTGCGGCGCTCATCCGCTGGCAGAAGGCCTCCAGACGCGCACGGTCGCGCGCAAACACTTGGATGCGCTCGAAGCGACGCAGCGCGCACAGAGCGAGGATCTGCCCCTCGGCCTGCCAGCCCGAGCCGAACACGCCCACGGTGCGCGCATCGTCCCGAGCGAGCCACTTCGCCGCTACCGCCCCGGCTGCGCCCGTGCGCATCATGCCGAGGCGGTTGGCCTCCAGCACCGCGACCGGCTCGCCGGTCGTCGCGTCGAAGACATGGACCCAGAAGCGGGCCCGCCCGCCGGCCGACGTGTAGACCTTGAAACCGGTGAGATTCGCCTCGGGCACCGCACCCTGCAACATGTGGGTGATCGACTCGGGCAGGCGCACCCTCTGCCGTGGATAGTCGATGACTTCGCCGCGCCCGTGCGCGGCCATGACGCGCTCGACGGCATCGATCACCATCGGCATTTCGAGCAGTCCGCCCACCTCTTCTTCGTTGAGATAGATCGCCATGGGAATCGTGATCGGGCGCTCAAACGCCGACCCCTCTTTCGGAAAATGGAACGATTCTACCGCCACAGCGTGCCGGCATGCGACATCCGCAGGTAATGGAGCGACGTTGGATCGTCACCGCCGCGGGCACGGCACGGACCGCCGTGCGGCCGTCTGACGACGCGCCGCCCACGGCCCCGGGGCGGACCGGCTCCGCCGCTCCCGAAAAAAAGCGCCGGACTCGCCGGCGCCTTCCTCACTGACTGAAGCGGATAAGGCCGCTTACAGCAGGCCCTTCAGCAGCTTGGCCATCTCGGACGGGTCGCGCGTCACCGTGAAGCCGCACTCTTCCATGATCGCGAGCTTCGCGTCCGCCGTGTCGGCCCCCCCGGAGATCAGCGCGCCGGCATGGCCCATGCGCTTGCCCGCCGGAGCGGTCACGCCGGCGATGAATCCCACCACCGGCTTCTTCATGTTGGCCTTGCACCACTGCGCGGCCTCGGCTTCGTCGGGACCGCCGATCTCGCCGATCATGATCACGGCGTCGGTCTCGGGGTCGTCGTTGAACATCTTCATCACGTCGATGTGCTTGAGCCCGTTGATCGGGTCGCCGCCGATGCCCACCGCCGAGGACTGGCCCAGGCCGATCTCGGTCAGCTGCGCCACCGCTTCATACGTCAGCGTGCCGGAGCGGGAGACGACGCCGATGCGGCCCTTGCGATGGATGTGTCCCGGCATGATGCCGATCTTGATCTCGTCGGGCGTGATCAGGCCGGGGCAGTTCGGACCCAGCAGCAGGGTTTCCTTCCCGCCCTGGGCGACCTTCTGCTTCATCTTGTTGCGCACGACCAGCATGTCGCGCACCGGGATGCCTTCGGTGATGCAGATCACCAGGTCGAGGTCGGCCTCGACCGCCTCCCAGATCGCGGCGGCGGCACCGGCCGGCGGCACGTAGATCACGGAGACGGTCGCGCCGGTCTCGGCCTTGGCTTCCTTGACGCTCGCGTAGATCGGAACGCCTTCGAACTCCTCGCCGGCCTTCTTCGGGTTCACGCCGGCGACGAAGCAGTTCGCGCCGTTGGCGTACTCGCGGCACTTGGAAGTGTGGAACATCCCGGTCTTGCCGGTGATGCCCTGGGTGATGACCTTGGTGTCTTTGTTGATGAGGATGGACATTCGAGACGCTCCTTACTTGACCGCAGCGACGATCTTGGTCGCCGCATCCGCCATGGTGTCGGCCGCGATGATCGGCAGGCCCGAATCGGCCAGGATCTTCTTGCCGATCTCTTCGTTGGTGCCCTTCATGCGCACCACAAGCGGGACGGACAGGTGCACCTCGCGCGCGGCGGTGACGATGCCCTCGGCGATCGTGTCGCAGCGCATGATGCCGCCGAAAATGTTGACCAGGATGCCCTTGACCTTGGGGTTCTTGAGCATGATCTTGAAGGCCTCGGTGACCTTCTCGGTGGTCGCACCGCCGCCGACGTCGAGGAAGTTGGCCGGCTCGGCGCCGAACAGCTTGATCGTGTCCATGGTCGCCATCGCGAGGCCGGCGCCGTTCACGAGGCAGCCGATGTTGCCGTCGAGGCTGATGTAGGCGAGATCGAACTTGGAGGCCTCGAGCTCGTCCGGATCCTCTTCGTCCAGGTCGCGGAAGGCGACGATGTCGGGGTGGCGGAAGAGCGCGTTGGAGTCGAAGTTGAACTTGGCGTCGAGCGCCTTGATGTTGCCGTTGCCTTCGAGGATCAGCGGGTTGATCTCGGCCAGCGACGCATCGGTTTCCATGTAGCAGGTATAGAGTTTCTTGAAGGTGTCGACGGCCTGCGCCATCGAACCTTCCGGCACGCCGATGCCCTGGGCGAGCTCGGTCGCCTGCGCGTCGGTGAGACCGACGAGCGGATCGACGAACACCTTGATGATCTTCTCGGGCGTGCTGTGCGCGACTTCCTCGATGTCCATGCCGCCTTCCGAGGAGGCCATCATCGCGACCTTCTGGGTGGCACGGTCGGTGAGCGCCGCGACGTAGTATTCCTTGCGGATGTCCGCGCCTTCCTCGACCAGCAGGCGACGCACGAGCTGGCCTTCGGGCCCGGTCTGGTGGGTCACGAGCTGCATGCCGAGGATCTGTGCCGCGTAGGCCTGGACGTCGTGGATCGACTTCGCGACCTTGACGCCGCCGCCCTTGCCGCGGCCGCCGGCATGGATCTGCGCCTTGACGACCCAGACGCTGCCGCCGAGTTGCTCGGCCGCCTTCACCGCCTCGTCGACGGAAAAGCAGGGCACGCCACGGGGCGTGACGATGCCGAATTTCCTCAGTATTTCTTTTGCCTGATACTCATGAATCTTCATGATTGCCCTTCGATCGAAGTTGCGACGCGGACGCACCGCAAACAGGTTGATGGGACGCTTCGGAGCTTCGCTCCACGACGGGCGCCGTCTCCCTCGTCCGACGCACACCGCTTCCTACTGGTCCTGGCGACCAGCCAGATCCCGCGGACCGCGCACCCGGGTGAATTGTCGCGCGTCCGAGCGCCGGACCCGGCGACGCGCCTGCCGCCACCCGTTCTTGTATGGGCGGTCGGCCGGCGCGATATAAAGCGAGCCCTGCTCTCGGCCGGACCCGCCAGAATTCCCGCGGGTGCCCGTTCCTCAAGACCACGCGATTATAACCGCATTCGCCCGGCGACCACTCCCGAAACCGGGAATGTCAGCGGCGCAGCCGGTGCCACTTCGGGTAGTACTTGCGCACGGTCTCGGACGAGGTCTCGAGCGCGTGGCAGCGGTCGAGCTGAAAGGGCTTCTCGCCGGTGTCCTCGTCCTCGCGACGGAAGGTCGCGAAGGTCTGAATGGCCGCGGTGGGCAGACTGAGCAGCATCTCGGTCATGTGCGAGCAGCCGCGCACATCGCCGAACATCTCCCGCACCGTGCTGCGAAAGCCTCGCAGCAGGTTCAGACCGATCAACTTGCGGTAGGCCGGCGCGATCGTATCGCACCCGCCCGCATAGGGCACGGCATCGGAACTGGCATGCGCGTCGATGATGTTGAACGCGGCATCGAGCGTCACCCGCGCCCGCATCAGGTGTACCGGGTGACCGGCCGGTCGCACGCCGGATGCGAGCGGATAATCGATGTCCTTGGTATCCTCCAGCATGGCATCGAGCTCGAGCAACCCGTCTTCGCGACGGAAACCCTCGATCACGATGCTGCGGGTATGGAAGCGCTTGCGGGCCACGGCAGGTTCGGGCAATGGCATGGGGATGCGTACGGTAACGTATGGAAGTCGATATCTTACGCCAAAGTGGCGAGCATCAGACGCTCGTGCGCGCCCTTGCATCGCTGGCCTTCGACCGCCACGCTCGGACAGAGCGATCCTGCCCCCGCGGATACTCAGTCCGTCCAGTGAGAAATTGCCTCATATCAAGCCCGCAGAGGAGCAGACGCGCTAGAGTGTCGCAGGGTCATATCACCCAAGCTCCGCCCCGCCGGGGATACTTTTATTTACAATAAGTCGCACGCCAGAATCATTCCTTGCCGATGACCTCCCTGCCCAATCGACGCGATAGCGGCCGACATGACATTGCGCTTGCCACCAGGGCTGTTGCCGCCGTGGCCGTGTTCGTGTGTGCGCCACACGCCGCCGCGCTGACGCTCGGCGAGGTGGCCGCAGTGTCGGCGGTCGGCGAACCCCTGCGCATCGAGATCCTCGCACCGCAGGCAAGTGTCGACATGGCCGGCGACTGCCTGCGGGTGGTCTCGCCGGACGAGCGCGGCGATGGCATCCCGGCCGTGCGCAGCGGACGCGTGGCGATCCAGGGGCGCGGCAGCGGCGCGCGAATCGTCGTGACCCAGGCAGCCCCAATGGTCGAGCCGGTGCTGCGGCTGGCCATCGACAACGTCTGCGGCGCCCGGTTGCGGCGCGAGTACACCCTGCTGCTGGAAGTACCGACCCAGACGCGTATCGCGGCAGCCCCTGCACGACCGACCACGCCTCCGCGGACTCAGGCAGCCCCGTCGCCACGCCCCCCTGCACCACCGACCGGCGGTCAGGTGTGGACCACCGCACCGGGGGAGTCGCCCGCATCGCTCGCACAGGCCTTGTATCCCCGCGACGCCGGCGCCCGGCGTGCCTTCATCGACGGCATCGTGCGCGCCAATCCCGGGCGCATTGCCGATCCGGCGGCAGTCCTGCCGGCCGGCACCGAACTCAGCATCCCCGATCTCGGACGCGTTGCCGCGGCCTCGACCGGGCGCACGGCCGCAGCGGCACAGCGCGCGGGCGCAGCTGCGCGGACCGCGGAGCCGCGCCCGGCGGCTGACCCGCGAGCGTCCGAGCGGACCCAGGCAAGTGCTGCGCCGGTGCGCGCGCCGGCAACACTGCGCCCGGCCGACCAGCTCGTCCTCGAAGGCGAGCGCCATGGCGCCGAGCGCATCGGCGGCGAAGGCCGCCCCGACCTGAGCGGCACGGAGACGGCGCAACAGGCCCGGGAGGAGCTCGTCGTCTCCGCGATCGATCGCACCATCCGAATGCAGATCGAACTGCTGGAGCGCATCCGCAGACTGGAGGAGATTCAGCTCGCTCTGCGCGATCAGGTCACCGATGTGCCTGTGGCCCCAGCCCCTCAGGCGGCGCCGTCGGGCCAAGCCGGCATGACGCCTGCTCCGGATCAAGCCCCGTCGGCGCGGCTCGACACGCCCCAACCCCGAGCGGAGACGGCGGCGCAGGCGCCCGGCACATCACCCGCGCCCGCCGCCCCCCCCGCAGCCAGCACCACGCCAGCCCCCGAACCGACGGGCACGTCGCGCAGTTCCCACATCGCATTGCCAGATTGGGGCATGTGGCCGCTGATGATCGGACTGCTGCTGGCCGCGACGACCGGTGTTTATCTCGCCCGCCGCCGCACGCCGGCTGAACGGAACGAGACGACCTCAGGCGGATCCGCCGGCGCAACCCCCGCGGCAACAAAATGGGCAGAGGAGCCTGACGACGCCCGCTCCACCCCCCTGGCGCCCGGGCAGCCCCGCACGAGCGCGGATGCGCTGCGCCCCTACGATTCGCTCGAATGGAACCGGGTCGCGCATCCGCTCGAACCGGAGCACGACGAGACCCTGGCACCGATCATCGAGAGTTCCGAGGACATCGAAGAGCACGAGTCCGCCGTCGAACTGGCCGAGATCATGATGAGCTTCGGCCGGGTTCATGGTGCGGCAGAGACCCTGGCCGACTTCATCCGTGCCAATCCGAGGCGGGCCATCACCCCCTGGATCAAGCTGCTCGAAGCCTACCGCCGCGCCGGCATGCGTCCCGAATTCGATGCACTGTCACGCCAACTCAACAAGACCTTCAACGTCAAGACTTTCACCTGGGACACTTTCGACGAGGCGCGCAAGCCCTCCAACAGCCTGGAACAGCTTCCGCACATCGTGAAGCAACTGGGCGAGCTCTGGGGGACGCGCGAGTGCCAGGCCTATCTCGAGGTGCTGGTGCGGGACAACCGCGACGGCAAGCGCGAAGGCTTCCCGATCGCGATCATCGACGAGATCCTCATGCTTGCGGCGGTCCTCGAGGATCAGCTCGGGCGCTATCGCCCGACTCAGCCCGACCCGGTCGAGCAAGCCCCCAAGGGCTGAACGGCCGGCTCATGCGGGCGCACGCCGCACGTTCACGGCAGGCGCGTCCGCCCCTCTGGGCGAACCGGGTAGCGTCCAGGGACCAATCGGGCGGCGGGTTCGCGCTGGAAGATCGATGTCGCCGGCCGGGACTTCCGCCTCATACAGGGTTGTCGATGTCTGCAAACCGGGCTGAGAGCCCGAGCGTGCCGGCCAGGTGGCCGGCGAGCGCCTTGGCACCGTAACGCTCGGTGGCGTGGTGGCCGGCCGCAAGATAGGGTACGCCGGACTCGCGAGCGAGATGCACCGTCTGTTCTGAGATCTCGCCCGACACGTACAGATCCGCACCCGCAAGAATGGCCTGTTCGAAGTAGCCCTGCGCGCCGCCGGTGCACCAGGCGATGCGCTGCACCACCCGTTCGCCGTCACCGACCAGCATGGGCTCGCGCCCGAGCCGCGCCGCCAGCGCCCGCGCAAGCTGCCAGGCGGGCTCGGGTCGCTCCGGCGCGCCGATCCAGCCCAGATCCTGGTCGCCGAAGGCGGCCCGCCCGCTCCAGCCGGCAAGCCGGCCAAGTTGCGCGTTGTTGCCCAACTCAGGGTGAGCGTCGAGCGGCAGATGGTAGGCGAACAAACTGATGTCGTGCGCAAGCAACGTCGCCAGCCGGCGCTTGCGCACGCCGGTCACGCGGCCATCCTCGCCACGCCAGAACCAGCCGTGATGAACCACGATCGCATCGGCGCCTTCGGCCACGGCGCGATCGAGCAGCGCCTGGCTGGCCGTGACCCCGCACAGCACGCTCCGGACCTCAGGGCGTCCTTCCACTTGCAGGCCGTTTGGGCAATAATCCTTGAAGCGCGCCACATCCAGCAAGCTGTCCAGATGATCGCGCAACGCCGTGACATGCATGGCTTCCCGTCCCTCTCTCTTGTTCCGGTGTTCCTGGGTTCCGAGCCGAGATTATGCGCCGACTGTGGCTGGTTTTCGCCCAGGCCGTAACGGTCAGCGTTGCGGTCCTGTTTGCTCTCAACGCGCTCAAGCCCGAGTGGCTGCGCCCGAACGCGCCCGTATCGGTGGTGGCCATCCGCGAAGCGGCCGATCCGAATGGCGGCGTTCCGGCCGTTCCACGCAGTTCTTATGCCGCGGCCGTCGAACGCTCGATGCCCGCCGTCGTGCAGATCTTCACCAGCCGGGAAGTCGCCGCCCGGCGCAACCCGCTGGTCGATGATTCCATCTTTCGCCACTTCTTCGGCGAGCAAGAGGGCACGCCGCGCCAGAGCCCCTCAGGCCTGGGCTCGGGCGTGATCGTCAGCGCCGACGGATTCATCCTCACCAACAATCACGTGATCGAGACGGCCGACGGCATCGAGGTTGCGCTCGACGACGGGCGCAAGTTCCCGGCACGCATGATCGGCCGCGACCCCGAGACCGACCTCGCCGTGCTCAAGGTCGACGGCGCGGCAGCACTGCCCGCGATCACGCTTGCGAGCAGCGACGCGCTTCGTGTCGGTGACGTGGTCCTCGCGATCGGCAATCCGTTCGGCGTCGGGCAGACCGTAACCATGGGCATCGTCTCCGGACTGGGACGCACGAGCCTGCGCATCAGCACCTTCGAGGACTACATCCAGACCGACGCCGCGATCAATCCGGGCAACTCCGGTGGCGCGCTGGTCGACGCGGCCGGCAATCTGGTCGGCATCAATACGGCGATCTTCTCGCGCTCGGGCGGTTCGATGGGGATCGGCTTTGCCATTCCGGTATCGCTCGCGCGCAACGTGCTGGAGCAGATCGTCACCACGGGCGAGGTCACCCGCGGCTGGGTGGGCGTCGAGATCCAGGACCTGACGCCCGAGTTGGCCGAGTCCTTCGGCATCGCCAGCGCGAGCGGCGCGCTGATCGCAGGGGTCCTGCGCGGCAGCCCGGCCGAACGTGCCGGCATCCGTCCCGGCGACGTGCTCGTGGATCTGAATGGCCAGAGCGTGCGCGGACCGAAGGAAATGCTCGAGATGGTCGCGGCCCTGGCACCCGGCCAGCAGGCCCAGTTCGGTGTCGTGCGCGGGAATCGCAAGCTCGACCTGCGCGTCGAGATCGGCCGCCGCCCGACGCCCGCCAACCCGCGCTGATCGCGCGCGCCTACTTCCCGTCTCGCTCCGCCGTCTCGGCGCCATCGATGGCGCGCGGCGCGGATCCGTCGCCCTGGGGCGTGTCGTCGGCGGCGACCGGCTCGGGCTTCTTGCCCGACATCCGGGCGATCAGGATACCGACCTCGTAGAGCAGGATCATCGGCACCGCGAGCATGAACTGCGAGATCACGTCGGGCGGCGTGATGATCGCGGCGATCACGAAGGCGCCGACGATGACGTAGGGCCGCGCCTCCTTCAGCTTGTCGACCCCGACGACGCCCGCCTTGACCAACAGGACGACCGCGACCGGGACCTCGAAGGTGATTCCGAAAGCCAGGAACAGGGTCATCACGAAGGACAAATACTGCTCGATGTCCGGCGCCGGCACGATGCTCTTGGGGGCGAACTCGGCGATGAAGGCGAACACCGTGCCGAAGACGAAAAAGTAGCAGAACGCCATGCCGAGGATGAAGAGCAGGGTGCTGCCCACCACCAAGGGCAAACCGACGCGGCGCTCGTGCGAGTACAGGCCCGGCGCGATGAACGCCCACGCCTGGTAGAGCACGTAAGGCAGGGCGATCAGGAAGGCGACCAGCAGCGTGACCTTGACCGGGACGAAGAAGGGCGTGACGACGCCGGTGGCGATCATGTTGGTGCCCTGCGGCAACGTGTTCATCATCGGCAGCGCGAGAATGTCGTACAGTTCGCCCGCCCATGGCATCAGCACGACGAACAGCACCAGCACGACGATGACGGCACGCAGCAGCCGGTCGCGCAGCTCGATCAGGTGGGAGATGAAGGTTTCCTGCTGAGCGTTCATGGCTTGCCCGTGTCGGAACGCGGAGCGGCGGGCTTGTCCTCGAGGCCGAGATCGAGCTGCGCCTCATGCCTGCTCTCGCGCGCGGGGTCCTCGGTGCGCGGCGCCGAGCCATTGGTGTCGCCATCGAACGCGGCCGCTTCGAGGGCCGGGCCGACCGATCGGTCCTCAACCGGCGCAGCGCCGGTCAACTCCGCAGCCGGTCCATCCGGTGCCGAGGCGCTTGTGGGCGCCGCATCGACGGTTAGACTCTCGCGCACCTCGGAAGCCGTCTTGCCGAGGTCGGACTCGACCTTGGCCATCTGGCTGCGCACCGAGGTTTCGATGTCGCGGGCCTGCTTCTCGACTTCCTGCTGCAGCTTCTTCAGATCCTCGATCTGCATCTCGCGCTGGATGTCGGATTTGACGTCGGAGACATAGCGCTGGAGCCGTCCGAGCATATGGCCGGCAGTGCGTGCGACCTTCGGCAGCCGTTCGGGGCCGACGACGATGAGCGCCACCATCGCGATGAGGATCAGCTCGGAGAATCCGAAATCGAACATGAGGGATTTTTGTGCGGTACGCGCCTCACGGCGCGCGGCACATCAGAAGTCAGGGAATTGCGGGGTCGCGACCCCACGGGCCGGGGCATCCTCCCCGGTCAGGAACCGACCTTGTCGGACTTCTCCTTGACTTCGGCGTCGATGGTCTTTTCCTTGGCGATGCGCTGCTGCTCGCTCTCGGCGCCGGCATCGCCTTCCTTCATGCCTTCCTTGAAACCTTTCACTGCGCCCCCGAGATCCGAGCCGATGTTGCGCAGTTTCTTGGTGCCGAAAACCAGCATGACGATGATCAGGACGATCAGCCAATGCCAGATGCTGAATGAACCCATTACGCTCTCCTCAATACTTCAACATGGGCGGAAGCACCTCCGGCCCGCCGACGATGTGGACATGAAGATGATACACCTCCTGCCTTCCCACCCGTCCGGTGTTGATTATGGTCCGGAAGCCGTCGGCGCATCCTTGCTCTCGGGCAAGTTTTCCAGCGACGACCATCACTTTCCCGATCGCCGCCTCGTGTTCGGGCTGCAGGTCCGCCATCGACGGGATGTGCATTTTCGGGATCACCAGAAAGTGCACGGGCGCAATCGGATGGATGTCGTGGAATGCGACCACGTCATCGTCCTCATGGATCTTCTTGGCCGGGATCTCGCCCCGGACGATCTTGCAGAAAATGCAGTCGGTCATGGCGACGTCCTCATTCTTGGGCGGCACGGGACTTCTTCTCGTCGATGCCGGAGATGCCCTCGCGGCGTCTAAACTCGACCAGCACGTCGTCGACCGAGAGGCCCATGTGGTGGAGCAGGATCAGCGAGTGAAACCACAGGTCGGTCGCCTCCCACACCAAGTGGCGCATGTCCTTGTCCTTGGCGGCCATGATGAGTTCGGCGGCCTCTTCTGCGACCTTCTTGCAGATCGCGTCCGTACCCTTGGTGTAGAGGCTCGACACGTAGGACGAATCGGCATCCGCCTTCTTGCGCTCGGCCAGCGTGGCCGAGACCCGGTGCAGCACTTCGATGTCGATCATTTGTAGATGTCCTCGGGGGCTTTCAGTACGGGTTCGACCACTTGCCAGGTGCCGTCGGCGAGGTGGCGCTGAAAAAAGCAGCTGTGCCGGCCGGTATGGCAGGCGATGCCGCCGGCCTGTTCGACCTTGAGCAGGATCACGTCGTTGTCGCAATCGGTGCGGATCTCGACCACCTTCTGGATATGGCCGGACTCCTCGCCCTTGTGCCAGAGTTTGCGCCGCGAGCGCGACCAGAATACGGCCTCGCCCAGTTCGGCCGTTCGCTGCAAGGCGTCGCGGTTCATCCAGGCGAACATCAGCACGTCGCCGCTCGAGGCCTCCTGAACCACCACCGGCACGAGGCCGTGGTCGTCCCACTTGATCTCGTTGAGCCATTTGGTGGCATTGCTCATAGCCTCACCTCGATGCCGCGGCTGCGCATCAGCTCTTTGGCTTCGCGCACCGTGTGTTCGCCGAAATGGAAGATGCTCGCCGCGAGCACGGCGTCGGCATGGCCCTCGGAGACGCCGTCGACGAGATGCTCTAGGCTGCCGACACCGCCACTGGCGATCACCGGCACCGGCACGGCGTCGGAGACTGCGCGCGTGAGCGCCAGGTCGAAACCCTGGCGCGTGCCGTCCCGGTCCATGCTGGTCAGCAGGATCTCGCCCGCGCCGAGCTCGGCGACGCGAACAGCCCACTCGATCGCATCGAGCCCGGTGTTGTTGCGCCCGCCGTGAGTGAATACCTGCCATCGTCCCGGTGCGGTCTGCTTGGCATCGATCGCGACGACAATGCACTGGCTGCCGACCTTGCCGGCCGCATCGGCGACGACCTGCGGGTTGTTGACCGCGGCGGTGTTGATGCTGACCTTGTCGGCGCCGGCATTCAGCAGCCGCCGCACATCCTCGACGCTGCGCACGCCGCCACCGACGGTGAGCGGGATGAAGACCTCCTCGGCGACCTGCTCGACGACGTGCAGGATGATGTCGCGCGCATCGGAACTGGCCGTGATGTCGAGAAAGGTGATCTCGTCGGCGCCTTGCTCGTCGTAGCGGCGCGCGATCTCGACCGGATCGCCGGCATCGCGCAGTTCGACGAAGTTCACGCCCTTGACGACTCGACCGGCGTTCACGTCGAGACAGGGAATGATGCGCTTGGCGAGCATCAGGCGGCGCCGTTCAGTTCGTCGGCGCGCGCCTGGGCCGCGGCGAAGTCGAGCGTGCCCTCGTAGATCGCCCGCCCCGTGATCGCACCCATGATGCCCTCGTCCTCGACCGCGCACAGCGCCTCGATGTCGGCGAGCGTGGCGATGCCGCCGCTGGCGATCACGGGGATGCGCAGTGCCTGGGCGAGCCGCACGGTCGCCTCGACATTGACCCCACTGAGCATCCCGTCGCGGCCGATGTCGGTGTAGACGACCGCCTCGACGCCGTAGTCCTCGTACTTCTGCGCGAGATCCACGACGTCGTGGCCGGTCATCTTCGACCAGCCGTCGGTCGCGACCTTGCCGTCGCGGGCATCGAGTCCGACGATGATGTGGCCGGGGAAGGCACCGCAGGCGTCGTGCAGGAAACCGGGGTTCTTGACCGCGGCGGTGCCGATGATGACGTAGGAGATGCCGCTGTCGAGGTAGCGCTCGATGGTGTCGAGGTCGCGGATACCGCCGCCGAGCTGCACAGGAATGTCGTTGCCGACCGCCTCGACGATCGCGCGGATCGCCTCCTCGTTCTTCGGCTTGCCGGCGAAAGCGCCGTTGAGATCCACCAGGTGCAGGCGTCGCGCGCCCTGCTCTACCCAGTGCCGGGCCATCGCGCCCGGATCCTCGGAGAACACCGTGGCGTCGTCCATTTCACCCTGTTTGAGGCGGACGCAGTGGCCGTCCTTGAGGTCGATAGCGGGAATCAGCAACATACCGGGATGGGGCTCAGCAAGGGTTAGAGACTTGAAAATGGGCCCGGGATGCGTTTCACGGCGCCCAGGCGATGAAGTTGGCAAGCAGACGCAGACCGGCCTGCGCGCTCTTTTCGGGGTGGAACTGCACTGCGAAAATATTATCCCGCGCTACGGCACTGGTAAACCGTGCGCCATATTCGGTTTCCGCGACACTCAACTCAGGGCTGTCCGGTACGACGTGATAGCTGTGCACGAAATAGAAACGCTCGTCGTCGGGGATGCCGTCCCAGAGGGCATGCGGTCGCCGCTGCTGCACTTCATTCCAGCCCATGTGCGGAACCTTGAGGTGACCGCCGCCGGGTGCGGGCATGGTCTCGGCCGGCGGGAAGCGCACGACTTCGCCGGGCAAGATGCCCAAACCCGGCACGTCGCCCTCGGCGCTGTGCGCGAAGAGCATCTGCTGGCCGATGCAGATGCCGAGAAAGGGTTTCGATGCGGCGGCCTCCAGCACTGCGCCGCGCAGGCCGCGCGCATCGAGCTCGCGCATGCAATCCGGCATCGCACCCTGCCCGGGAAAGACCACGCGGCGTGCCGCCGACACGACCGCCGGGTCGGATGTGACCACCACGGCCAGATCCGGTGCCACGTGCTCGACCGCCTTGTGCACCGAGCGCAGATTGCCCATGCCGTAGTCAATGATGGCCACGTCGGTCATCGCCGTCTCACTCTCTCTGATTTACCGAGCACATCCGGACGCGCTCAGAGCGCCCCCTTGGTCGAGGGCACGGCTCCGGCTGCGCGCTCGTCGAGCTCCGCCGCCATGCGCAGGGCGCGCCCGAAGGCCTTGAAGATCGTCTCGCACTGATGATGGGCGTTGTCGCCGCGCAGGTTGTCGATGTGCAGCGTCACGCCGGCATGATTGACGAAGCCCTGGAAGAACTCGCGGGCGAGATCGACATCGAAGTTGCCGATTCGCGCGCGCGTGTAGGCGACGAAGTAGTGCAATCCGGGCCGACCCGAGAAATCGACGACCACGCGCGACAGCGCTTCATCCAGCGGCACGTAGGCATGGCCGTAGCGGCGCACGCCGCGCTTGTCGCCGAGCGCCCGGGCAAAGGCCTGGCCGAGCGTGATCCCGACATCCTCGACCGTATGATGGTCGTCGATATGCGTATCGCCTTCGGCGATGATGTCGAGGTCGATCGCGCCGTGGCGGGCGATCTGGTCGAGCATGTGGTCGAAGAACGGCACGCCGGTGGCGAGATTCGCCTTGCCGGTGCCGTCCAGGTCGAGCTTGACCGTGATCCGGGTTTCCAGGGTATTGCGGGTGACTTCGGCTTGGCGCATCGCGTCGGATCTGTTGGGATGGAAGTGCGGGTCCGTCGGGACCGAACGCCATGATAACATCGCAGCACCAGCGCTCGACAATCGCGCGTCGGCGCCACGACGCGGCCGGGCTGGCGCGGCCTCCCCTCGAACATTCTCGATCACATCCCGCAATGAGCCGATACTGGAGCCCCGTGGTAGCCGGGCTGACCCCCTACGTGCCGGGCGAACAGCCCAAGCTCGACAACCTCGTCAAGCTCAATACCAACGAGCACCCCTACGGGCCTTCTCCGCGCGCGCTCGAGGCGATTCGCACAGAAGCCTCCGAGGCCTTGCGGCTCTACCCCGACCCGAACTCGGACCGGCTCAAGGCGGCGCTCGCCGACCGCTACGGCGTC
The DNA here is from genome assembly GCA_029289265.1 of Gammaproteobacteria bacterium. Lineage (GTDB taxonomy): Bacteria > Pseudomonadota > Gammaproteobacteria > Burkholderiales > Rhodocyclaceae > JARFTX01. The sequence continues at coordinate 27,209 of JARFTX010000008.1, forward strand.
GCCCCAGCGCAGGTGTTCGTCGGCAACGGCTCGGACGAGGTGCTCGCCCACGCCTTCGTCGCGCTGCTGCGCCACGAGCGTCCGCTGTGGTTTCCCGACATCACCTACAGCTTCTACCCGGTCTATTGCGGGCTCTACGGCATCGACTACCAGGCAGTCCCGCTCGATGCTGCCTATCGTATCGTCCCCGAGGACTACTTTCCGGACGAAAGCGAGCGCGCCGGCGGCATCATCTTCGCCAACCCGAACGCCCCCACCGGCTGCTTCATGGCGCTCGACGACGTCGAGCGCATCGTGGCGCGCAATCCGCAGTGCGTCGTGGTGGTCGACGAGGCTTATGTCGACTTCGGCGGCGAGAGCGCGATCGGACTGGCGGGCCGTTACCCCAACCTGTTGGTCGTGCAGACCTTCTCGAAATCGCGCTCGCTCGCCGGTCTGCGCGTCGGCTTCGCGATCGGCGACGCGGCGCTGGTCGAGGCGCTCGAGCGCGTCAAGAACAGCTTCAATTCCTATCCCCTCGACCGCCTCGCAATTGCCGGGGCGACCGCGTCGGTCGAAGACGAGGCGCACTTCCGGACGAGCTGCGAGCGCGTCGTCGCCACCCGCGAGCGGCTCATGGCCGATCTCGCCGCGCTCGGCCTCGAGGTTCTGCCCTCACGCGCGAACTTCGTCTTCGCGCGCCATCCGGGGCGCGACGGTGCCGCGCTCGCGCAGGCGCTTCGGACCCGCGCCATCATCGTGCGCCACTTCGCCAAGCCGCGCATCGACCAGTTCCTGCGCATCACGGTGGGCACCGACGGGCAGTGCGAGACCCTGATCGCAGCCCTTCGCGAGATCCTTTCCGACTGAGGCGCGCGTCAGCCGCGCAGGCGCATCTCGGCCGAGCGGGCGTGGGCCTGCAGGCCCTCGCCGTGGGCGAGCACCGAGGCGATGCGGCCGAGGGTCTGCGCGCCAGCCTCCGAGACCTGGATGATGCTGGTGCGCTTCTGGAAGTCGTAGACGCCCAGCGGCGACGAGAAGCGCGCGCTGCGCATGGTCGGCAGCACATGATTGGGTCCGGCGCAGTAGTCGCCGAGTGCCTCGACCGACCAGTGACCGACGAAGATCGCGCCAGCGTGGCGGATCTCGCCGATCCACGCCTCGGGCTGCTCGAGCGAGAGCTCGAGGTGCTCGGGGGCGATGCGGTTGGCGATGGCGCAGGCCTGGGCGAGGCTGTCGACGCGCACCAGCGCGCCGCGGTGGGCGAGCGAGGTGGCGATGGTGTCGCGCCGCGGCATGGTCGGCAATAGCCGCGCGATGCTCGCCGCAACCGCGTCGATGAAGTCCGCGTCGGTACACAGAAGAATCGACTGGGCGAGTTCGTCGTGCTCGGCCTGGGCAAAGAGGTCCATCGCGACCCAGTCGGGATCGCCGCTGCCGTCGGAAATCACCAGCACCTCGGAGGGCCCGGCCACCATGTCGATGCCGACCGTGCCGAAGACGCGGCGCTTGGCCTCGGCGACGTAGGCGTTGCCGGGCCCGACGATCTTGTCGACCTGCGGCAGAGTCTGCGTGCCGTAGGCGAGCGCGGCGACCGCCTGCGCGCCGCCGATGGTGAACACCCGATCGACTCCGGTGATCGCCGCCGCGGCGAGCACCAGCGGGTTCCTCTCGCCGCGCGGCGTCGGCACCACCATGATCAGCTCGGCCACGCCGGCAACTTTCGCCGGGATCGCGTTCATCAGCACCGAACTGGGGTAGGCGGCGCGCCCACCGGGCACGTAGAGGCCGACGCGATCGAGCGGCGTCACCTTCTGGCCCAGCCGAGTGCCGTCCGGCTCGGTGTAGTCCCAGGAGTGCTGGATCTGGCGCTCGTGATACAGCCGCACGCGGTCGGCGGCGATGCGCAAGGCTTCGCGCTGCTCGATCGAGAGGCCGTCGAGCGCCGTCTTGAGCTCGGCCTTCGGCAACTCGAGTTCGATCATCGCGTGGACGTCGAGGTGGTCGAAGCGGCGCGTGTATTCCAGCACCGCCGCGTCGCCGGTCGCGCGCACGGCAGCGAGGATCTCGGTGACGGCCGCGTCGATGCGCGCGTCCGCCCCGCCCTCGAAGGCCAGCAGCGCATCCAGAATCGGCAGGAAATCGGGGTCGCGCGCGTCGAGGCGGCGGATCGCCACGGTCGGTTCGCTCATTTGACGGCTCCGGCAAAGGCATCCAGCAGCGGCTGCAGCAGCTCGCGCTTCAGCTTGAGCGAGGCTTGGTTCACGATCAGGCGCGAGCTGATCGGCATGATGTCCTCGACTTCCTCGAGGTTGTTTGCGCGCAGCGTGCCGCCCGTCGACACCAGGTCCACGATCGCGTCGGCCAGCCCCACCAGGGGCGCGAGCTCCATCGATCCGTAGAGCTTGATCAGATCGACGTGCATGCCCTTCTCCGCAAAGTGCGCCTTGGCGGTCGCGATATACTTCGTCGCGACGCGGATGCGCCCCCCCGGCCGGGCAACGGCGGCGTAGTCGAAACCCTTGCGGGTGGCGACGCAGAGGCGGCAGCGGGCGATATTGAGATCGAGCGGCTGGTACAGCCCCACCCCGCCGTGCTCGAGCAGCACGTCCTTGCCGGCAATGCCGAGATCGGCCGCGCCGTATTGCACGTAAGTCGGCGTATCGGTCGCGCGCACGATGATGAGGCGCACGTCGGGCCGGTTGGTGCCGATGATGAGCTTGCGCGAGCGCTCCGGGTTGTCGCTCGGCTCGATGCCGGCAGCGGCCAGCAGCGGCAGGGTTTCTTCGAATATGCGGCCCTTGGACAGGGCGAGGGTGATACCGGACACGGGGCAGACGCCTTGGAGGAACAGAGCTGGGATTGTAACCCGCCGAACAGCGTGTTAGCCTGACTCGACTGGCTGAGCGCGTCGAGGGCGCGCTCAGCCTTTTTCCTTTTTCTGAACCCCGTTACGGAAGCGAACTGTCATGAAGCCCGAGATCATCGTCACCTCTCTCGACCTCGAACGACTGGAGGGCCTGCTGCATGCGCCGGCAGCGCGCAGCCGCGCGGACCTCGACGGCCTGCGCGCCGAGCTCGAGCGCGCCGAGATCCGCGAGCCGCAGGACATGCCGCCGGACGTCGTGACGATGAACAGCTGCGCCCGCATCCGGGAGCTCCCCAGCGGCCGCGAACGCGAACTCACCCTGGTCTACCCCGGCAACACCGGCGCCAGCGGCGGGCGGGTGTCGGTATTCACTCCGGCCGGGAGTGCACTGCTCGGGCTGTCGGTAGGCCAGTCGATCGACTGGCCTACCGTCGAGGGTCATGCCGTACGCCTCGAAGTGCTCGAGGTCACGCACCAGCCCGAAGCCCAGGGCGATTACGAGCGCTAGTCCACTCGCTGGACGATGCGCCGCACGCGGGCGCCGAGCGCGAGGAGCTTCGCCTCGAGCCGCTCGTAGCCGCGGTCGAGGTGGTAGATGCGCTCGATCACCGTCTCGTCCTCGGCGACCAGCCCGGCGATCACCAGGCTCGCCGAGGCGCGCAGGTCGGTCGCCATGACGGTCGCGCCCTGCAGCCGGTCGACGCCGCGCACCACCGCGGTGTTGCCGTCGATGCCGATGTCGGCGCCCAGGCGCTGCAGCTCCACCGCGTGCATGAAACGGTTCTCGAAGATGGTCTCGCGGATCACCGCAGTGCCGCGGGCGATTGCGTTGAGCGCCATGAACTGCGCCTGCATGTCGGTCGGGAAAGCCGGATACGGCGAGGTGCGCAGGTTGACCGCATCGAGGCGGGCCGGCGCCTTGATGTGGATCGCGTCGCGCTCGGACACGATCTCGCACCCGGCATCCATCAGTTTGTCGACGACGGCGTCGAGATAACACGCCGAGGTGCCGGTGAGCCGCGCCTCGCCGCCGGTTGCCGCAACCGCGCACAGGTAGGTCCCCGTCTCGATGCGGTCAGGCATCACGCGGTGGGTCGCGCCGTGCAGGCGCTCCACGCCGCGTATGCGGATCACGTCGGTACCGGCACCGGAGATGTTCGCCCCCATCGCGACCAGGCAGTTGGCGAGATCGACCACCTCGGGCTCGCGTGCGGCGTTCTCGATCACCGTCTCGCCGTCGGCGAGACAGGCCGCCATCATCAGGTTCTCGGTGCCAGTCACGGTGACCATGTCGGTGAACAGGCGCGCGCCCTTCAGCCGCCGCGCCACCGCATGGACGTAGCCGTGCTCGACCGCGACCTCGGCGCCCATCGCCTGCAGGCCCTTGATGTGCTGGTCAACCGGGCGCGCACCGATCGCACAGCCGCCGGGCAGCGACACCCGCGCCTCGCCGCAGCGCGCAACCAGCGGACCGAGCACGAGGATGGACGCACGCATGGTCTTGACCAGCTCGTAGGGCGCGACCGGGTTGTCGAGCGCGGAGGCGTCGAGCGTCACGCGGTCGCCCTCGCGCTCGATCCTCACGCCCATCTGGCCGATCAGCCCGAGCAGGGTGCCGATATCGTTCAGGCGCGGCACGTTGGTGAGCGTGAGCGGCTCGCGCGTGAGCAGCGCCGCGCACAGAATCGGCAGCGCCGCATTCTTGGCGCCCGAGATCGCGACCTCGCCGGCAAGCCGAGCGCCGCCCTCGATCAGAAGCTTGTCCATCGTCGAGCGCTCAGAGGCCGAGTTCGCGGCGCGCGTCGACCCACTGGGCCGGCGTGTAGGTCTTGATCTGCAGGGCGTGGATTTCGCGCCCCATCAGCGGCCCGAGCGTCTCCTTGACGGCACGGTGCTGATTGACCCGGGTCATGCCCTCGAAGTTGGGACTGACGACGATGGCCGCGAAATGCACACCGTCGTCGCCCTGGACCTCCACGAACTCGCACGGCAGGCCGGCACCGATCAGTCGCTTGATTTCTGCTGCTTCGAACATGTGTGAAAACCCTCAGTTGCGCAGTTTGTAGCCCCGTGCCAGCATGGCCAGCGTGAGCGCGGCGAGCATCACGAACCCGGCCGTCACGACCGCCAGGCTCAACCACGGCGACACGTCGGACTGGCCGAAGAATCCGTAGCGGAAGCCGTCGATCATGAAGAAGAACGGGTTCGCGTGCGAGACGTCCTGCCACACCTGCGGCAGGGAATGGATCGAATAGAACACGCCCGAGAGCATCGTCAGCGGCATGATCAGGAAGTTCTGGAACGCCGCGAGCTGGTCGAACTTCTCGGCCCAGATGCCAGCGATCACGCCCATCGAGCCGAGCATGCCACCGCCGAGCACGGCGAAGGCGAGTGCCCACTCGGGATGGGCGAGCGGCACCTCGACAAAGGGCAGGCTCACCAGCAGCACACCGGCTCCGACGCACAGGCCGCGGATGATCGAGGCCGTCACGTAGGCAGTATAGAACTGGCGGTACGAGATCGGCGGCAGCAGGACGAAGATGATGTTGCCGGTGATCTTGCTCTGGATCAGCGAGGAAGAGCTGTTGGCGAAGGCATTCTGAAGCAGCGACATCATCACGAGGCCCGGCACCAGAAAGGTGGTGTAGCCGATGTCGCCGTAGACGGTGACGTGCCGGTCGAGGACGTGCGAGAAGATCAGCAGGAACAGCAGCGCCGTGAGCACGGGCGCCATCACGGTCTGAAAGGCCACCTTCCAGAAGCGCAGCACCTCCTTGTAGAGCAAGGTGCGAAAGCCGACCCACGAAGAGGTCACAGGACGCACGACGCGCTTAGTCACGCCGCATCACCTCGAGAAACACCCGCTCGAGATCCGGCTCGCCGAGCTGGATCTCCTCGATACCGGAGTCGGCCGCACGCACCCGCGCGAGCAAGGGCTCCACGTCGGCATAGGTATCGAAACCGAAGCTCACCCAACCGCCTGCCTGCACCGTGCCGCCCAGCGCGCGGGCCACTTCCGGCCGTGCGACCCGCACGCGCAGGTCGTGGGCGGCGAACTGCTCGAGCAGTGCCTGGGTGGTGTCGAGCGCGACGATGCGGCCGGCCTTCAGCATGGCGATGCGACCGCACAAGGCCTCGGCCTCTTCGAGATAGTGGGTCGTGAGCAGGATCGTGTGACCGTCCTGATTGAGCTTGCGGATGAACTGCCACAGCCCCTGGCGCAGCTCGACATCGACCCCTGCCGTGGGCTCGTCGAGGACGATCACCGGCGGCCGATGCACCAGCGCCTGGGCGACCAGGACGCGCCGCTTCATGCCACCGGAGAGACTGCGCATGTTGGCATCGGCCTTGCCGAGCAGGTCGAGGCTCGCGAGGATCTCGTCGATCCAGTCGTCGTTGGCCGAGATGCCGAAGTACCCCGACTGGATGCGCAGCAGCTCGCGCACGCTGAAGAACGGATCGAACACCAGCTCCTGCGGCACGACCCCGAGCTGCAGCCGCGCGTTGCGGTAGTCCGCAACGACGTCGTGCCCCATCACCTCGATCAGCCCGGAATCGGCCCGCGCCAGCCCGGCCAGCGCCGAGATCAGGGTCGTCTTGCCAGCCCCGTTCGGTCCGAGCAGGCCGAAGAACTCGCCCTGCCCGATCTCCAGGCTCACACCGGCAAGCGCCTTGAGCGAGCCGAACGACTTGCACACCGCTTCGATGCGAATTGCCGGGACTGCACTCATGCTGCCTCGGCGCAGATCGGCGGCAACAGGTCTTCGACCCCGTAGAGTTGGGCAAGACTCGCCAGTCCGGGCGGCAGCCCGCGCAATGCGAGGCTGTGGCCGGCCGCGCTTGCGGTGCGCGCCCAGTCGAAGACCAGGGCGAGCGCAGCGGAATCGGCATCCGTGACGGCCGAAAAGTCGAGCACCATATCCGACTGCCGCGCGAGCGAGCGGCCGCGAGCGAGATGACGAGGTGCCGTCGCCATCGTCAATGCCCCCTCGGGGCGCAGCACTGCGGGCCCGGCGTCGGCCATCACGACTGCCCGCGGGATTCGGCGAGCTCGCGGTTGCGCGACTCGAGCGAGCGGATCAGGCCGTCGATGCCGCCGGCGCGGATCTCCTGGGCGAAGGTGCCGCGGTAGTTGGTGACCAGGCTCACGCCAGCCACGACGATGTCGAAGATCTTCCAGCCGTCTTCGGCTTTCTGCAGCGAGTAGTCGACCTGAACCGGCTGGCCGCCCGGCTGACGCACCTCGCTCTGGACGCGCACCGTGGTGTCGCCCGGGCTCATGCGCAGCGGCCGGAATGCGATGGTCTGGTCGCGATACTGGGTGAGCGCGTTCGAGTAGGTGCGCACCAGCAGCAGGTAGAAGGCGTCCATCAGTTGCTCGCGCTGCTCCGGCGTCGCGTCGCGCCAGTCGCGGCCGACCGCGAGCATGGTCATGCGGCGAAAATCGAAATGCGGCAGGACGATGGTCTCGATGGCCTTGACCGCCTCGCGGGTGTCGCCGGCGCGCAGGGCGGAATCGTTGCGGATGACCTCGAGCACCTTGTCGGAGATCTCGCGCACCAGCACGTCGGGGGCGGTCTCGGCCGCCGCCGTCGGGGCGATCGTGCTCATCAGCAGGAAGAGGGAAAGGAACAGCGCTTTCATGGGTGGCTCACGGGTTTGGGGACATGCGGTGTTGGATTGCGGTCGGGTCGACCAATTCAATGTAGCCGACAGCGGCGCGCGCCAGAGTGTCGGTTCCGGTGCCAAGGGGCAGCAGCGAGGCACCGTTGTCGAAGTCTTCGTATTCGAGCGGCACGTTGCCGTCAGACACCTTGAAGCGACGCTGCTGCAGGTAGAAATCGCGCGCATAGGCGTAGCGGTCGATCGTCCCCTCGTCGAGCGTGCGCTCCAGGCCGAGCAGATTGGCGCGGTTGTGGGCGATGCGCACGCCGGTCAGGCTGTTGCGCGTACGCACGTGATCCACGCCCCAGACGTTGTCGGCGGCCACGTCGAGCGGCAGCGCAGCGGTGTCGCGCAGCGTGCGCGGGCCGAAGAAGGGTAGCACCACGAAGGGCCCTTCACCGACGCCCCACACGGCCAGGGTCTGACCGAAGTCCTCGTCGTGCTTGGGCAGGCCCGCCTCGGAGGCAATGTCGAGCAAACCCAGGATGCCCCAGGTCGAGTTGAAGGCGAAGCGCATCCAGTCGGACAGGCCGTCGCCGACCTTGCCCTGCAGCATGTTGTTGAAACCGATCCAGACGTCGCCGAGGTTGCTGAAGAAATTGCCCACGCCTATGCGCACCGGGCGCGGCGTGACGGCGTCGTACACCTGCCCGACCGGCTTGATGAGCACCTTGTCGACGTTTTCGTTGAAGGCGAACATCGCGCGGTTGTAACGCTCGAGCGGATCGTCCGGGTTATGCAGTCGGCTCGCGCAGCCCCCCAGCACCAGCGCCGCACAGACGAGCACCGCCACGATCATCGAGGACGGAACAGTCGGACCAGTTTTTGTCATTGTTGAGTCACCTCGAAAGGCGCGCTGACGCGCATCAGTTTGCGGGCTCTGCGGCCCGGTCGAACATGAACTGCCCGATCAACTTCTCCAGCACCACCGCCGACTGGGTGATCTGGATCGCATCGCCATTGCCGAGCATGTCCAGGTCGGCGCCGGGATCGAGCCCGATGTATTGCTCCCCGAGCAGGCCCGAGGTGAGGATCGAGGCTATGGTGTCGCGCGGGAACTCGTAGCGTGCATCCATCGCGAAGGTCACCTCGGCGCGGTAGCTCTGGGTGTCGAAGCGGATGTCGGCGACGCGCCCGACGACCACCCCGGCGCTTTTCACCGGCGCGCGCACCTTGAGGCCGCCGATGTTGTCGAACTGCGCCCGCACCGAGTAGGTCTCGGAAAAATTCGCCGCAGCGAAGTTGCCCACGCGCAGCGCGAGAAACAGCAGCGCACCGAAGCCGATGACGACGAAGACACCGACCCAGAGGTCGAGGGTGGTACGGCTCATGACTATCCCCGGAACATGAAAGAAGTGAGCACGAAATCGAGCGCCAGAATCGCCAGCGCCGAGCTGACGACCGTGCGGGTGATCGCGCGCGAGACGCCCTCCGCAGTGGGCGTGCAATCGTAGCCTTCGAAAACGGCAATCAGCGACACCGCGACGGCGAATACGACGCTCTTGATCATGCCATTGGCAATATCGTAGCGAAAATCGACCGCCGCCTGCATCTGCGACCAGAACGCGCCTTCATCGACGCCGATGAAGACGACTCCGATCAGCCACCCGCCGAACACGCCCATCGCCGAGAAGATCGCCACCAGCAGCGGCATCGAGATCACGCCGCCCCAGAAGCGCGGTGCGACCACGCGGGCGATGGGGCTCACCGCCATCATGTCCATCGCCTTCAACTGCTCGGTGGTCTTCATCAACCCGATCTCGGCGGTCACGGCCGAGCCGGCGCGGCTGGCGAAAAGCAGGCCGGCGACCACGGGTCCCAGCTCACGCGCGAGCGACAGAGCCACCAGCACGCCCAGCGACTCGGCCGCGCCGTAGCGCTGCAGCGTCTCATAGCCTTGCAGGCCGAGCACCATGCCGACGAACAGGCCCGACACCACGATGATCAGGAGCGACAGCACGCCGCTGAAGTAGATCTCGCGAATCGTCAAATGGATGCGCGTGAGCGACTGCCCCGAGTAGAGCAGCACCAACATGAAGAAGCGGGCGGCAAAACCCACGCGCCACACGCCCTCCACCACCCGGGCACCGATACGCCGCAACAGCGTCGTCGCCCCGTTCATGCCGTACTCCTTCCGAGCAGGTGCTCGCCCATCGGCGCGGCCGGGTAGTGGAACGGCACCGGGCCGTCGGCTTCGGCGTAGACGAACTGGTGTACGAACGGATCCTTCGAGGCGCGGATCTCGTCGGGCGTACCCTGGGCGACGATGCGTCCATCGGCGACGAAATAGATGTAGTCGACGATCTCGAGCGACTCATGCACGTCGTGCGTGACCATGATCGAGCTCGCCCCGAGCGCGTCGTTCAGGCGACGGATGAGCTGCCCGATCACGCCGAGGGAGATCGGATCGAGTCCGGCAAACGGCTCGTCGTACATGATCAGCATCGGATCGAGCGCAACGGCGCGTGCAAGCGCAACACGGCGCGCCATGCCGCCCGAGAGCTCGGCAGGCTGCAGCCGTTCGGCACCGCGCAGCCCCACCGCGTTGAGCTTCATCAACACCAGGTCGCGGATCGTCTCGGCCGGCAGATCGGTATGCTCGCGCAGCGGGAATGCGACGTTGTCGAACACCGACATATCGGTGAACAACGCCCCGAACTGGAACAACATGCCCATGCGCCGGCGCAACGCATACAGACCCTTGCGCCCCAGCCGCGACAAATCGTGCCCGGCCACTTCGATCCTGCCGGACGATGCGCGCAACTGTCCGCCGATCAGACGCAACAGCGTGGTCTTGCCGCAACCACTGCCACCCATGATCGCGACCACCTGCCCTCGGCGCACGCTCAGGTCGACGCCTTTCAGGATCTCCCTGTCGCCATAGGAAAAGCGTACGCCCTCGAGGCTTACGAATGCATTATCGACGTCGGCGCCCAAAACAGGCCACCCCCGGTTTACGAAACCGCGTATTTTAGCAGATGGCGCACGATGCACTGCACAAGAGCATCACAGGACGTTGCAGCCGGCGGCACCCGGCGCCCCACACGGCAGCCCGAGGCCCTCTGGTATACTGCTGCATTCCGGCACTCCGCCCAGTTCCACGCACTCGCGCCGCTTGCATCCGCACCGGAACCGCCCCTCAGCATGACATCACCTGTCCCGTTCCACGCCCCCACCCCCAGCGCCATCGCACAGGCCCGCCGCGTCCTGCGAATCGAGGCCGAGGCGATCACCGCGCTCGCGGCGCGCGTAGGCGACGACTTCGAGCGGGCGGTGCAGCTCATCCTGCGCCGCCATGGCCGGGTCATCGTCACCGGCATCGGCAAATCCGGGCACATCGGCCGCAAGATCGCCGCGACGCTGGCGAGCACCGGCACGCCCGCGTACTTTGTGCATGCAGCCGAAGCCGCCCACGGCGATCTCGGCATGATCACGCCGGAAGACATCGTGATCGCGCTGTCGAACTCGGGCACGAGCGAAGAGGTCCTCACCATCGTCCCGCTCGTCAAGCGCCGCGGCGCAAGCCTGATTGCGATGACCGGGCGGCCCGACTCGCTGCTGGCGCGAGAGGCCGACGTCCATCTCGACGCCGGCGTCGCCGAGGAGGCCTGCCCGCTGAACCTCGCCCCGACCGCCAGCACCACTGCCGCGCTCGCCTTGGGCGATGCGCTTGCGGTCGCCCTGCTCGACGCCCGCGGCTTCAGCCCCGACGATTTCGCCCGCTCGCATCCCGGCGGCGCACTCGGGCGACGTCTGCTCACCCATGTGCGCGACATCATGCGCCCCGCAACCCAGGTACCGGCTGTGCCCGAGGACGCCCCCGCCACCGAGGCCCTGCTCGCGATGACCCGCGGTGGCCTGGGGATGACGGCGGTGACGGGCGCCGACGGCCGGCCCACCGGCATCTTCACCGACGGCGATCTGCGGCGTGCCCTCGAGCGCGGCTTCGACATCCGGACCGCGAGCATTGGCGCGATCATGACCCGCGCGCCGCAGCATATCGGCCCCGATGCGCTCGCTGTCGAGGCGGCTGAACTGATGGAGCGCCGGCGCATCAGCCAGTTGCTGGTGCTCGATGACGAGGGCGGGCTTGTCGGCGCGCTCAACATGCACGACCTGATGCTCGCCAAGGTGATCTGATGCTCGCCCGCAGCCGTGCCGCAGAGATTCGCCTGATGGGTTTCGACGTCGATGGCGTGATGACCGACGGCAGCCTCTTGTTCACCCCTGACGGCGAGCAGATCAAAGTCTTTTCGAGCCTCGACGGCCATGGCCTGAAGATGCTGCAGAGTGCCGGCATCGAGGTCGCGATCATCAGCGGGCGCAGCTCGCGCGCGCTCGAACTTCGCGCAGCGAACCTCGGCATCACCGAGCTGCACATGGCGGTCGAGGACAAGCTCGGCTGCCTGCGCGAGTTGCTCGCGCGGCGCGGACTCGAGCCTGCGCAAGCAGGCTACATGGGCGACGACGTGGTCGACCTGCCCATCCTGCGTGCCTGCGGCTTCTCGGCGACGCCGGCCGACGGCCACGACTTCGTCAAGCAGCACGTCCATCTGGTCACCCGTCGTGGCGGCGGGCGCGGCGCGGTGCGCGAGCTCTGCGATTTCGTGCTCGCCGCGCAGGGTCGTCTCGATGCCCTGCACGCCGCCTACCTGGCGCCATGAACCGTCCCAGCGCCGAACAACTCTACCCCGTGATCGTTCTGGCGATGCTCGCCGGACTGAGCTTCTGGATCGAACGCAGCATCCGCGACGATGAATTCGTCGCGGCCGTCGCCACCCCGGAAGACCCCGATTTCATCGCCGAGGGCGCGCGCGTCGTGAGCTTCGACGCGCAGGGCCGGCAGCGCTACGATCTCGTCGCCGCGAAGATGACGCACTACCCGGTGCCGGATATCTCGCTGCTCGAACAGCCCGTTCTGGTCGCCGAAGGCCCCGACCGGGCCGTGCGCGTGAGCGCCCGCAGCGGGGTCGTGCGCCAGCAAGGCGCCGAAGTCTACCTGAGCGAGAACGTCGTGGTTTGGCGCAGCGGCATCGACGGCGGCCCCGAATCGACCCTGGACGCTCAGACCCTGACGATCTGGCCCGATGACGAGCGCGCCGCCAGCGATACGCCGGTGACGCTCACGCAAGGCGGCACGGTCGGGCGCGGCAACGGACTGCGGGCCGACAACATCTACGGCACGCTGGAACTGATCGGCGATGCCTCCATCACCATGCCGAGATCGCCGCGAAACTGAGGCCATGACCCGACTGATTCTTGCCACCCTGACGGCCTTCGCCTTCACGATCTGCACGCCGGCCGTGCTTGCCGAGCGCGCGGACCGCAGCCAGCCCGTAAACATCGAGGCCGACCGCGCCACCATCGATGACCGCACCAAGACCCACGTATTCGAGGGGGGCGTCGTGCTGACACAGGGTTCGCTGGTGATCCGCGGCGACAAGCTCGTCGTCACCCAGGGCGCCGATGGCTTCCAGAAAGGCGTGGCGACAGCCGGAGCCGGCGCGCTCGCGACCTTCCGCCAGCGCCGCGAAGGCAGCAATGAGTACGTCGAGGGTGAGGCCGAGCGTATCGAGTACGATAGCCGCACCGAACGGGCGCGGCTGTTTCAGCGCGCACGGGTGTCCTCGGGCGGCGACGTGGTTACCGGAAATTTCATCGAATACGATGCGCTGACCGAGCAATACTTCGCCAGCGAAGCGCCCGGCATCGGCACCGGAGGGCGCGTGCGGGCGGTCATCCAGCCACGCCAGTCCGAGAACTGATCACCCCGGCGGACCGTAGTCCGAGCCTGCCCCCTTGCGGGCCGAACTTCGCCGCACAGCCGTTTTCAGGTCGTCCGGAGCGTCTCCGGATTCGATTCACCGGCCCCCCGCCGACGGGGAGGCCGTCACTCAGGAGCAGGGCGCATGACTTTTGAGAACATCATCGTGGAATCGCACGGTCGCGTCGGATTGATCCGGCTCAACCGTCCCAAGGCACTGAACGCACTCAATGACCAGCTCGTCGACGAACTCTGGGACGCGCTCGACCACTTCGAGGCCGACGAGAACATCGGCGCGATGGTCATCACCGGCTCCGAGAAGGCCTTCGCCGCCGGTGCCGACATCGGCGCGATGGCGACCTTCTCCTACATGGATGCGTACAAGAGCGACTACATCACGCGCAACTGGGAGCGGGTGAAGACCTGCCGCAAGCCGGTGATCGCGGCGGTCGCCGGCTACGCGCTGGGGGGAGGTTGCGAACTCGCGATGATGTGCGACATGATCATCGCTGCCGACAACGCCAAGTTCGGCCAGCCCGAGATCAAGCTCGGCATCTTGCCCGGCGCCGGTGGCACCCAGCGCCTGCCGCGCGCGGTCGGAAAGGCGAAGGCCATGGATCTGTGCCTTACCGCGCGCATGATGGATGCCGCCGAGGCCGAGCAATGCGGCCTGGTTGCTCGAGTCGTGCCCGCCGAGCGCATGCTCGACGAGGCGCTCGAAGTGGCCACCACGATCGCCAATTTCTCGCTGCCGGTCGTGATGATGATCAAGGAATCGATCAACCAGGCCTTCGAGGGCAGTCTCAACGAAGGTCTGCTGCTCGAGCGGCGCATCTTCCACGCGGCCTTCGGACTCGAAGACCAGAAGGAAGGCATGGCGGCGTTCGTCGCGAAGCGGAAGCCAGACTTCAAGCACCGCTGATTGCGGCTGCGCAGCAGCCGACGGCGGCGCACCCATCGCCGTGGTCGGCTGCTGCGAAATGCCCGTATGCAACGCCAAGAATTGTTACAAATATCCTCGGCTTAGCCTTTGCCGGCATTCCCCAGGCGTTACGGATTTGGCATGTTGCGCCGCACAAAAATAATGCTTGACTTCTCCATCTGTCTCCATATAATCGGGGCCATGCTGCATCGCACCATCTCTTTCGGGTGCCCCCTTGCAGCGTCGTTTGTTTCAACACACCACCCCAGGAGAATCCAGCATGTTTGCGTCCCCCGAGCAGTTTGCCGCCACCAACAAAGCCAACATCGAGTCCTTGCTGTCGCTCGCCAACTCGGCCTTCGCCAGCGCCGAGCGCCTTGCCGCGCTGAACCTGAACACCGCCCGCACCCTGCTCGAGGACGCGATGGCCAACACCAAGACCCTGCTGTCCGCCAAGGATGTGCAGGAGCTGGTCGCGCTGCAGACCGCCATGGCCCAGCCGCTGGTCGAGAAGGCCGTGGCCTACAACCGTAGCGTCTACGAGATCGCGTCGCAGAGCCAGGAAGAGGCCTCGAAGCTGATCGAAGCCCAGATCGCCGACCTGAACAAGGCCCTCGCCGCTGCCCTCGACAAGGCCGCCAAGTCCGCCCCGGCCGGTTCCGACGTCGCCGTCGCCGCGGTCAAGTCCGCCATCGCCGCGGCCAACAGCGCCTACGACAGCGTCAGCAAGGCCGCCAAACAGGTCGCCGAGATCGCCGAAGCCAACGTTGCCGCTGCCACCAGCGCCACCGTCAAGGCCGTTGGCACCGCCTCCAAGGCCAGCTCCAAGAAGGCTGCCTGATCGGTTTCAGGTTTCCTGAAGCAAAAGCCCCGCGCAAGCGGGGCTTTTTTTGTTCACTGCCCGTACTTGTTCGCTGCCTTGCCTGCATACGGCCGGTGCTCGCTTACTGCCTGTAATGATGCGGAAAGAGGCGACGCATCTCGCCTTCGATCCAGGCCTCGGCGCGCGCGTTGACCTCGGCGGCATCGAGTCCGGCGGGATCGATCGGCGGGCCGACGCTGACGGTGACTTCGCCGGGACGCTTGAGGAAGGCATTGCGCCGCCAGAATTCTCCGGCATTGTGGGCGACGGGCACGACCGGCACACCGGTCTGCTGTGAAAGCCATGCGCCGCCCGGCTTGTAGCGGCGGCTCTGGCCCGGTGCGACCCGGGTGCCTTCCGGAAAGACGGTCACCCAGAAACCCTGGTCGAGCAGGGCCCGGCCCTGCTCAACGACCTGGGTCAATGCATCCTTGCCTGCGCTGCGGTCGATCGCGATCATCGGCAACTGCGCGAGCCCCCAGCCGAGAAAGGGCACCCTCAGCAGTTCGCGCTTGAGCACGAAGCTCATCGGCGGAAAGATCTGCTGCAGCGCCATGGTCTCCCACGCCGATTGGTGCTTGGACAGGATCACGGCGGGCCCGGGCGGAATGTTCTCGCGGCCGATGACCTTGTAGCGTATCCCAAGCACGTGCCAGACCAGCCACAGTACGACGTGGGCCCAGGCCGTGATCAGCCGGTAACGCGTGAGCGGCGGCAGAAAAAAGGTCAAGAAGCTCAGCAGCACATGGGGCGGGGTGATGATGAGCACGATCACCATGAACAGGAGCGAGCGAATGAAGTTCACGCCGACTCCTCAGGCGATGAGATCCGCGACCACAGCCGCGAGATCTGGGTAGATCGCCGTTCCGACAGGCAGATCGGGATGCTCGCGGGTCTGGAGGCCCTTGCCGGTGAGCACCAGATAAGGCGTGCAGCCTGCTGCCGTCGCGGCCTGCACGTCGCGCAGGCCGTCTCCGACCGCTGGGACGCCGCGAAGCTCCACGTTGAAGCGTTCCGCGATCTGATGGAACATCCCCGGCTTGGGCTTGCGGCAGTCGCAGGTCGAATCGGCCGGGTGCGGGCAGAAGAAGATCGCGTCGATCCGACCGCCCACGCGGGCAAGGCTCTTGATCATCTTGTCGTGAATCGCGTTGAGGGTGTCCATCCCGAACAGCCCGCGCCCGATGCCGGACTGGTTCGAAGCCACCACCACGCGCCAGCCCCACTGGTTGAGCCGGGCGATCGCTTCGAGCGAACCTTCGATCGGGTGCCACTCGTCGGGCGACTTGATGAACTGATCGGAGTCGTGGCTGATGACCCCGTCGCGGTCGAGAATGATCAGCTTCATCGCGGCTGCCCGGATCGAGTGAGTACGAGGTGCACCGCGCGGATCATTGCGGCGCGAGGCGGGAGATGTCTGCGACCCGGTTCATCAGCCCGGCGAGCATGTGCAGCAGACCCAGCCGGTTGCGACGCGTGAGCGGCTCCTCGACCATCACCATGACGTGGTCGAAGAAGTTGTCCACCGCCTCGCGCAGTCCGGCGAGCGCGCGCAGCGCCTCGGCGTAGTCCTCGTTCTCGACGTGCGAGCGCACCAGCGGCGCGACCTCGACGACCTGGTGGAACAGGCGGCGCTCGGCGTCCTCCTGCAACAGGGCGATGTCGGGCTCGGGCAGCACTTCGTCGACCTTCTTGAGGATGTTGACGATGCGCTTGTTCGCCGCGGCGAGCGCTTCGGCTTCCGGCAGCGTACGAAAGCGGCGCACCGCCTCGAGCTTGACCGGCACCAGGTCGATGCGGGTGGGCCGGAGGGCGAGCACGGCGTCGACCACATCGACCGCGGCGCCGGACTCGCGCAACTGGTGCCGGAGACGCTCGAAGACGAAATCCAGCAACTGCGACTCGAACTCCTTCGCGGTGAGCACCCCCGGCTTGAAGCCTGCCGCGGCATCGGCAACGAGCCTTTTCAGATCGAGCGGCAGCGGCGTCTCCATCAGGATGCGCAGCACGCCCAGCGCGGCGCGGCGTAGCCCGAACGGGTCCTTGTCGCCGGTGGGCACCTGGCCGATACCGAAAAATCCGACCAGCGCATCGAGCTTGTCCGCCAACGCAACCGCGCACGCGACATTGCCCTGAGGCAGTTCATCGCCGGCGAAGCGCGGCTGGTAGTGCGCACAGACCGCCTCGGCGACCACCTCGCCTTCACCGTCGTGCAGCGCATAGTGGCGCCCCATGACGCCCTGCAGTTCGGGAAATTCACCCACCATCTCGGTCACGAGATCGGCCTTCGCCAGTCGTGCCGCGCGGGCGGCAGCGCCCGCATCGGCGTGCAGCGTCTGAGCGATCCGGCCGGCCAGGCGCTCGAGCCGGTCGACGCGCTCGAACTGGCTGCCGAGCTTGTTGTGATATACGACCGACGCGAGCCGCGGCAGGCGCGACTCGAGCGGATGCTTGCGGTCCTGCTCGAAGAAGAAACGCGCATCGGCCAGCCGAGGACGGACCACGCGCTGGTTGCCCGAGACGATATGGGACGAGTCCGCCACGCGCATGTTCGAGACGATGAGGAAGCGATTCAGGAGCTTGCCGCCCTCGTCGAACAGCGGAAAGTACTTCTGATTGGCGCGCATCGTCAGGATCAGGCACTCCTGCGGCACGGCGAGGAATTCGGGCTCGAACTCGCCCACGTAGACGGTCGGATGCTCGACCAGCGCACTGACCTCGTCGAGCAGATCGGCGTACTCACCCAACGTCGCCTGCTGCGCGCGCGCCGTCTCGAGCAGTTGGCGTTCGATGTCGGCCCGGCGCTCGTCGAAGTTCGGGATCACCTTGCCCTCGGCGAGCAGGGTCGGCTCGTAGGCTTCGGCGCTGGCGATTTCAAGCTCGCCACGGCTCATGAAGCGGTGGCCGCGGGTCACCCGGCCCGACTCGAGCCCCAGAACGCTGCCCGGCACGACACGCGTGCCATGCAACAGCGTGAGACGGTGCACAGGCCGCACGAACTGCACTTCGCTCGCACCCCAGCGCATCAGCTTCGGGATCGGCAAGGCCTTGACTGCCTCCTGAACGAGGGCGGCGAGCGCATCATCCAGGCTCGCCCCGGCTTCGACGCGGCGGTAGAACAGCGCCTCGCTCTTGCCGTCGGGGCGGCGCTCGAACCCGGCCACGGCCTCGACCGGAATGCCGCGCGCCTCGAGCTTCTTGAGGAGCGCCGGCGTCGGGCGCCCTTCCTCATCGAGGGCGACCTGCACCGGCATGATCTTCTCGGCGACCTCGCGCGGCGCGGCCGCCGCACGTACGTCGGTGACCGTCAGGCCGAGACGGCGCGGCGTGGCAAAGGGGCGCCGCACCGAGGCGTCGCCGAGCAGACCGCTGCGGGCGAGTCCCTGGAACACGGCCTCGGAGAAAGACTCGGCCAGCCGCGGAAGCGCCTTGGGCGGCAACTCCTCGGTGAGCAATTCGACGAGCAGCGTCGCCTCCGACATCATGCAGCCTCCCTGGACGGTTGCGACGTGCCGCGCGCGAGCATGGGGAAGCCCAGCGCCTCGCGCGAAGCGTAATAGGCGTGCGCGACCGCACGCGACAGGTTGCGGATGCGCCCGATGTAGGCGGCGCGCTCGGTCACCGAGATCGCCCCGCGGGCATCGAGCAGATTGAAGGTGTGCCCCGCCTTCAGGACCATCTCGTAGGCCGGCAGCACCAGTTCCGCGTCGATCAGGCGCCGCGCCTCGGCCTCGTAATTGCCGAAGAGCGAGAACAGGAACTCGACGTTCGCATGCTCGAAGTTGTACTTCGACTGCTCGATCTCGTTCTGCAGGAAGACGTCGCCGTAGCTGACGCTCGTACCGTCGGGCGCGACCGCCCAGACCAGGTCATAGACGTTCTCGACGCCCTGCAGATACATCGCGAGCCGCTCGATGCCGTAGGTGATCTCGCCCAGCACCGGCTTGCAGTCGAGCCCGCCGACCTGCTGGAAGTACGTGAATTGGGTTACCTCCATGCCGTCGAGCCAGACCTCCCAGCCCAAGCCCCAGGCGCCGAGCGTCGGGTTCTCCCAGTCGTCCTCGACGAAGCGGATGTCGTGCACGGCGGGGTCGATGCCGAGCGCGCGCAGGGAATCGAGGTAGATCTCCTGGAAGTCCGGCGGCGAGGGCTTGAGCACGACCTGGAACTGGTAGTAGTGCTGCAGGCGGTTGGGATTCTCGCCGTAGCGGCCGTCCTTGGGTCGGCGCGACGGCTGGACGTAGGCGGCATTCCACGGCTCGGGACCGATCGCGCGCAGGCAGGTGGCGGTGTGCGAGGTGCCGGCGCCGACCTCGAGGTCGATCGGCTGCAGCAGCACGCAGCCCCGCTCGGCCCAGAATTGCTGCAGCGTCAGGATGACCTGCTGGAAGGTAGGTTTTGACTTTGGCATGGTCGGGAAACGTGTCGGGTTCGCCCGGGATGGCGAAGAAAGCGGATTTTACTGGCTTTTCCCGATCGGGTCGAAGATTCGGGACCGCTAAGGGCGGCCGGGGGCCTGCGCCGCGGCACGCTCGGTCCCCGGCGTGTTGCGCCCGCGCAAGCGCGGCGGCAGCGTACCCGTCACGAGCGCCAGCACCGCGAGCGCCCATGCGACGAGATCCCCCCAGCGGGCATACGGCGTGAGTCCTTGGTAGCCGCGCACGTCAAGCTCGAGCGCGCCGCGCTCGAACTGCGGCAACACGCCGGCAACGCGCCCGTCGGGCTCGATCACGGCGGTCATGCCGGTATTGGTCGAACGCAGCATCGGTCGGCCCGTCTCGATTGCGCGCACGCGGGCGATCTGCAGGTGCTGGGGCTGGGCAAGCGAACGCCCGTACCAGGCGAGATTGGACAGATTGAGCATGAGCGTCGCCTCGGGCAGGCTGCGGATCAGCTCGCGGCCGAAGAGGTCCTCGTAGCAGATGTTCACCGCGATGCGCTGGCCGCGAAGCGCCATCGGCGGCTGGCTGCGCGGCCCTCGCGTCTGATCCGACATCGGGATGTCGGCAAGCCGGTAGAACCAGCCGAAAAAGGGCGGCGAGTACTCGCCGAACGGCACGAGATGCTGCTTGGCGTAATACTGCGGTGCCGATTCGCCCAGGCTGATCGCAGCGTTGTAGATGTGACCGGCGCCGTCGCGGGCGAATACGCCCAATACGACGTCGCGGCCGGCGAGCGCCGACTCGTCGGCGATCTCGTCGAGGTAGCCCCGCGGCAATTGCTCGCGCACCAGCGGCAACGTGGTCTCGGGCAGCACGACGAGTTCGGCCGCGTGCTCGCGGGCGAGTCGGGCATTGACCTCGAGCCACTCCGCAAGACGCCCCGGCTCCCACTTGAGCCCTTGCTCGATGTTGGTCTGCACCAGCGCCACCCGCAGCGGCTCCCCCTCGGGGCTGGTCCAGGCGATGCGCCCCAGGCCCGCGCCGATCCCGAGCACGACCATCAGCGCGGCGGTGCCGACGAGCGCCGGGGCTCGCACTCGCCAGGGGGTCAGCGCGACCAGCGCCGCCGCAAAGGCGACCAGACCGCCGACACCGAAGACGCCGATCACCGGCAGGAATCCCGCCAGCGGGCTGGGCGGCGTCTGCGAGTAGCCCACCGCAAGCCACGGAAAACCGGTGAAGAGCCAGCCGCGCAGCCACTCCGCGAGCACCCATGCCCCAGCAAACAGCGCAGCCTGCGGAAACGGCCCGCCTTGGCGCAGGCGCACGAAAAGCGCGGTGGCAGCGGCCGGGAACAGTGCGAGATAGGCGCAGAAGAGGACGATCAACGCGGCCGAGATCGGCATCGGCACGCCGCCATAGCGGTTGAGCGCGACGTAAAGCCACGACACCCCGGCAAGAAATGCCCCGATACCCCAGGAGAAACCGAGTGCGAAACCGCGGCGCGGGCCGCCCGGTGAGCGGGCGACCAGCCAGACCAACACGGCAAGACTGGCAAGCGCGATTGGGAATGCACCGAACGGCGCAAAGGCGAAAACCGACACCCCGCCGGCGAGCGCCGCGACGACGAGTGCGATCATTCGGCGGCGAAGGGAGCTGCGGCCGGCGCGCAGCGCTCGACGAGCAGCGTGTGCACGCGCCGGCTGTCGGCACGCAGCACCTGGATCTTCATGCCCTCGATCTCAATCGTCTCGCCGCGCTTAGGCAATCGGCCGAGGTGGCGGATGACCAGGCCACCGACGGTGTCGTAGTCCTCATCGCTGAAATCGGTCGCGAAGGCGTGGTTGAAGTCGACGATCTCGGTGGTCGCCTTGACCCGGTAACGGCCGCTCTGGTCGAGCCGGATGCTGTCGCCGGCCTCGTCGAAGTCGTACTCGTCCTCGATGTCGCCCACCACCTGCTCGAGGATGTCCTCGATCGTCACCAGCCCGGCCACGCCGCCGTATTCGTCGACGACGATGGCCATGTGGTTGCGGCTGACGCGGAACTCGCGCAGCAGCACGTTGAGGCGCTTGGATTCGGGCACGAACACCGCCGGGCGCAACATGTCGCGCAGGTCGAACTCACGTCCGGCGTAGTAGCGCAGCAAGTCCTTGGCGAGAAAGATCCCGATCACGTCGTCCTTGCCTTCGTCGACCACGGGAAAACGGGAATGGGCCGTGTCGATGACGAAATCGGCGATCTTCTCGATCGGATCGCCGACGCGGATGACGTCCATCTGGGCCCGGGGAATCATGACTTCGCTCACCTGCATCTCCGACATCTGCAGCGCACCCTCGATAATCGAGAGCGCGTCGACATCGATCAGGCTACGGTCGCAGGCGGCACGAAGCTGCGCGAGGAGGTCTTCGCGATCTTCCGGCTCGCGCGAGAGAAACGCCGAAAGTCGCTCCAGTAATGAGGGTTTGCCCGGGGAACTGTCCATTGAGTGTGTGTCGTTGTGGAGCCAGGATTTGGAATTCGCGGGCTTGGGCTTCGCGCATCCCAAATCCTGGCCTTCTCGCCCCCGTGTCACGCGTAAGGGTCCGGGTACCCCAGCGCGGCGAGAATTTCCGACTCCAGTGCCTCCATACGGTCCGCCTCGACCGTCTCCTCGTGGTCATAGCCCTGTAAATGCAGCATACCATGCACGACGAGGTGGGCGAAATGCGCTTCCGGCGCCTTGCCCTGCCCGGCCGCCTCGCGCACGACCACCGGCACGCAGATCACCAGATCGCCGGCGAGCGTGCCGGCCTCGGCCGCATCGGCGCCCGCAGGTGCTTCGACGTCATCGGGCACGGCCTCGTCGTAGACGAAGGTCAGGACGTTGGTCGCGTAATCCTTGCCCCGGTAGTCGCGATTGAGTTGTTGCCCCTCGGCCTCGCCGACCAGGCGCACGGCGACCTCGGCCGAGCCACTGCGCAGCGCCGCGCGCGCCCAGCGGCGGATCTGCACCGCCCTCGGGGCGAACACCCGATCGCCGGCCCCGAGCGCCCGCTGCACGCTCAGGGCAAGTCTCGGCGCACTCACTCGACGCCCCCCGCCTTCGTCGCGGCATCCTTCGCCGCCGCCTTGGCCGCGGCCTCCTGAGCCGCCACGGTTGCCGCCTTACGGTCGTACGCCTCGACGATGCGCGCGACCAGCGGATGGCGCACGACGTCCTCGCGGCCGAACTCGGTCACCGCGATGCCGCGCACCGAGGCGAGGATCTCGCGCGCTTCGAGCAGGCCACTGCGGCTGCCGCGCGGCAAGTCGATCTGGGTGAGATCACCCGTCACGACCGCCTTCGCGCCGATCCCGATGCGGGTGAGAAACATCTTCATCTGCTCGGGCGTGGTGTTCTGGGCCTCGTCGAGGATGATGAAGGCGTGGTTGAGCGTGCGCCCGCGCATAAAGGCCAGCGGTGCGATTTCGATCGAGCCGCGCTCGAAGAGCTTGGCCACCCGGTCGAAGCCCATCAGGTCGTAGAGCGCGTCGTAGAGCGGGCGCAGGTAGGGGTCGACCTTCTGGGCGAGATCCCCCGGCAGGAAGCCCAGACGCTCGCCCGCCTCGACCGCCGGGCGGGTCAGGATGATGCGCTCGACGTGCTCGCGCTCGAAGGCGTCGACTGCGCTTGCCACCGCGAGATAGGTCTTGCCGGTGCCGGCCGGGCCGATGCCGAAGGTGATGTCGTGCGACTGGATGTTGCGCAGGTACTCACCCTGGCGCGGCGTGCGCCCGTGCAGGTCGCTCTTGCGCGTGAGCAGCACCGGCGCGGGCGGCGCGAGCTCGCTGCGGTTCTGGATCTCGATCAATCCAAGCTGGATGTCGTCGACGGTGAGGATCTCCTTGGCGCGCTCGTAGAACTCGCGCAGCGCCCGCGCCGCAAGCTGCGCGGCTCCGGCCTCGCCCTTGAGCGTGAAGCGCCCGCCGCGGCGGGCGATGGTGACATCACAGGCGGACTCGATCTGGCGCAGGTTCTCGTCGAGCGCCCCGCACAGGTTGGCGAGCCGGACGTTGTCGACCGGCTCGAGCACGACCTCACTGGAACGCGCCATTCACGACTCCTGGACGACGATCTCGCCGCGCAGGCTGTGCGGCAGCGCGGCGGTGATGGTGACGTCGACGAAGTGGCCGACGAGGCGCGGATTGCCGGCGAAATTGACGACGCGATTGTTCGCGGTGCGGCCGGCGAGTTCCGCCGCGTTCTTGCGCGACGGCCCCTCGACCAGGACGCGCTCGCGCTGCCCCACCATCGCGCGGCTGATCGCCTGCACCTGCTCGTCGAGCCGCGCCTGCAGCCGCGCGAGCCAGGCGAGCTTGGTCGCCTGCGGCACCGGGTCGTCGAGCTCGGCCGCGGGCGTGCCCGGGCGCGGGCTGTAGACGAAGCTGAACGACGCATCGAATCCGACCTCGTCGATCAGGCGCATGGTCTTGTCGAAGTCCTCCTCGGTCTCGCCCGGAAAGCCGACGATGAAATCCGACGACAGCGACAGATCCGGCCGCACCGCCCGCAGGCGGCGCACCAGCGACTTGTACTCGAGCGCCGTGTAGCCGCGCTTCATCGCCGCGAGCACGCGATCCGAGCCCGACTGCACGGGCAGGTGCAGATGGCTCACCAGCTTCGGGATCCGGGCGTAGGCGTCGACGATGCGCTGCGTCATCTCGCGCGGATGCGAAGTCGTGTAGCGCAGCCGCTCGATGCCGGGCACCTCGGCGACGCACTCGAGCAGGAAGGCGAAGTCGCCGGTCTCGCCGCCGCGCGTGATCTCGCCGCGCCAGGCATTGACGTTCTGGCCGAGCAGCGTCACCTCCTTCACACCCTGTGCCGCCAGCCCCGCCACTTCGGCGAGGACGTCGTCGAGGGGCCGCGAGACCTCCTCGCCGCGCGTGTAGGGCACGACACAGAAGGTGCAGTACTTGGAGCAGCCCTCCATGATCGACACGAAGGCGCTCGCGCCCTCGACGCGCGCCGGCGGCAGGTTGTCGAACTTCTCGATCTCGGGGAAGGAGATATCGACCTGCGAGCGGCCGCTGCGACGCCGCTCGGCAATGAGCTGCGGCAGCCGGTGCAGCGTCTGCGGGCCGAACACGAGGTCGACGAAGGGCGCACGCGCGACGATCGCCTCGCCTTCCTGGCTCGCAACGCAGCCGCCGACGCCGATGATCAGCTCGGGCCTGGCCTGCTTGAGGTGGCGCACCCGCCCCAGATCGTGGAACACCCTCTCCTGCGCCTTCTCGCGCACCGAGCAGGTGTTGAAGAGGATGACGTCCGCCTCCTCGGGGTTATCCGTCTTCTCCAGCCCCTCGCTGGAGCCCAGCACATCCGCCATCTTGTCCGAGTCGTACTCGTTCATCTGGCAACCGAAGGTGCGGATGTAAAGCTTCTTCATCGCAATGCTTCCAACTTGACGCGTAAAACCTCGAACCGCTATATTAGCAGGCTTGCGTGGTGATGTAGCTCAGACGGTTAGAGCGACGGATTCATAACCCGTAGGTCGGCGGTTCGATTCCGCCCATCACCACCATTCGAACATCGTTGCGAAACAGGGCCCGGGCGACCGGGCCCTGTTTCGTTCAAGGCCTGCTGCGCCAAGCGCGAGGCCCCCTCAAACGGATTCGATGGGCCCGCCCGGACCGCGCGCGATGCCTTCATGCCCGAACCTGAAACACCTCGCCGTCCTCGAGCCGCAGCGCAGTGAGCTTGCCGCCCCATACGCAGCCCGAGTCGAGCGCGATCAGGCCTGGCGCGCGATAAAAGCCGAGCGCCGACCAATGACCGCACACTATGGTGTGGTCGGCGTGGGCCCGCCCGGGCACCTCGAACCACGGGACCGTACCGGGTGGCGCCTTCTCGGGTGGCCCCTTGGCGCGCAGCGCGAGTCGCCCATCGGGCGTGCAGAAACGCATGCGCGTGAGGACATTGACGATCATGCGCAAGCGATCCCATCCCGCCAGTGCGTTGTCCCAGCGGTCCGGGCGATCGCCGTGCAGATGGCGCAGGAACGCGCGAGCCTGCTCCCCTGCGAGCGCCGCCTCGACCTCGCGCGCGAGCGCCGCGGCCTGGGCGACCGACCATTGCGGCAGGAGGCCGGCATGCACCATCACGTAGCCACCCTCGGCGTGCAGGATCGACCGCCGGGCGAGCCAGTCGAGCAACTCCTCGCGATCAGGTGCCTCCAGCACGCGCGCAAGCGTATCGTCCTTGCCGCGTCGGGAAAAACCGGCCGCGAGCATCAGCAGATAGAGATCGTGATTACCCAGGACCACCGTCGCCGTCTCGCCGAGGGCGCGAACGAAGCGCAGCACCTGCAGCGAGCCAGGGCCGCGATTGACCAGATCGCCGACGATCCACAGCCGGTCCGCAGCGGGATCGAAACGCACGCCATCGAGCAGGCGCTCGAGCGCGACGTGGCAGCCCTGGATGTCGCCGATCGCATATACGGCCATCTAATCGAACGTTGCCTCGAGTCAGATCGGACAGTAGCACCACAAGGTGGCGAGAAGCCGCATGATAACCCCGTCTCGCATCCTGGAAGCCCGCGGACGCCGCGTGTCGGTGGTCAATGGCGCGCCGGCTCGTACTCCGGCACCCAGCGTCGCAGACCAGCGCGGACCTCGTCGTCAGACATCGGCCCCGGCTGGCCGAGCCACGATGCCAGCTCTTCCAGAAAGCCGTCCTCAACCGGGCGCGAACGCGCGATGCGCAACTTCGGGTGCGGCGTCTCGCGCGTGTGCTCGGCGTCCGCGAGAAGCTCCTCATAGAGTTTCTCGCCCGGCCGCAGCCCCGAGAATTCGATGCGGATCTCGTTCTCCGTGTAGCCGGACAGCCGGATCATGTTGCGCGCGAGGTCCGCAATACGCACCGGCTCGCCCATGTCGAGCACGAACACCTCGCCGCCCTCGCCCATCGCCGCCGCCTGCAACACCAACTGCGCCGCCTCGGGAATCGACATGAAATAGCGCGTGATCTCCGGGTGTGTCACCGTTACCGGGCCGCCCCGCTCGATCTGCTCCTGGAATTTCGGGATCACGCTGCCGGTGCTGCCCAGCACATTGCCGAAACGGACGATCTCGAACTGCGTGCCGGTCGCCTCTCGCTCGACGGCCATGCCGTCAATGACCTGGACGTCATCGGCGCTGTCCGATCCGATCGATGACCACCTCGAGCGTCCTTCGTCGGCGCACTCGCCCGCCCGGCGCCTATCGTGCTCCATCGCCTCGCACGCCATCTCGGCCAGTCGCTTGGTCGCACCCATTACGTTGGTGGGATTTACCGCCTTGTCGGTCGAGATCAGCACGAATCGGGCGGCCCCGTGGCGGCGCGCGCACTCGGCCGCGCACAGGGTTCCGAGCACGTTGTTGCGCACCGCCTGCCAGGCATTGCCTACCTCCATCAGCGGCACGTGCTTGTAGGCCGCGGCGTGGAATACCACCTGCGGGCGCCATGCGGAGAAGACTTCGTCGAGCCGCCCGACATCCTTCACGTCCCCCGCGAGCGGCACGATGGCCACCTCCGGACGATGGTTCGCGAACCACTGCTCGAGGGTGTAGAGGGCGAACTCGTTCAGCTCGAACAGCACCAGCCGCGCTGGTCCGAAGCGCGCGACCTGGCGGCAGAGCTCGCTGCCGATCGAGCCGCCAGCGCCGGTTACCAACACAGTCTTGCCACGGAGCATCGTCTGCACATTGCCCGAGTCGATCCGCACGGCATCGCGCCCCAGCAGGTCTTGAATGGCGACACGACGCAGCGCAGACACCGCCACGCGGCCCGACATCAGATCCTCGAGGCGCGGCACCGTAAACACTTGGGCGCCGGCACTGACGGCCAGATCGGTCGCCGCGCGACGCGTCTCACTCGCGGCCGAAGGCATCGCCAGAATGACGTGTCGAGCCTTCTCCGCTTCGAGGACCGCCGGAATGGCGCTGATTGGGCCGAGTACCCGATGCCCGAACAACTCGCGTCCGCGTTTGGCGGGGTCGTCATCGACCAGGCCGACAACGCGCCAGTCAGCGCTGCGCTCCAGTTCGCGCACGAGCATTGCACCGCCGGTGCCAGCGCCGACCACGACTACCGGCTTGCCTTGAGCGATCAGGCCGCCATATAGGCGGTGCTCCTTCCACATGCGCCACGCCGCACGGCCACCGCCCATAACCAGGAGCAGCAGCAGCGGGTAGAGCACGAGGACCGACCGGGGGATCGCCAGTCCGCCCGTGCGACCCAGCACCGCCCACAGAAGCAGGCCCGCGCTCGACACCGCCACCGCCCAAAGCACGCGCTTGAGGTCGGGGAGACTCGCGAAGATCCACAGGCCGCGGTAGAGCCCGGCCCAGCGGCAAGCCACTCCATGAACCAAGAGCAAGGCGGCAAGTCCCCAAACTATCTGCTCGGTATAGGGGGCCGGCCAGTTGAAATTAAAGCGGATCATGAAGCCGCCGACCCAGGCGACCACCACCGCAAAAAGATCGAACAGAAAAACCAGTGCTGAATAGGTAATCGTCTTCATGTCAGGAGCGGATGCGGGTCCAGTTCATCTCGACTTTCGGAGCCAGCCGACACTTGGCCGCCATACCATTTCCGGGCCGCAAGCGTCATTCACCGCTTGAGCCGGGCGCTTCGCCCCGGCGTTGATCGGCGGCCCGCCGACCATTCAACGCGCCGCCATCGCCATCACCGTCTCCAGTGCTCGGCAGGTCTGCTCGATCTCGGGTTCGCCGAGGCCCGGATGCACCAGAAACATCAGGCTCGTTTCGCCCAGTTCGCGCGCCACGGGCAGCCTCGAGCGCGGCTGCCACCCCGTGCCCTCGAACGCCTTCTCCAGATACACCTCGGAACACGAACCGGCGTAGCAAGGCACGCCGCGAGCGGCGATCGCCTCCAGGATGCGGTCACGGCTCCAGCCCTCGCACAGGCGCTCGGGCTCGACGAAGACGTAGCACTTGTAGGCTGCGTGTTCGATCGCGTCGGGCTGGACGGGGACGCGCAGGCCAGGCAGCCCGCGGCAGTGCGTCCAGATCGCCTCGGCATTACGCAATCTTTCGACATGCCAGGAGGGCATGCGCGCGAGCTGGATGCGCCCGATCGCGGCCTGCATTTCCATCATTCGCCAGTTGGTGCCGAAACTCTCGTGGAGCCAGCGAAAACCGGGCGGATGCTGCCGTTCGTACACGGCTTCCCAGCTCTTGCCATGATCCTTGTACGACCACATCCTCGCCCACAGCCCCCGGTCGTTGGTCGTGACCATGCCGCCTTCGCCACCCGTGGTCATGATCTTGTCCTGGCAGAACGACCACGCGCCAACGTGTCCGATCGAACCGACCGAGCGCCCCTTGTAGCGGGCGCCGTGCGCCTGGGCGCAGTCTTCGATGACAAACAGGTCGCGCTCGGCGGCAAGCGCCATGATCGGATCCATATCGCACGGCCAGCCGGCGAGATGAACGCAGATCACCGCGCGACAGCGAGGCGTGAGCACGGCGCGGATCGACTCGGCGGTGATATTTTGGGAGTCGCGATCGACGTCGGCGAACACCGGCGCCGCGCCCGCGTTGACGATGGCGGACACCGACGCAAGAAAGGTGCGCGGCGTGACCACGACCTCGTCCCCCGGACCGATGCCGAGCGCCTTGAGTGCGACGTCGAGCGCAACCGTGCCATTTGCCAGCGCGACGGCGTGGCGGGCGCCGACCCAGGCGGCGAACTCGCTCTCGAACTCGCGGCACACTTGCCCGGTCCAGTAATTGACACGGTTCGAGAGCAGCACGTCGCGTACCGCATCGGCCTCCTCCGCGGTGAAACAGGGCCAGGGCGGAAACGGGGTGTTCAACATGCCCGCTCCTTGACCAGCGGCCGCGCCGGGTTGCCGACCACCGTGACGCCCGGCGGCACGTCGCGCGTCACCACCGCGCCCATGCCGACCACCGCGCCGCGCCCGATCACCAGCGGCCGCCCGGGACGCCCCTGCCTGATCACCGCACCGGCCCCGATGTAGGCGTGATCCTCGATCACCACGTTGCCGTTGCACTTCACGCCGGGCGCGAACGTCACGAAGTCGCCGATCACGCAGTCGTGCTCGACGTAGCTGTACAGGTTGGCGTGGAAATGGCGACCAATGCGGATGTTGGAGGTGAGCGTGACGAACGGGCTGAGGATCGCGCCTTCGCCGAGTTCGACGTCGTCCATCATGAACACGTTCGGCGCGATCACTTCCCACGGAAAAAGCCCGTCGGATAAGCAGCGTTCGGCGATCCGCGCGCGAATCGCTCCGTGAGCAAGCGCAAGGGCGACCCGATGCTCGTCCGCATCGATTGCAAGAAAATTCGCATAGCGAAGGACCCGGTGCCCATTGATCGATGCCGCATGATGCTCGTCATCCACGAACACCAGGCGGTCCACCGGAATTCCTTCCCGGCGCAACTGCTCGCGCGCAAGAGGCATGACGCCACGCCCGCAACCGCCTGCGCCGTAGACCGCATAGACGCCATGCTTCATTTCTGCTCCTTGTCGACCGAGCCGGTGAACTTGGGCATCGTCACTTCTCCTGCGGCGCTAATGCCTTCACGCGCAATGACCTTCTTCAGTGTCAGAAGGAGGATCTTCAGGTCCAGCCAGAATGAATGATTGTCGACGTACCAAATGTCCAATGTGAACTTCTCTTCCCAACTTAGTGCGTTGCGCCCGTTCACCTGCGCCCATCCAGTGATCCCCGGACGGACTTCGTGTCGCCTGAACTGGCGGGAGTCATAGAGGGGAAGGTACTCCATCAGCAGCGGGCGCGGCCCCACCAAACTCATGTCGCCGCGAAGGACGTTCCACAACTCGGGCAACTCGTCGAGACTCGAGGCCCGGAGGAAAGCACCGAAGGGCGTGATCCGCTCGGCATCAGGGAGTGGCTCACCGCGTGCATCGACCGCATCGCGCATGGTCCGGAACTTGATCATTTCAAAGGGCTTGCCGTCGAGCCCCGGGCGGGTCTGGCGAAACAGGACGGGCGCCCCGAGATTGCGTCGAACCCGCCACGCGAGAACCGCGATCAGCGGCGACAACAGCACCAAGCCCAGCGCCGCGAGCACGATGTCGAAAAGGCGCTTGGTCATGCGACACCCATCTCACGCAACAGCATCGCATTCACCTCATTCACGTCGTATCTCTCGACAGCGATGGCCCGCGAGCGGCGCCCCATTGGTCCGATCAGCTCCGGCTGATCGACAAAGCGTCGCATCGCGGCCTCGAGCGCGTCGACCGATTTGACCGGGACCAGGAAGCCGTTCTCGCCGTCCACGACGGTCTGGCGACATCCCGGGGCGTCGGTCGTGATTATCGGCCGGCCCATAGACATCGCCTCGAGCACGGTACGAGGGGTCCCCTCGCGATAGCTGGGCAATACGTAGACGTTGCTGGCGGCAATCACCGCACGCACGTCCTCGAGCCGCCCGTGAAACTCGACCACCCCCTCGTCGATCCAGCGATCGAGTTCCTGTCGGGTGATTGCGTCGGGATTATCGTCGATCCAGCCGGCGAGTCCGAACACCGCCTGTGGACAGGAGGCGCGAATACGGCGGGCCGCCGCGACATACTCCCTCACGCCCTTGTCGCCGAGCAGGCGCGCGATCAGCAGAAAACGCACTCCCTCGGGCAATGGCGCCTCTGCAAAGCGCACCAGGTCTACGCCCGACCCATTCACCACGCGCGATGGCACCTCGGCCGGCAGCAGGCCCGATTGACGAAACAGAGCCTCATCGTCCGGATTCTGGAAGAACACCTTGTGCGCCCTTCCCAGAGCGGTGCGATACATCTGCATTACGAGCGACCGCAGGGGCCCCCGCCGCGCGCCGCCTTGAAAGGCAAAGCCAAGACCTGTGATGAGCGCATAGCGAGCCGGCACGTGCGCGACGAATCCTGCGAGCGTGCCGTAGACCACCGGCTTGACGGTGTAGCCGAGCACCCGGCGCGGCCGGATCCGACGCATCAAGCCGATCAGGTGAAGAAGCAGGCGCAGATCGGCGACGATGTCGGTACCCGTGCGCTCGAGCGGAATCTCATGGACCGTGACGCCACGCGCCTCGAGATCGTGCCGGATCGGACTGGAAGCCGGGACATCCGGCGCCGCCACATGCACGGCCAGGCCCCTTGCCAAGCAGGCGTCGATGAGGGCTCCCCTGAAGTTCACGAGTGAATCCGGGAAGCTCGCGACCAGCAATATACTCACCGGCGCTCTTCCTCGAGCCATGCCTGAAACATCAGCACATCCCAAAGATGATGCTGCCAGTTGCGGCGCCCCTCGAGATGCTCCTTCCACATCCTGCGAATCGGCGCCGACCGCAGGAACCCCTCGTCCTTCAAGCGACGTTCGCCGATCAATTCCTCCGCCCAGTCACGCAGCGGACCCCTCAACCAGCTGTCGATGGGCACGCCGAAGCCCATTTTCGGACGTTCGATCAGTCCCGCGGGCACGTGGCGATAAAGCACCTGCCGGAGCAGCCACTTCCCTTGCCCATCCCTGATCTTCAATCGCATCGGCATCCTCCACGCCAGCTCGACCACTCGGTGATCGAGCATGGGCACTCGTGTCTCGAGGCTGTTCGCCATCGCGGCACGGTCGACTTTCACCAGGATGTCGTCGGGCAGATAGGTCTGCGCATCCATCGCCATCATCCACTGCTCGAAGCCCTGAACCCCGAACGATGAGTCCGTACTCAAGAGGGTCTGCGGCTCGTGCGCATCGATGACGAGGTCGGCAGGATCGTGCCAGTGGCTGGTCAGGCGGCGGTAAAAAGCCTGCTGGTGATCGACCATAAGCACGTCGGACAACTTGTGAGCCTTGTCCCCGGGCATGGCCAGCCTGAAGCGAGATGGCAGCGCCGGCGAGATGCTGCGAAACAAGCCGTCCCATGCTGCCGGCGACAGCGCACGCAGCGCCCGGGCTGCGGCGTGGCGGACCGGGCGAGGCCACTTCTGCGCACGCTGCCACACCTTGCAGGCGGTCAAGTAGCGATTGTACCCGCCGAACAGTTCGTCCCCGCCATCCCCACTCAGCGCGACCGTGACGCGCTGCCTCGCCAGGCGGCTCACCAGGAAGGTGGGGATTTGCGAACTGTCGCTGAACGGCTCACAGTAAATCGAGGGGAGTTCCGGGATCACGGCCAGTGCGTCGGCGGGGCGCACGTACAGCTCGCAATGCTCGGTGCCCAGGTGTTTCGCAACGGCCCTGGCATGCACCGCCTCGTCGTAACCCCCTTCGTCGAAGCCGATCGTGAACGTCTTGACGGCACCCGGGCTCCGCGACTGCATCAGGGCCACAACGGTGCTGCTGTCGACGCCTCCGCTCAGAAAGGCGCCCAAAGGCACGTCGGAGAGCATTTGGTCGCCAATGCTGCGCGCGAGCTGTTGCTCCAGCAGGTCGATCGCCTCCGTGTCGCTTCCGGTGAAGGGGTTGGCCCGGCCCTCTTCGACGACTGCGCTCAACCTCCAGTAGGGTGACGCCTCGACCGCTCTTGCACGGACCGGATCGTATAGCGGCAGCGATACGATGTGACCGGGGCGGAGCTTGCAGATGCCCCGGTAGATCGAGAAGGGCGCGGGGATGCAGTTGTGGCGCAGCAGCAGGGTCAGCGCGTCACGGTCGACCTCCCGTCGGAAGTCGGGGTGGCACCGAAACGCCTTGAGCTCGGACGCAAAGAGCAGGGTCTGTCCCTGCCACCCATAGTAGAGCGGCTTCTCGCCGATGCGGTCGCGGGCGAGCGTCAGCACCTTGCGCTCCCGATCCCAGAGCGCGAGGGCGAACATGCCGACAGCAGAATTCAACGTCTGCTCGACGCCCCAGTCGGCAACGCACGCAAGCAGCGTCTCGGTATCGGCGTGACCACGCCAGCGCCCGGAATCCTTGCCGCCGTCGAGCTGCCTGCGCAACTCGAGATGGTTGTAGATCTCGCCGTTGAACACCAGGACGAATCGCTCGCAGGGCGAGATCATGGGTTGGTGACCCGCCTCGGACAGTTCGAGCACCGCGAGGCGCCGGTGCCCCAGCACGAGTCCAAACGCATCGTCGGCCCAGTAACCGCAACTGTCCGGTCCGCGATGCACGATGCTGTCGGCCATCCGGACGATCGTATCCCTCGAAGACGATCGCCCACCGGGGCTGAAGAATCCGACGAATCCGCACATCAACGAAGCTCCCCGCGACCACTTCGGTGCAGCGCGTTCAACGCGGCACCACCCGTTCCCACGCCTGCCCGCTCTCGGTCTGCAAGACCGCGCCTGAGTTCGGCACTCAGAATCAGGCCGAAAATCCACCACAGCCAGAACACGGGCTGCCGCCCATAGAAGTGAAACGACATCAGGCACAACAGCGCGACGAACAAGCAGGCGACGACCCAGTCGGTGCGCTTCAGCGCCACCAGGCATGCATGGGCCATGAACAGGGTCAGCGGCGCGACGCCGAAAAGTCCGTAGGCCGCAAGCCAGTCGATCAGGAAGTTGTGCGCCTCCAGGCCCTCGAACGCCCCACGCAATCCGCTGTAGTGGCCGGGTCCGTTCCCGAACCAGGGACTCTCCAGCCACGCGGCCAACCCGTGCCCCCAAAGGGCCAGTCTTATTGCCCCCTGCTCCGCCTGGCTACCGGGGAAAGCGCCCTCGTAAAGCAGGAATACCAGCGGAATCGCTGCGATGGCAAAGGCACCGCCCAGAAATGCTCTCGTGGCGGCGAATTCAAGCGTAAAGAGCGGACGACCAGAGAGTCGCCCGCCTACCATGAGCATCAACAACCCAGCCCCAAGCCACGCCACGAGCAGCCCCTTCCCCACAATGAACAGGTTCAGCAGCACCGCTGCAGCAATCTCCGCCCACATTGCACCCTGGCTCTTCCTGCCTGACGCATGCGCCAGCGCGGCGAAGAACGGGACGGGAAGCAGGTAGAGGGCGAGTTGGTTGGGGTTCTGGGAAAGAGCCGAGAACCTCGCGTCGTAACCATCGTCGACGATCCACGCGGGAAGCCCGAGGGTCTCGTGCCAGATCAGCAGCCCCCAGCAGATCAGAAGCGCGAGGCGCGAGTAACTTGCAGCGAGATCGACTGCACGCTTCCCGTCCAACAACAGGTAGCACCCGACGGCCAGGACGATCGCCGCAGGGACAGCTATCGCAGTCTGTAGCCCCTCGCGCAACATTTGATCGTCGCTTGCAAGCACCTGCAACGCGGTACTCGCCAGCACACTCGCCAGGAGCCCCATCAGGAGCACCAAGCTCGCCGAGCTCCTGGAAGCCCTCCGCGATGCCGTAATCGCAACAGACATGGCGAACGCCAGGATCGAGAGCTCGCTCAGGCGCGCGCCTCCGACGCTCACAGCCGTTGCGCTGCTGAGAAACAGGAAGGCAGCCTGAATGCTTGGCGACAAGGCGTGCTCTCTCCTAGGCGAATCCACCGGCGAATCCGATCAACAGCCCGGCGGCGCCCGCAACCCCGAGCATGGCGGCCCAAGCCGTCGCTCGTTGGCCGGCCGACGCGCCAAAGATCCGCAGCAGCCTGTCATCTACCGTCAAGGCGAACACCAGGCCGGCGCCCAGCCACGCCACGCCGACGGATGCCGTGAAGGACACGAACTGTGCCGAGATCAGGAACAGGGCAAGCATCACAATGGCAAAGCCCGCCGCCATGCTTACCGGCACCGTCGGCCGATCGAACGCCTGCAGGCACTCCAGGCCGAAGCGCGAATGCGCGTTCATGGCCACACCCGCCACGACGAGGAGGAACAACCACTCGGAACCCCTCAGCGCCGGAAATACCACCTCGAACACATACCCCACGATCAGCCAGGCTCCTGCCGCGACGGCCAGATAGGCGATCCAACTGATGCGTAGCGCCCGCGCAATCCGTTCGAGTGTGCGCGCGTTGCGTTCCATGCCCTTGAGCCGGGGATAGATGATCAGCGGAAAGATCGACGTCACGAACCAGAGCTTCGAGGCGAGATCGAACGTCGCCCGATACTGACCATAATGAAACTCACCGAACAGCACGGCAATTGCAAGTGCGGTCCCTTCGGTGCCCAGGACGAGAAACGCGGTGATCGAACCGTAGCGCCCGAATGCGCTCAAGATTTCCCGCAGGCGACTGGGCGCGGCGGCGCCGGCGTCGGTCTGCCGATGTCTGACGAGGACGTAGAGCACGAGCCCATCGACGACGCGCCGCAATGGCACCAACGCTAGGTAGGCCGGGCCGAGACTTTCCAGGTTTGCCAACAACAGGATCGTCGAGTATCGGGTGAGATTCTGAACCAGGATCATGCCCGCGATCCGGCCACTCTGGCGCTGCAGCGTGAGTTCGACGCAATAACGGGTTATCGGTATGCCCAGTACGTAGTCGAGAACGCCTGCGGTCACCGCCACGAACACGAACCACGGCCCGACCTCGAAGTCGAGCACGGACCCCGCCAGGACGATCGCACCGGCCAGCCCGAGCGCGATCGCGACACCGGCCCAGGCGAGAAACAGTCCGTCCGGCGACGTTCGCTGCGGCGATACCGAGAGGTCGACCGCTCTGCGCACGACCGCCGCCTCGAAGACCTGCAGCACGGAAAAGGCGAGCAGGTACAGGGAAAGCAGCGCATACCCCTCGAAGCCAGCCGTGCCCGTCACGACCTTCAGGAGCAGCAGATGGCCCAGCGCTCCGACCGCGTTCGAAAGGTAGACTGCACCCACGCCTAGCGCCCGGGACAAGGGTCTGCTCCTTTCCGTTCCAGAAGGCACCGATCTCCGCGATGCGCCAAGGGCGGCAAGCCCCCGCGTCGGAACCATCCGTCCCGCGCTCCCATGCAGTTCAATCGCGCGATTTCGTCGCAACGCACATCAGGTAAGGTGACGTCATGGCGTTCGGCGGAACACCGAATCCCCGCTCCTCGATCCACTGGTACCCTTGGGTGAGCGTGCCGACTCCGCGTCTTGCCCAGCGCCGCCACAGCACCGGCTCGTAGCGCGAAACATCGTAGACACCAGGCAGGCCAAACAGATGTTCGGCGTGGAGCAGTGTCAGGCCTGCCGCCTCGTGCGCGCGAGTCAAGTCGCCCAGGGTTAGCGCGACATGCATGTCGAACACACGCTTGTCGTAGAGGCGATAAAGCCAACCGTAAAGCCCCGCCATGTTCGGAACGGTGGTTAAGACCACCCCGTCGAGTCTCACAAACCGCGCAATCGCA
The DNA here is from genome assembly GCA_029289265.1 of Gammaproteobacteria bacterium. Taxonomy (GTDB): domain Bacteria; phylum Pseudomonadota; class Gammaproteobacteria; order Burkholderiales; family Rhodocyclaceae; genus JARFTX01. Next base: position 63,851 of record JARFTX010000008.1, read on the forward strand.
GCCACTGCCGCCGCCGTATCCTGAAAATGCTCCACCAGGCCGAAGGACGCGGCGATATCGAATTTTTCAGCCAGTTCAGCAGGAGGATCGAACATGTCCCCCTCATAAATGCGGCCATCCACGCCGGCTTCGGCAAGTACCTCGCGCGCGCGACTGCAACCAACAGGCGAATAGTCGAGACCGGAAACTGCGACGTCGAAATCACGGGCCAGCAGCGGCAGCCACTCCGAGCCGCCTGCTCCGACCTCGATCAAGCTCAAGCCGGCCGTTTCCCGACCATGGAGTGCCTGCGAAACGCTGGCACGGATCCTCCGCCACACGTACGAGTCCTTCCCCGAGGGCCCGCCCCCGATGGCCCTGGCCGACGCGCGCCGCCAATTCTCATCCCAGTGTTTCTGGTCCGTCTTACGCACTACTCACACTCCGAACGCCGGCTGCTGGTCAATCCGCATGCTGCCAAGCTGCATGAATGTTTCCTTCCTCTGGCTGACTCGCAGTCGCAACCTGTCGATCAATCGCCGTCGCGACGGTGGCGTCTCGTGGCCACGACTTCGACAATCATCGCGAGTACGGCACCAGCAATCGCGCCAAGAGCGGCGGAGATCGAGATAAGGAGCGCTGTTCTGGGCCTCGACGGCGTCGACGGCGTCGCGATCTCGCCCAGCACTTCGGTCGGACGCATTTGTGGCGCAAGGAGCCTCTGGGCAAGCGTCGGTCGTTCCGCCTCCATCTCTCGCAAGCTTAGACCCAACTGGCCCCGTGAAAGGATTACCAGTGAGGCCTGTACCGGATCACGCATACTCAATTCGTCGATGAGCACACCCGCTCGTTCGTAATCGCCACGCGTCTGCGCAATCTGCGCGTCGAGCCGTTCGAGTTGATCGACATAGGGACGTCGATTGATCTCCAGCAGCTCGTCGTGCGCCTTCCGGATGTCATCCACGATGTCCTGCAACACCGAATGAGCGTGCCCGCCACTGTCGCCTTTCACGGTCAATAGGACCGCGCCGGGCACAACCAAGTGCATTTCGGAACTTGCGAGATAAGCCCTCACGCCTGTCTGATCGTCCTCGACCACCTTGCCGACGCGCGTAGCCAGACGCAAGGCGACCACCTCCGCGCTCTCGATCAATTGATTGCCCTCGGTAGCGCTCTCGGAAATGTGACCGATACGAACCAGCGCCGATGCCACATAGACCGGCTTTGAAAGCGCAGCGTACCCTCCCGCTACCATCACGAAAATGGCAATAGAAGCAAGAATCAGGGTCTTCCGCCGAACCAAGAGGCATAAAAGGTCGACAAGGCTGATCTCGCCGCTATATGCGGCAGGCCCGCTTCGGCATTGTGGCATGGGGTCACGTCAGAAAATGGACGCGAGATTGTGTCACACCGATCCCGAGCCTGGTATTGCGCGAAAGTCGTAAAGCTCTAATTTGTTGATTGGCGATAGTAAGTCTTGTACCAGCCAACAAACTCCGCCACGCCTTCACACACTCCCGTGCCCGGCGCGAAGCCCACCCACCCGCGCAATTCCTCCGTCTCCGCGTAGGTCGCCGGCACATCCCCATCCTGCAGCGGCAGAAAGTTCTTCTCGGCCTTGCGCCCGAGCGCCTCTTCGATCGCCTCGATGAAGGCCATCAGCTCGACCGGATCGTGGTTGCCGATGTTGAAGACGCGATAGGGCGCGTCGCTGCGGCCGGGGTCCGGGGCGAGCGGATCGAACTCGGGGTCGGGCTCGGCGACGCGGTCGAGCGTGCGCACGACCCCTTCGACGATGTCGTCGATGTAGGTGAAGTCGCGCTTCATGCGGCCGTGGTTGAAGACGTCGATCGGGCGGCCTTCGAGGATCGCCTTGGTGAACAGGAAGAGCGCCATGTCGGGCCGGCCCCACGGGCCGTAGACGGTGAAGAAGCGCAAGCCCGTCGTCGGCAGGCGGTAGAGGTGACTGTAGGTGTGGGCCATCAGCTCGTTCGCCTTCTTGGTCGCGGCGTACATGCTCACGGGGTGGTCGACGCTGTCGTGCTCGGAGAACGGCATCTTGGTGTTGCCGCCGTAGACGCTCGAGCTGCTGGCGTAGACGAGGTGCTGCACCTGGCTATGGCGGCAGCCTTCGAGGACGTTCATGAAGCCGACGACGTTGCTGTCGATGTAGGCGTGCGGGTTCTTGAGCGAATAGCGCACGCCGGCCTGTGCGGCAAGGTGCACGACGCGGTCGAAGCGCTCCTCGGCGAACAGGCGCTCCATGCCTGGGCGGTCGGCGACGTCGAGCTTGACGAAGCGAAAGGCCTGATGCGGCGTGAGCCGCGCGAGCCGGTCGTGCTTGAGCTGCACATCGTAGTAGTCGTTGAGGTTGTCGAGCCCGACGACCTCGTCGCCGCGCGCAAGCAGTACCTGCGCGACGTGCATGCCGATGAAGCCGGCGGCGCCGGTTACGAGGATCTTCATGAACGATTCACCGCCGTTGATCAGACCGGCGGATTATCGCACAGCGGAAAGAAGGCGCCGCGAGATGCAGCAACCTCCAAGTGGAGCGCGTTGAGGGAGCCGTTGCCGGCGCGGGTCCGGCCCGCGGCTATAATTGGCGCCTTCGTCCGATGCCGCCCCGAGACCGACATTGCATCTCGCCTATACCCTGCTCTGGCTCGCCGCGATGCCTGTGGTGCTCGCGCGCCTCGCTTGGCGGGCGCGGCGCCAGCCGGGCTACCTGAAGCATGTCGGCGAGCGATTCGGGCGGTATGCACAGCCTGCGCCCGAGCGGCTGATCTGGGTGCACGCGGTGTCGGTCGGCGAGACGCGTGCGGCCGAGCCGCTGGTGCGGGCAATGCTTTCGCGCTGGCCGGAGCGGCAGGTTCTACTCACCCACATGACGCCCACCGGGCGCGAGACGGCGCGAGCGCTGTTTGCCGACGAGCCGCGGGTGCTCCAGGCCTATCTGCCGTACGACATCGGCTTTCTGTCCGCGCGCTTCCTGCGCCATTTCCGGCCGGAGCTGGGGGTCGTGATGGAGACCGAGCTGTGGCCGGCGCTGCTGCGGGCGTGCCGGGCACAGGGCGTGCCGGTGGTGCTCGCGAACGCGCGGCTCTCCGAGCGCTCGGCGCGGCGTTACGCGCGCTGGCCGGCCCTGACGCGCCTCACGCTCGGCACGCTCGCGGCGACCGCCTGCCAGACCGAGGCCGACGCCTCGCGCCTTGCCGCGCTCGGCGCGCCAGCGGTGAGCGTGACCGGGAACATCAAGTTCGACATCGCTCCCACCGACGCGCAGCTCGCCCTGGGCGAGGCGTTTCGTTCGCGCATCGGCGGGCGCCCGGTGGTCCTCGCCGCGAGCACGCGCGAGGGCGAGGAGGCGCTGATCCTCGACGCCTTCGCGGCGCTCGCCCCGGCGAACATGCTGCTCGCGATCGTGCCGCGCCACCCGCAGCGCTTCGACGCGGTGGCGGATCTCGTCGCGGCTCGCGGCCTCAAGCTGCAGCGCCGCTCCGACGAGGCGCCGGTCGCCGGCGACACGCGGGTATGGCTCGGTGATTCGATGGGGGAGATGTTCGCCTACCACGCGGCCGCGGAGGTCGCCCTGATCGGCGGAAGCTGGCTTCCGCTGGGTGGTCAGAACCTGATCGAGGCCTGTGCCGTCGGCACGCCGGTGATCATCGGCCCCCACACGTTCAACTTCAGCCAGGTCGCCGAGCAGGCGATCGCCTCGGGCGCCGCGCTGCGCGCCGCCAATGCCGCGGAGGGCGTGGCGCTGGCGTTGAGCCTGCTTCAGGACTGTGCAGCGCGCGAGCAAGCCGGCGAGGCAGGCCGCGCCTTCGCGGCCGCGCACCGCGGCGCGACGGTTCGAACCATGGCGGTGATCGAGGCGGCGCTCACCTCACCAGCAGCGTGTTGACCGTCTCGACGTCGTCTTCGTCGAGCGTACCGGCAGCGGCCTTGAGACGCAGCTGCGCGAGCAGCGTGTCGTAGCGCGCGCGGGCGAGCTGCTGCCGGGCGTCGGCGAGTTGGGTGAGCGCATTCAGCACATCGATGTTGATGCGCACGCCGACCTCGTAGCCGAGCCGGTTCGCCTCGAGCGCGGAATTCGACGAAACCTCGGCCGCTTCGAGCGCCTTGATCTGCGCCATGCCGCTGGTGACCCCCAGGTAGGCCTGACGGGCGGCGAGCGCGGCGTCGCGCCGTGCGCTCTCGAGGTCGGCGTCGGCGCGGACCTTCAACGCTGCCGCCTCGCGTTCGCGCGACGAGATGGCGCCACCGGCGTAAAGGGGGACGTTGAGTTGGACGCCCAAGGTCGTCGCGTCGCTGCGTAGCGATCCGCCCGTGTTCTGGCTGAAGCCGGTGGAACTACGGCCATGCGTCGCAACGAGATCGACCGTCGGGTAATGGCCGGCGCGATTGAACTCGACGTCGCGGGCGGCGAGCTCCTGAGCGAGCAACTGCAGTTGCACGCCGTAACCGCCCTGCTCGGCGGCGGCTACCCAGTCTGCCGGATTTTCGGGACTCGGGGCAGACAGTTCGGTCCCGGGGCGCAGACCGGCGAGAGACTCCGGCGTCGTGCCGATGATCTGAGCGAGCGCATGGCGGCGTACGTCGAGCTCGCTCGTGGCGGCGATGACCTGGGCCGAGGCGAGGTCGAAGCGTGATTGCGCCTCGTGCACATCGGTGATGGTGACGGTGCCCACTTCGAAACTGGTCTTCGCCAGTTCGAGCTGCTCCGCCGCCGCCTCGCGCAGCGTCGTCACCGCGGCGAGCACGTCCTGGGCGTTCAGCACGTTGAAGTAGGCCTCGGAGACGCGCAGGATGAGATCCTGGCGGGCAAGTTCGAACTGCACTTCGGCGACCGCCGTCAGCAGCTCGCCCTGCTTCGCCGCGACCCAGTTCTGCATGCGGAACAGGGGCTGGGTAAGTTGCACCCCGTAGCCGTTGCTGTTGAAGCTGCGATCGGCGCCGTTACGCGGCTCGACGTGATTCCAGGTGGTGTTTGCCGAGGCGCCGACGCTGGGCAGCAGTCCGGCGCGGGCCTGCACGACGCGCTCCTGCCCCGCCTCGAACTGCGCGCGCGCCGCCGCGAACTGCGCATCGTGGGCAAGCGCGTCGCGATAGACCTCGAGCAGATCCGCCGACCACGCAAGAGCCGGGAACAGGCTGGCGAGACAGATGGCGATCGTACGTTTCATCGGCGACTCCGGTGGGATTCAGTAGCGGGGCATGGCGGGGTCGACCTGCGCAGCCCATTCGGCCACGCCGCCCGCGAGGTTGATGACCTTCGCGAAGCCCTGCGCCTCGAGGAACAGGCCGACGCGGGCGCTGCGTGCCCCGTGATGGCAGATCACGACGACTTCGGCCTCACGGTCGATCTCGCCGAGCCGCGCCGGCACCGTGCCCATGGGGATGAGTTGCGAGCCCTCGATGCGGCAGATCTCGTACTCGCGCGGCTCGCGCACGTCGAGCAGCACCGGCTTCGCCCGGTTCGGGTCGGCGAGCCAGGCGGCCAGGTCGGGAGGTCGAATCTCGCGCATGGGCAATGCCCTCAGAAACGAAAACCGTCGTGAGCCGGAACGTTGCGGATAATCGGCACGAGCGACTCGAACAAGTCCTCGGTCTTGTAGCGCCCCTCGCCCAGGCTGGTGACGAGGCGCGCCGTCATCACCGGTGCCTCGCCGACGAAAGCGAACAGCCGCCCGCCCGGCTTCAGCTGATCGAGCGTCGCCTGCGGGATCTCGGGCACGCCGCCGGAATAGACGATGACGTCGTAGGGGGCCCGGCACGGCAGGCCGAGCGCGCCGTCGGCTTCCTTGACCAGCACGTTCTCGACGCCGTAGCGCTTGAGGTTGTCGGCGGCGAGCTTGACCAGTTCGGGCTCGATGTCGATACTGCGCACCCAGTCGGCGCGCGCCGCCAGCAGCGCGGCGAAGTAGCCCGAGCCCGCGCCGATCTCGAGCACCGAGTCGGAGCGGCGCACCTGCAGCGCCTGCAGCACCTTGGCCTCGATCACCGGCTTGAGCATGACCTGGCCGCAGCCGATCGGGACCTCGATGTCGGCGAAGGCGAGGTTCTTGTAGGCGGCCGGCACGAACTCCTCGCGCTTCACCGTCATCAGGAGATCGAGCACGTCCTGGTCCAGCACCTCCCACGGGCGGATCTGCTGCTCGACCATGTTGTAGCGGGCTTGTTCGAAGTTCATCTCAGGCATCCTGCGGAAATATTAGCACAAGCTAATTTTGTTGGCGACCCGGTTCCGGCGAGGGAATCGACAAAACCTTCGCATTCTAGCGCACAAGCCGCCCCGCACCACGGCACGCGTCATGCCGCGGCCGGCCCGGCGGGGCCACGCCGCACGCGCCGCCAGGCCGCATAGAGCGCGGGCAGGAACAGCATCGTCAGCAGGGTCGCGACCGCCAGCCCGCCCATGATCGCCACCGCCATCGGCCCGAAGAAGGCGCTGCGCGACAGCGGAATCATCGCCAAAATCGCCGTCGCCGCGGTGAGCACGATCGGCCGGAAGCGGCGCACCGTCGATTCGACGATGGCGTCCCACTCGCTGCGCCCGGCCTCGAGGTCCTGGCGGATCTGGTCGACCAGGATCACCGAGTTGCGCATGATCATGCCGGAGAGCGCGATCGTGCCGAGCATCGCGACGAAGCCGAAGGGCCGGTCGAAGAGCAGCAGGAAGGCGGTGACGCCGATCAGGCCGAGCGGTGCCGTCAGCACCACCATCAGCACCAGCGAGAAGCGCTGCAGCTGCAGCATCAGGATGGTCAGCACCGCCAGCACGAAAAGCGGCATGCCGGCCGCGACCGAGCTGCCGCCCTTGGCGCTCTCCTCGAGCGCGCCCCCGGTCTCGAGGCGGTAGCCGAGCGGCAGCCCGGCGCGGATCCCGGCCATCGCGCCGGCGAGTTCACCGACCACCACCGAGGGCTGGACGCTGCCGTACAGGCTCGCCCGCACCGTCACCGTCGGCAGCAGGTCGCGCCGCCAGACGACGCCCGGCTCGAAGCCGTACTCGGGGGTGGCGACCTGCGCGAGCGGCACGCTGCGCCCGTTGCCGAGCGGAATCGCCAGGTCCGGCAGCAGGCCGAGGTGGATGCGCTCGGCCTCGGCTCCGCGCAGCACCACCTCGATCGTCTCGGTGCCGGCCCGGAACTGGGTGACGCTCGCACCCTGCAGCGAGGTGTCGAGCAGCGCCGCGACCTGCCGGCTGGAGACCCCCAGCAGGCGCGCCTTGTCCTGGTCGACGGCGAGCCGAACGACCTTGGACGGTTCCTCCCAGTCGAGGTGTACGTTCGACAAGTGCGGGTTGCCGCGCAGCGCTGCCGCGACCTCGTGGGCTAGGCCGCGGAGGGTATCGAGATCCTGCCCGCTCACCCGGTACTGCACCGGAAAGCCCACCGGCGGGCCGTTCTCGAGGCGGCTCACCACGCCCAGCAGCTCGACCGGCGCCTCCTCGAAGTGGCGGATGAGCCTGGCGCGCAGGGCTTCGCGCTCGGCGGTGCCGCGCGTCAGGATCACGAACTGGGCGAAACTCGTCTGCGCGAGCTGCTGGTCGAGCGGCAAGTAGAAGCGCGGGCTGCCGCCGCCCAGCCAGGCGACGTAGTTCTCGATGCCGGCCTCGGCCTCGAGCACAGCCTCGAGCTCGCGCACCGCGCGTTCGGTGGCGTGGTGCGAGGCACCCTCGGCGAGCCGCAGGTCGACCAGCAGCTCGGGCCGCGTCGAGTCGGGGAAGAACTGCTGCGGCACGTAGCGGGCGAACACCCACAGCGAAGCGGCGAAGAGCGCGAGCGTCGCCGCGATGACGAGCCAGCGCCGCGCGACGCACCCATCCACGACCGCGCGCAGCCGCGTGTAGAAGGGCGTGTGGTAGATCGCGTACTCGTCGTGCAGCGCGTGCGGCTGCGCCGCGCGCTCGGCGATGCGCTGCGCGAGCCGAGGCGAGAAGCGCGCCGCGACGCGCGCGAGCGGCGAAGGCTGGCCGTTCCGCTTGCTGAAATCCGGCAGCAGGTGATAGCCGAGGTAGGGCACGAACAGCACCGCCGCGACCCACGAAACCAGCAGCGCGATCACCGTGACCTGGAAGATCGAGCGCGTGTACTCGCCGGTCGAGGACGCGGCCATCGCGATCGGCAGAAAGCCCGCGGCCGTCACCAGCGTGCCCGAGAGCATCGGCATCGCCGTCGACCGATAGGCGAAGCTCGCCGCGCGTACCCGCTCCCAGCCCTGCTCCATCTTGGTCGCCATCATCTCGACGGCGATGATGGCGTCGTCGACCAGCAGCCCGAGCGCGAGGATCAGTGCGCCGAGCGAGATCTTGTGCAGCCCGATGCCGAACAGCTGCATGAAAAGAAAGGTGATCGCCAACACCACCGGGATGATCACCAGCACCACGACGCCGGTGCGCAGGCCCAGCGACAGCAGGCTCACCGCCATCACGATGACGACCGCCTCGGCCAGCACCTGCACGAACTCGCCGACCGAGCGCGCCACCGCGCGCGGCTGGTCGGCGACGCGCTCGAGCGTGAGCCCGACCGGCAGCTGTGCCTCGATCCGGCCGACCGCCTCGTCGAGGTGGCGCCCGAGCGCGATGATGTCGCCGCCGGCGCGCATCGACACGCCGATGCCCAGTGCCTCGCGCCCCATGAAGCGCATGCGCTCGCGTGGCGGGTCGGCGAAACCGCGGCGCACCTCGGCGACGTCGCCGAGGCGGAAGCTGCGGCCGTCGGCACGCAGTACCGTGTCGGCGATCGCCGCGACCTCGTCGAAGGCCCCGCTCGGGCGCAGCCACACGCGCTCGTCGGCGGTCTCGAAGAAGCCCGCGCCGCGCATCGCGTTCTGCGCCGCAAGCGCCGCGGCGAAGTCCTGCACGTCGAGTCCGAAGGTGGCGAGCTTGACGTTCGACAGATCGACGAAGATGCGCTGCGGCTGCTCGCCGAAAAAGCTCACCTTGGCGACGTCGGGGACGCGCAGCAGCTCCGCGCGGATCGCATCGGCGTAGCGCTTGAGCTCGGCGTAGTCGAAGCCCTCGCCGACCAGCGCGAAGATGTTGCCGTAGGTGTCGCCGAACTCGTCGTTGAAGCTCGGCCCGACCACGCCCTGCGGCAGCGTGTGGCGGATGTCGCCGACCTTCTTGCGCACCTGGTACCACAGCTCGGGCATGTCACGCGACGGCGTCGAATCCTTGGCGAGCACGAACACCATCGACTCGCCGGGACGCGAATAGCTGCGCACGAAGTCGAGCGCGGCGAGTTCCTGGAGCTTCTTCTCGATCTTGTCGGTGACCTGCTCGGCGACTTCGAGCGCGCTCGCGCCTGGCCACTCGGTGCGCACCACCATCACCTTGAAGGTGAAGGGCGGGTCCTCGGACTGCCCGAGCTGGGTGTAAGACAGCAGCCCGATCAGGGTCAGCACGACCATCATGAAGAGCACCAGCGGACGGTGCCCGAGGCCCCACTCGGAGGCGTTGAAGCGGCTCATCGCGTGATGTCCAGCGCGATCGGCGCGTCCGCCGCGACCGGGCGCACGCGCTCGCCGCCGATCAGCCGGTGCGCGCCGACCTGCACCACCGATGCGCCGGCGGCGAGCCCGCCGCGGATCTCGACGCCGTCCTCGCGGATCGCGCCGATCTCGACCGGTTGCGGCTGCACTCGCGAGGCCGCGTCGACCACCCACACCACGGGCCGGCCGTCTGCGCGGGTCACCGCGGTGAGCGGCAGCACGGCCGCGGCCCCCGCCGGCGACGGGAGCGCGACGCTCGCCGTCGCACCGAGCGGCAGCGCCGCGTCGCCGACGCTCACCCGCAGCGCGTACGAGCGCGTCGCCGCATCGGCCGCCGGCGCGACTTCGCGCACCCGCGCCGGATACAACTCGGTGCCGTTCGCCCACAGGCGCACCGCCGCGGGACTGCCCACCGCGTAGTCCTGGAGGCGGCCCTCCGGCACGTGGATGAGAATCTCGCGCTCGGCGCCGCGGGTGACTCGCACCACCGGCGCACCGGCGGTGACGACCTGGCCGGCCTCGGCGTGCACGGCGGTGACGACGCCGTCGTGCTCGGCTGCGAGCGTCGCGTAATCGGCCTGGTTGCGCGCGGCAGCCGCCTGGGCGCGGGCCTGGCGCAGCCGCGCCTCGGCCGCCGCGAGCGCCGTGCGCCGGGCATCGAGGGCCGAAGCGCTGATGAAGTTCGCCGCGCGCAGCCCCTCGCTGCGCTCGAACTCGGCGCGTGCCAGCGCCGCCTCGGCCTCGGCTGCCGCGACCTGGGCCGCGACCGCACTGGCCGCGAGCCGCACGTCCTCGGGATCGAGGCGGGCGATCACGTCGCCGCGGCGCACCGCGGTGCCGACCTCGACGCGGCGCTCGACGACCTTGCCGCCGATGCGGAAGGCGAGATCGGTCTCGAAGCGTGCCCTCACCTCCCCGCTGTAGACGTGTCGCGCTGCCTCGCCGCGCTCGGCCGCGAACGGCTTCACCAGCACCACGCGCGGCGGCTTCTCGGCGGGCGGCGGGCCCGAGCAGGCGGCGACGAGGGCGGCCGCGAGTGCGATCGCCGCCGCACGCGCGATCGCGCGCGGATCGACTTTCAGCCACGCCGCGCCGTCGGCCGCGACCGGTCGCGAAGCGGCCGCGGCGCCACCCGGCGCGAGCCGCGCCGCGCCGCATGCGTTCAAGGCTGAGGAGGGTTTCATCGCTGCTCTCCCGCCCGGTCCGGCGCGGCTTCGAGGCCGTGCAGGATCAGGTCGAAGTGGGTGTCCAGGTAGCGCTCGATGCTCACGCCGTGGCCGCAGCAGGCGCCGAAGGAGTGGCGCCACAGCGCGAGATGCAGCAGCGGCGCGATCAGCACCGTCGCGACCGTGTCGAGGTCCACTGGGCGAAACACGCCCCGCTCGATTCCGAGGCGCACCGCGCCGCGAATCAGCGCCAGGCCGCGCTGGATCACTGCCTCGTTGTAGAAGGCCGCGACCTCGGGGAAATTGCGCGCCTCGGAGACCATCAGCTTCGGGATGCCGCCGAGCTCGGTGTTGCCGATGCGCTCCCACCAGCCGCGCAGCATGGTCCGCAGCAGCTCGGCGGGTTCGTCGCCGTGCTGTGCGAGCAGCGCCTCGCCGGCTTCCAGCGCGGGCACGATACCTTCCTGGATGACCGCCTTGAAGAGCGCCTCCTTGCTGTCGAAGTACAGGTAGAGCGTGCCCTTGGAGACGCCGGCGCGGGCGGCGACGTCGTCGAGCCGGGTCGCGGCGAAGCCCCGTTCGACGAAGAGCGTGAGCGCCGCGGCGGTGAGTTCCTGCGGCCGCGCCTCCTTGCGCCGCCGCCGGCGCGGCGCCTTGGGCTGAACGGAGCTCACGGCGTCTCTCCTGCGCCAGGAAGATCACTCGGGACGCACGACTGCGCGCTCTGCGTGCGCGGTCGGCAACTCGAAAGAAACTTGGGGACCATGACTCTGAGGCCTGCCTTTACTGACTGACTGGTTAGTAATTTAGTCAAGGTAGTCCAGGCTCGCAAGTTTTTCTTTGGACTGCACCGCGGTGGCTGCCCCGCGCCCACGGAAAGCCGCCCGCCTCATCGGTCCCCGCCGCCCCACGGCCCGGGCCGGGCTTGCGAATGCCGGAGGCGTGGCGCACCATGTAACCCCATTCGGCGACACATCCTGCCGGCTGGCACGATCGGCGCAGGCGCGGCGGCTTGCCGGAGAGACGTGTGTCATGCGGGCGCACCCCGAGGACGGCACGGTTGCGCGCGGGGACGAGACGATTCGGGGAGGCAGCACGTCATGGCCGAGTTCTGCACCGTCTATCTGTCCTCCAGCTACGTGGACCTGAAGGCGCACCGCGAGGCGGTCTACAAGGCGCTCAACCAGCTCTCGGGCGTCAAGGTCATCGCGATGGAGGACTATGTCGCCCGCGACGACCGGCCGCTCGCCGCATGCCTCGCCGATGTTGCGGCCTGCGACGTCTACGTGGGCCTCTTTGCCTGGCGCTACGGCTTCGTGCCGGGGGGCGACGAGAACCCGGACGGGCGTTCGATCACCGAGCTCGAGTTCGAGGCGGCGCAAGGCAAGCCGCGGCTGGTGTTCGTGCTCAAGGCGGATGCGCCGTGGCCGCCCCCGTTCACCGATTTCGTCAGCGGCGAGAACGAGCGCGGGGCGCGCATCTCGGCCTTGCGCAAGCGGCTGCTCGACGAGCGGCTCGCTACCGAGTTTTCGGATCCGATGGCGCTGGCCGCCGCCGTGAGCAATGCCGTCAGCAACCACCTGCGCACACTGCGGCGCGGTCCCGTGCAGGAGACGGCGCCGCCCCAGCGCCTGCACCGCGAGGTCACCCACGCCCTCTACCTCGCCCACCATCCGGACGACGCCGAGCTCGCGGCGAGCCTCGCGCGCGAGCTCGCGCTCGGCCTCGAGCGGCCGGTGCGGCTCTCGGCCGAGGCACTGTTCGCGCGCGACGAGCGCGCCGTGTCGGCGCGCGAGGAGCATGTCATCGCCTGCCATGCCGCCGCGGCGCTGATCACGCCCCGGTCGCTCGCGCCGCTCGCCGCCGAGCCCGACGAGAGCGCATTGGCGCTCGCGGTGCTGCGCGGCCGCACCGGCGCGCTCGCGCTGCTCGTCGCCGGCGTGAAGGACGAGGAGGTGACCGCCCGGTGGCGTGCCGACGCGCGCTTCGCGCTCGGGGATGGCGCGCCCGAAGCGGCACCGCTCGCCGCCGCGCGCGCCTGGCTCGCCGCGCGTCAGCCGCCGCCGGGCCACCGCAGCGTCGGCGTGCCGATGTGCGTGGTCGCGACGACGCGCGCCGAGCTCGATGCGCTCGAGTCGAACCCGGCACTGCTCGCCCGTCTCGCGCCGGCCGACCAGGCCGAGTTCCAGGCACTCGTCGACGCGCTCGAGGCCGACGGCGTCGACTGGCGCGGCCGCTACGGCGAGACCCGCCATCGGTGGCGGCCCTTCGGCGCCGATGGCAGCAGCATCCGCCGCATCACCGAGGAAATCGCCGAGCGGGCCGGCATGAGCGGCACGATCCGCCAGCGCCAGCGCCACATCCGCCTGCAGTGGTATCCGTTCGACGCCCTGGTGGGCGACGACATTCGGCTGCGCCCGATCTACCGGGCGATGGCGCGCGCCGGCTGCGTCGTGCTGGTCGACGAGATCTCGCTCTTCCACCCCGCCCTGCGCGAGACCTTCCAGAACTCGCCGTTCTTCAACAACGACCAGGTGGCGATCGTCACGGTGTCGCCCTTCGACCCCGGCCGCGACCGCATCCAGGCGCTGCTCGAGGAAGCGGCGCGCAGGCGGCTCGCCGGCGCCTTCGACCGCTTCGCCGTCGAGTACGATCCGCAGTGCGAACTGGCAGTCGGCGACGAGCGCCGCCTCAAGCGCTGGCTGCACGCCAGCCTGCCGGCGACGCTCGCCCGCCTGCAGGCCCCGCAGCCCGACCGCAGCGCCCTCGGCGCGCTCGCCGCCGAGCTCGGCGAGCCGGCGCTCGCGCCCAAGCGCGACTATCCGTGGGGCGGAGGCGGCCGCACATGATCTGCACCTTCTACTCGTACAAGGGCGGCGTCGGCCGCTCGATGGCACTCGCCAACGTCGGCGACGTGCTGTCGCGGCGCGGCCTCAAGGTGCTGATGATCGACTTCGACCTCGAGGCGCCGGGCCTGGAGCAGTTCTTCTACCGCGGCGACGAGCGCGAGCTGCGCGACGCGATCCGCGGCCAGACGGGGCTGCTCGACCTGCTGCTAGCGTACAAGGAGTCGATGTCGGTGGCCGGCGGCGGCGCGAGCTTTCGCGAGATCGAGCGCTTCATCGCCACCATCTTCGCGCAACGCCCGGGCGGCGGGCGCCTCGACCTGATGCCGGCCGGCCAGCGGCTGTCGGCCGAGCAGCTGTCGCACTACGCCCAGGCGCTGCGCCAGTTCGACTGGCAGGATTTCTACTTCAACTGGGAAGGCGACCTCTTCTTCGAGTGGCTGCGCCGCACGCTGGTGCCCGAACGCTACGACGTGGTGCTGATCGACAGCCGCACCGGCGTGACCGAGATGGGCGGCATCTGCGGCTATCAGCTCGCCGACGTGATCGTGATGATGTGCGGCGCCAACCACCAGAACGTCGACGGCACCTGGAGCATGCTGCACGACTTCCGCTCGCAGCCGGTCGCGGACCTGCGGCGCGGCCGCCCGCTCGAGATCGTGGTCGTGCCGGCGCGGGTCGAGCAGCGCACGCCGCAGCTCACCGAGGCCTTCCAGGAGCGCTTCGACGCGCGCTTCGCGGCCTTGCTGCCGGCGCGCATGGCCGAGCTCGGGCTCAGCTTCCGCGACCTCACCATCCCCTACGACCCGCAGTTCGCCTTCGAGGAACGCGTCGCCCGCAGCGCCGAGGAGAAGGCCGCCAAGGAGCACCTCGCCCAAGTCTTCGGCACCCTGGCGGACGTCATCACCCTGCTCGCGCCCATCGAGCCGGACGCGCCAGGGCGACTGGCCGAGCAATCAAGACAGGTTCGCTCAAGGCTCGACGGCCTGACTCCCGCGGCGCCGGGCGGCAAAACGGGCCGCCCGGCATCCGCCGTCGCGGCGACCGCGTTTGCCAAGTACGATGAGACCAAGCGCTTCGCCGACTTCGACGCGCTGCTCGCCTTCGCCCGGCCCGATGCCGAGGCAGCGGGCGCGCTGCAGGCCGCGCTCACCCGCACGGGGCTGCGCGTGCTGGCCGATCTCGGCGCGCCCGCGGTCGGCGCCGATTGGCGGCAGCGCATCCAGGAAAGCCTCGTCCATGCACGCGCGGTGGCCTTCTGCGTCGGCTCCGGTGCGCTCGATGCGTCCCACCGCTGGCTGCTGGAGCGCGTGTTGCAGGCGCGTGCCAGCGGACGCGATCTGAAAGCGGTCGCGGTGCTGCTGCCCGGCCACCGCGACGACGCCCCGGCCGACACCACGCTGCAGGGGCTGCCGATGCTCGACCTGCGCGACGGACCGACCGGCGCGGCGCTCGTGCGCGCGATGGAGGCGCTGCGCCCGGCCGGCACGACGACCGACGTCGGCAGCGACGAGGCACCGGAGGTCGAGCGCGAGGAGCGCTGCCCCTGGGTCGGCCTGCAGCCGTTCGAGGAGCACCAGGCGGATCTCTTCTTCGGCCGGGGCGACGACGTGCGGCGGCTCGCCGAAGCGCTCGAGCGCGCCCCCGTCGTTCTGGTCTGCGGGGCGTCGGCCTGCGGCAAGACCTCGCTGTTGCGCGCCGGGCTGGTGCCGGCACTGCGGCGGGCGAAGCCCGACTGGCGCGTCGCCCTGGCACACGATGTCGAGGCGCTCACCGCGGCAACCGCCTCGTCGCGGGCCGGCGCATCGGAGGGCGCGCGCCTGCTGGTCCTCGACCCCGCGCCGGAGGCGCCCGCAGGCGCAGCCGCCGCGCAGCTCGCGACCCGCCTCGAAGCGCTGGTTTCGGCCGGCGCCCGGCTCGTCATCGCCGTACGCAGCGGACAATGCCGCGCCTGGTCCGACCTGTGGACCGCGCGCGGCCGCGGCGAGCCCACCCGGATTGCGCTGGAGCGCCCCGACGCGGCGGCGCTGCGCGACCTGGTCGAGCGCCCGGCCGATGCCGCCGGCCTCGCGTTCGAGCCCGGCCTGGTCGACCGCCTGTTGAACCGCGCCACGGGCGAACCGGGCGTCCTGCCCTTCCTGCAGGTGACGCTGGAGCGCTTGTGGCGCCAGCGGCGCAATGGCTGGCTGACGAACTCGGCCTACGATGCCTTCGGCGGCCTGCGCGCCGTCGTGACCGAGGCAGCCGACAGCCACTTCGAGGCGCTCGGACCGGAGGCACAGCAGGCGATGCGGCGTATCCTGCTCCGACTCGTGCAGTTCGCGCCGGGCAGCACACGCACGAGTGCACAGCGTGTGCCGCGTTCGAGCCTGGGCGCGCAGGCGGGCGAGGCGAAAGCCGTCCTGGAGGGCCTGATCGATGCGCGCCTGCTCGTCAGCGACCTGGTCGACGGCGAATCGACCATCGAGCCCGCGCACGAGGCGCTCGCCCGCGACTGGCCGCGCCTGCTCGTCTGGCTGGAGCAGGAACGCGATTTTCTCGCGTGGCGCACCCGATTGACGGCCGAACTGGAGGCCTGGACCCGCGCCGGCCGCAGCGACGAGCAGTTGCTGCGCGGCCCGCTGCTCGAAGAGGCCGAGCGCTTCAGCAGCGGCCGCGAGGCCGACCTGCGCGACGAGGAGCGCGCCTTCGTCGCCTCCAGCCAGTCACACCGGGAATTGCTCGCACACGAAGCGGAACGCCAGCGCGCGCGCCGCGTCAAGGTCTTGTCCGCCGCGGCCGGCGTATTCATGACCGTTGCAACGATCGCGGCCGCGGGCTGGGTGCAGGCGATCCGCCAACAGGGAGAGCTCGAACGCAAGAGTGCCGAACTCGAGCGCAAGTCGGAGGCACTGCAGGCACAGCTCGACGCAGTCGATGCGGCCACGCACGAGTCCGAGGCCGAGCGTGCCGCCGCGCAGCGCCGCCTGACCGAGCTCGAGGCGACGCTGAGCGATCTGCTCGCAACCGCGCGGCGCACCGCCGACGAACGCGACGCGGCACGTGCCCAGCTCATGGACCTCGAACGCGCCGTTCAGCAGGCGCGCGACGTGGCCGTCCAGCAGGAAGCCTACTCGGTCCGCCAGATCGAGCAGAACACCCGCCAGCAGGCGATTCTGCGCGATGCCCTGAAGTCGCCCCCGCCGGTCGAGGCAAAGAAGTAGGACGCGGCCGAGTGCACCGACCGGGCCCTGCGCGAATTGCGTCCGATGCAGTCACTTCGGCACGATCGATTTCGCTCGTCGTCGCCGTGCCGCTGCTCGGCATCACCCAAATCATCTCGTGGGGAACACTGTTCTACAGCATCGCGGTGCTGGCGCCGGCGATAGCGGCCGACCTGGGCCTCGGCCAGCCCGCGGTGTTTGGCGCGTTCTCGCTGAGTCTCGTTGCGTCGGGTCTGGCCGCACCGGCGGTCGGGCGTGCGATCGATGCGCGCGGCGGCCGCACTGTGCTCGCGGCAGGCTCGCTTGCCGGGGCGCTGGCGCTCGCGGCGATCGCGCTCGCGCAAGGCCCGCTTCTCTTCTACGCCGGCTGGCTGCTCGCCGGCGTCGCGATGGCCGCAACCCTCTACGACGCATCCTTTCCAGCGCTCAGCCAGTTCGCCGGCGCCCGCTACCGCCAGGCGCTGACCGTGCTGACGCTGTTCGGCGGGCTGGCCAGCACGGTCTTCTGGCCGCTCGCCTGGGCACTGCAGGAGGTCGCCGGATGGCGGGCCGCGATGGGGCTCTTCGCCGCGCTGCACCTGCTGGTGTGCCTGCCGATCCATCGCTTCGGCCTGCCGCTCGCGCATGGCGCGGCCCAGCCCGCGGCCGATACCGGCGCCAAGCCCGCCGCGGCAAAGGCCCCCCGTGGCGCCTTTCTGTGGCTCGCGATCGCCTTCACGGCCGCTGCCTTCGTCGTCTCGGCCACCGCCTCGCATGGGGTCGGCGCGCTCAAGGCCTCGGGACTGGATGCGGGGACCGCGATTCTCGCGGCCTCGCTGATCGGGCCGATGCAACTCGTCGGGCGCGCCGCAGAGTTCGTCTTCGCCCGCGGGGTGCGCGCGACGGTGGTCGGCCTGGCAGCATTCATCGTGATGCTTGCGGCGATGCTGCTGCTCACGGCCGCCGGTGTCGGCCCGTTCTTCGCGTTCGCCTTCGCCTGCGCCTATGGGCTGTCGAATGGAGTGATGAGCATCGTGCGGGGCAGCGTCCCTGCCGAGCTGTTCGGGCGCGACGGCTACGGCGCGCTGATGGGCCGTCTCGCCCAACCGGGCTTCTTCGCCAAGGCAGCGGCACCGGCGCTGGTCGCGCTGCTCGTCGCCCGCGGCGAGAGCTACGCGAACGTGGCGTGGCTGTTCGTCGCCCTCTCGGCACTCGCCTTGGCTGCCTACCTCGTCGCGACGACCCGGCACCGCCGCCCGCGCCCCGCCGAAGGCGGGAGCAGTCAACGCTCCTGAGCGCCCCTGCCGTCCTGCGACGCGGCCCGCCCCGCCCGATCGGCCGCGCGCTGCAGCGCGTCGAGCGAGCCGGTGGCGCAGACCTCGCGCCACAGCCGCTCGTCGACCGTGTTGCGCCGGATGCCGAGCGCCTCGCCCGCCTCGACTCGCTCCTCGCGCAGCACGCGGTGGCTTGCGTCGAGATAGACTCGGCGCACCGTGACGATGCTGCGATTGCTGCAATCGTAGCGGTTGAGCGTGCGCACCGAGTCGTAGCCTGCGGCGGCGGCCTCGCCGGGACCGAGCACGAGGCGCGCCCAGGCGACGCGCGTGCCGGCATCCGAGCGCAGGATGCTGGCCCGGTCGATCTGCACCTCGCGCGCGCCGTCGCGGTCGCGCATCACGGTCTGCCAGTCCGCCTCGGCGGCCGCCGGTACAGCCCCGACCGCCATCGCCACCATCGTCACCACGGCCATTATCCGACCCAATCTCGTACGACTCACCCGCCACCTCCCTATTGCCACCCTGCTCAACGGCCGCTCAGCCCGGGAACTTGAGAGCGGTCGGCGACAGCGCCCGCACGCGCCTTGCGCACCGCAGCAACGATGCTACAATCCGCCCCGTCATCGGGGAGTAGCCGCCCTCGCCGCCATTGCGAGGGGACCGCGTCAACATGCTTGTCCAGTCGGACATGGCGCGCTCAGCCTTCGGGCCTGGCAAGACCTTTGGCCGTCGCCACTCCGCTCGTCGGGCCGGGGGTGGTTGCGGTCATCGGTCAACCACCGGCCCGGAGCACACGATGAACCTGTCCCTCGACGCTTTCCTGATCTCCACCGGCATCGTCGCGCTCGCCGAGATCGGCGACAAGACGCAGCTCCTTGCCTTCATGCTCGCCGCGCGCTTTCGCCGCGCCACGCCCATCATCGCCGGCATCTTCATCGCAACCGTCGCCAACCACGCCTTCGCCGGCGCGGTCGGCACCTGGCTCACCACCGTGCTCGGACCGGACCTGCTGCGCTGGGTGCTGGGCGCCTCCTTCCTCGCGATGGCGGTGTGGACGCTGATCCCGGACAAACTCGACGAGGGCGAGGTGGCCGCGCCACGCCTGGGCGTGCTCGGCACCACCGTCGTCGCCTTCTTTCTCGCCGAGATGGGCGACAAGACGCAGGTCGCCACGGTCGCGCTGGCCGCCCAGTACGACGCATTCGTCGCCGTGGTGATGGGCACGACGCTGGGCATGATGATCGCCAATGTGCCGGCCGTGCTTGCCGGCGACCGCATCGCCCACCGCATGCCGGTGCGCCTGGTGCACGGCATCGCCGCGGCGCTCTTTGCCGCGCTGGGGATCGCGGCGCTCGCCGGCTTCGGCATGGATTGAGCGTCGTCGGCGCACCTTGCTTGCACCACCCCGATGCGGCCGCGCAGGACACGACCAACCGGCTCGGGCGCGCGCGTCCGGACGCCGTCGCGAGCATTCGGCGAGTACCGCTGCGCTGCGCCCTTGCGAGCCGGGCGCCTTCGCGCTAGCGTGGATTTCCGTTCGTCACATGAAGAGGCATGGCTCTTGAACGCTTCCTTCCCCAATGTCGTTTCGATCGCCGGCGTCGACCCCTCGGGCGGCGCCGGTGTGCTCGCCGACCTGAAGACCTTCTCGGCGCTCGGCGCCTACGGCTGCGGCGTCGTCGCCGCGCTCACCGCGCAGAACACGCGAGCGGTGACCGGCGTCCACACGCCACCGGCCGAGTTCCTGCGCCTGCAGATCGACACGCTGTTTGCCGACGTGAAGATCCACGCCGTCAAGCTCGGCATGCTCGGCACCGCCGAGATCGTGCGCACCGTCGCCGACCGGCTCGCGCATTTCGCCGCGCCCTTCGTCGTCTGCGATCCGGTGATGGTCGCTAAGAGCGGCGACCACCTGCTCGCCAAGAGCGCGGTCGCGATGCTGCGCGAGGCGCTGCTGCCGCAAAGCTTCCTGATCACGCCGAATCTGCCCGAGGCCGGCGTGCTGCTCGAATCCCGTGCACCCGAGACCGTGCGCGAGATGTACCGCGCCGCCGAGCGGCTGCGCGAACTGCTGCCGCTCGCCTCGGAGCGCTGGGTGCTGCTCAAGGGCGGCCACCTGCCGGGGGTCGAACTGGTCGACCTGCTCTTCGACGGCGATCGCATGGTCGAACTGCCCGCCGCACGCATCGACACGAAGAACACCCACGGCACCGGCTGCACACTCTCGTCGGCAATCGCCGCGCTGCTGCCACAGCGCAGCGGCCTGCGGCCGGCGGAAGCGGCGGTGCGCGACGCGCGCGACTACCTGCTGCGCGCGATCGCCGCGTCGGGCGCCCTCGAGGTCGGCTCGGGCCATGGGCCGGTGCACCATTTCCATGCGTGGTGGCGGCGCCCATGAACTGATCGGCGACCGCGGCCCCACGCGTCGTCGGCGGTTGCCCGCAATTATGCCATTGCGCTATTCTGACTGCACACGTGGGGTGCATGTCATGCGAACAACCGTCTACCACAGGCCGGGCGACCACAAGGGTCGCCCCTACGGCGCCGAAACCACGGCAGGCGCGATGCCGGCCCGAACCGTAGGGGCAGGCCTTGTGCCTGCCCGCGACGTCGGTGGCGTACCCGGCATCGCGGGCGACCACAAGGGTCGCCCCTACGGCGCCGAAACCACGGCAGGCGCGATGCC
>JARFTX010000008.1:84584-86520 GCA_029289265.1 Gammaproteobacteria bacterium
GGCCCGAACCGTAGGGGCAGGCCTTGTGCCTGCCCGCGGCGCAACAGCATGAGTACCCCGCTCTCGCGTCATACCATTCGCCTGAAAGGCTACGATTACGCCCAAGCCGGGGCGTACTTCGTGACGCTTTGTACGCAGGGTCACTCCTGTCTGTTCGGGGAAATTGTCGATGGCACCATGCGGCCGAACGATGCCGCGAGGATGGTGCAAGCCCAGTGGCACGCGCTGTCGACCAGGTTTCCGGGCGTCGAATTGGACGCATTTATCGTGATGCCCAATCACATCCACGGGATCATCATCAATGTAGGGGCAGGCCTTGTGCCTGCCCGCGGCGCTGGGGCCGAACCCGGCATCGTGGGCGACCACAAGGGTCGCCCCTACGGCGGCGAAACCACGGCAGGCGTGATGCCGGCCCGAATCGTAGGGGCAGGCCTTGTGCCTGTCCGCAGCGCTGGGGCCCGCCCTGGCATGGCGGGCGACCACGAGGGTCGCCCCTACGGCGGCAGCCTCACGGCGGGCGCGATGCCGACCCGATCCGTAGGGGCAGGCCTTGTGCCTGCCCGCGGCGTCGGCGCCGGCCCTGGCACGGTGGGCGACCACAAGGGTCGCCCCTGCGGCGATCTGCCGGACGGCCATGGCGGGCAGGCGGTCGGCGGCGCAGCGAGGTCCGGGATTGCGCCTGCGATTGGGGATATCGTGGGGGCGTTCAAGTCGATCACGACTGTTCTGTATGCGCGCGGCACCAGACAGTCGGCATGGCAACCGTTTCGCGATCGCGTCTGGCAGCGCAATTACTACGAGCACATCATTCGCGACCAAGCATCGCTTGACCGCATTCGCCAGTACATCGCTGATAACCCGATGCGCTGGCCGACGGATCGGGAAAACCCGGCGGTTGTCATGGCCCAGGAAGAGCGTGGCCGACCATAGCCGTGCTTTCCCAAGCCCGGCTGGATGATCAGTCAATGCTGTGCTTCACCGATGCTGCACGGCCCCGATTTACACACCCGTACCTTTGGCGTAACGTGTCGCTTCTTACGTAGGGGTCCTGGCGCGCCGCGCCGGGTGAGAGAGACCCTTTGAACCTGATCCGGGTAATGCCGGCGAAGGGAAGCGTAAAATCGCACGCCGTGCGCCTTTGCCGCTCCTTGTCCGCCGACACCGGCCCTGCCCCAGCAAGGAGAGCGCATGAACGCCAACGAAAAATTCATTGCCGCGAAGGCCCACGTGGACGAGGCGGCGGTCGCCCCGCTGCCGAACTCGCGCAAGATCTACGTCGAGGGCTCGCGCCCGGACCTGCGCGTGCCGATGCGCGAAATCCACCAGGCCGACACGCCCGTCTCGTTCGGCGCCGAGCCCAACCCGCCGATCTTCGTCTACGACTGCTCGGGCCCGTACACCGACCCGAATGCGAAGATCGACATCCGCTCGGGCCTGCCGGCGCTGCGCAGCCGCTGGATCGAGGAGCGCGACGACACCGAGGTGCTTCCGGATCTCTCGTCCGAGTTCGGCCAGGCCCGTGCAGCCGACCCCGCGCTCGACGAGCTGCGCTTTCCGGGACTGCATCGCAAGCCGCGCCGGGCCAAGGCCGGCGCTAAGGTCACCCAGATGCATTACGCCCGCCGCGGCGTCGTCACGCCCGAGATGGAGTTCATCGCGATCCGCGAGAACCTCAATCGCCGCGCCTATCTGGAATCGCTCCGCGCGGCCGGCCCCACCGGCGAGAAGATGGCGCGACTGCTCGGACGCCAGCACCGCGGCCAGAGCTTCGGCGCGAGCCTCCCCGAGGAGATCACCCCCGAGTTCGTCCGCGACGAGGTCGCGCGCGGCCGCGCGATCATCCCCGCCAACATCAACCACCCCGAGAGCGAGCCGATGGTGATCGGCCGCAACTTCCTGGTGAAGATCAACGCCAACATCGGCAACTCGGCGCTCG
>JARFTX010000062.1 GCA_029289265.1 Gammaproteobacteria bacterium
CGCCGAGCGCGAGGCCGAGGGCGCGCGCTTCCGCCTCGCCACCGCGGCGCACGAGGAGGAGGCGGCGCGCGCGGTGCTCGCGCACGGCGCCCGCGACCGCGCCGGCGAGGCGGCGCTGGAGATTGCCGCGCCGGTCGCCGGGGTCGTGCTGCGGCGCCACTTCGAGAGCGCGCGGCCGGTGCAGGCCGGCGAGGCGCTGCTCGAGCTGGGCGACCCGGCCGCACTCGAGGTCGAGGTCGACGTGCTCTCGGCCGATGCCGTGCGCCTGCGCGAGGACATGCCGGTCGAGCTGGTCCGCTGGGGCGAGAACCACGTGCTGCGAGGGCGGGTGCGGCGCATCGAGCCGGGCGGCTTCACCAAGGTCTCGGCGCTCGGCGTCGAGGAGCAGCGCGTGTGGGTGATCGTCGACCTGGAGAGCCCGCGCGACGAGTGGGCGCGGCTCGGCGACGGCTATCGCGTCAATGCCCGCTTTCTGCTGCGCGCGGCGCGCGACGTGCCGCGCGTGCCGCTGGGAGCGGTGTTCCGCGACGGTGAAGGAGATGCGGTGTTCCGCATCGACGCCGGCCGGGCGCGGCTCGTGCCCGTGCGGACCGGACTCGCGGGCGGCGGCTGGGTCGAGATTACCGATGGGGTTGCGCCCGGCGATCGTCTCATCGTGCATCCCGGCCGCGAACTCGCCGACGGCGCGCGCGTGCGCCCGCGCTGACGCGGACTGCAACACGCAGGGCTTTCAGGCGCCCGCACTGTGCCCGAACGGCAGAGCATGGCGCGGACCCGGTCGCGGAGCCGCCGCTAGCGCCGGACCGCAACCAGCCCGCTTGCCCGACGCCGTCGCGCTCGCGCCGTGATTCTGCTCGCGGACGCAGGTGCCATAACGCCGCGCAGACTCCACGTCGCGGTCAGGGTCGGGCCGCCCGCGCAGCGCTTCCTCGCGCGTGATGCCGATGTCGCGCAGCAGCCGGTCGTCGAGCTCGGCGAGCCGGCGCAGCTCGCGCCGCCGGTCGAACCAGCGGGCCAGCGCGTGCAGCGCCGTGTTCTGGGCGAGGGCCCGGTGTGCGAGGGCCAAGGCGGTCCAAAGCGTTCCCATCTCTGCAATCCCCCGTAGGTTGGTGTGTCCGGTGCGTGATTGCAGTGTCGGCGTCCGGCATTGATTTATCCAACGAATTGTTCTTATATTTAACATCACGATCATAGATGTGTGACGACCATGGCGACCGACCTCGATTCCGAACTGCTGCGCACCTTCGTCACGATTGCCGACAGCGGCGGCTTTACCCGCGCGGCCGAGCGCGTCCATCGCACCCAGTCGGCGGTGAGCATGCAGATGAAGCGCCTCGAGGAGACGATCGGCCGGCCGCTGTTTGAGCGCAACGGCCGCGGCGTGCAGCTCACGCCGGAGGGCTCGACGCTGCTCGGCTACGCCCGGCGCATCGTCGGCTTGCAGCAGGAGGCGCTCACCGCCTTGAGCCAGCCCGAGATGGTCGGCTCGGTATGCGTCGGCTGTCCCGACGACTACGTCATGCGCTTCATGCCGGGTATCCTCGCGCGCTTTGCCGCGCACTATCCGCGGGTGCAGGTCGAGGTTGTCTGCGAGAGCAGTTCGCGGCTCGTCAAGTCGATCGCCGATCCTGATTCCGGGCTCGACCTGGCGTTGGTGACGCGCGAGGTGGGTGGCGTCGAGGACGGCCAGATCGTGCGCAGCGAGCCGGTGGTGTGGGCGACCTCGGCGAGCCACGTCGCGCACGAGCTCGACCCGCTGCCGCTCGCGCTGTTCGAGACCGGCTGCTTCTTTCGCGCCTGGGCGCTGAAGAAGCTGGAGCAGCAGGGGCGCGCCTGGCGCATCGCCTACACCAGCCCGAGCATCGCCGGCATCCAGGCGGCGGTGAGCGCGGGGCTCGCGGTGACCATCCTCGCGCGCAGCATCCTGCCGGCGGGCGTGCGCGAACTCACCCCGGCGGAAGGCTTCGAGAAGTTTCCCAATGCCTCGATCGCGCTGCTGCGCGCGCGCGAGCCCGGCGCCTCGCCGGTCGTCGACGCGCTGGCCGGTTACATCGCCGAGGGGTTCGCCGACGGCGAGCAGTGAGCGCGGCGACGCGCCTGCGGCGAGACGGTGCCCGATCGCCGCGGGGACTTCCGGCTCGAATGTGCGAAGATCGACCTTCCCGCGCATGCGTACCGGATCCGGCGCACCCCTCGATGAAGCCGCGACGAACTCCGTCCGTGCTCGTTTCCCGACACCCTGCGGAGCCCAGCCTTGACCAAAGCCTCGACGACCAACGACGCGCGCAACCTGGGTGGAGCTACGCCCGCGCACGGTATCACCTTCCGCGAGGCGCTGTGGGTGTGGGTGCGCGTGGCGGCGCTGTCTTTCGGCGGGCCGGCGGGACAGATCGCGGTCATGCACCGCATCCTCGTCGACGAGAAGAAGTGGATCGGCGAGGCACGCTTCCTGCACGCGCTCAACTACTGCATGCTGTTGCCCGGCCCTGAGGCTCAGCAGCTCGCCGTCTACATCGGCTGGCTCTTGCATCGGGTGCGCGGCGGGCTGGTCGCCGGCACGCTGTTCGTGCTGCCGGGCTTCGTCGCGATCCTCGCGCTGAGCTACGTCTATGCGCTGTTCGGCAACGTCGGTGTGGTCTCCGGCCTATTCTTCGGCCTCAAGGCGGCGGTGCTGGCAATCGTGCTGCAGGCGGTGGTGCGGGTGGGCTCGCGTGCGCTGCGCAATCGGGTGATGGTGGGGCTCGCGGCCGCCGCCTTCGCCGCGCTCTTCTTGTTCAAGGTACCGTTTCCGGCAGTGGTGCTGGCCGCGCTCGCGATCGGCTTCGTCGGCGGGCGCGCCGGCCTGCCCGCCTTTCTCGGCGCGGGCGGCCAAGGCGGCTCGGGCGGCGGGCTCGCCGATGCCGAGTCGGCGCTGGGTGATGTCGTCCCGGAACATGCCCGCCCGTCGATCGGCTGGTCGCTCAGGATCTCGGTGATTTTCCTGCTGCTGTGGCTCGGCCCGGTCGTCGCGCTGCTCATGACGCTGGGGCCACAACACGTGTTCAGCAACATCGCCACCTTCTTCAGCAAGATGGCGGTGGTGACCTTCGGCGGTGCCTACGCAGTGCTCGCCTACGTCGCGCAGCAGGCGGTCGAGGGCTACGGCTGGCTCGCGCCGGGCGAGATGCTGGACGGGCTGGGCATGGCCGAGACCACGCCGGGTCCGCTGATCCAGGTCGTGCAGTTCGTCGGTTTCATGGGCGCCTTCCGCGATCCGGGCGGGCTCGACCCGCTCGTTGCAGCAACGCTGGCGGCGGTACTGACGACTTGGGTGACTTTCGTGCCGTGCTTTCTCTGGATCTTCCTCGGCGCACCCTTCGCCGAGACGATTCGCGGCAATCGGGCGCTGTCGGCTGCGCTCGCGGCGATCACCGCAGCCGTGGTCGGGGTGATCCTCAACCTCGCCGTGTGGTTCGCGCTGCACGTCTGGTTCGCCGAGATGCGCGTCGTCGGGGGCTTCGGCATGCGCGTCGAAGTGCCGGTGTGGGCGAGCGCGAGCCCGACTGCGATCCTGCTCACCGCGGCGGCGATCATGGCCGTCTTCCGCCTGAAGCTCGGCATGCTCCCGGTCCTGGCGATATGCTCGGCGGCCGGGATCCTGATCCACTGGGCCGGCGGCGGCTGACGGCCGACCGCCCGGGCCGCCTGCGGCGACTGGGCGGCTCGGGGTGTATGGGACTGCCTCCTTCCTGTGGATAGGTTGGCGCGTGAATCTCAAGCGATGCGCGGGTACTCCAGAGCCGGGTCCCGGGTCATCCACGGGGCGGCCGGTAAGGTCCGGTCAGGCGTTCGGGCGCCACCGCTCGAGCATCCGGGTGCGCAGCAGGCGCTCGCCCGGTCCGACCGAGCCGTCGGCGGCGGTGAGTTCCAGCACGGCGTCGAACAGGATCATGCGGCGAACCGGGTCGCTCACCTCGTCGAGCAGGCCGTCTACGAACTCGGGGGGAAAGCGCCCGAGTTGCATGTCGAGGTAGGCCGAGCTCTGCTCGAGGTCCTCGCACAGCGCCCGCATTGCGCCGTCGAGTGCATCGCGGTCGATGCCGAGGCGCTCGAGCACGCTGTTGCGCTCCAGCCATTCGTGTTCGGATCGATCGAGCGCGCCGTCGGCGAGCAGGGCGAGGCTCAGCACCCGGGCGATGGCGGGCGCGCTGTCGGTCTGGTAATGGCGCATGGCGGTCTCCTCCTGTAGTGCGCGGTGTAAAGCGAGCCCCATGTTAGCCGCCTCGAAACGCTCCGTAAAATCGATTAGACTGTGTATAAACATCGAAAAATTGGAGCTTGTTGGGCGAAATGTCATCCATCAACTTCAAGCACTTGCGCTATTTCTGGATGGTGGCGCGATCCGGCAGCGTCGCCCGCGCGGCCGAGCGCCTGCATCTGACGCCGCACGCCGTGAGCGGCCAGATCGGGCAGTTCGAGGAGACGCTGGGCGTGGCCCTGTTTCGCCGCGTCGGGCGCAGGCTCGAGCTGACCGAGGCGGGTGAGCGCATCCTCGGACACGCCGACGAGATCTTCGCGCTCGGTGACGAGGTGCTCGAATTGCTGCGCGATCCGGCCGACCGGCCCGCTCAGCGTCTCGCGATCGGGATCGCAGACTCGGTGCCGAAATCGGTGGCCTCGCGCCTGCTCGCGCCGGCGCTCCACGCCGGCGTGGCGATCCGCTTGGTGTGCCGGGAGGGTCGGCTCGAGCCGCTGCTCGCCGAACTGGCGGTGCAGCGGCTCGACGCCGTGATCGCCGACCGGCCGATGCCCTCGACGGTCGGGGTGCGGGCATATAGCCATTTGCTCGGCGACAGCGCGCTCGCGGTGTTCGGTGCGCCGGCGCTCGTCGCTGGGCTCGGAGACGATTTTCCCGGCCTGATCGATCGCGCGCCGTTCCTGATGCCGGGCGAGGACGTGGCTTTCCGCGCGCCGCTCCTGCAGTGGTTCGCGGCCGCCGGCCTGCGCCCGCGCGTCGTCGGCGAATTCGACGATCTGGCACTGCTCAAGGCCTTCGGTCAGGCCGGCGAGGGGCTGTTCGTCGCGCCTGCGGCGATCGCCCCGTTCATCTGCGCGCAGTACGACGTCGACAAGCTAGGCGAGATCGCCGAGGTGCGCGAGCACTGCTACCTGATCACGCCGGCGCGCCGGCTCACGCATCCGGCCATGATCGCGATCCATCGGGTCGCCCGGCAGGAACTCTTCGCCGTGCCCGCGGGGCACCCAGCCTCCGATCCGCCCGCGTCCGAATTGGCCAGATCCGAATTGCCGATCCGCGGCACGGCCGGGCGCCGCAGCAAGCGGGGGGCGAGTCGGTGAGCGCGCCGGCAGCCACCGTTGTGCTGGTGCATGGCCTGTGGATGCGCGGCATCGTCTTCGCGCTGCTGCGCCGCCGCCTCGCGCGCGCCGGCTTCGACGTCCGCACCTGGTCGTATCCGTCGGTGTGCCGCGGACTCGACGCGAACGTCGCCGCATTCGCCCGCTTCGTCGCCGCGCTCGAGGCCGAGCGCATCGACCTGGTCGGGCACAGCCTGGGAGGTGTCGTCGTTGCCAACCTGGCCGCGCGCCATCCCGATCCGCGGCTGCGCCGCCTCGTGCTTATGGGCGCACCGTGGCGGGGGGCGCACTGCGCCGGGCGGCTGCTGCGCGTGCCGGTGGCGGCGTGGCTGGTCGGCCGTTCGCTGCGCGACTGGCTCGCCATGGCACCGCCGGAATTGCCGGACGGCGTCGACATCGGCGTCATTGCCGGCACCCGGGCGATCGGACTCGCCGGTGCGCTGACCCGCCTGCCGCCGCCCAGCGACGGCATCGTGGGCGTCGATGAGACGCGCCTCGACGGTGCGCGCGATGCGATCACGCTCAACGTCAGTCATATCGGGATGCTGTTCTCGCGGCCTTGCGCGGCGCAGGTCGCGGCATTTCTGCGCGATGGCCGGTTCGACCGGACTGGCGGCTCCGTGGGCAAGCCATGAGCGGCGTCGGGGCGGGTCGCTTGCGGATTCCGCACCAGCGCCCGCCGCCCCCGAATCCGAGGAGTCGAGTGCCCTCGCGCCCGAAATCGCTCAATCGCCCGCCGCGCCTCCGAACCCCATCGGCGCCGGCGCGAGCGCGAGGATGCGCTGGTAGAGCGCTTCCGCCTCGTCGCGCGGCTTGATGCCGAACAGCGGGTTGTCGTTTTCGCGGAAGGCGGCTGCGATCTCGGCCCAGTCCTCGGCGGTGAGGACGCGCTCGGCGATCGGCAGGAACACCTCCTCCTCGGTGCGCAGGTGCTCCCACTCGAGCTCGGCGTAGCGCTCGGCGGCGTCGAAGAAGGCCTCGCGCGCTTGCGCGTCGCCGCGCTGGAAGGCTATGAGGTCGGTTTTCAGCCGCTCGATCATCGGGTAGCCCAGTTCGTGCTCGCGCTCGAGGCGGCGGATCAGCGCGTCGGCGTCGTGGCTGCGGCGTTTCACGGCCGCGAACAGGTACTTGTCTTCCTTGGGGTGGTGCCAGCGGTCGGGGTAGGACACGATGTAGTCGAGGATCGCGCGCAGCAGCGCGAAGTTGGGCCCGGCCCCCTTGCGCATCTCCCGGACCAGGTAGCGCAGCGAGTAGAGCACCGCGCTGATCGCGAGGTGCTCGTCCTTGATGATCTGGATCGCTTCCGGTCTCAATGGTCTCTCCGTTGGGGCGTCGTTGTCGTTGTGTTGGTCAGACGCGCTCGATCGCGATCGCGATGCCTTGGCCGACGCCGATGCACATCGTCGCGAGCGCGCGGCGCCCGCCGCTCGCCTCGAGCTGGCGCAGCGCGGTCAGCACCAGCCGTGCGCCCGAGGCGCCGAGCGGATGGCCGAGCGCGATCGCGCCGCCGTTGGGGTTTACGCGCGGGTCGTCGTCGGGCAGTCCGAGTTGGCGCGTCACGGCGAGCGCCTGGGCGGCGAAGGCCTCGTTGAGCTCGATCGTGTCGAAGGCGTCGAGACCGAGGCCGAGCCGGGCGAGCAGCTTCTGCGTCGCCGGCGCCGGGCCGATGCCCATGATGCGCGGCGCGACCCCGGCCGTCGCCATGCCGAGGATGCGCGCCCGCGGCGTGAGGCCGTGGCGTGCGGCGGCCGCCTCCGAGGCGACCAGCAGCGCCACCGCGCCGTCATTCACACCCGAGGCGTTGCCGGCAGTCACCGTGCCGTCGGGGCGCACCACGCCCTTGAGCTTCGCCAGCGCCTCGAGCGTGGTTTCGCGCGGGTGCTCGTCGGCGCGCACGACCAGCGGCTCGCCCTTCCGCTGCGGGATCGTGACCGGCGCGATCTCGCCCTCGAAGAAGCCGCGCGCGGCGGCCGCGGCGTAGCGCTGCTGGCTCCGCAGTGCGAAGGCGTCCTGGTCGGCGCGCGCGACCTTGAACTCGGTGGCGACGTTCTCGGCGGTCTCGGGCATCGAGTCGATGCCGTGCGCGGCCTTCATCGCCGGATTGACGAAGCGCCAGCCTATCGTCGTGTCCTCGATCCTGGCCGCGCGCGAGAAGGCGCTGTCGGCCTTCGCCAGCACGAACGGGGCGCGGCTCATGCTCTCGACGCCCCCGGCGATCATCAGCTCGGTCTCGCCGGCGCGGATCGCCCGCGCGGCGCTGCCGAGTGCGTCCATGCCCGAGCCGCACAGGCGGTTGAGCGTCGTCCCTGGCACATCGACCGGCAGCCCGGCGAGCAGCGCCGCCATGCGCGCGACGTTGCGGTTGTCCTCGCCGGCCTGGTTGGCGCAGCCGTAGATCACGTCCTCGACGGCGGCCCAGTCGAGCCCGGGGTGGCGCGCCACCAGCGCGCGGATCGGTTCGGCGGCGAGTTCGTCGGTGCGCACCGTGGCGAGCGCGCCGCCGTAGCGGCCGATCGGGGTGCGGATGCCGTCGC
Organism: Gammaproteobacteria bacterium; assembly: GCA_029289265.1. Classification (GTDB taxonomy): domain Bacteria; phylum Pseudomonadota; class Gammaproteobacteria; order Burkholderiales; family Rhodocyclaceae; genus JARFTX01. Next base: position 7,890 of record JARFTX010000062.1, read on the forward strand.
AGATAAAGGCTTCGGTCACGTTGTCTGTCTCCTCCTCGTTGTCGTCGTGTCCCGCGCCGGCTCTGGCCGGCGCGGGCATTTCATGCGGTCGAGGGCGTCAGTAGGTCTCGACGTGGAAGCGCGCGTTCGCGAGCAGCCGGGGATGCAGCGTGTCCCAGTCCGCGCCGTGGGCGCGGCAGATGTCGCGGAACGCCTCCAGCACGCCGGCTTCCATGCCCTTCAGGCCGCAGATGTAGATATAACAGTTTTCGTCCTGCAGCATCGCCCAGACCTTGTCGGCGCGCTCGCGGATGCGGTCCTGGACGTAGCGCTTGGGCTCGCCGGGCACGCGCGAGAAGGCGAAGTTGATGTCGATGAAATCCTGCGGCAGCTTCTGCAGCGGGCCGAAGTAGGGCAGCTCCGAGGGCGCGCGGGCGCCGAAGAAGAGCACCAGCTCGCCGCCTTCCTTCTGGTCGCGGCGGCGGCGGCGCCGTTCGGTCATCGCCCGCATCGGCGCCGAGCCGGTGCCGGTGCAAATCATCATGATCGACGAGCCCGGGTGGTTGGGCATCAGGAAGGTCGAGCCATAGGGGCCGGTCACCTGCACCTTGTCGCCCTTCTTCAGGTCGCACACGTAGTTCGAGCCGACGCCGCGCACCGGCCGGCCGTCGTGGTCCTCGGTGACGCGCTTCACGGTGAGCGCGACGTTGTTGTAGTGCGGGCGCTCGCCCTCGCGCGGGCTCGCCACCGAGTACATGCGCAGCAGGTGGGGCTTGCCGTTCGCGTCGGTGCCGGGCGGGATGATGCCGATCGACTGGCCCTCGAGCACCGGGAAGGGCGTCGCGCCGAAGTCGAGCACGATGTGGTGGATGTCGCTCGAGGCGTCCTCGGCGGTGAGCCGGAAGTTGCCGGTCACCGTCGCGGTCACCGGACGCGCGGGGGGGTAGAGGTTCACATAGGGGTGGGCGGCCGACCAGGGCGCGAGCGCCGGGCCGCCCTGGCCGGCGGTGGCGGCCTCGGTCAGCTGCTGGACCTCGTCGGGGATGGCCTCGTCGGCACCGGCGACGCTCGCCTCGAAGCCGTCGAGCTCGGTGGTGTCGGGCAGCAGGTCCCACGAGAACTGCTCCTCGATCGAGTACGGCTTGACGAACTCGACGTTGCGCCACGAGTCGATCGCACCGGTCGGGCACGGCGGCACGCAGGCGAGGCAGCCATTGCACTTGTCGAAGGCGACCACGTAATTGAGGCTGTCGTGCGTGATCGCGTCGACCGGGCAGGTCTCCTCGCAGGTGTTGCAGCGGATGCAGATCTCGGGGTCGATGAGGTGCTGTCGGGCCAAGCGGGCGTGCTCTGCGGGCGCGTTCATGGTGTCTCTCTCCACTGGGCTGAGGCGGGCTTGCGCCCGTCTCAGCTTCTCTCCGGTCTCAGTTAAAGCGCACGTACTCGAAGTCGATCGGCTGGTTGTTGATGCCGCGGCCCGGGGGGGCGATCCAGTTGGCGAACTTGCCGGGCTCGAGGCAGCGGCCCATCAGCGAGTGCACATAGAGGCGGTCCTCCTCGGTCGGCAGCCAGTGCTTGTGCTGGTGCGTCCATTCGGCCTCGGACAGGACGCGCCCGTCGGGGCTGACATGGGCGCCCGAGAACAGGCCGATCTTGCGGTGGAAGCCCTTGTGCGGCAGCGTGAAGCGGAAGTCGAAGCCGAACTTGGCCGGGATGCGGTTCCAGCGGTCGATGCCGGCCTGCACGTCGGCGATCCAGTCGTCGCGCAGCCGCTCGTTGAGGGCGGAAAGCGCCTGCACGTGGCGGGTGACGATCTGCTCGCCTTCGACGTCCATGATCGTGTAGTCGGCGCTCTGCAGGCTATGGTCGTCGTCGATCTTCTCTTCCTCGAAGCGGCCCTTGAGCCCGTTCGTGTAATAGGTCGCGGCGTTCGACGACACCTCGGCGCCGTACAGGTCGCTGGTGACGCTGTAGTGGAAGTTCAGGTACTTCTGCAGCGTCGGCAGGTCGATCACGCCGGCCGCGCGCAGCTTGTCCTTGTCGTCGGTCTTCAACTGCTGCATGACCTCGCAGGTGCGCTGGATCACGCGGGCCACACCCGATTCGCCGACGAAGAGGTGGTGCGCCTCCTCGGTGAGCATGAACTTGCAGGTGCGCGCAAGCGGATCGAAGGCCGACTCGGCGAGCGAGGCGAGCTGGAACTTGCCGTCGCGGTCGGTGATGAAGGTGAACATGAAGAACGACAGCCAGTCCGGCGTCTTCTCGTTGAACGCGGTGAGAATGCGCGGATTGTCGGCGTCGCCCGAGCGGCGCTCGAGCAGCGCCTCGCCTTCCTCGCGGCCGTCGCGGCCGAAGTGGGCGTGCAGCAAATACACCATCGCCCACAGGTGGCGGCCTTCCTCGACGTTCACCTGGAAGAGGTTGCGCAGGTCGTAGAGCGACGGCGCGGTGAGGCCCAGGTGGCGCTGCTGCTCGACCGACGCGGGCTCGGTGTCGCCTTGCGTCACGATGATGCGGCGCAGCGTCGAGCGGTACTCGCCCGGCACCTCCTGCCACACGTCCTGGCCCTTGTGCTCGCCGAAGCTGATCTTCTTCTGGCCGTCGCCCGGGGTGAGGAAGATGCCCCAGCGGTAGTCGGGCATCTTGACGTAGCCGAAGTCGGCCCAGCCCTTGGGATCGACACTCACCGCGGTGCGCAGGTAGACGTCGTAGTTGGTCGAGTTCTCCGGCCCCATGTCGCCCCACCACTGCAGGAAGGACGGCTGCCAGTGCTCGAGGGCGCGCTGCAGCGTCTTGTTCTCCGAGAGGTTGACGTTGTTGGGGATGCGCTCGCTGTAGTTGATCATGATTCGGTACTCCTCCAGGTTTTCGGAATGTGTAATGCGTTGGGGGTGAGCAGGCTTACACCCGGTTCCAGTCGAATTGCGCCTTCTTGCCGCTGCCGAAGAGCTTCAGTGCGCCGTGCTCGCCGACCGCGTTGGGACGGTTGAAGATCCAGTTCTGCCAGGCCGACAGCCGCCCGAAAATGCGCGTGTTCATCGTTTCGACCGGGCCGAAGCGCAGGTTGGCTTCGAGACCGGTGAGCGCGTCGGGCGAGAGCGCGGCGCGCTCCTCGACGGCGATGCGGATCTCGTCTGCCCAGTCGAGGTCGTCCGGGATCTCGGTGACGAGGCCCAGCGCCATCGCCTCGGCCGGCGCGAGCAGGCTGCCTTCCTTCGCCTTGACCGCGGCGATCGGGCCTTCTTCCTGATAGAAGCGGGCGGAGATGCGCGACAAGCCATTGACCATCGGCAGGGCGCCGAAGTTGAGCGCGGACAGTCCGATGCGGTTCTCAGCGTCGGCGCTGTCGAGCATGTAGCTGCGGTCGGCGGCGAGGGCGATCTCGAGCAGCGTGCCGGCGAAGCAGGAGCCCGGCTCGACCAGCGCGTAGAGGCTGCGCGAGCTCACATCGATGCGCGCCAGCGTGCGGCGCAGCATGCCGAGGGTCTCGCGGACGAACCAGTTGTCCTGGTTGGCGGCGATGGTCGCGTCGATCGCGAGCACGACCTCGGGGTCGCCCTCGGTGCGCAGCTGCCACAGGCCGAGGTCGAGGTGGTTGGTGCGCAGGTTGAGGATGGCGTCGTCCAGTTCGCGCGCCATCGCGAGCGGCCACCACTTGATGCCCTGCGCCTCGATCTCGGCGGCGGTCCGGGCGGTCACCGCCGAGGGCGCGCGCACGGTCAGCGTCACGGTGCGGGCGGTGGCGTCGATCGCGGCATCGACGTATTCGTAGTGATAGCCCTTGGCGTCGACCGTGCGCTCGAGGCGCGTGAGCTGCACGCCCTTTGCGCCCGCCGGGCGGTTGGACGCCTTGGCAAGTTCGTGGGCGCGTTGGGCGATGTGGTCGGCGAACTGCTGCTGCTTGACCACCTCGTCGACCAGGCGCCACTCCTTGGCGCGGCCGCCGCGCACGCCCTCGGAGATGGTGCAGAAGATGTCGGCGTGGTCGCGGCGCACGCGGCGCTTGTCGGTGACGCGCGTCAAGCCTCCGGTGCCGGGCAGCACGCCCAGGAGCGGCACCTCCGGCAGCGACACCGCCGAGTTGCGGTCGTCGACCAGCACGATCTCGTCGCAGGCGAGCGCGAGCTCGTAGCCGCCTCCGGCGGTGGTGCCGTTGCAGGCGGCGATGAACTTGAGGCCCGAGTACTGGCTCGCGTCCTCGATGCCGTTGCGCGTCTCGTTGGTGAACTTGCAGAAGTTCACTTTCCAGGCGTGGGAGGACAGGCCCAGCATGTAGATGTTGGCTCCCGAGCAGAAGATCTTCGGCTTGCCCGAGGTGAACACCACGCTGCGCACCTCCGGGTGCTCGAAGCGGATGCGCTGCAGCGCGTCGTGCAGCTCGATGTCGACGCCCAGGTCGTAGGAGTTGAGCTTGAGCTTGTAGCCCGGGCGGATGCCGGCGTCCTCGTCGATGTCGAGCGTCAGCGTCGCCACCTCACCCTCGCAGGAGAGTTTCCAGTGGCGGTATTGCGACGGGTCGGTGCGGTAATCGACGGCGTCGGCGGCGAGTTGCGGGGCGTTGGCGGTTGCTTGCATGGATGGTCTCCTCTCTCTCTGTGTAGGGGCTCAGCTCATCACGAGCTGGCGCAACTTGATGAAACTCTCTTCGACCGTCTCGCCCGAGGTGTCGAGCGAGGTGTCGGCCTTCGCGTAGAGCGGCACGCGCGCTTCGAGAATGCGCTTCAGGTCCTCCATCGCCTCGTCGTTGCCCGCCATCGGCCGCAGGTCGCCCTGGGCCATGACGCGGGCCATGTGTTCTTCCGGCTGCGCCTTGACCCACACGGTCAGGCACTGCCCGAGCAAGAGCTCGTAGGTGTCGGGCTCGGCGACGACGCCGCCGCCGACCGAGATCACGGCGCGCGGGTGCTCGCGGATCACGCGCTCGAGCGTGCGCTTCTCGATGCGGCGGTAACCCGCCTGGCCGTACAGCGCGAAGATCTCTCGCGCCGGGATGCCGGTCTCCTTCTCGATCTCGCGGTCGAGCTCGACAAAGGGCATGCCCTCCTCGCGGGCGAGCCGGCTGCCGAGCGTCGTCTTGCCGGCGCCGCGCAGGCCGATCAGTGCGATGCGCTTCCTGCGCACCGCCTCCTCGTGGCCGAAGTCGCGCATCAGGCGGAAGACCACTTCCTCCAGGCGGTGCTGCGGCAGGCGCTCGAGGAAGCGGCGGATCAGCCGCTTCTCGACCGTGTCCTCGGCTTCCGGGGCGATCAGCTCGACCAGCGGGGTGCCGAGCGCGTGGGCGATGTGGGCGAGCAGCACGATCGAGACGTTGCCTTCGCCCCCCTCGAGGTGGGCGAGATGGCGCTCGGAGACGCCCGCCTCACGCGCCACCAGCTTGCGCGTCATGCCGCGGCGGTCGCGGACCTCGCGCACCCGCCGTCCGAGCCGTGCGAGGAACTCGGCGTCGGCGTCGGCCGGCAGGGCGACTGCGTCGTCGGTGCGGGCTTCGGTTTGTTGGCTCATGGCGGACCCTGAATGCAGTTTCGTGCAGCGTTGGGCTGAACAATAGTGCAGCGTTTCGGTTGTGTCAAGAGATAAAGTGCAGTTTATGAGGCGAGCGATGCACCGCAGTGCACTGACTATAGACGAATGGTGCCGAGAAATCGCGGGTTGTGTGCGTAAAACTGCAAGGTAGTGCGATTGTATCGTGAAAAAGATGCAGTAAAGTGCTTGACGTAAAGTTCCGCAGGTGTATTCTATTGCCACATGGAGGCTCGGTCGCCTGTCCAAGTGCGGGCGACCAGCGAGAACCGGGAGATGGATGTGAAGCTTCGCAATTACGTATACGGGCAATGGGTCGAAGGCGCCGGCGAGGGTGTCGCGCTCACCGATCCCTGCACCGGCGAGACCCTCGCGCGGGTCTCGTCCGAGGGCATCGACGTCGGCCGCGCGCTCGCCCATGCCCGGCAGACCGGCGGCGCCGCGCTGCGTGCGCTCACCTACGAAGCGCGCGCGGCGATGCTCGCGGCGATCGCCGAGGTGCTCGCCGCGAAGCGCGCCGAGTACTTCGAGATCTCGCTGCGCAACTCCGGAGCAACCGAGGCCGATGCGGGCTTCGACGTCGATGGCGCGATCTTCACGCTCAAGAGCTATGCGCGCGCCGGCAAGGCGCTCGGCGCGGCGCGCCACCTGAAGGAGGGCGCGCGTGTGGCGCTCGCCAAGAGCGAGGCCTTCCAGGGGCAGCATTTCCTGCGGCCGCTCACGGGCGCCGCGGTGTTCATCAATGCCTTCAACTTCCCGGCCTGGGGGTTGTGGGAGAAGGCCGCGCCGGCGCTGCTCGCCGGCGTGCCGGTGCTGGCGAAGCCCGCGACCCCGACCGCCTGGCTCGCCCAGCGCATGGTCGAGGACGTGGTGGCCGCCGGCATCCTGCCCGAAGGCGCGATGTCCATCGTTTGCGGCGGCGCGCGCGACCTGCTCGACCACGTCACCGAGTGCGACGTGGTCTCCTTCACCGGCTCGGCCGACACCGCGGCGCGGCTGCGCACCCATCCCAATGTGGTCGCGCGCTCGGTGCGCCTGAACGTCGAGGCCGACAGCGTCAATGCCGCGATCCTCGGCCCGGACGCCGTGTCCGGCTCGGCCGAGTTCGAGCTCGCGGTCAAGGAGATCGTGCGCGAGATGACGATCAAGGCCGGCCAGAAATGCACCGCCATCCGCCGCATCCTCGCCCCGGCCGGCATCGCCCGCGCGCTCGGCGAGGCGGTCGCGGGGAAGCTCGCCGCCTGCAAGGTCGGCAATCCGAGGAGCGAGGGCGTGCGAGTCGGCCCCTTGGTGAGCCGCGCCCAGCAGGCCGCGGCCTTCGAGGGGTTGGCGAAGCTGCGCGAGGACTGCGAGGTGGTGTTCGGCGCCGATCCGGCCTTCGCGCCGGTCGACGCCGACCCGGCGGTCTCGGCCTTCGTCCAGCCGACGCTGCTCTATTGCGACAAGGGGCTCGGCGCCCGCCACGTTCATGACGTCGAGGTGTTCGGCCCGGTCGCGACCATCGTCCCCTATGTCGGCACCGCCGAGGCGATCGCGCTCGCGCGGCGCGGCGGCGGCTCGCTGGTGGCGTCGGTGTACTCGGGCAATGCCGAGTTCCTCGCCGAGCTGGTGCCGGCGATCGCCGAGCTGCACGGACGCATCCTGGTCGTCGATGCCGCGGTCGGCGCCCAGCATACCGGCCACGGCAACGTGATGCCGAACTGTTTGCACGGCGGACCCGGTCGCGCCGGCGGTGGCGAGGAACTGGGCGGCCTGCGGGCGCTCGCCTTGTATCACCGGCGCCATGTGGTGCAGGGCGGACCCGCGCTGCTCGACGCGCTCGAACGCGAGGCAGCCGACGCGGCGCTGCTCGGGGCGTGAGTTCGAGGGCTCCCGCCCCCGGAGGGTGTGGAGCCTGCCGACGAGATCCGTGAAGCCGCCGGGCGAACCCGGTGGCGCGGACGGGAAGAGGAGACACACGATGAACAAGGATCAATTCCAGACGCTGATCGCCCAGGTCACCGGCGAGATCGCCGGCCGGCCGCTTGACGATGGGCTCGCCGACTTTCTCAACCAGCGCTTTCCCGCCGACGGCGCCGAGTTCCAGGCGATCGCCGCGGCCTGTCGGGAGGCGGTGGCAGCCGGCTGGATGTGCGAGCGCGAGCACGGCGGCATCAGGTTCGGCCGCGTCATCAAGCCGACGCCGGCGCTTCACGGCTTCAGCGTCGACGTGGTCGAGATGGCTGACGTGGTCGGCCCGCACCACGTCCATCCCAACGGCGAGATCGACCTGATCATGCCGCTCGCGGGTGACGCGAAGTTCGACGGCCACGGCGCCGGCTGGCATGTGTATGGCCCCGGCAGCGCGCACTGCCCGACGGTCGCCGGCGGCCGCGCCCACGTGCTGTACCTGTTGCCGCAGGGCGCGATCGAGTTCACGCGACCGTAACGAGCCACTGAACAGCGCCGGCGCCAAGACCGGCAACGAGCACCCCCTCGGCGCAAGCCGGCCCCAACGGAGGAAGTACGCAATGACGACGCTGAGCGCGGCGGACCACAGCACCAGTCCGCCGACCATCACCCTGCCGCGGCGCTACAACGCCGCCGACGATTTGATCGGCCGCAATCTCGCCGCCGGGCGCGGCGCCAAGATCGCCTACATCGACGACGCCGGCCGCTACAGATACGACGAGCTGGCAGCGCGCGCAAACCGCTTCGCCAACGCGCTCGGCACCCTGGGCGTCGAGCCCGAGCAGCGCATCCTGATGTGCGTGCACGACACGATCGATTTCCCGACCGTGTTCCTCGGCGCGATCAAGGCCGGCGTCGTGCCGATCGCGGTGAACACCCTGCTCACCGCCGCCGACTACCAATACATGCTCGAGGACAGCCGCGCGCGCGTCGCGGTCGTGTCCGCGCCCCTCGTCGAGACCTTCGCACCGCTGCTCGAGCGCATCGAATCGCTCGAGCGCATCGTCGTCGCCGGCGGCAGCGGCGCGGACGGGCTTGCGGCGCTGATGGACGGCGCCTCCGACCGCTTCGAGGCGGTCGCGACGACCTGCGACGATCCGTGTTTCTGGCTCTACTCGTCGGGTTCGACCGGCGCCCCCAAGGGCACCGTGCATGTGCACTCCAGCCTCATCCACACCGCCGAGCTCTATGCCCGGCCCATCCTCGGCATCCGCGAGGACGACGTCGTGTTCTCCGCCGCCAAGCTCTTCTTCGCCTACGGGCTGGGCAACGGGCTCACCTTCCCGCTCGCGGTCGGCGCCACCACGGTGCTGATGGCCGAGCGGCCGACCCCCGCGGCGGTCGCGAAGCGCCTGCGCGAGCACCAGCCGACCATCTTCGGAGGCGTGCCGACGCTCTACGCCTCGATGCTGGCGAACCCGGACTGTCCGACCCGCGAGGAGTTGCGCCTGCGCGCCTGCACCTCGGCCGGCGAGGCGCTGCCCGAGGACATCGGCCGGCGCTGGACCGAGCGCTTCGGCGTCGAGATCCTCGACGGCATCGGCTCGACCGAGATGCTGCACATCTTCCTGTCGAACCGGCCCGGCGACGTGCGCTACGGCACCACCGGCAAGCCGGTGCCCGGCTACCAGGTGCGGCTCATCGACGACGAGGGCAACGTCATCACCGCCGCCGACGAGCCGGGCGAGCTGCAGATCTCCGGGCCGACCAGCGCCGCGGGCTACTGGAACAACCGCGAGAAGACGCGCGCCACCTTCCAGGGGCCGTGGACGCGCAGCGGCGACAAATACACCCGCACCCGCGACGGCTACTACGTCTATGCGGGGCGCAACGACGACATGCTCAAGGTCTCGGGCATCTACGTCTCGCCGATCGAGGTCGAGTCCTGCCTGATCCAGCACGAAGCGGTGCTCGAGGCCGCGGTGGTCGGCTGCGAGGACGAGGAGCGGCTGGTGAAGCCCAAGGCCTTCATCGTGCTCAAGCCCGGCATGCGCCCGAACGCGGCGCTCGCCGAGGCGATCAAGGCGCACGTCAAGGCGCAACTCGCGCCCTACAAGTATCCGCGCTGGATGGAGTTCGTGGAGGAACTCCCCAAGACCGCGACCGGCAAGATCCAGAGATTCAAGCTGCGGGCGCTCGCCGCCGGCAAGTAGATACATCCCGCGCCCCGGCGCGGACAGACCAACCGACGAACGCATACGACAAGCCCCGAGACAGGAGGAGACACCCCATGAGAGACATCACCAGCACCCGCCGCGGCTTCGTCCGCGCCCTCGCCGCGATCACCGCCGCGAGCCTGCTGCCGCTCGGCGCCGCCCAGGCCGCCGACCCGGTCAAGGTCGGCCTGATGCTGCCGGCGACCGGCACCTTCGCCGCGCTCGGCACGGCGATCAGCAACGCCTTCCGGCTCTACGTCGAGGAGCAGGGCGGCACGCTCGCCGGGCGCGAGATCCAGTACGCGACCGTCGATGACGAGTCCGACCCGGCCAAGGCGACCGAGAACGCCAACCGGCTGGTGGTGCGCGACCGCGTCGACGTGCTGGTGGGCACGGTGCACTCGGGCGTGGCGTTGGCGATGGCGCGCGTCGCCCGCCAGCGCGACACGCTCTTCATCGTACCCAACGCCGGCGCGGGCGACCTGACCGGCTCGCTGTGCGCGCCCAATCTCTTCCGCACCTCCTTCACCAACTGGCAGCCGGCCTACGCGATGGGCCAGGCGGCGCTCGAGCGCGGGGCGAAGTCGGCGGTGACGCTGACCTGGAACTACGCGGCCGGCCAGGAGGCGGTGAAGGGCTTCGCGCAGGCCTTCGAGGCGGGCGGCGGCAAGGTGGTGCGCGAACTCGCGCTGCCGTTTCCGAACGTCGAGTTCCAGGCCTACCTGACCGAGATCGCCTCGCTCAAGCCCGATGCGGTCTACGTGTTCTTTGCCGGCGCCGGGGCCGCCAAGTTCGTGCGCGACTATGCCGCCGCCGGGCTCAAGGACTCGATCCCGCTCTACTCGAGCGGCTTTCTCACCGACGGCACGCTGGAGGCGATGGGCGGGGCGGGCGAGGGCCTGATCACGGCGCTGCACTACGCCGACGGGCTCGACAACGCCCGCGACCAGGCCTTCCGCGAGAAGTACCAGGCCAAGTACGGCATCGCCCCGGACGTCTATGCGGTGCAGGGCTACGACGCGGCGCAACTGCTGCACGCGGGCCTGGAGGCGGTCGGCGGCGACATGAGCAAGAAGGCCGAGATGCGCGCGGCGATGCGCGCGGCGACGATCGACAGCCCGCGCGGCGCCTTCACGCTGTCGGCGGCGCACAACCCGGTGCAGGACATCTACCTGCGCCGCGCCGAGGGCAACCGCAACGTCGTCGTCGGCATCGCCGCCGAGAAGCTCGCCGACCCGGCCGAAGGCTGCCGGCTGCAGTAAGCGCGGGGCCGCACAGGCCCGCATCGAGCACACGGGCGCGCCGCGCCGGAGTATCGGCGGCCGCAGCCGCAACCGTGTGTGAGATGCGGGCCCAATGGCCCACACCCTTGCGAACGAACCGTATCCGGGCGCCCCTGCGGCGCCCGGAGGGGGAGACTCATGGACTTCACGACCTTCCTGATCCAGCTGCTGAACGCGCTGCAATACGGCCTGCTGCTGTTTCTGGTGGCGAGCGGGCTCACGCTGGTGTTCGGCATCATGGGCATCATCAACCTCGCCCACGGCAGCTTCTACATGATCGGGGCCTACATGGCCTTCGTGCTGACCTCGATGACGGGCAACCTGCTGCTCGCCATCGCGCTCGGCATCCCGCTCGCCTTCGCGCTCGGGGCGCTGCTCGAGAAGCTCTTGTTCGTGCATCTGTACAAGCGCGACCACCTCGAGCAGGTGCTGCTCACCTACGGGCTGATCCTGATCTTCGAGGAGCTGCGCAGCCTCGCCGTCGGCGACGACGTGCACGGGGTGGCGATCCCGGCGCTCTTTTCGGCCTCGATTCCGCTCTCCGAGACGCTCTCCTACCCGGTCTACCGGCTGCTGATCTCGGCGGTGTGCGTCGTGCTCGCGCTCGCGCTCTACGGGCTGATCCAGAAGACGCGCCTGGGCATGATGATCCGCGCCGGCAGCCACGACCGCG
>JARFTX010000063.1 GCA_029289265.1 Gammaproteobacteria bacterium
CCCTGGTGCAGCAGGTGCACCAGCCCCCCGGCGGTGCCGACCGGCCCGAACAACGCGACCCCGAGCGCAATGTAGGAGACCTGGCTCACGGTCGAGAACGCCAGGCGGCGCTTCAGGTCGCGCTGCGCCAGCGCGCGTAGCGACCCCCAGAGGATGGTGACGGCGGCCGCGACCGCGAGCGGACCGAGCAGCCCGAGCCGCCAGGCGAACTCGATCCCATAGACGTCGTAGACCACCCGCACGATGCCGAAGGCACCGGCCTTGACCACGGCGACCGCGTGCAGCAGCGCGCTCACCGGCGCGGGGGCGACCATCGCGGTGGGGAGCCAGCCGTGCAGCGGCACCAGCGCCGCCTTGACGCCGAGACCGGCGACGAGCAGCGCGAAGATCACCACCAGGGCCGGGTACAGCGAGGGATCGACGGCGCGCATCGGCACCCCGGCAGCGAACTCGACATCGCCCACCAGCGCATGCAGGGCCGCAATGCCGACCAGCAGCACCGCACCGCCGGACAGGGTGTAGGCGAGATAGATCCTCCCGGCGCGCAAGGACGCGTCCGTCCCGCGATGCACGACCAGCGGATAGGTCGACAGCGTCAGCAGCTCGTAGAACACGAAGAAGGTGAACAGGTTGCCGGCGAAGGCGATGCCGACCGTGCTGGCGACACACAGGCTGAAGAAGCCGAAGAAGCGGCTGCGATTGGGCGAGCCTTCGAGATAGCCGATCGCGTAGATCGTCGTGAACAGCCACAGGAGCGACGACAGCCCGGCGAACATGATGCCGAGCGCATCGGCGCGGAGCACGAAGTCGACCCCTTCGAGCAGCGGAAAGCGCGTCTCGTAGGTGACCTTGTCGAGCACGCCCCAGCCCATCCACGCAACCAGCCCGAGCTTGGCCAGCGCGGCGCCGAGGTTGAGGAGGCTGCGCAGGCGATGCCGGGATTCGTCGAGCAGGAAGATCACCATCGCCGCGAGCAGCGAAGTGGCGAGCGCAAGCGGCGGCAGCAGCGCGTTCCAGTCCATCAGCCGCCTCCGAACACAGTGCCTGCGCGCATCGCCGCGAGCGGCGCCCAGGCGACGAGCCCGAGCCCGACGCTCGCCAGCGCGAGCGCCAACGCGGCGAGTTCCAGCGCCGGCGGCGCCGCGTGAAAGCGGTCACGCAGCGGTCCCTCGCGAAACGAGCGGCGAAACACCTTGAAGACATAGGCCGCGCTCGCCAGCCCCCCGAGCACCAGCACCGCGATCCAGCCCCAGCGGCCCGAGGCCAGCGCGCTTTGCAGCAGCAACCACTTGGCCGCAAAACCGCCGCTCGGCGGCAGCCCCATCAGGCTCACGCCGGCGAGCCCGAAGCTCAGGAGCGACAGCGCGCGGAAGCGGCTCATCCCGGCGAGGTCGCTGATGCGGTCGCTCCCGGCGGCGAGGATCAGGTTGCCGGCGGCGAGGAACATCGCCGCCTTGGCAAGCGCGTGAGAAACCAACGCGAGCACGGTGCCGTCCCAGGCGAGCCGCGCGGCGGCCTCCGGGACGCCGGTCGCGAGCGGGAAGAACAGGAACAGATAGCCGAGCTGCGCCACCGTCGAGTAGGCGACGAGCTGTTTGAGCCGCCGCTGGCGCCACGCCATCCAGCTGCCCCAGAACACGGCCGCCGAGCCGAGCAGGCCGAGCAGCGTCGCGGCGGTGGCAGGCCCGAGCGCCGGGCCCAGCGCGAGCCACAGCCGCAGCAGGATATAGAACGAGGCCTTCACGACCAGCGCCGAGAGCAGCGCGCTCACCGGCGTGAGCGCGCCGCCGTGGGCTGGCGGCAGCCATCCGTGCAGGGGGAAGAGCGCAGTCTTGAGGGCGAGTCCGAGCGCCATCAGCGCGAGCGCCACCTGGGTCGTCGCCTGCGGCGCGGCGTGGGCGGCGAGCCCGTCGAGCGCGAGCGTCCCGTAGCTGCCGTAGAGCAGGGCCACGCCCAGCAGGTAGGCGAGCGAGCCGAGCAGGGCCGCGAGCAGGTAGCGCATCGCCGCAGCGAGCGCCTCGGCGCTGCCGCGCAGCGCCACCAGGCCGACCGCGGCGAGCCCGAGCAACTCGAGTCCGACGTAGAGGTTGAAGACGTCGGCGGCGAACCAGATGCCGTTCAAGGCCGCCCAGAGAAACCACAAGAGCGGCCAGAAGTAGCCCGAGGCCTCGGAATGGCCGCGCAGATAGACGGCCGCGTAGAGCGCGCACGGCGCGGCCACGACGACGGTCAGCATCGCCATGCCGGCGGCGAGCCCGTCGGCGACGAGCGCGATCCCGAGCGGCGCGGCCCAGCCGCCCAACGCGTGCGTGACCGGCCCGCCTGTGAGCACCGCGGCGAGCAGCACGATGCTGGCGAGTCCGGTGAGCGCAATCAGCGGCAGGGCCAGCCAGGTTCGCCAGGCCGGCGGCGCGAGCAGCGAGGCGAGCGCGCCGGCGAGCGGCACCACCACCGACCACGCGAGGGCCGCCGAGCCGCTCACACGTCCTCCGGCAGGCGGGCGTGGCCGCTCACGCGGTACCAGCGGCGAAAGATCACCAGCGCGAGCGCGGTCGAGGCAACCGCGACGACGATGCCGGTGAGCACTAGCGCCTGCGGCACCGGATCGACGCCGCGCCCGTCCTGGGCGAGGCCGACCAGCACGAGAAAGGTGCCGCTGCCCATCACGTTGAAGGCGAGCAGGCGGCGCAGCAGGTGGCGGTGCACGATGAAGGCGAACAAGCCCATCGCGCAAAGCACGATGCCTACCCAGGGAAAGAGCATCGCGCCGTTCATGGCGGCGCGCTCGCGTCCGGGCGACTCGGCGAGTCGCCGCCCATCCCGATCTGCTCGTCCTCGTCGCTGCTCGCAGCGCCACCACGGCCGGTAGCGACTGGCTCCGAGCCGTGCCGGCCGTCCCGGGCAGACCCATCGACTGCCGCATTGGGGTCGTCGGCGTTCGGCGGCGCGAGCCGATACAGGCTCAGCAGCGTGAGCCCGATCGAGAGCGTCAGCGCAAGCTCGATCGCGAGGATCAGCGCGCCGGCCCAGCCCGTCGGATAGGCGAGGAAGCCGCCTTCGGCCAGCAGCGCGCCGGTGCCGACCGCGAGAAACACGGCCAGCCCGAGGGCGAGCCCGGCATGCCACAGCCGCGGCGGCTCGAATCCAGGCAGGGCGACGCCGGCGAGCCGCAGCGACACCCCGGCCGCGGCCAGCACCGCGCCGGCCTGGAAGGCGCCGCCCGGGCGGGTCGCGCCGGCCCAGAGCAGGTAGCCCGCGGTGAGCAGCATCAGCGGCACCAACGCGCCGATCACCGCGCGCAGCAAGGGGTTGTCGAGACCCATGCGGTCGGGGCTGTCGGGCTGGGCCTCGTGCAGCGCCAGGGCGACGACCACGGCGAGCAGCAGTACCGCGATCTCGAGAAGCGTGTCGTAGCTGCGGAAGTTGAGCAGCACGGCGGTGATCGGGTGTTCGACGCCGCTCGCGCCGAGCGTGCCGGCCACGGCGGCGGGCAGGTCGACGGCGGGCACCGGGCGCTCGAGCAGCGCCACGGCGAGCGCGAAGGCGAAGGTGGTGCAGGCGGCGGCGGCGAGGGCGACACGGATCACCGGCCCGGCCCTCCCACCGTGAAGCCCGGGAGGGCGCGCGCGCACGGGTTCATCGCGCGGGCCCCGCTCATGGCGCCTCATTCCGGTCGGGCTCGACCGGGCGAAAGCGCCGGTTCAGGTAGCCCAGGGTGTCGAGCAGCAGCACGCCGGTGAGTCCGGCGCCGATTGCCGCCTCGGCGAGCGCGATGTCCGGCGCCTCGAGCCGCACCCAGGCGAGCGCCATCACCAGACCGAATACGATGAACATCACGACCGCGCGAAACAGGTCTCCCGTCGACAGCGCGAGTGCGGCGGTCACGATCAACGCCAGGGCGAGCGTCAGGTCGAGCCACGGCATCAGCGCTCCCCCTCCGTATCCGGATCGAAGCGACGCTTGGCCGATGCGGGCGCAGGGTCCGTGTCCGGCCGTGCCCCATCCCGGCGCGCCTCGCCAGAAGGATGCGATCGTGCCAGCCGGTCCGGAACCGATGCCGCCCAGAGTCCATGGGCCGCGTTCGCGCGGCGACCGCGGTTCTTCGGATCCACGCTCCCCTGCGGATCGGGCGTGCCAGTCCACGGCGCGACGCCGCGTCGGTGGGCCGCCCGGGCGACCAGATAGCCCGCGGTCGCGCTCGCGACCAGCGCAATCCCCCAGACGAGCAGGAGCTTGACCGCGGTGGCGGGCGAGGCGGCGCTCGGCAGCAGACCGAACACGATCAGCCCGAGCCCCAGGTTGTCGGCCTTGGTGAGCGCATGCACCCGGCTGTACACGTCGGGAAAGCGCAGCAGCCCGAGCGTGCCGACCGCGAAGAAGCCGGCACCGGCGGCGAGCAGCAGGCCCTGGACCAGCTCAATCGCGGTCATCGGACGCGTCCTCCGTATCGACGCTGCCCGTGCCGCGCCACACCCGCGCAACGAACGCGAGCACGGCGAGCAGCGCCAGCAGCGCCAGTACCAGCGCCACGTCGCGCAGCGCCGGGGCCGCCTGGACCTCGGCGAGCACCAGGAGCAACGCGACGCCGGTGGTGCCAAAGAGCTGCGCCGCGAGCATCCGGTCGGCGATGCCGGGGCCGCGCCACACCCGCAGCAGCCCGGCCGCGAGCGTGGCGAACAGCAGCACCGCGACGAGTTCGAGCAGCGCCGTCATCGGCCACTGCTCCGCGGCGGCAGCGGCCCGATCGCGAACAACCGGGCGATCCGCCGCTCGGTGTCGTGCGCCGCCTCGGCGGCGTCGAGCGCGACGTCGAGGCAGTGCAGCTCGATCTCACGGCCGTCGCGGCGCACGCTCAGTGTGCCGGGCAGCAGGCTGATGGTCAGCATGAACCACCAGGTGGGCGCGCCGTCGGGCAGGTCGAGCGTGACGCGCACCAGAGCGGGGCGCAGGTGCAGCGCTGGGGCGAGCGTGCGGCGCGCCACGTCACAGCCCGCTACGAGCGATTGCCACATGAACCACGCGGCAAAGCCTGGCAGGCGCGCGAGGGTCGGTGCATGGCGAGCGGGCGGTGCGAGCCACAGACTCGCCGCCGCCGCGGCGGCGGCGAGCGGCAGCCCGAAGCCCCAACCGCCGCTGCCCTCGGTGAGTGCCCACCAGGCAAGCGTCAACAGCGCGAAGCGCAAGAGGCCGGCGCGCCCGCGGCGGCCGCTCGGTGTCCCGGCGGGTGGCGCCGCGGACGCGGAACCCGCACCAAGAGGCTGCTCGTCGTTCCGGGTCGCTGCGGACCATGTCGTTGTCGTTCGAGTCATCGCAGGGGTCGTGCCGATTGGCCCAAGGATTGCGCCGCAGCGCGCCGCGCGGCGCTGCGGGAATTCATCTCCGACCGCAGTTCGAGCGCGGGCGCCGGGCCGAAGTTCAGCGCCCGATGCCGCAGCATTATCCGCGAGGAATGGGGAAATGTCCGTGTCGCGGGCCGGGCGCAAGGGAAAACCCGCGCAGCGCTACGGGATGGGGGCTCCGGGTCAGTGGACGGCGCTTTGCTCAGCGCGGCGAGTCGGGGCCGTTCTCGACCGCGTCGATGCGGGCGAGGGTCGCCCGGGCGGCTTCGCCGAGCGCGCCGTTGGCCGCAAGCGCGCGCTCGGCTGCCGCGCGTGCTTCGCGCGGACGTCCCAGCTCGAGCAGCACCACGGCCAGATTGTGATGGGCAGCCGGGGCGTCGTGCCTGCGGGCGGCGTCGCCGAAGGCGGCCTCCGCACCGGTGAGATCGCCCTGCGCATAGCGCGTGTTGCCGAGCCCCATCGCCAGAATCAGGCTTGCTGGCCAGTGCGCCAGCGCGGCCGCGTAGCCCCGCTCGGCTGCCTCGGGTGGGGCGCCGCGCTCGAAGGCGACCAGTGCGCGGGTCGCCTCGAGCTCGGTCGCGCTCGCCGGCAACTGCCCGGGCGGAAGCGCGACGAAGGCCCAGCGGCCCGAGCGCGCCCAGGTGTGCTCGAAGGTGCGAAACGACGTGAGCTCGCGTTCGATCGCGCCCGAGCGCAGGATGAAGTGGCCGCGTTCGAGGTCGTAGCCGACCACGACCGCGTAGTGCCAGGCCGGCGCCCACGACAGGCCGAGATTCTGCAGCACGACCACCGGGTGCCCGGCGGCGAGCTCTCGCATCAGCGCCTCGCGCTCGCCCGGGATCAGCGTCGCCACGGCGCCGCCGCGCCGCGCCGCGACCAGCATCTCGATCTGCAGCGAGCCCCGGCGCGCGGGAACGAAGACTTGGTCGGCGAGGGTGTCGACGCTTACCGCCAGTCCCGCCGCGCCGAGCACCGTGGCAAGTGCCGCGGGGCCGCAGTAGTAGGTGTCGTCGGGGAAGAAGGGGGTGTCGGCGAGCTCGACGCGGCGCGGCAGATCGGCGGGCGCCTGCCACGCCGGACGCAGCGTCGGTGCGGCGGCACAGCCGGCCAGTGCGACAAGCGCCGTCGCGCCGGCGGCGGCGAGAAAACGCCGCCGGCCGGCGCCCGGCGTCCGCTCAGCGCACCGAGCGGGTGAACGGGAAGACTTTGGTGAAACCAAGGATGTCGGTGAGCAACAACACGAAGAACACCAGCAGGATCGCACCCAGCACGCCGCTGCCGGCCGGGGCGCTCTCGATCTGCTGGGCGAGCAGCGCCGCCTCGTCGTCGGTCAATGCCGCGATGCGAAGCTGCGCATCCTCGGCGCTCACGCCCAGGCGCACGAGCTCTTGTTGCACGTCGGCGCGGGCAAGCACGTCGGCGAGCCGAGCATGACCTGAGCGGCCCTGTTCAGCGGCGACCGCGCGTGCGACCTGCTCGGTCGAGATCAGTGTCGCCGCCGCGTGCTGGATGAACAGCACGTTGGTGAAACTCACGATCATCAGGATGGAAATGAGCCGCTTGAATCGTTCCATGATGTTGTTCTCCCTCTGTTGGAATGACGGTTCGTCGTGGCCGGGAGCGGAGGCACCCTCCCCGCCCGCATCGCCCGCCTCGGCATGGGCGCGCCCGATGCGTGCCGGTCGCATCCGCTCACGAACCTTGGATCGTGCCACCGGCCGGGGGCCGAATCAATCGATTTTGCGACTCGTTACGCCCTGGAATGCCCTCGGGGCGGGCCTCACGGGGCGTTGCCGCGCTTGAGTTCGACCAGCGGGACGATGCCGGGCGCGTCGATCGTCGGCCGGCCCGGCTCGGGTGCCGTCAGCGGCTCGCAGCGCGCGAGTGTGGCCAGACTGCGCACCGTCAGGTCGTGGTAGGTGCCGGTGCCGTCGACCTTCCAGCTCATCTCCTGTTCGGTCAGCGTGCGCACGATGCGCGCGGGAATGCCGGCGGCGAGCGTGTGGGGCGGGATCTCCATGCCGGCCTTGACGAAGGCGCAGGCGGCGATCATCGCGGATTCGCCGACGAGGGCATTGTCCATGACCACCGCGTTCATGCCGACCAGCGCATTGCGCCCGACCTTGCAGCCGTGCAGCACCGCGCCGTGGCCGATATGGCCGTCCACGCCGACCACGGTGTCGATGTTGGGAAAGCCGTGCATCACGCAGCAGTCCTGCACGTTGCTGCCTTCCTCGAGAATGATGCGGCCGTAGTCGCCGCGCAGGCTCGCAAGCGGCGCGACGTAGCAGCGCGGGCCGATGTGCACGTCACCGATCAGCACGGCGTCGGGGTGCACGAAGGCGCTCGGATGGACGACGGGGCGGATGCCGTCGATTTCGTAACAGGGCATCGTGGCGGCTCCTGAAGGCCGGGCGCGGCGGGGCCGGGGGGCGCGGCGCCGCGGGACCGGAAGTAAGGTTCAGAGCGGGTCGGCAGAGCTGATGTGCGGCTCGACTGCTGCGTTGCTCACCCGCTCACGCCTCGCCTGGCTCCAGGAAACATCTCGCTCTCAGTCGATGTGCCAGCGCCGCTGCACGACGCGGAAGCGGTTGGCGACGAAGGCCGCGTCGGCGTAGCTGGCGTTGGCTGCCGGGTTCATGCCGACGCCGTGGTAGTCGGAGAAGGCTGCCGACTGGTTCACGAACACGCCGCCGGTGAGGTTCACCGACAGCGCCACACCGGCGCGCTCGGTCGCGGCGGCCATCGCCTCGAGGAATTCGGGACGGGTCGAATAGACGCCCACCGTCAGGGCGCCGCACTCGCGCACGATGCGCTCGGAGAGCGCCACCGCGGCCGCGGCGTCGGCAACCTTGACGACGAAGCTGATCGGCCCGAAGCGCTCGGTCATGTACGCGCGCTCGTCGGCGGCGTCGCAGGCGAGCACCACCGGCGTGCGCACCCGCGCGCCGGGGAAATCGGGGTGGGGAATCGCACGCGAGGCGAGCACCACGCGGCCGTGCTCGGCGGCCGATTCGACGCGGGCGAGCGTGTCCTCCGACTGGATCGCGCCCAGCACCGCGGTCGCGACCGCCGGGTCGGCGAGGAACTTGTCGATCGCCGCGGCGAGATCGGCCGCCACCTCGTCGCAGCTCTTGTGGCCCTGATCGGTGTCGATGCCGCCGGCCGGCACCAGGATCGCCTGGGTGGTCGTGCACATCTGGCCCGAGTAGAGGCTCAGCGTGAAGGCGAGGTTTCGCAGCATCGCCTTGTACTGGTCGGTCGACTCGATCACGACGTTGTTCACGCCTGCGAGCTCGGCATAGACCTGGGCCTGGCGGGCGTTGTCGAGCAGCCAGTGGCCGAAGCTCGCGCCGCCGGTGAAGTCGATCGACTTCACCTGAGGATGCATCGCCAGCGCCTGCGTGCTCTCGGGCGCGTCGAACATCGCGAGGGTCACCAGGTTGGGGTCGAGGCCGGCCTCACGAAGCGTCTCGCGGGCGATGCGCACCGTGATCGCCGCCGGCAGCACGGCGTTGGGATGCGGTTTGACGATGACGGGGTTGCCGGTCGCAAGGGCCGCAAAAAGCCCCGGATAGGTGTTCCAGGTCGGGAAGGTGCCGCAGCCGATCACCAGCGCGACGCCGCGGCCGACGATCTCGAAGTGCTTTTGCATCCGCAGCGGCGGATTCTTGCCCTGCGGCTTCTCCCACACCGCCTCGGCCGGCACGGCGCGCATCGCCTCCCAGGCCTGGGCGACCGCCTCCAGGCCGCGGTCCTGGGCATGCGGCCCGCCGGCCTGGAAGGCCATCATCCAGCCCTGGCCGGTGGTAAGCATCACGGCGTGGGCGATCTCGAAGCTTGCCCGGTTGAGCCGGGCGAGAATCTCCAGGCAGACGCCGACGCGACCGTCGGGCCCGAGCTTCTGCCAGCCCGGCTGGGCAGCGCTTGCCGCATCGACCAGCGCCTGCGCCGAGCAGGCCGGATAGCGGACATCGAGCCGCGCGCCGTAGGGCGAGCGCTCCGGCGCGATTCTCGCGCACTCGCCGGGCTGATCGAGCGGAAAGTCCGCGCCGACGAGCCGTTCGAGCGCCGCCCGCGCCTCGGCATCGGCGTTCTCGCCATAGACCTTGGGGCTGGGCATCTCGGGGTACGGGGTCCAGTAGCCGCGCGTGCGGAGCGCCTCGACGGCGGCGGCGAGCGTCGCCTGATGCTGGTCGAACAGCGGGTGGGGCATGGGGGTCTCCTTCGGGTGGGGTTGCGGCACGCCCGGTTCTGCGACCTTCGAGGGCTGCCGTGTTGCAGTGCGACAAACTTGTCAAGCAGAAAACAGTTGTCTTTTGATTTCGGTCAAGATTACTATTGAACGACGGGTCGGTCAAACAATACCCGGGGCCGCAGGCCACCGGGACCGCACAGCGCGAGGCACACCACCGCCCGACGACAGAGGAGACGAAATGAGCGGAGAACTGCACATGCAGGGCGAGACGATCCGCCTCGAGACCGCGGACGGCGTCGCGACACTGACGCTCGCCCGGCCCGAGCGGCTCAACAGCTTCAACGAGCAGATGCACGAGGAGGTGCGCGAGGCGCTCGCCCAGGTCCGGGCCGGACGCCTGGACGGCAGCGCCCGCGCGCTCGTCATTACCGGGGCCGGCCGGGGTTTTTGCGCCGGCCAGGACCTCTCGGATCGCAGCGTCGCCCCCGGCGCGGCACCGCCCGATCTGGGCGACTCGATCGAGCGCAACTACAAGCCGCTGGTGCTCGCGCTGCGGGCGCTGGAGATGCCGGTGATCGCCGCCGTCAATGGCGTGGCCGCCGGTGCCGGCGCGAATCTTGCGCTCGCCTGCGACCTGGTGTTCGCCGCCCGCTCGGCGAGCTTCATCGAGTCCTTCGCCAAGCTCGGACTGATTCCCGACACCGGCGGCACCTGGGCGTTGCCGCGCCTCGTCGGCCCGGCCCGCGCACTCGGGCTCGCGCTGCTGGGCGAGCGCCTCTCGGCCGAGCAGGCCGAGGCCTGGGGGCTCATCTGGAAGTGCGTCGACGACGAGGCCCTGATGCCCACCGTGCGCGAGGTCGCCACCGCGCTCGCTGCCGGCCCGACCTTCGGCTACGCCCAGACCAAGAAGGCGATCTGGGCGAGCTCGACCAACAGCCTCGAGGCCCAGCTCGAACTCGAACGCAACCTGATGTCGGTGTGCGGCCGCTCCAACGACTACCGCGAAGGCGTCGCCGCCTTCCTCGAGAAGCGCGCGCCGCGCTTCAAGGGGGATTGAGCGATGGACACGATCACGACCCGAGGGATCGCCACGACGCCGGGAGCCGCGCGATGACCGAGGCTGGCTTCCGCGACCTGTCGAGCGGGCTTGATCCTCAGACGCTCGCCGAACGCGTGCGCGACGGCATGCGCGAGCGCGACCGCGCCGCGCGCGGCCTCGGCATCGAGTTCCTGGAGGTTGCACCGGGCGGCGCCAAAGTCGCGATGACGGTGCGCGAGGACATGCTGAACGGCTTCGACATCTGCCATGGCGGATTCCTCACGGTGCTTGCCGACACCGCGTTCGCCTACTCGTGCAACAGCTACAACGAACAGACCGTGGCCTCGGGGATCAGCCTCGACTTCATGGCGCCGGCACGCCCCGGCGATCGCCTCGTCGCCGAGGCGAAGGAGCTGTTCGTCGCAGGACGCACCGGGGTGTACGACATCACGGTGACGAATCAGAAGGGAGAGCTCATTGCGGTCATGCGCGGCAAGTCCTATCGCATACGCGGCCGACCGGTGGTCGAGCTGTAGCGCGCGTGGCCGAACATAAAACCGATAACGGACACGACAAGCGAATGAGCCAGGAGGAGACACCACATGCCAGTCAGAAGCCCCGCGCCGGGCGATCTGGAACCGATCGAAACGGCAAGCCCGGACGCGTTGCGCGCACTGCAGCTCGACCGCCTGAAATGGACGCTGCGCCACGTCTATGACAACGTGCCGCACTACCGCGCGAGCTTCGACGCCGCCGGGGTGCATCCGGACGACCTGACGTCGCTCGCCGACCTCGCGAAGTTTCCCTTCACGAGCAAGGCCGACCTGCGCGCCAATTACCCGTTCGGCCTGTTCGCGGCGCCGCGCGAGCAGGTCGTGCGCGTCCATGCGTCCTCGGGCACGACCGGCAAGCCGACCGTGGTCGGCTATACGCAGAACGACATCGACATGTGGGCGAACGTCATGGCCCGCTCGATCCGTGCCGCCGGCGGCCGTGCCGGCGACATGGTCCAGGTCGCCTACGGCTACGGCCTCTTCACCGGCGGGCTCGGTGCGCACTATGGCGCCGAGCGGCTGGGCTGTACGGTGATCCCGATGTCCGGGGGCCAGACCGAGAAGCAGATCCAGATCATCCAGGACTTCAAGCCCTCGATCATCATGGTGACGCCGTCCTACATGTTGACCGTGCTCGACGAGATGGAACGCCTCGGCATCGACCCGAAGACGACCTCGCTCAAGCTCGGCATCTTCGGCGCCGAGCCGTGGACCCAGGGCATGCGCGAGGCGATGGAAGCGCGCTCCGGCATGGACGCGATCGACATCTACGGGCTCTCCGAGGTGATCGGGCCGGGGGTCGCGGTCGAGTGCATCGAGGCCAAGGACGGTCCAGTGATCTGGGAGGACCACTTCTACCCCGAGATCATCGACCCGACGACCGGCGAGGTGCTGCCCGACGGCGAGGAAGGCGAGCTGGTATTCACCTCGCTCACCAAGGAGGCGATGCCGGTGATCCGCTACCGTACGCGCGACCTCACACGGCTCCTGCCGCCGACCGCGCGCTCGATGCGGCGCATGGCGAAGATCACCGGGCGCAGCGACGACATGCTGATCATCCGCGGCGTGAACCTCTTCCCGACGCAGATCGAGGAGCTGATCTGCCAGATGCCCAAGCTCGCGCCGCAGTATCTGATCGAAGTGACCAAGGATGGCCACATGGACAGCCTCACCGTGCATGTCGAGGTCAATCCCGAAGCGAACGTCGGCCGTCACCCGCATCAGAAGGAGGCGCTCGCCACCGAGCTCACGCACCGCATCAAGAGCTTCATCGGCGTTTCGGCACGCGTGCATGTCGGCGAGCCGTTCTCGATCGAGCGCGTCACCATCGGCAAGGCCAAGCGCGTCGTCGACCGCCGGCCCAAGGAGTAACAGGAGGCAGCATGTACACCCAGGCACTGGACATCCCCCAGCCCAAGCGCGACGAGCCGGCCGGCCGGGCGCCCGAGAACGCGGCCTATCAGGCCGAGTTCGACGCGAAGATCGACGCCGGCGGCTACATCGAGGCGAAGGACTGGATGCCCGAGGCGTATCGCCGCACGCTGATCCGCCAAATCAGCCAGCACGCGCACTCCGAGATCGTCGGCATGCTGCCCGAGGGCAACTGGATCACGCGCGCGCCGACCTTGAAACGCAAGGCCATCCTGCTCGCCAAGGTCCAGGACGAGGGCGGCCACGGCCTGTATCTCTACGCCGCGGCCGAGACGCTCGGGGTGTCGCGCGACGAGCTGGTCGAGGCGCTGCACTCAGGCCGCGCCAAGTACAGCTCGATCTTCAACTACCCGACGCTCACCTGGGCCGACATCGGCGTGATCGGCTGGCTGGTCGACGGCGCCGCGATCATGAACCAGATCCCGCTCTGCAAGTGCAGCTACGGCCCCTACGCGCGGGCGATGGTGCGGATCTGCAAGGAGGAGTCCTTCCACCAGCGCCAGGGCTACGACCTGCTGCTCACCATGATGCGCGGCACGGCCGAGCAGCGCGAGATGGTGCAGGACGCGGTGAATCGCTGGTGGTGGCCGTCGATCATGATGTTCGGTCCGCACGACAAGGACTCGGTCCACACCGAGAGCGCGCGCTGGGGCATCAAGCGCATCTCCAACGACGACCTGCGCCAGAAGTTCGTCGATGCGACGGTGAAGCAGGCCGAGGTGCTCGGCGTGACGCTCCCCGACCCGGAACTGAAGTGGAACGAGGCGCGCGGCCACCACGACTTCGGCGCGATCGACTGGGACGAGTTCTGGGCGGTCGTCGGCGGCCACGGGCAGTGCAACGTCGACCGCCTGGCGGCGCGCGTCGAGGCCTGGGAGGACGGCGCCTGGGTGCGCGAGGCGGCGCTCGAGCACGAACGCAAGCGCGCGGCGCGCGAGCGCCGGGCGGCCTGACCGGACAACGAGGAGAAGCGAGAATGGAACGCAAGGAATGGCCGCTGTGGGAGGTGTTCGTGCGCAGCCGCAACGGGCTCGACCACAAGCACTGCGGGAGCGTGCATGCGCCCGACGCGAAGCTCGCGCTGCAGGTCGCGCGAGACGTCTACACCCGGCGCCAGGAGGGCGTGAGCATCTGGGTGGTGCCGGCCGAGGCGATCGTCGCCTCCGACCCCGACGCGAAGCCCGAGCTCTTCGACCCGGCCGAGGACAAGATCTACCGGCATCCGACCTTCTACAAGCTGCCGGACGAAGTGAACCACATGTGAGACGGGCCGCGTGCCCGTGCAGGTCGCCGGGAAGCGGTCGTGCCGACGGCGGTGCGGCCGTTCCGACACGATGGACGAGACGCGGCGGCGACCGCGTGAGCAAGGCGGAACCCACCCGCGGAGAGAACGGATGAATGCAAGCCCGGAACACATCGACTACGTGCTGCGCATCGGCGACAACGCGCTGATCCTCGGCCAGCGCACGGCCGAGTGGTGCGGCCACGCGCCGGTGCTCGAGGAGGACATGGCGCTCGCCAATATGGCGCTCGACCTGATCGGCCAGGCGCGCCTGCTGCTCACCCACGCCGGCCGGCTCGAAGGCCGCGGGCGCGACGAGGACCAGCTCGCCTTCCTGCGCACCGAGGGCCAGTACCGCAACCTGACGCTGTGCGAGCTGCCCAACGACGACTTCGGCCGCAGCATGGTGCGCCTGTTCCTGTTCGCGAGCTTCCAGGAGCTGCTGTTCGAGCGCCTGGCGCAGTCGAGCGACGCCGAGCTCGGGGCGATCGCGGCGAAAAGCCTCAAGGAGGCGCGCTACCACGCCCGCCACGCCGGCGATTGGGTGGTGCGCCTGGGCGACGGCACCGAGGCCTCGCACGCCCGCGCCCAGGCCGCGCTCGACTACCTGTGGCCTTACACCGCCGAGATGTTCGCCCCTGCGCCCGGCGACGAGGCGGTCGCCGCCGCCGGCATCGGCCCGGCCTGGAGCACCCTCGAGGCGGACTGGGAGGCGGTGGTGCTGCCCGCGTTCGGCGAGGCGACGCTCACCGTGCCGGCGCGCACGCCGTTCCGCTCCTATGGCAAGTTCGGGCGCCACAGCGAGCACATGGGCCACCTGCTGGCGACGCTGCAGCACATGCAGCGCACCTATCCGGGTGCACAGTGGTGAGCGGCGCACAGCCATGAGCTTGAGCGAAACACGCGCCTGGGAGGTGCTCGGCACGGTGCCCGATCCGGAGATCCCGGTGGTCTCGGTCACCGAGCTCGGCATCGTGCGCGCGATCGACGCGGGCGCCGACGGGCTCCGCGTCGTCGTGACGCCGACCTACTCGGGCTGCCCGGCGACCGAGGTCATCGCCGAGTCGATCCGCGACGCGCTGCGCGACGCCGGCGCCGGGAAGGTGACGGTCGAGACGCGGCTCGCGCCGCCCTGGACCACCGACTGGATCGCCGACTCGGCGCGCGACAAGCTGCGCGCCTGGGGCATCGTGCCGCCCGAGGTTGCCGAGGCCGGCGGGCGCGCGACCGTCACCCGCCCGCTGCGCTTCGTGCCGCCCCGCAGGCTCGCCTGCCCGCGCTGCGGGGCGACGGACACGGCACGCCTGTCGGAATTCGGCTCGACCGCGTGCAAGGCGCTCTACCGCTGCAATGCCTGCGCCGAGCCCTTCGAATACTTCAAGCCGATCTGAGCCGCGGCGATGCGGCCCTGCGGAGACGACATACGATGACGCCACGCTTCCATCCCCTCAAGGTCGCCCAGGTCCGGCGCGAGACCGCCGATGCGGTGAGCCTCGCTTTCGAGGTGCCGGCCGAGCTCGCCGACGACTACCGCTTCGTGCAGGGCCAGCACCTCAACCTGCGCGTCGCGATCGACGGCGAGGAACTGCGCCGCTCCTACTCGATCTGCTCGGGCGTGGGCGAGGGCGAACTACGGGTCGCCATCAAGAAGGTCGCCGGCGGACGCTTCTCGAGCTGGGTGAACGACGGCGGCATCCGGGTCGGCGACGTGCTCGAGGTGATGACGCCCGAGGGGCGCTTCTTCACCCCGCTCGACGCCGCCCACGCCCGGCACTACGTCGCCTTTGCCGCCGGGAGCGGCATCACGCCCATCCTCTCGCACATCAAGACGACGCTGCGCGCCGAGCCGAAGAGCCGCTTCACGCTGGTCTACGGCAACCGCCGCCAGGCGAGCGTGATGTTCGCCGAGGAGCTCGAGGACCTGAAGAACCGCTATCTCGCCCGCTTTACGCTGTACAACCTGTTCTCGCGCGAGGAGCAGGAGGTGCCGCTCTTCAACGGGCGGCTCGACGCCGAGCGCGTGCGCGCCTTCCTCGAAACGCTGATTCCGGCCGACACCGTCGACGAGGCCTTCGTCTGCGGGCCCGGCGCGATGATCGACGAGGTCGAGGCGGCGCTGCTTGCCGCCGGGCTCGCCCCCGAGCATGTGCACGTCGAGCGCTTCGGCGTGCCCGCCGCCGCCCCGGATCACCACGTCGAGCCGGGCGACGCGGCGCAGGCGCGGGTCACCGTGATCGCCGATGGGCTGCGCCGCGAGATGGAGTTCCGCGCCGAGGATCCGTCCGTCCTCGACGTCGCGCTCGCCGCCGGCATGGATCTGCCCTACTCGTGCAAGGGCGGCGTATGCAGCACCTGCCGCGCCAAGGTGGTCGAGGGCCGCGTGCGCATGGACAAGAACTACACGCTGGAGCAGCCGGACATCGACGCCGGCTACGTGCTGACCTGCCAGGCGCATCCGCTCACCGAGCGCGTGGTGATCAGTTTCGATGAACGCTGAACGCGCCGCGGTCGCGCGCACAGCCCAGAAACCCTAGACGGGGGCGAACATGGCCCGAGGCAAGGCACCGACCTTCGAGCTGCAGCGGACCTCGATCATGACGGCCGCGGCGCAACTGTTCGGCGACAAGGGCTTCCACAACGCCTCGATGGCCGAGCTGGCACAGGCCTGCGGCGTCTCCAAGCCGCTGCTCTACCACTATTACCGCGACAAGGAGCACATCCTCTTCGACATCGCCGACAGCTACATCGACCGGCTGCTCGAGATCGTCGCCGGCGTCGAGGCGCGCGGGCTGGAGCCCGAGGAGCAGCTCGCGGCGCTCCTCGCCGACTTCATGGCCGAGTACGCGCACTCGCAGAGCCGCCACATGGTGATGGTGCAGGACGTCAAATTCCTCGGGCCCGAGCAGGCCGAGCGCGTGCGCGACAAGCAGCGCCAGGTGGTCGCCGCCTTCGCCGCCGCGGTCGAGCGGGTCGAGCCGGGCCTCAAGCGCCGCAACCTCGACAAGCCGATCGCGATGGTGCTGTTCGGCATGATCAACTGGAGCTTCACCTGGCTGCGCGCCGACGGCTCGCTGTCGTACGCCGACATGGCGCCGGTGGTGACGCGCATCTTCCTGCGCGGCGTGCGCGGCCTGGCCCAGGACGTCGGGCGCCGCCGCGCCGGTTCGCGCGCCGCTGCCGGAGAAACCGCATGAACGATACTGCGCTGCGGCATGAAAGAAAGTGCACGCCTATTGATCAAAGTCAACATGTTCGCCGGCCGGCGGCGCGAAATTGGGTATTATCGACTCGACGGTCGGATTTGGTTGTGCAAGAATTCGTTTGACTACCAACAATCAGTCATTGACATAATAAGAACGGGTTAGGCCTGCACCACGCGGCCACGGTTACCTCGAACCGGGTCGCACACACCACGAGGAGGAGACACGAGATGAAACTGAAGAGCACCCTGATCGCAATCGGCCTGGCCTTCGCCGCCACCGCCGCCCACGCCCAGATCAACGTCGGCGTAACCGTCTCGGCGACCGGCCCGGCCGCGTCGCTGGGCATCCCCGAGCGCAACACCGTCGCCCTGATGCCGCAGGAGATCGGCGGCCAGAAGATCAACTACATCGTGCTGGACGACGCCTCCGACACGACCCAGGCGGTCAAGAACATCCGCAAGCTGGTGGACGAGGACAAGGTCGACGTCGTGCTCGGCTCGACGACGACGCCCAACTCACTGGCGATGATCGACGTCGCCGCCGAATCGCGCACGCCGATGATCTCGTGGGCCGCCTCGAGCCGCATCGTCGAGCCGGTCGACGACAAGAAGCGCTGGGTCTTCAAGACGCCGCAGAACGACCAGCAGATGGCCACCGCGATCATCGAGCACATGACCAACAACCAGGTCAAGACGGTCGGCTTCATCGGGTTTGCCGACGCCTATGGCGAGGGCTGGGCGGAGCAGTTCGGTGCGATCGCCAAGGCGCGCGGTCTCGACGTCGTCAGCAGCCAGCGCTACAACCGCACCGACACCTCGGTGACCGGGCAGGTGCTGCAGCTCATGTCGGCGCGTCCCGACGCCATCCTGATCGCCGGTTCGGGCACGCCCGCGGCGCTGCCCCAGAAGACGCTCAAGGAGCGCGGCTACGCCGGCAAGATCTACCAGACCCACGGCGTCGCCAACAACGACTTCCTGCGCGTGTGCGGCCGCGACTGCGAAGGCACCTTCCTGCCGGCCGGCCCGGTGCTGGTCGCCGAGCAACTGCCCGACGCCAACCCGGTCAAGGCGAGCGCGCTCGAGTACATCAACGCCTACGAGGCCGCCCACGGCAAGGGCAGCGTGTCGACCTTCGGCGCCCACGCCTGGGATTCCGGCGTGCTGCTGCAGGCCGCGATCCCCGAGGCACTCAAGGCGGGCCAGCCCGGCACCGCGGAGTTCCGCGCGGCGCTGCGTGATGCGCTCGAGAACGTGCGCGAGGCGCCGGCTGCCCACGGCATCTTCAGCATGAGCCCGACCGACCACCTCGGCCTCGACCAGCGGGCGCGCGTGATGGTGCAGATCGTCAATGGCACCTGGAAGCTCGCCACGCCCGACGCGCGCTGACCGCCGGGAGCCGGCGGGCCGTCGCCCGCCGCTGCCGATGCACAAGGCTTCACGCCTCCACAGCTGACCGACCGGTCCGCCCGCCTTCCGGGCGGACCGGCAGCGAGGTTCGTCCATGGACTTCAATATCGCCCTCATCCTCGGGCAGGACGGCATCACCAACGGCGCGATCTACGCGCTCTTGGCACTGGCACTGGTGCTGGTGTTCGCCGTGACCCGGGTCATCTTCATCCCGCAGGGGGAATTCGTCGCCTATGGTGCGCTCACCCTCGCCATGATCGAAAACGGCATCTTTCCCGCGACGCTGTGGCTGTTGATCGGCGCGGGGCTGGTGGTCGCCGCGCTCGACGGCTTCGATGCGCTGCGTGCCCGCCAGATCAAACGTCTCGTCGGCATCGGCGCGATCAACATCGTCTATCCGCTCGCGCTGCTCGCGCTGGTCGGTGCGCTGCCGCTCGCCGAGCTGCCGCTCGTCGCCCAGGTGCTGCTCACGGTGCTGATCGTCGTGCCGATGGGGCCGATGATGTACCGCATCGTCTATCAACCGATCGCCGAGGTCCCGGTGCTGGTGCTGCTGATCGTCTCGGTCGCCGCCCACGTCGCGATGGTCGGGCTCGGTCTCGTCTTCTTCGGCGCCGAGGGCTACCGTACCTCGCCGTTCTCGCTCGCCCGCTTCGAGGTCGGCCCGATGTTCATCACCGGCCAGACGATCTGGGTGGTGACGTCCTCGCTGGTGCTGATCGTCGCGCTCGCGCTGTTCTTCGGCCGCACCATCTACGGCAAGGCGCTGCGCGCGACCGCAATCAACCGCAACGGCGCGCGCCTGATGGGCATCTCACCGGCGCTCGCCGGCAAGC